>NZ_PTSN01000001.1:0-569404 GCF_002965865.1 Escherichia sp. MOD1-EC6098
CTTATCAGGCCTACAAAACCCGAACCACAGGTCGGATAAGGCGTTCACGCCGCATCCGACAGCCAGCGCCTGATGCGACGCTACCGCGCCTTATCAGGCCTACAAAACCCGAACCACAGGTCGGATAAGGCGTTCACGCCGCATCCGACAGCCAGCGCCTGATGCGACGCTACCGCGCCTTATCAGGCCTACAAAACCCGAACCACAGGTCGGATAAGGCGTTCACGCCGCATCCGACAGCCAGCGCCTGATGCGACGCTACCGCGCCTTATCAGGCCTACAAAACCCGAACCACAGGTCGGATAAGGCGTTCACGCCGCATCCGACAGCCAGCGCCTGATGCGACGCTACTGCGTCTTATCAGGCCTACAAAACCCGAACCACAGGTCGGATAAGGCGTTCACGCCGCATCCGACAGCCAGCGCCTGATGCGACGCTACCGCGCCTTATCAGGCCTACAAAATCCGAACCGTAGGTCGGATAAGGCGTTCACGCCGCATCCGACAGCCAGCGCCTGATACGACGCTACCGCGCCTTATCAGGCCTACAAAACCCGAACCAGAGGTCGGATAAGGCGTTTACACCCGTCCGTAGCGATCCGAAAAACGCACCACATCATCCTCTTCGAGATAAGAGCCGGAGCGCACTTCAATTAAATCGAGCGGAATTTTCCCCGGATTTTCCAGGCAATGCGTCGCCCCCAGCGGAATATAAATGGACTCGTTTTCACCAAGCAGTTTGATATCACCGTCAATGGTGACTTTTGCCGTTCCCGCCACCACCACCCAGTGTTCTGCCCGGTGATGGTGCATCTGTACCGACAACCCCTCGCCCGGTTTCACTGTGATGCGTTTCACCTGGTAGCGGTCGCCTGCGTCGATAGAGTCATATTTGCCCCACGGGCGGTACACTTCGCGATGCACCCGATGCTCATGACGACCATCAGCTTTGATCTGCTCGACCACTTTTTTCACATCCTGCACCGCGTTCCGATCGGCAATCAACACCGCGTCTTTGGTCTGCACCACGACCAGATCTTTCACCCCAACGGTGGTCACCAGGCCAGATTCGGCATACACATAGCTGTTTTCGGTTTTGTGATTAATCACGTCGCCGTGGCAAACATTGCCCTCGGCGGTGTGTGCGCTGATCTCCCATAATGAGGACCAGGAACCGACATCGCTCCAGCCCGCATCCATCGGCACCACAACGGCATCTGCCGTGCGTTCCATGACCGCGTAATCCACCGACTCTTCCGGGCAGGCGAGAAACGCTTCTTCATCCACACGAATAAAATCGAGATCCGGATCGATGGCGCTCATCGCTTTTTCACAGGCGTCGAGAATATCCGGACGATATTTTTTCAGTTCTTCGAGATAGCGTCCGGCGCGGAACAGGAACATGCCGCTGTTCCAGTAATAATCACCGTTTGCCACATAGCCCTGCGCGGTTTCCAGATTCGGTTTTTCGACAAACTGCGCCACTTCAAAGGCCACCATATCCTGCTCGCCGGGGGAAACGTCGCCGCGACGAATATAGCCATAACCGGTTTCAGGTAGATCCGGCACAATGCCGAAGGTCACCAGCTTGCCCGCTTCGGCATACGGCATGGCATTACGCACGGCGCTGCGAAAAGCGTCCTCATCGGCAATCACATGATCCGCCGCCAGCACCAGCATTAACGGGTCGCTCTCGGGGCTATGGCGTTTTGTCGCCAGTGCCGCCAGCGCAATGGCAGGTGCGGTGTTGCGCCCTACCGGTTCGAGAATAATGTTCTCGGTGAGTTTGTTTAGTTGACGCAATTGCTCCGCGACAATAAAACGATGTTGTTCATTGCAAATCACCACCGGGCTTTCGCACTCCACGCCATTCAGGCGGCAGATGGTGGTTTGCAGCATGGTGAGATCACCTTTCAGGCATAAAAACTGCTTGGGGTAAAGTACGCGGGAAAGCGGCCATAAGCGGCTACCGGAGCCACCTGCCATCACCACAGGATAGAGTTTCGACTGCGCCATAATTATCCCCGAATATCATTTATAAATTGACGTAACACGTTCTCTTTATCGAGCGTGCGTTCGGCATATTCACGTGCCACCGTGTTGTGTCTGGGCAGCAGGAGCGCCTGGCGGATCCCCGCCACCAGCGCCTCTACCGATTCCGGTTCTACGCAAACTGCAATACCTGGAAAGGTGGCGCAAAGCTGCCCCAGTTCTGTGTGGGCTTCTGCGGTAATCACCGCGTTACCGCCTGCCGCCAGAATATTGGTCAGTTTCGACGGCAATACGGCATCTGCCGCGCCGCGTTTTTGCACTACCAGATGGCAATCGCCCATCTTCAGCAGCGCGGGCAAGGCTTTATACGATTGCAGCGGGAAAAATTGCATGTTGCGCAGTCCACGCTGCTGCGCCATTTTTTCCAGCCGCGCTTTGCCGCCGCCCTGCCCGACAATGGCAAAAATCAACGGTTCATCGCGCAGGCGATCGGCGGCGTCAATAACGTTTTCCAGCCCCTGCTTTTCGCCAATATTGCCGGAGTAAAGAATGATTTTTTTGTTATCCGGCAGACCAAGCTGGTTACGAAGGGCGTCGACATCGGCCTGTGCAACGTGCTGAAAACGGGCGATTTCCGACCAGTTGGGGAAGAAGATGACTTTTTCCGCCGCCACGCCTTTTTCGATGGCTTTATTCATCATCGAGCGTGAAATCGTGGAGACATTATCAACGTTGTGCAGCCCGCTACGTTCGAACGCTGTTGCCAGGCGGGCCACTTTGCCGCCGTTGCCTTTTCCGGCAAGACCCAGCCCCAGCATGGCGTCCACTTCGTAATCCTGAATATGCAGCACGGTACGCGCGCCAGAGAGTTTTGCCAGCAGGCGCATTCCTGGCGTGCAAAACAGCGTTGGCACCACGCCGATAATGCGATCCGGCCTCCAGCGGCGTTGCGCCATCAGCGGGAAGAAACTGCTGACGGCAAAACTGCCAAGATGCAAAAGGCGTTTCAGGGTACTGGGCTGTTCTGGCACATACAGCGGGCAGCGCCACACCGTGGCTGCGCCCTCTTCCCGTTTGTACCGCCAGGCGGAATAGTTCTCGCCCACCTGCCACTGCGGATAGTAAGGCGGCGCGGTAATGACCCGCACTTCATGACCTTGTGCTGCCAGCCATTCCACCATCTCGCCAGTGTATTTGCCGATACCGGTTAGCTCTGGCGAGTAGTTAATGCCGTAGACCAGAATTTTCATAAGCCAGGCACTCCGGCACGCTTCTCAGCGAGAAAATAGGCGCGGCTGTTCGCATGAACATCGTCACTGGCCAGCAGCGCGTCCGCCGTCAACCAGCGGTAATCGTCATGCTGTTCGTCCGGCAGCAACAGCTCTTCTTCCGCTACCCTGAAGCGAAAACCGAGCACCACATAGTGGGTGGTGAAATCTGTACCGGAGAAGTTATCGTCATAAAAATGCTGCCAGACGCCGTAAAACTGGCCTGCTTTCATCGGCAGTCGCAGCCCCAGTTCCGCCAGCGTCAGCCGCTCAAATGCGGCTTCCAGCGTTTCATCTTTCTGCACGCGCCCTCCCGGCACAAACCAGTAACCCTGCGCCGGGCGGTTGGTTCTTTTGCCAAGCAGGAACTCGCCGCGGCTGTTCTCGACAATAAAGTCGAGAGAGACAAGCGGGGTCGAGCGCACTACTGTGGCAAAGTCTTCCTGACGTAAAAACATCATTACCCCCGAAAACGCTCTTGATTCTCAAGAAACCACTGGTAGGTGCTGGCAAGCCCCGCCTCCAGTGAGATTTCGTGATACCAGCCAAGTTGATGCAGGCGTGTCACATCCAACAGTTTGCGCGGCGTGCCGTCCGGTTTGCTGGCGTCGAAAACTACCCGACCTTTGTAGCCCACCACTTTAGCGATAGTTTGCGCCAGCTCGCGGATGGTGCAGTCAACGCCGGTGCCGACATTAATGTGCGACAGCATCGGCTGGGTGTTCTCCAACCAGACTTCGTGCGCCAGCTCCATCACATGAATGCTCGCCGCCGCCATATCATCGACATGCAGAAATTCGCGCATCGGTGTGCCGCTGCCCCACACCACCACGTCCGGCGCATTCTGTGCTGTCGCCTCGTGGAAGCGGCGCAGCAATGCAGGGATCACGTGCGAGTGACTCGGGTGGAAGTTGTCATGTGGCCCGTACAGGTTGGTCGGCATGACCGAGCGGTAATCGCGTCCATATTGGCGGTTGTATGATTCGCACAGTTTGATCCCGGCGATTTTGGCAATCGCGTAGGGCTCATTGGTCGGCTCCAGCGTCCCCTGTAACAACTCGCTTTCTGCCATCGGCTGTTTTGCCAGTTTTGGGTAGATGCAGGACGAACCGAGAAAGAGCAGTTTGTTCACGTCGTTCTGATGCGCGGCGTGAATGATGTTGCTCTCAATCATCATGTTCTGGTAGATGAAATCCGCCGGATAAGTATTGTTGGCAACAATGCCGCCCACTTTCGCCGCCGCCAGATACACCTGGTCAATGCGCTCACTGGCAAAGAAATCATCCACCGCGCGGCTGTCCAGCAGGTTCAGTTCGTCGCGGGTACGCAATACCAGTTCCACATCGCCGCGCTGTTCGAGCTGGCGCTTGATGGCGGAACCGACCATCCCGCGATGGCCAGCGATAAAAATACGTTGTTTACTCATGCTTAAGACTCCAGCGCGATCGCCACGTCGTAGCCGTGAGATTTCAGCAGAGAGTGTTTTTTCGCTGCCTCAAGGTCGTTAGCCACCATTTCAGAGACCATCTCTTTGAGGGTGATTTCCGGTTTCCAGCCCAGTTTTTCGTGCGCTTTGGTCGGATCACCGAGCAGCGTTTCAACTTCAGCCGGACGGAAGTAACGTGGGTCAACGGCGATAATTACATCACCCGGTTTTACGCCTGGTGCGTCATGCCCGGTGACGGAAACCACTATGCCCTTCTCTTCAACGCCCGTGCCTTCAAAGCGCAGTTTGATACCCAGTTGTGCCGCCGCCATTTCCACAAACTGGCGCACGGAGTACTGAACGCCGGTCGCGATAACGAAATCTTCTGGCTGTTCCTGTTGCAGCATCATCCACTGCATTTTTACGTAATCTTTGGCATGACCCCAGTCACGCAGGGAATCCATATTGCCGAGGTACAGGCAGGACTCCAGCCCCTGAGCGATGTTGGCGATTGCGCGGGTAATTTTGCGGGTGACGAAGGTTTCGCCACGGCGCGGCGATTCATGATTAAACAGAATGCCGTTGCAGGCGTACATGCCATAGGATTCGCGGTAGTTGACGGTTATCCAGTAGGCGTACAGTTTGGCGACCGCATACGGAGAGCGCGGGTAGAACGGCGTAGTCTCTTTCTGTGGAATTTCCTGCACCAGACCGTACAGTTCAGAGGTGGAAGCCTGATAGAAACGGGTTTTCTTTTCCAGACCGAGGAAGCGGATCGCCTCCAACAGACGCAGCGTGCCCATCGCGTCAACGTCTGCGGTATATTCCGGTGATTCAAAAGAAACCGCAACGTGGCTCATCGCGCCCAGGTTGTACACTTCGTCCGGCTGTACTTCACGCAAAATGCGCGTCAGGTTGGAGGTATCACTCAGGTCGCCATAATGCAGATGGAATTTCGGGTTGCAGGTGTGTGGATCCTGATAAATATGATCCACGCGCTCGGTATTGAATGACGATGCGCGGCGCTTAATACCATGCACCTCGTAACCTTTCTCCAGCAGCAGTTCTGCCAGGTAAGAACCATCTTGTCCGGTTACGCCGGTGATGAGAGCGACTTTTGACATGTCTTATTCCTCTGTATTTTTTGAATTTATTCAGTTTCAACGCGTTTGCGTATCACCACTGCGGGGTTCCCCCGGCAAACCACATTTGCCGGAAGCGATTTAAAAACACTGCTTCGCGCACCTACGACGGTGCCGTCGGCAATAGTGACGCCGGGCGCGACAAAAACATCCGTCGCCAGCCAGCATTTCTCGCCAATCACAATTGGCAAGGCGTTAATAGTGAAATAGTCACTTGCATGATCATGACTGCCGGTACACAAATAACTTTTTTGTGAAATTACCGAATGAGCGCCAATGGTAATTTCGCCAAGGGTATATAAATTAACCTCATCACCGATCCACGCGTAATCACCTAAAGTTAATTTCCACGGATAAGTAATTTTTACTGACGGGCGAATAACTACGTTTTTTCCTATTTTTGCGCCGAATAAACGTAACAAAAATGCCCGCCAGCGATACAATACTTGCGGTGACCAGGCAAATAATGTTGCCTGTACCGCCCACCATAATTGCACTTTAATCGCGTTGCCGCCCCGGAACCCTTTCGGCACCGAGAACCCACTTAAATCCTGCATCGTTTTCCCTTATATTCAGCTTTTGTTATATAAGGCTTTCGTCTTTGAGGTAGTACGTTGGCGTAAATGCCAGGATAATTCAGCCCAAAAGCCAGGCACATGTAATATTTGTCGTTGTACTTTTTTGGCGTCTGCACACAATTCCATATTATTGGTGGTAGAAATTCCGCCCATGGAAAATTCAGACACCAGGCCATTGAGTTTTTTAAATGCATAACCGGCCTTATACATTTTGGCCGCCAGCGCGTAATCGGAAGAAACTTTATATTCCAGATCATAGCGCCATTTTTTCAGACCAGAAACCGGGAAAAATATCGCCTGATGACTGGCGGGCAGACTGTGATAAATATACCAGCCAGGTTTGGCGCTACGTTTAATTTTATGGCCATCGCCAAAATCCAGCAGCGCATCGCCAGTGACCATCACGTTATCTTGTTGTGTTTTTAACTTACGCACAAAATTCGCGGCATTCGGATGAAAGATATCGCCCGAGTTAAGAAACAAAGCAAATTTGCCTTGCGCCATCGCAATGCCTTTGTTCATGGCGTCGTAGATGCCGTTATCTGGCTCACTGACAAAGCGTAAGTTATGAACACCATTGAGATTTTCCAGATACTCACGGCTGCCGTCGTTCGAACCGCCATCGACAACAATCCATTCGAAGCTGATATCCTCCGCCTGCGCCAGATGCGTCAGGGAGGCGTGTGTTTTAACTATCCCTTCGAGATTACGAAACGCGACGGTGATTATGCTAAGCAACATGTTCTTACCTCGTAATACCCGTCATACTTCAAGCTGCATGTGCGTTGGTTTTCCTCGCTCCCCCCAGTCACGTACTCGTGTACGCTCCTGGGATTCGCTGTGTCACCAACTTCCTGCAACTCGAATTATTTAGGGTGTATATTTAACGCTTTTCGCAAAATAAACGGACAGACGATTAAAAATGCATATTCCGGGCTAAATATTGAACCGGTAAAAAACAGCGACACCGGAGTAAAAAGATATAATTGCACGCGAAAATTGCGGTTATCACCAAAAGCGTTGAGCATCATTTTTATCACTTTCCCCATGTACCACAGCGATAAAAACACCGCGAACCAGGAAAAATAAATAATCAGCAGATATAAACCATTGTCTATGGTTTTTCCGACATCCGCACCGTTAAATATTCCGAATGATGCGACATATTCATAAAGTGAGCCAAATCTGACCACACCGTCAATATGGGTCAAAGAATAACCGACCATCACCAGCGGACCAACAATACGATAATACGATGACGATCCTTCCGTACCTAAATCTCCCAGACGGGTGGAAATATAAGGAAACGCAATGACCACACCAACCAGGAATACAGTCAAAGAAATCAATGCCAGCGGTAATTTTTTCTTAATCGCCTCTTTATTCAGATACTGAAATGCCCACTCCAGCAAATAAAACAGGATAAAGGTCATAACCCCTGAAAACGATCCGGATAATATTATCCCTGCGAGAATCATAGCATCGGTTTTAGGGGTTTTGATACCAAACTGTTTGATACTGAGCCAAATTGAGATTAATGCCAGAGCGAAAAATGCTGGTTCGAAATAAAGTGCCGTGGTGCGCTTGCCACCGAATTTAATGAAATTCAGTACATAGCTGTTACTGTAAATCAGGTATTTCGAAATCGACTCCATAATACTGCTGCCGCCAGTAAGGATAATTTGCGCCATCTCCACCGCCGCCAGCGCCACCACCAGCCCAACCACCAAATAAAAGAAGCGTAATATCTTGCGGTGGTTGTGTGGCGAAATGGTTTTAAAGCGAATGCTCCACACCATGCCAATAATGATCACGATATAGACAAACAGCATCGTCGAGGTAACGTATTTGCTGGCATCCAAAGACTGACCAAACAGGTAGTTAAACGCCGTGAGTCCCGCACCAATCCCTAACGCTATCATCAATTTTTTAACGCTGATGCGCTCTAAAAACAGCAACAACAAGACAGGCAAAAAGGTGACGATGGTGATGGGAAAACTTTCGCCAAGCTGGGCGATTTTGACGTTAACCAGCAGGTAAATCAGCGGCAACAGTAGGTAGCTACAGATCCTGATAGAACTTGACATACTCCTCCAGCATCTGTTGTCCACTGTAGGCGGTGCGACTGCGCTGGCTGAACCCGGTAAGTGTGGTGCCAAATATCGCCTGCGCGATTTCTGGTTTACTTAACTGCACCAGTTGCAGCACTTCTTCTTCGCTGACGGTTTTACCGCCAGACTTTTGCAGCACTTCCCACGCCGCGTCGCTGTGAGTGGCAATCACCGGCACACCGATGGATAACGCTTCACACAAAATCAGCGGGTAGTTATCGACGCGAGAGCTAAATACCAGCGCATCCATTTGATTAAGCGCGCTCATCAGCTTACGTTTGTCGGTTTCAAAACCGTGATTGACCACGTTGCCTGCGCTAAACGGCGAGAACTTACCGAAGGTATGAAGTTCGATTTTATCGTCCAGCGCCATCATTTCGCGTACCAGTCGCTGGTTAGTTTTGCCGTCATAACGCAGGTCATGCGCCACCACAGCGATTTTCGGCTTGCCCTGGGTTTCGCGCACCGGTGGCAGTTCCGCCAGAATTGCCTCGGTTGCCACGTCAATCCCGTTATTGATAATCCGGCAACGTCCAGGCCCGTACAGACTATTGAAAGCGTCAGCCACATGCTGGCTGGGGGAAATAAACTGACAGCCCAGCGCCAGCATCTCACGGAACAACTGGCGTTTGCCTGTAACTCGCTGGTGCGCGCGATCAACCTTCACCGGCGGATAGTTATTTAGAGTCGGGCATTTCTGACAGCCCGTTTTCCAGCCTTCACAACCGTCGGTAAAGGCGCAGCGTCCGGTGACACTCCAGTGGTCGTGCAGCGTCCAGAGCAGAGTGACATCTGGCTTGTGGTTTTTCACTTTTTCGCAAAATCTCACCACGTTGTTGAGATTCAACCAGTAACTGTGCAGGACATGAAAATGCAGCACCACTGGCCCCTGCGTGCGGGTAATGGTGCGATATAACGCATTAAAATTGCCGAACACGTCGCGGTTAAACAGTGGAAACAGTGCGATATTCGCCATCGCCGTCAGGCGTGGGGTGTGTTTAATCACCTGCGGATAGTTTTGATGGCTGACACTCTCTTTGCCGCCCTTGCCGTAGCCGTAGACAAAATGTGACGCCAGCCCCTGTTGCAGTGCGCGCTGGTGGAGATCTAACGCCACGCCTGCCGCCCCGCCCTCCGCCAGCCGCACATTAAATTGCAATATATTCATTTAATTACCTTCACTCGCGCTTTTTCTCCCACCACCAGCGCGTTGTCCGGGACAGCATCGAGCACCACGCTGCCCGCGCCGACAGTCACGTTGTGACCAATGGTGATATCGCCAAGAATAATGACATTGGCACCGAGTTCGACGCCGTTGCCAATTTGGGGGCACGCCATGTTGTCGGCTCCTCGATTGCCAATAGTGACACCGTGGCGAATGGTGAAATCATCCCCCGCCACCACGTTTTTATTGATCACCACCGCGTAGCCGTGATGGATGGTAAAACGACGTCCGATGGTCGCGGCAGCCTGGATTTCATAACCGAAAAAGCATTCAGTGATAATGCGATACAGCACCAGCAGCGGAACCGCCCACAGATTGTTGAGGACGTTCTTTTTGCGCCACACCGAGCAAAAATGGGCAACGCGATAGGCGAGAACCATGCAGCACGGGCGGAGACTCCAGCTATTGGCGCGCAGATCTTCCAGCATCCTTAGCGCCCCCGCAGCCCGTCCGCCAGACGTTTACCATTGCGCACTGACAACAGTGTCAGCAAAGTGCGCCAGGTCATGTGCTTATTGCGGATTTGATAGAGGGTAAACAGTTGATACTTTTTGCTGGCGCGGTCGAATTTGTCTTTGTGCTTGCGGTAAAAATGGAAGTATCCGGAGAATTTTTTCGGTGACGAGGTGATCTGCATTTCGCCGTGATTGATATGCAGGATCTGCGTCGCCTCTTCCACTTTCCACGGTTCGCCATACTCCACCACCATCCGCAGGAAGATGTCGTAATCCTGTGCCGCTTTCAGTTCGGTATCGAACAAGCACTCTTTGAAACGCCACGCCCAGGTAAAAACCTGGTTGCCGATGATGTTGCGCTTGTAGAACAGGCGGCGTGAATACGGCGATTTGGGATACAGCGGCAGGCTTGCCGGTTGGGAATAGACTTCGCCCTGGCAAACGTAGTCGTTAGCGTACAAAAAGGCGTGAGTGACCAGTTGCTGTTTATGGGCGAGGAAGACACTCAGGCGGTTGGGTGTCCACTCGTCATCGTCATCGATCCCGGTGATGTATTCCCCTTGAGCCAGCATAATCGCCTGGTTGCGTACCGCACAGGCTCCACTGTTAATATCGTTGTGAATGTAGGTGATGCGTGGGTCATTGAGGGCTGTGACGTATTGTTGCAACTGTTCCCAGGACGTAGAGCAATCATCAACGATGATCATCTCCCAGTTGCTGTAGTCCTGGCGCAGAATCGATTTGATCGCCCGAATCGCCAGTTGTTGGCGGTTCCAGGTCGGCATATAGATTGAGATCAGCGGATTTTCTTTCATAGTTTGTTCTCCCGGCTTATGAGCTGGTTTGCTTGCCGGATGCGGCGTGAACGCCTTATCCGGCCTACGGGGCGGTGCGAATGCAGGTATCGGGAAACCGACCTCGTTATTTTGCATCCGACTTATATTCATATTCGTAGTAGCCATAATCCTGATACGCACTGGCGCGGCGGAAGATGGAGTTCAGAATCACCCCTTTCACCGTAATCCCGTTCTGCTCAAAACGGCTGAGGCTGGTTTCCACTTCTTTCAAGGTGTTGACCGCATAACGCGCCACCATCAAGGTGGTTCCGGCATGACGCCCGACAATTGCCGCATCGGTCACCGCCAGAATCGGCGGCGTATCAATCAACACCAGGTCGTAGTTTTTACTCGCCCAGCTCACCAGTTCGGCAAAGCGTTCGCTCATCAGAAGTTCAGACGGATTCGGCGGCACCTGACCGCGCGGGATCAGGTCAAAATTAGGAATCGAAGTGGGTTTGGCACTGGCCGCAATATCACCCTTGCCAATCAGTAGCTCCGACAGGCCATTGACGTTATTGGTGCCGAGTAACTCGTGGGTATAGCCTTTGCGCATATCGCAGTCGATCAACAACACCCGTTTATTGGTCTGACTGATCACCGCGGCAAGGTTGGCACAGACAAAGGTTTTACCAATTGACGGGCTAACCCCGGTCAGCATCAGCACATTATTTTGCGCCTGCATCATCGCGAAGTGCAGGCTGGTACGCAGACTGCGGACGGCTTCAATCGCCAGATCGGTTGGATTCCCCACCGCCAACAACTGGCTCTGTTTGTAGCGTTTAATACCTTTAATCGTTTTGACACTATCGCGTGCTTTCTGCCATTCCGACAGTGGAATGCTGGCGTAAACGCTGATGCCATGTTCTTCCAGCACCTGCGGGCTTTCAATACCGCGATTAAACAGTGAGCGCAGCAACACGCCAACAATGGAGAGCATCAGGCCGAGGATAATCGCACCAAGAATAATCAACCCTTTCTTCGGTTTCAGTACACCAGGCTGGGTGATTGCCGGGTCAACAATACGTACATCACCGACGGTACTGGCTTCAGTAATTTTCAGCTCCTGCTCTTTATTCAGCAGTTGCATATAGACCTGTTGACCAGATTCCACATCGCGGGTCAGGCGCACAATCTCTTGCTGAGTTTTCGGCATCGCCGTCACCCGGCCGTTAAGTTTGGCTTTTTCGTCTTCCAGTGCCTGACGTTTCTCCAGCAAGGTACGGTAGGCCGGGTGGACTTTGGTATACAGTTTGGAGATTTCCGCCTCTTTAAAGGTCAGTTCGTTAAGCTGTGCGTCGATGTTGACCATCGAATCGAGCACTGCTTTTGCTTCCAGCGGTAAATCGACGGAATCTTTATCCTGACGGAAGGCATTCAGTTTGTTTTCAGCGACGTCAAGGCGGCTGCGCACTTCCGGCAACTGCTGTGCGAGGAAGGCGAGGCTTTTCGACGCTTCTGCCGACTTACGTTCAATATTTTGTTCCTGATAGTTACGGGCGATGCTGTTAAGAATGTCGCGGATCTGTTCGCGATCTTCACCGGTATAAGTCAGGCTAAGTACACCAGCGTCTTTGCCGTTCTCCGTTACCGTCAGGCTATTTTGCAGTTGATTAATCATCCCGAGCGTGGAGTATTTCGTAACCGTAAACGCACTGCCCGGACTGGCGTGAATGGCTTCGACCATCAGCGCGACGCCCTCTTTTTTCAGCATCTGGCCTGCTTGCCCACGGGCGCTAAAGCCACCATCACTGATCAGGGTGTAGTTTTTGTTGTCCAGAACGTTAAGCGTAAATACCTGATCCGCCATCTCTTTTGGACGGTTAAAGGTGGTCACTTTCACCGTCTCGTTCTGGCGTCCCATCAGACGATCCCAACCCGCACCGAAAATCGGGAACGTGTTTTTGCTCACCGCAATATCAAGGTCGAGATCGTCAACCGTTTTGCCGAGCACCAGACGCGATCGAATCAACTGGATCTCGGCGTCCGATGCTGGCGGTTTGTTGGCTAACGCCGAACCGATGTCCTGCACCAGCGAATTACCGCCACTTTGTTCGATTTGAACCAGTGCATCGGCGCTGTAAATCGGCGTGGCGAAGAAGGTGTAAATCACGGCACAGAGGGCGAATACGGCAGTGATGCCAAGCACCCACCAGCGCGCTTCAATGACGGTGCCGACCAGACGACCAATATCGATTTCATCACTGCCCGTTACCGGAGCGGCATGTTGTTTTACTTTTTCTGTCATTCTTATACCTGCTCTGCGTTCAATGCCTGCGCCCACTGGCGGGCAGACCGTTCAAGTAATGTGTACACCGCTGCAAACGTTTCCCGACTTTTGCGATAGGGGTCGGGGATTTCACATTCGTTATCCCAGTGACCAAACAGCATCACTTTGCCGCGCATCTCCGGCGCTATCTCGCATAAACGGGCGATATGGCGCTTTTCCATGGTCAAAATCAGGTCATAGTTGCGACACAGGCGGCGGCTGATTTGCCGGGCGCAGTGACCTTCCAGAGACAGTTGATGTTCTGCGGCGACGCTGATGGCGGTAGGATCAGCGCCTTTACCTACCAACGCACCGAGCCCAGCGGACTCCACTTTCAGCTCAGGGTGATAACGTTGCAGTAAGCGCTCCGCCGTCGGGGAGCGGCAAATATTGCCGACGCAGACAACTAAGATGTTGTTAAACATGACGATTACCAGTTATGAATGTCGCTGGCTGTATCCGTCATGTAACGGACACCGCTAATAGTTGGCAGCAACTGATTGATCAGGCGGTTCCAGCGGGAAACCGGGGCGGTGGTGACATACACCACGTCGTAAGGCTGGAGGCGGAATTCCGTCGCCATCACCAGCGAAGTGGCATCGGACATATCCAACTGGTAGATGTTGGCAATCTTGCCGCCGCGCCCGCCCTCGCCTTTCAGTGGACGAATGACAAAGATGCCGCTGGCGTTAGAGGTGGTCATATCAATACCTTCGGCATTGCCCAGGGCTTCAGTCAGGGTCATGCCGCTAAAGTCCATTTTCAGGGTGCTCTGTTTCTTCACTTCGCCCATCACGAACACTTTCAGATCGTCATTACGCGGCACGTAAAGAATATCGCCCGGATAAAGCAGTCGGTTCTGGTTGAGATCGCCGTTTTGCATCAGCGCCTGCAAAGAAATACGTTCTTCGCGGCCATTGTGTGTCAGAACGACGTTGCGCCAGTCGGCGGTGTCGGTCAGGCCACCAGCGGCGTTAATGGCATCGAGAATGGTCAGCGGCACGTTGGTAATGGCCTGCTGACCGGATTTATTCACCTGGCCGGAGATATAGGCTTTTTGCGAACGGAAGGCGGCGATATTAACGTCCACCTGCGGGTCAGCGATGTATGTCGCTAAGCGGCGGGTAATATCACTGCGAATTTCAGCGAGAGTTTTGCCCACCACGTGAACCTTGCCAATATACGGATAGAACATGGTGCCGTCAGGCTGTACCCAGTTACCGGCATCGCTGGAGCTGCGGTACTGACCGGCAGGCGTGGTGAGTTCAGGGTGATCCCAGACAGTGACGTTAAGAACATCGCCGGGTCCAACACGATACTGGTAATTAGCAATCTCACTTTCCAGCGTCATATTAGGGCGCGCCACGTTGGGGCGTGGGCGTAATTGATCAACCAGACGTGGGGTAAGCGGATAAACATTCACCATTTTGTCGAGATCGAAATCAGCGTCCTGCTGTTTGATGACGTCTTTACCCATCGTAGACATATTGCTGCCCGGAAGTACTGTGCAACCGCTTATCAAGGTTACTGACACCAATAATGGCATCAATTTCATTTTGGATTTCATCATTGTTTATTTATCACTTTGGCAGAGTCATTATCCTGTGCATTATTCGTCGCAATATCACTATGCACATTTACCTTGCAGTTAATTGAATAAAAATTTAACTGGCATCAGTCCTAAAAAAATTGATTTCATCCGCAGGCTATTGACAGAATAATTCAGACTCATCGTTCAGGCATCCAGACACGCTACCGCCCCTGGCTTTTTAGCTACCAATACACTGATTTGGTTCAAATTTTACAACCCTTTCACCATGCAACAGTCTATGTGAAAGCATTATTCCGGAAATTATTTCCCCGACTATAAGATAGCATTATGGTAATTAAATATTTGCTCTCCAATAATTCAGGAAGAAGTGTTACAGCTAAAGGAATAGCAGGCAAGGTAACAAATCGGTAATTGACTATTTTTAAGAATTATATGAAGGCTATTTTTTGTATCTTTTAGGAGTTTCTTTATGTTGACAATATTTAATATACCACCTCCATATGCGATATTTCTTAAATATATTTGCGGTAAGAGAGTTATTTTCAACACAAAATAAAGGGGATTGATTACCGGATTCATTGTGAATAAAAATCTGATAAGTCATGCCTGAGCATTGCAATTTGGCGCATCATTATCCATGATCGAATTGTGACATTTGTCATACAACGAATAGGTATTGCACTTACTATGGAATGGATTGCCGATCCGTCTATCTGGGCCGGGTTAATCACGCTGATAGTGATCGAACTGGTCCTCGGTATTGATAACCTGGTCTTTATTGCCATCCTCGCAGAAAAACTACCGCCGAAGCAGCGCGACCGCGCACGAGTTACCGGACTACTGCTGGCAATGTTAATGCGCCTGTTACTGCTGGCGTCAATCTCCTGGCTGGTCACTCTGACCCAACCGCTGTTTAGCTTCCGCTCGTTTACCTTTAGCGCCCGCGACTTAATCATGCTGTTCGGTGGTTTCTTCCTGCTGTTCAAAGCTACGATGGAGCTGAACGAGCGGCTGGAAGGGAAAGATAGCAATAACCCCACACAACGCAAAGGAGCGAAGTTCTGGGGCGTGGTGACGCAGATAGTCGTGCTGGACGCCATCTTCTCTCTCGACTCGGTGATTACCGCCGTTGGGATGGTCGATCATTTACTGGTAATGATGGCCGCCGTCGTTATCGCTATCAGTCTGATGCTGATGGCCAGCAAGCCGTTAACTCAGTTCGTTAATAGCCACCCAACCATCGTTATACTGTGCTTAAGTTTCCTGTTGATGATTGGCTTTAGCCTGGTCGCGGAAGGTTTCGGATTCGCCATTCCGAAGGGGTATTTGTACGCTGCTATTGGTTTCTCAGTGATGATCGAGGCGCTCAACCAGTTAGCCATCTTTAACCGACGCCGTTTTCTTTCCGCCAATCAGACGCTGCGTCAGCGCACAACCGAAGCAGTGATGCGCCTGTTAAGCGGGCAAAAAGAAGATGCAGAACTGGATGCCGAAACCGCGTCAATGCTGGTGGATCATGATAATCAGCAAATCTTTAATCCGCAGGAGCGGCGGATGATCGAGCGGGTACTCAATCTGAACCAGCGTACCGTCAGCAGCATTATGACCTCACGTCACGATATTGAGCATATTGATCTCAACGCCCCGGAAGAAGAGATCCGCCGGTTACTGGAGCGAAATCAGCACACGCGTCTGGTCGTTACCGACGGTGACGACGCCGAAGATTTGCTCGGTGTTGTTCACGTTATCGACCTGCTGCAACAGTCGCTGCGCGGTGAACCGCTCAACCTGCGGGTGTTAATTCGCCAGCCGCTGGTATTTCCGGAAACCTTGCCATTGTTACCTGCCCTCGAGCAGTTCCGTAACGCTCGCACGCACTTTGCTTTTGTGGTGGATGAGTTTGGCTCAGTGGAAGGGATTGTGACATTAAGTGACGTCACCGAAACCATCGCCGGGAACCTGCCGAACGAAGTGGAAGAGATCGACGCCCGTCATGATATTCAGAAAAACGCCGACGGCTCCTGGACGGCGAATGGCCATATGCCGCTGGAAGATCTGGTGCAATATGTGCCGCTGCCGCTGGACGAGAAGCGTGAATATCACACCATTGCCGGGCTGCTGATGGAATATTTGCAGCGCATTCCACAACCTGGCGAAGAAGTACAGGTAGGGGATTATTTGCTCAAAACGTTGCAGGTGGAGAGCCATCGCGTGCAGAAGGTGCAGATTATTCCGCTGCATAAGGAAGATAATTTGGAGTATGAGGTGTGAGGGCATGTAGGCCTGATAAGACGCGTAAAGCGTCGCATCAGGCGTTTCATTCAACCGGGAGAGTATGTGACATTGAAGGCTGTTCCGTTCACTTTATGTTCCTCGCTACTTTGGAACGCTCAAGCCGGTGAACGTGCCAGGGTGGCTCAATCGCCACCACCCTGGCAACCCGGGCTCCCGGCGGTAAATCGCCGCTGGCGCGGTCCCCTCATCTTATTCCTTTCGGCTATCGGGTACGGGCGCGAGGTAACATCCCTGTAAAACGCGCCCTCAGCCCACATCCATGTGGGCTGCCCCGGCCTACAGGAAACGATTCGGCGATTTACAGCCGGACCAACACCCTCGCTGAAATACCTTACTTTTACTGATGATTCATCTTTGCTGAAAGTAATCTACGTGATTGCCTGATGCGACGCTTTACGCGTCTTATCAGGCCTACAAATTATGTCATCTGGAAACTTACATCTTCTCCAGCAACTTCTTCACATCTTTACCATTGCGGGAGTCTTTATTGCGCTCAGCCCAGTCGTTCAGGCGACGTTTGGCTTCGTCCTGTAACTGTTTACGCAGCAACTGATCCACTTGCAGACTGTAATTGAGTTGCTGCCAGTTGCCATAAACCCGCAGCGGAACCGGTGTTTCTTTGAAGAATTCAACCAGCTTGCTTTCTCCGTTCCAGCCGCCAACGACACGAATATCAAACTGGGTGTCACAGGTTTGCTCTGCCAGATTCAACGTGCCAGCCCCTGTCAGCGCCAGCACTGGCGATTCACCCTGCATGTCGTTTAACGTCACGACGCCATTATTTAGCGTCAAATCCGTCGTAAAACGGTCAAGCCGTGTCACATTATCGAAGTTTTCAGCAGCCTTCACATCACCGCCGTTACGTTCTACCGCCTGCTGGATCATCTGCTGGAAGTTCATCCCTTCCATGCGCGTGTCGGCCATTTCAACATGCGCCTTCCCTTGCCAATTATGGCGGAAATCTTCCGCATCAATGTCAGCACCGGAGAAATCACCGGCCAGCGACATTTTGCCGGTCAACGAAATCGGATAGTTAAACGCCTT
Source organism: Escherichia sp. MOD1-EC6098 (assembly GCF_002965865.1). Lineage (NCBI taxonomy): Bacteria > Pseudomonadati > Pseudomonadota > Gammaproteobacteria > Enterobacterales > Enterobacteriaceae > Escherichia > Escherichia sp. MOD1-EC6098. The sequence continues at coordinate 18,193 of NZ_PTSN01000001.1, forward strand.
CAGAATAGTGCCAATCTCAACGTTTTCCAGCCGGGGTTGAAAGGATATCCGCGGATTTTTTACCGTCGAGTCCAGCGTGCCCGGCAGCGAAACTTGCCCACCGTTGAGTTTGCCTTGCAGTTGGATAATCTCCAACAAGCCCGACTTGTTGGTCATTTGCGTGGCGACATCGGTAAAATTCATTCCGCGCCAACGCACGTTATCAGCCTGCAACAATATATCGGCGGCAAAACCTTTTAACCCCTGGTAGGCTGGCTCATCAATACGCGAGGAAATAACGGGACGTGGTAACGTTGGTTGATTCTGCCCCTGCTGCGCAGCACCGATTTCACCGTTAACTGTTTCATTAAGCGGGATTAAGTTATCGAGATTAAGCTGCGGGAATTGCAGTCTTAACAACCATTCCGGCTTCTCTGTCAGCGTGACCTGCGCTTGCCCACTGAGCGTACTGTCGTTAGCGGTTAAATTGATTTGATGAAATGACAGACGTTTATGTGGCTCTTGCCACTGGGCCTGGAAACTCCCCTGCCCCTGAATACCTTGTTTTGGCAAGTCTGCGCCCTGCAACTGCCAGTTAATTTGTTCAATAGCCGCCGTTAAATCTTGCGGATAATCAGAGGCATCCACCGTGCCTTTGAGAGATAACGTGAGATCGCGCTGGTCGCGATTAACCCGCCCGGAGAACTCAAACGAGCCACGATGTTGGGGATCTTGCTCCATTTGCAGACGGATATTGCGAATCGTCACCTGCTCGTCATTTTCATGCTGGAACACCAGCACACTGTCAGCTACCTTCAGGCTGGAGATATCAAACGACCAGCCGCGACCTTCTGACAGCTCCGGCAACGTATTATCGCGCGGCGCAACGGGGGCATCTTCACTCCGCACCGCTTCTGTCTGCGGCGTCAGTTGAATGACTGCGCCTTTCAGCATCACCTGCTTAACGCTCAGTTGATGGCTCAGTAGCGGTAAAAGCGCCACATCAAGGCGCATATTATCGGCTCGTACCAGCGGCTGGCTGGCACCCTGGGCGGTAAGGGACATGCGCCCGGAGAGAATACTAAGTTGCGGCCAAACGTGCCAACGCAGTGGCCCGTCCAACTGCAATTGATAGCCGCTACGCGCAGCAACCTGCTTGACCATATAGTCGCGGAAATCATTCGGATTCACCAGCAACACTAGCGCAGATAACCCGGCCACCAGCACGACCAGGAGTATCATCAGCGTCGTCAGAAATCGTCTCATGGAATCCTCAATGGGCCTGAATTAGTCTTTATCGATTCGACTGGCGACCGCGCCCTGCTGGTTGCGATATTTCGCATCTTCACGGCGGTTGTATGGACGCGCTGCCGGGCCGGAAAGCGGCTCAAAGCTCAGCGCGCCAATTAACATCCCCGGGCGCAGCGCCAACGGCAGTTTACCGGAGTTGTAAAACTCCAGCACAATGCAGCCAGACCAGCCCGGATCGATACGGTGTGCGGTGACGTGCACCATCAGCCCTAAACGCGCCAGTGAAGAACGCCCGTCCAGCCAGCCCACCAAATCAGCAGGCAAGGTTACCGACTCCAGCGTCACCGCCAGCGCCAGCTCACCTGGATGAAGAAAAAACGCCTCGTTTTCATCGAGCACGATCTCATCGCTCATCACGCGATCAAGGGCCGCGCTCACTTCGTCTTTAGGACCGCTCAGATCGATAAACGCTGCCGTGTGGCCCCGGAAGGTACGAAATTTATTGCCCAGGCGCACATCCACCGTCGCGCCATTAATACGCTCCACCGGCGGACGTGGGTTGATCGACAAACGGCCTTCATCAAGCCAGGCTTCAATATCTCGGTCACACAGACGCATGGCATTTTCTCCTTTCGCGCATCACTCCCTTAACGCCTTTTACGTCAAGGGCATACCAGGTTATCACTGAACGGTACACAATTTACCAGGCTTATTCAAAGAACTGACTTATTTTCGCTTTCAATATATCGATCGCGATGCGGTTTTTACCGCCGCGCGGCACGATAATGTCGGCATATTGTTTGGAAGGTTCAATGAATTGCAGGAACATTGGGCGCACGGTTTTTTGATATTGCGCCATCACCGAATCCATCGAACGCCCGCGCTCGTTAACATCGCGCTTGATGCGGCGCATCAGGCAGATATCCAGCGGGGTATCAACAAAAATGGAGAAGTTGAGTTCGTCACGTAAACGCGCATCCGTCAGCAGCAAAATGCCTTCGAGAATGATGACTTTCTTCGGTTCAACCTTCACCGTTTCTTTCATACGCGTATGTTCAACATAGCTGTAAACCGGCAGGTCAATAGCCGAACCACGTTTCAGCGCTTGTAAATGCTCAAGCAGCAGACTGTGATCCATCGCACTCGGATGGTCGTAGTTGGTCTTAACGCGTTCTTCCATCGACAGATGGCTTTGATCTTTGTAGTAGCAGTCTTCCGGAATAACGCCGATGTGTTCATCACCCACTTGTTCACGTAATTCACGATAAAGGGTACTGGCAATGAGACTCTTGCCGGAAGCCGATGCGCCAGCGATACCGATAATGACGCACTGATGAGACTGATCAGTCATAAATTTAGCGACCTGATTAACCTGGATGTTAGGAAGGGGGGGCCGAAGCACCAAACGCGGCAATTATAGGGATTTCATCCGCCTGATACCAGTCGAATAGCGTTGCCGCACATTTAGAGTTAATTGTTGACGATCCATTCCCTGACGCAAATTTAATTGTTTACTTTTAACGCAATGTGAAAAATGTTATGTCCGGTTGTGCAAATTGCCGCCAATTACGTCACTTTATGAACAAACCGCATATAAAATGTAAAACTTTTGTACTAGCATAAACACAGATACTAATGCTGGCGACTTGGCCATATGGATAGAGCGGTAATGAGTAAACGATCACAACGTGTTTTAATTACCCTGCCTCATCCACTGCTTCACCTCGTCAGTTTAGGTTTAGTCTCGTTTATCTTTACCCTCTTTTCACTTGAACTTTCGCAGTTTGGTAGCCAGCTTGCGCCGCTGTGGTTTCCGACGTCCATTATGATGGTGGCGTTTTACCGCCATGCCGGGCGGATGTGGCCGGGAATCGCATTGGCCTGCTCGCTGGGAAATGTCGCCGCATCTGTACTGCTTTTTTCTACCAGTTCGCTCAATATGACCTGGACGACCATCAACATTATTGAGGCCGTCGTGGGCGCAATGCTGCTGCGTAAATTATTACCGTGGTATAACCCACTACAAAATCTGGCTGACTGGCTACGTCTGGCATTTGGCAGCGCTATCGTGCCACCTGTATTGGGCGGCGTGCTGGTTGTCTTGCTGGTTCCAGACGACGATCCACTTAAAGCATTTCTGATCTGGGTGCTTTCCGAATCAATCGGCGCACTGGCGCTAGTCCCGCTGGGATTGTTGTTTAAGCCACACTATCTATTGCGCCATCGCGACCCGCGGTTGCTGTTTGAGACGCTGTTAACGTTATCCATCACGCTGGCGTTAAGCTGGCTCTCGATGCGGTATCTGCCGTGGCCTTTTACTTTCATTATTGTGCTGCTGATGTGGAGCGCCGTGCGTTTGCCACGGATGGAAGCCTTTTTGATTTTTCTTGCCACGGTGATGATGGTGTCGCTGATGTTGGCAGCCGATCCGGCTTTACTCGCCACGCCGCGAACCTACCTGATGAGCCATATGCCGTGGCTGCCATTTTTGCTGATCCTGCTGCCCGCCAATATCATGACCATGGTGATGTATGCCTTTCGCGCTGAACGCAAGCATATTTCCGAAAGCGAAACCCGCTTTCGGAATGCGATGGAGTATTCCGCCATCGGCATGGTGTTAGTGGGTATCGAAGGGCAATGGCTGCAATCCAACAAGTCGCTATGCCAGTTTCTTGGTTACAGCCAGGAAGAGCTGCGTGCCATTACCTTTCAACAACTTACCTGGCCGGAAGATCTCAATAAAGATCTGCAACACGTTGAGAAGTTGATCAGCGGTGAAATAAACACCTATTCAATGGAAAAACGCTACTACAACCGTAATGGCGACGTTGTCTGGGCGTTGCTTGCCGTCTCACTGGTACGCCACACCGATGGCACACCACTCTATTTTATTGCCCAGATTGAAGACATAAACGATCTCAAACGCACCGAACAGATCAACAAACGTCTGATGGAACGGATAACACTGGCTAACGAAGCCGGTGGCATTGGCATCTGGGAGTGGGAGCTGAAGCCTAACATCTTCAGTTGGGATAAGCGGATGTTCGAGCTGTATGAAATTCCGTCACATGTCAAACCGAACTGGCAGGTGTGGTACGACTGTGTGCTGCCAGAAGATCGCGGGCACGCCGAGAAAGTGATTCGCGATTCATTGCAGGCTCGTTTGCCTTTTAAACTGGAATTTCGCATTACCGTAAAAGATGGCATCCGCCATATTCGCGCCCTCGCCAATCGTGTGCTGAATAAAGAGGGCGAAGTCGAGCGCCTGCTCGGCATTAATATTGATATGACCGAAGTGAAACAGCTCAATGAGGCGCTGTTTCAGGAAAAAGAGCGCCTGCACATTACGCTGGATTCCATCGGTGAAGCCGTGGTCTGTATTGATATGGCGATGAAAATCACCTTTATGAATCCGGTTGCCGAGAAGATGAGCGGCTGGACGCAAGAAGAGGCGTTGGGTGTTCCGCTACTCACGGTGTTGCAAATTACATTTGGTGATAATGGTCCCTTAATGGAGAACATTTACAGTGCCGACACGTCGCGTTCCGCTATCGAACAAGATGTCGTTCTCCACTGCCGTAGCGGCGGCAGCTACGACGTCCATTACAGCATTACGCCGCTAAGTACCCTTGATGGCAGCAATATTGGTTCGGTGCTGGTAATTCAGGACGTCACCGAATCACGCAAAATGCTGCGCCAGCTTAGCTACAGCGCCTCCCATGATACCCTGACGCATCTCGCCAACCGTGCCAGTTTTGAGAAGCAGTTGCGGATACTTTTGCAGACGGTAAGCAGTACGCATCAACGACATGCTCTGGTGTTTATCGATCTTGATCGCTTTAAAGCCGTAAATGACAGCGCCGGGCACGCGGCAGGTGATGCCCTGCTGCGAGAACTGGCATCGCTGATGTTAAACCTGTTGCGCTCCAGTGACGTGCTGGCGCGGCTCGGCGGTGATGAATTTGGTCTTTTACTACCTGACTGTAATGTTGAAAGTGCCCGCTTTATCGCGACACGCATTATCAGCACGATTAATGACTACCACTTTATGTGGGAAGGCCGTGTGCATCGGGTTGGAGCCAGCGCAGGAATTACACTGATCGATGACAGCAATCATCAGGCGGCAGATGTGATGTCGCAGGCCGATATCGCCTGTTATGCTTCAAAAAATGCGGGCCGCGGCCAGGTGACGGTTTACGAACCACAGCAAGTTACCGCACATAGCGCACAGGCAGCGATGTCACCCGATGATCCGTGGATGATGATTAAAGAGAATCATCTGCTGCTGATCGCCCACGGCGTCGCTTCTCCGCGAATTCCGGAAACGCGTAATCTGTGGCTGATTTCGCTTAAGCTCTGGAGTCGTAACGGCGAGGTTATTAACGAACTGACATTTCGCCGTAGCTTCAGTGATCCGATGCTCAATCTCGCCCTTGATCGCCGGGTATTGCATGAATTTTTCCAACAGGCAGCAAACGCAGTTGCCAGTAAAGGCTTAAGCATCGCCCTTCCCCTTTCCGTTACCGGTTTAAGCAACACCACGCTGGTGGATGAACTGCTTGAACAACTGGAAAATAGCCCACTACAACCACGGTTATTACATCTGATTATTCCGGCAGAAACCATTTTCGACCACGCAGAAAATATGCACAAACTGCGGCTGGCGGGCTGCCGGATCGTGCTCAGTCAGGTGGGACGCGACCTGCAAATCTTCAACGCACTGAACGCGAATATGGCAGATTATCTGCTACTCGACGACGAGTTATGCGCCAGCGTACAAGGCAATTTGATGGATGAAATGCTGATTTCGATCATTCAGGGTCACGCCCGGCGGCTGGGATTGAAAACCATCGCCGGGCCAGTAACGCTGCCGCTGGTAATGGATACGCTTTCTGGCATCGGCGTCGATCTGATTTATGGCGAGGTGATTGCCGATGCCCAACCGCTGGATTTGCTGGTTAATAGCAGTTATTTCGCAATTAACTGAGTATTTTGCCGCCCCCATCGCCTGATGCGTCTACAATTCATCCATTTCGTCGGCCGCCCGGCGACCAGCATCATGCTTCATCTGGTTGCCAGCCTTCCGTATACCAGATATGCAACAGCGCATAAGAACGCCAGGGTTTCCAGCGTTCGGCATAACGGCGGATTTGTGCCGGTGTCATTCCCGGAAATCGCTGTTTAATTAAATAATCATCCGGTAGAAAAACATCTTTCGCTTGCCAGCCGCGCAAGGCGAAATAATTCGCCGTCCAGCGCCCGATTCCAGGAAAGGTTTGCAGCGTTTTCATCGCCTGCTCAACATCACCGGGCATTGTTATCGGTAAGGAGCCATCCAGTACCGCATTTGCCAGATGGATCAACGCCTCTGCACGTTTCAGCGGCATCCCCAACGCTTTTAGCGCCTGCGAATCGGCTGCTGCCAGCCGTTGAGGCGTGGGAAAGCAGATATAATCCGGGAAATCATCCAGACGTTCGCCATAAAGCTGCACCACTTTGGCGGTCAATTTCGCCGCCATCGCCACGCTCACCAGTTGGCCTAAAATGGCGCGCACGCCCTGTTCAAAAGCATCAACACAGCCAGGTAAACGCAATCCCGGCCGCGCCGCGCCTAACTCACCTAACGCCCCATTAACAATCTGCGGATTACATTGCAGATCAAACAGGCGGCTTATTTTCGCCAGGCACTCGGTCGCCACCGGTTCTAATCCCGAACTTAAGTTCACTTGCAACGTATTATTTTCGACATCAGGAACCACCGTTATCATGCCCCGATGTTCGCCCACTGCCAGACTGCGGGCATAATAATTGTCAGCGACCGTTTCCACACCGCTCACCGCACGAGTGGCAAGAAATCCCAACATCCACGACCAGTCATACGGCGGTTGCCAGTTCAGGGTATACATCGCATCTCCTTTTTTATCCGCTTTCAGCATAAACGTTATTCAGACGCAGCGCTTTGCTTTCATATTCCGGTTGTCGCGGCGACAACATTTCGCTAAAGTCACGCCCCTTCTTCACCGGCATGGGGATTATTTCGTGTTTATTGGTTTTGATTACGGTACAGCAAACTGTTCAGTAGCGGTGATGCGTGACGGTAAACCACAGTTGCTGAAAATGGAAAATGACAGCTCGCTGCTGCCTTCAATGCTTTGCGCACCAACGCGTGAAGCTGTAAGCGAATGGCTGTACCGCCATCATGATGTTCCGGCAAACGACGATGAAACGCAGGCGCTGCTGCGTCGGGCGATTCGTTACAACCGCGAAGAAGATATCGATGTTACGGCGAAAAGCGTGCAGTTCGGTCTTTCCTCACTGGCGCAGTACATTGATGATCCGGAAGAAGTGTGGTTTGTGAAATCACCGAAATCGTTCCTCGGAGCCAGCGGTTTAAAACCGCAGCAGGTGGCGCTGTTTGAAGATCTGGTCTGCGCAATGATGTTACACATTCGCCAACAGGCACAAGCGCAGTTACCTGAAGCGATTACCCAAGCGGTGATTGGCCGTCCGATTAACTTCCAGGGGCTGGGTGGCGATGAAGCTAACGCCCAGGCGCAGGGGATCCTCGAACGTGCGGCGAAGCGTGCCGGGTTCAAGGATGTGGTATTCCAGTACGAACCGGTGGCGGCCGGGCTGGATTACGAAGCGACCTTGCAGGAAGAAAAACGTGTACTGGTGGTGGATATCGGTGGCGGTACGACTGACTGTTCATTGTTGCTTATGGGCCCCCAGTGGCGTTCGCGCCTGGATCGTGAAGCCAGTCTGCTTGGTCACAGTGGCTGCCGTATTGGCGGTAACGATCTGGATATCGCACTGGCGTTTAAACACCTGATGCCACTGCTGGGCATGGGTGGCGATACAGAAAAAGGTATCGCCCTGCCGATTCTGCCGTGGTGGAATGCGGTCGCCATCAACGACGTACCTGCGCAAAGCGATTTCTACAGTAGCGCCAATGGTCGTCTGCTTAATGATTTAGTACGAGATGCCCGCGAACCGGAAAAAGTTGCCCTGTTGCAGAAAGTCTGGCGGCAACGTTTAAGTTATCGCCTGGTACGCTGCGCAGAAGAGAGCAAAATTGCGCTTTCCAGTGAAGTTGAAACTCGCGCGTCGCTGCCATTTATCCGCGACGAACTGGCTACGCTGATTAGCCAGCAAGGGTTGGAGAGCGCCCTCAACCAGCCGTTGACGCGGATTCTGGAACAGGTGCAACTGGCGCTGGATAACGCCCAGGAAAAACCGGACGTCATCTATCTGACTGGTGGTAGCGCCCGCTCGCCGCTGATTAAAAAGGCACTGGCGGAACAGTTGCCGGGGATTCCGATTGCTGGCGGCGATGACTTTGGCTCCGTCACCGCCGGACTGGCACGCTGGGCGGAAGTGGTATTTCGTTAAATGAAGGATGGCTCAGCAACGGCTTAAATCTGCCTGCACCTGAGCCAGTTTCTCCGCCGCCTGACGTAACGGTTCCAGCAACGGCATAGTCCGTGCAGAAGCATGAAGACGGAAACGCTGCAATTCTGTCGCGCCGACAGTCAACGCCGATTCCAGTCGATGTCGTTTGGCGGCAATTTTCGCCATTACCGCCTGCCTGTCTGCTGGCGTTACCGCTTCATTCGGCCTGAACACAAATCGGCGTTCGCAGCTCGCTTTCCAGTCAATGACAGCCTGGGTCAGATGGTCGCCAAACCCTTTCACTTGCTTAACGCCGCGTCGGGTAACATCCGCCGCCGTTTCAATACCAAAGGAACGTAACGCCGCTTTACGAGCCGTGCCAACGCCTGGAATCGACGCGGTATCAATAAAAAATCCTTCGAGGAATTTGTGCTTCTGGCGTTCCCGTGCTGTGTCATGGAGTGCTGCCAACGCTTGCGTTTCTTCTTCCGGCAGACCGAGAAGCTCGCTCTTCATTTTTTCGAGCATCGTCCGTTTAGCGATAAAACCTTCCAGCCCACCTGCCTGCTGGATCTGGTTAACTAAATGGTCATAGTCCATTTTTGCGCTATTAAACGCCTCACGGCGTCGTTGGACTTCTGCTTTGTACGCTTTGCTTGCCAGACTGCCAATAATCCAGATAGCCGCCAGCACGGGAACCAAAACGATATAGCGCGGTTCCGCCTGAAGACCGCAAAGTAACAGCGATAACGCTGACAACGCGATCTCAATCAGAATGATGTATTTACTCCTTAGTACCCCAACAGGAAGCAGCCTGCCAGTAAGTTGGAAATGTCCCGGTAATGGTAACTGTAATGCTGGCGGTGGCACTGACGCCATTACCATCGCCCAGACTTTCGCCAGCACAAAATTTCCGCCGGTGGTAATGACCTCTTCACCGGGATCAATAAAATAGATAACGCCTTGATTATCGAGCGCACACCACGGGCAGTCAGTTAAATGATCCGGGTAAATATGCATTGCTGAAACGGTACATTTCTTTAACTGTTGGCGTAGAGAATCAAGTGCCGCTACCCATGTTTTTGCCGTCGGACGCGCGGTTGCCACGCCACTTTCGGTGAACGCCTGCTGAAACAGCGCTTCAATATGGGTTGGTAGAATCGATAACGGAATAGATCGTGGCGGCGGTTTTAATCCTCGTTGCTGACTGCCCGACGCGTAGGCATAACGGAAATGGGCAATATCCGTCTCCAGCGCATTACCCGCTTCAGGTATAAGCGGCACACCGGAATAAGGATGACGCCCACCAAATAAGACGTGAAAAATCAGCAACGCAAGGCCAAAATTATCGTGATTCACTGTGCGTTCAAAGCCAACAAATGACGGCAAGCTTTGCAGTTCTGGCGGCGTAAAATGCGACACGCCGACTTCGCATAAATGCAGCGTGCCATTGGCGTTAATCTGAAAGGAATCACTGTCGATCAATACAACTTTGCTATCGCGGCCTACCATAAAGCTATTCTGGTTTACGTCACCCACGACATGCCCGTGCTCGTGAATCGTAGTAAAAGATGAAGCTATATTACGCGCAACATAGAGTAGAAAATCCCACGCACAATGAGGGTAACTCTGGCGACGATGTGCCGGGCTATAGATCATATGAATCGGTTCTTTACCTGAAACCTTTGGCATCATAAAACCGATGGTTTTTCCGCCGCGCCCGGCGTGAAGCGTTGCCTGCGGCCAGGCGACATAATTCAGCAACTGCGCATCAACTGTCGCCGCCATAAAGGCAAGTTTGTCCTGTTTTAAGGCGGGTGGCGGCGTGTGATAAATCTTGGCGACGCTATCGACAAACTCCTCAATATCATAAACCGCACCTTCGCCACCTTTGCCCAGTTCACGGTCTGGCGTAACGCACTCGCCAGTAGCGGTATACAAGGTTGATTTCATGGTAACCAAATAGCCAGCGCCAGCGTTTTATCATCGTTCGTGCGTTCATTTACTGCCTCACTGAACAAAAATTGCTTCAATAAATCTGGCAGTAAATCGTATTGTTCAGGCGTAGCTGATTTGAGTCCATTGAAAAATGGCGCAAAGAAAGGCCCATGGGGCACGTTATCCAGCATATTTAATGCCAGCCGTTGAATGCCATCCGTAAATGTTGCCACTTTTACCGCCCGTTCAGTGCAGGTGTAAGTTTCCAGTCTGGAAACGGCATCTTCATCGGTAACGAAGTGCGTCATATTGGCATATTCACCCACCATCGGCATGAGCGGCAGTTGCAGGCCGTGACCAAAATCCACCACCACGCCACCATCGCCAATCTGCATAATCAAGGTGCCGTTAGCCGATGAAATCAATCCCAGAAACGTGCAGGCAAAATCGCGAACCGCTAATTCTTTGGCTTCAGCCTCGGCAAAAAGTCGCTGACGAATAGACAGCACAATATCCGTGGCGAGGACGTCATTAAGCCCCAATTCCCCGCCCTGCACTTTCTGCAACATATAAGCCATCGCTTCATTGACAGCAAGCATCGCGCCTTCACCACCCAGCGACACGCTACCTGCGCCATCAGCAAGAAACACCACCAGTAATGGCTGCTGGTCTTTTAGCCAGACAACCTGCATCTGGCAGGCATCCTGGCAAGGCAAGCCAGAGCTGATGTGCGACGTTCCGACGGCAGATGCATAAACCAGGCGCCAGCTCACACTGACGTCCAACCTTTCGGTGCTTCCAGTACAACTTCCGTTCCCGGCGTGGAACGGGAAACCGAACGTAGCGAACTGGATAACCAACTAAACAATTCGCGGAATTGTAATCCTTGCAGTGTCAAAGGCTGGCGGACGCTGATTTGTGCCAGGGTCTTCATATCAGCCCCCTGAACACCAATGGTGAAAAAGGCAAACTTCTTAGCGTCTTCCCCCTGAAACACTTTGTGGGCGGCAGTCTGCCACTCATCGGTTGGCGCGCCATCGGTGATCAGGAAAATCCACGGACGATAATAGGAGATACCATTGGCACGATACTCCCGCTTACGTTCCTCAACCATATTCAAGGCTTTGGTAATGGCTGCGCCCATGGGTGTATCGCCCTGAGCAAACAGGATGGGCGGGAAAAAGTTAGCGGCGCTGGTAAATGGTTGTTCCACATACACCGGGCCGAAAGTCACAATACCCAGTTCGACTCTTTTTAATGCCAGCGGATCGGCAAGCAGTTCATCGCGAAAGGTAACCAATCCGGCGTTAAGTTCATTAATGGGTTTGCCGTTCATCGAACCAGAAACATCCAGCAGCAAAATGCAGGGGCAACGTGGTTCCGGATTACTGGCAAAATCGCTGGTGGCAAAGGTGATTTGTTCGCTCATAAGAGATCCTTTCTTAGAGAATTATTAAGGTTCGGTATCATACCGACTGCAATAATGAATTAAGAGCAGGTGAAACAACTTTCAGAATTCAGTCCAACTGCGTAGATAATTTTGCTATTCGCCTCGCAAGAACGAGGTCTTATAGATTGACAGTAAGGGGGGAGTGACATACTTTCAGGAGTGAGGGTTGAGCGGGGTTTCCCCCGCCCTGGTAGTCTTAGTAAGCCGGTAAGCTAACGACTAAGAGCACCACGATGATGATCCATTTCATCATGACCCTTTCCTTCTTTAAGGCCCCTTCTTCGGGAGGGGCTTTCCCGTTTCAGCATCCCGCTGAAATCGTCGGCTTACCTCCTTATCGCCATGCACGTAGTCTATCGCTAACCTGCAGATAAAATAGTTTCACATGTTATTACTGGATGCGCGCTCGCAAAGTGCACAACCATTCAGACGATTCGCGAAACTGTTTCATAATTCCTCCATTTTTCTCCCTGATTAGCTGGCTACACTAGTATCATTCCGCGAAACGTTTCAGGAAGAGAAACTCTTAACGATGAAAGGCAGTTATAAATCCCGTTGGGTAATCGTAATCGTGGTGGTTATCGCCGCCATCGCCGCATTCTGGTTCTGGCAAGGCCGCAATGAATCCCAGAGCGCAGCGCCTGGTGCGACGAAACAAGCGCAGCAGCCGCCAGCCGGTGGCCGTCGTGGTATGCGCTCCGGACCGCTGGCTCCCGTGCAGGCAGCAACTGCCGTTGAACAGGCAGTTCCGCGTTATCTCACCGGGCTTGGCACCATTACCGCTGCAAACACCGTCACAGTGCGCAGTCGCGTTGACGGCCAGTTGATGGCGTTGCATTTTCAGGAAGGTCAGCAGGTAAAAGCGGGGGATTTACTGGCTGAGATTGATCCCAGCCAGTTCAAAGTTGCACTGGCCCAGGCACAAGGACAACTGGCAAAAGATAAAGCCACACTTGCCAATGCCCGCCGTGATTTGGCGCGTTATCAACAACTGGCAAAAACCAACCTCGTTTCCCGTCAGGAACTGGATGCCCAACAGGCACTGGTCAGTGAAACCGAAGGCACCATTAAGGCGGATGAAGCCAGCGTTGCCAGCGCACAACTGCAACTCGACTGGAGTCACATCACCGCACCAGTCGATGGTCGGGTTGGCCTGAAACAGGTTGATGTCGGTAACCAAATCTCCAGCGGCGATACCACTGGCATTGTGGTGATCACCCAGACGCATCCTATCGATCTGGTATTTACTCTACCGGAAAGCGATATCGCCACCGTTGTGCAGGCACAAAAATCCGGAAAACCGCTGGTTGTTGAAGCCTGGGATCGCACCAACTCGAAGAAATTAAGTGAAGGTACGCTGTTAAGTCTCGATAACCAAATCGACGCCACCACTGGCACCATCAAAGTAAAAGCACGCTTTAATAATCAGGATGATGCGCTGTTCCCCAACCAGTTTGTTAACGCCCGCATGTTAGTGGACACTGAACAAAACGCCGTGGTGATCCCAACCGCTGCACTGCAAATGGGTAACGAAGGCCACTTTGTCTGGGTGCTGAATAGCGAAAACAAAGTCAGCAAGCATCTGGTGACACCGGGCATTCAGGACAGCCAGAAAGTGGTGATCCGCGCAGGTATTTCCGCAGGCGATCGGGTAGTGACGGACGGCATTGACCGCCTGACCGAAGGGGCGAAAGTGGAAGTGGTTGAAGCGCAAGGCACAAGCACACCAGAAGAGAAAGCCACCAGCCGCGAATATGCGAAAAAAGGAGCGCGCTCCTGATGCAGGTGTTACCTCCGAGCAGCACAGGCGGCCCGTCGCGCCTGTTTATTATGCGTCCTGTCGCCACCACGCTGCTGATGGTAGCGATCTTACTCGCCGGGATTATTGGCTACCGCACCCTGCCCGTTTCGGCGTTGCCGGAAGTGGATTATCCGACGATTCAGGTGGTTACGCTTTACCCCGGTGCCAGCCCGGATGTGATGACCTCTGCCGTTACCGCGCCACTTGAACGCCAGTTCGGGCAAATGTCCGGACTGAAACAGATGTCGTCGCAAAGTTCCGGCGGCGCGTCGGTCATCACTTTACAGTTCCAGCTAACATTACCGCTGGACGTTGCCGAGCAGGAAGTGCAGGCCGCAATTAACGCCGCCACTAACCTGTTACCAGGCGATCTGCCTAACCCACCGGTTTACAGCAAAGTGAATCCGGCAGATCCGCCGATCATGACGCTTGCCGTTACCTCAACCGCCATGCCGATGACGCAGGTGGAAGATATGGTAGAAACCCGCGTGGCGCAGAAAATCTCGCAGATTTCCGGCGTCGGGCTGGTAACGCTTTCCGGCGGTCAGCGTCCGGCCGTTCGCGTCAAACTTAACGCTCAGGCGATTGCCGCCCTCGGCCTGACCAGCGAAACTGTACGCACAGCTATTACCGGCGCGAACGTTAACTCGGCTAAAGGTAGCCTCGACGGCCCCTCCCGCGCAGTCACGCTTTCCGCAAACGATCAAATGCAGTCTGCGGAAGAGTACCGTCAGTTAATTATCGCGTACCAGAACGGCGCGCCGATTCGTCTTGGCGATGTCGCTACCGTAGAACAAGGGGCGGAAAACACCTGGCTTGGTGCGTGGGCGAATAAAGAACAAGCCATCGTCATGAATGTTCAGCGCCAGCCTGGCGCTAACATTATCTCCACCGCTGACAGCATTCGTCAGATGCTGCCGCAGCTCACTGAGAGTCTGCCGAAATCAGTAAAAGTGACGGTGCTTTCTGACCGCACCACCAATATCCGCGCATCGGTCGACGATACCCAGTTTGAGCTGATGATGGCTATCGCGCTGGTGGTGATGATTATCTACCTGTTTCTACGAAATATTCCGGCAACCATCATTCCTGGCGTCGCGGTGCCGCTGTCGTTAATCGGCACCTTCGCGGTCATGGTATTTCTCGATTTCTCGATCAATAACCTGACCCTGATGGCGTTAACCATCGCCACCGGGTTTGTGGTCGATGATGCCATCGTGGTGATCGAAAACATTTCGCGCTATATCGAAAAAGGTGAAAAACCGCTGGCAGCGGCGCTCAAGGGTGCAGGCGAAATCGGCTTTACCATTATCTCGCTGACCTTCTCGCTGATTGCAGTGCTGATCCCATTGCTGTTTATGGGCGATATCGTCGGGCGACTGTTCCGCGAATTTGCCATTACTCTGGCAGTAGCGATTTTGATCTCAGCCGTCGTGTCGCTGACCCTGACGCCGATGATGTGCGCGCGGATGCTTAGCCAGGAGTCGCTGCGTAAACAGAACCGCTTCTCCCGCGCCTCGGAAAAAATGTTCGAGCGGATAATCGCCGCCTATGGTCGCGGACTTACGAAGGTGCTGAATCATCCGTGGCTGACCTTAAGCGTGGCGCTCAGTACGCTGCTGCTTAGCGTGCTGCTGTGGGTGTTTATTCCAAAAGGCTTCTTCCCGGTGCAGGATAACGGCATTATTCAGGGCACCTTGCAGGCACCGCAATCCAGCTCCTTTGCCAATATGGCCCAGCGGCAACGCCAGGTCGCGGAGGTGATTTTGCAAGACCCGGCAGTGCAAAGCCTGACCTCATTTGTGGGCGTTGATGGCACTAACCCGTCGCTGAACAGTGCGCGTTTGCAGATCAATCTGAAACCGCTGGATGAGCGTGATGATCGGGTACAAAAAGTTATCGCCCGTTTGCAAACGGCGGTAGATAAAGTGCCGGGCGTCGAGCTCTTCCTGCAGCCAACGCAGGATCTGACCATCGATACTCAGGTCAGCCGCACGCAGTACCAGTTTACATTGCAGGCCACGTCTCTGGATGCGCTCAGTACCTGGGTGCCGCAGCTAATGGAAAAACTCCAGCAACTGCCGCAGCTTTCTGATGTCTCCAGCGACTGGCAGGACAAAGGACTGGTGGCGTATGTTAACGTTGATCGCGACAGCGCCAGCCGTCTGGGGATCAGCATGGCGGATGTTGATAACGCCCTGTACAACGCCTTTGGTCAGCGGCTAATTTCGACGATTTATACTCAGGCCAACCAGTATCGCGTGGTGCTGGAGCACAACACTGAAAACACACCAGGGCTGGCGGCGCTGGATACCATTCGCCTGACCAGCAGCGACGGCGGCGTAGTGCCACTCAGCTCGATAGCTAAAATTGAGCAGCGTTTTGCGCCGCTCTCCATCAACCATCTGGATCAGTTCCCGGTAACGACCATCTCCTTTAACGTGCCGGATAACTATTCACTGGGCGATGCGGTGCAGGCGATTATGGATACCGAGAAGACGCTAAATCTGCCAGTGGATATCACCACGCAATTCCAGGGTAGTACCCTCGCCTTCCAGTCGGCATTGGGTAGCACTGTCTGGCTGATTGTCGCGGCAGTGGTGGCGATGTATATCGTGCTCGGTATTCTGTACGAAAGCTTTATTCACCCGATCACTATTCTCTCGACGTTGCCAACGGCAGGTGTCGGCGCATTGCTGGCGTTGCTGATTGCCGGTAGTGAGCTGGATGTGATCGCCATTATCGGCATTATTTTGCTGATCGGTATTGTGAAGAAAAACGCCATCATGATGATCGACTTCGCGCTGGCCGCTGAGCGCGAGCAAGGCATGTCGCCGCGAGATGCCATCTACCAGGCCTGCCTGCTGCGTTTTCGTCCGATCCTGATGACCACGCTGGCAGCGCTGCTCGGTGCATTGCCGCTGATGTTGAGTACCGGAGTCGGCGCGGAACTGCGTCGTCCGTTAGGTATCGGCATGGTCGGCGGTCTGGTTGTCAGTCAGGTGCTGACGCTGTTCACCACGCCGGTGATTTATCTGCTGTTCGACCGCCTGGCATTGTGGACCAAAAGCCGCTTTGCCCGCCATGAAGAGGAGGCGTAAGTGAAGTTTTTTGCCCTCTTCATTTACCGCCCGGTGGCGACGATTTTACTGTCGGTTGCCATTACCCTTTGCGGCATACTGGGCTTCCGTATGCTGCCGGTCGCCCCGCTGCCGCAGGTCGATTTTCCGGTAATTATGGTCAGCGCCTCGCTGCCCGGTGCGTCGCCAGAGACGATGGCGTCTTCCGTTGCCACACCGCTGGAACGCTCGCTTGGACGCATTGCCGGGGTCAGTGAAATGACCTCCAGCAGTTCGCTCGGCAGCACGCGTATCATTTTGCAGTTTGATTTTGACCGGGATATCAACGGCGCGGCGCGCGATGTACAGGCGGCGATCAACGCCGCCCAAAGTCTGCTGCCCAGTGGGATGCCAAGCCGTCCGACTTATCGCAAAGCGAACCCGTCGGATGCACCAATTATGATCCTGACGCTGACGTCCGATACTTATTCGCAGGGGGAACTGTACGATTTTGCCTCGACGCAACTGGCTCCGACAATTGCACAAATCGACGGCGTCGGTGATGTCGATGTCGGCGGCAGCTCGCTGCCTGCGGTGCGCGTCGGGCTGAATCCACAGGCGCTGTTTAATCAGGGCGTGTCGCTGGACGATGTGCGCACCGCCATCAGCAATGCCAACGTGCGTAAACCGCAGGGGGCGCTGGAAGATGACACTCACCGCTGGCAGATCCAGACCAACGATGAGCTGAAAACTGCCGCCGAATACCAGCCGTTGATTATTCATTACAACAACGGCGGCGCGGTTCGTCTGGGTGATGTGGCAACGGTAACCGACTCAGTACAGGATGTGCGCAACGCCGGGATGACCAACGCCAAACCGGCTATTTTGTTGATGATCCGCAAACTGCCGGAAGCCAATATCATCCAGACGGTAGACAGCATCCGGGCGAAATTACCGGAGTTACAGGAGACAATCCCGGCGGCGATTGATCTGCAAATAGCTCAGGATCGCTCCCCCACCATTCGCGCCTCGCTGGAAGAAGTCGAGCAGACGCTGATTATTTCGGTGGCGCTGGTGATTTTAGTGGTCTTTTTGTTCCTGCGTTCAGGTCGGGCGACGATCATTCCTGCGGTTGCAGTGCCGGTTTCGCTGATTGGCACCTTTGCAGCGATGTATCTTTGCGGTTTCAGTCTCAATAACCTGTCGCTGATGGCACTCACCATCGCTACTGGCTTTGTAGTCGATGACGCCATCGTGGTGCTGGAAAACATTGCCCGTCATCTGGAAGCGGGAATGAAACCGCTACAGGCCGCACTGCAAGGCACCCGCGAAGTCGGTTTTACAGTTCTGTCGATGAGCCTGTCACTGGTAGCTGTGTTCCTGCCGCTGTTGTTGATGGGCGGCTTGCCGGGGCGCTTGTTACGCGAGTTTGCCGTGACGCTTTCGGTGGCGATAGGTATTTCACTGCTGGTTTCCCTGACGCTGACGCCGATGATGTGCGGCTGGATGCTGAAAGCCAGCAAGCCGCGTGAGCAAACACGGTTACGCGGTTTTGGCCGGATGCTGGTTGCACTGCAACAAGGCTACGGCAAGTCGCTGAAATGGGTTCTCAATCACACCCGTCTGGTAGGCGTAGTGCTGCTTGGCACCATTGCGCTGAATATCTGGCTGTATATCTCGATCCCGAAAACTTTCTTCCCGGAGCAGGACACCGGCGTACTGATGGGCGGGATACAGGCCGATCAGAGTATTTCGTTTCAGGCGATGCGCGGTAAGTTGCAGGACTTCATGAAAATTATCCGTGATGACCCGGCGGTGGATAATGTCACTGGCTTTACCGGTGGCTCGCGAGTTAACAGCGGAATGATGTTTATCACGCTGAAACCGCGCGATGAACGCAGCGAAACCGCCCAGCAAATTATCGACCGTCTGCGCGTGAAGCTGGCGAAAGAGCCAGGGGCGAATCTGTTCCTGATGGCGGTACAGGATATTCGCGTTGGCGGACGTCAGTCGAACGCCAGCTACCAGTACACGTTATTGTCTGACGATCTGGCAGCACTGCGCGAATGGGAGCCGAAAATCCGCAAAAAACTGGCGACGTTGCCGGAACTGGCGGACGTTAACTCTGACCAGCAAGACAACGGCGCGGAGACGAACCTGGTTTACGACCGCGACACGATGGCGCGATTGGGAATCGACGTGCAGGCCGCTAACAGCCTGCTGAATAACGCCTTCGGTCAGCGGCAAATCTCGACCATTTACCAGCCAATGAACCAGTATAAAGTGGTGATGGAAGTTGATCCGCGCTATACCCAGGACATCAGCGCGCTGGAAAAAATGTTCGTCATTAATAACGAAGGCAAAGCGATCCCGCTGTCATATTTCGCTAAATGGCAACCGGCGAATGCGCCGCTGTCAGTGAATCATCAGGGACTGTCCGCAGCCTCAACCATCTCGTTCAACCTGCCGACCGGGAAATCACTCTCGGACGCCAGTGCGGCAATCGACCGCGCAATGACGCAGCTTGGCGTACCTTCCACGGTGCGCGGCAGTTTTGCCGGAACGGCGCAGGTGTTCCAGGAGACGATGAATTCGCAGGTGATCCTGATTATCGCGGCCATCGCCACGGTGTATATCGTGCTGGGGATGTTGTACGAGAGTTACGTGCATCCGCTGACCATTCTCTCCACCCTGCCCTCGGCGGGCGTTGGAGCGCTACTGGCGCTGGAGCTGTTTAATGCTCCGTTCAGCCTGGTCGCCCTGATAGGGATTATGCTATTAATCGGCATCGTGAAGAAAAACGCCATCATGATGGTCGATTTTGCGCTTGAAGCCCAACGCCACGCTAATCTGACGCCGCAGGAGGCCATTTTCCAGGCCTGCCTGCTGCGTTTTCGCCCGATAATGATGACGACCCTGGCGGCGCTGTTTGGCGCGCTGCCGCTGGTATTGTCGGGCGGCGATGGCTCGGAACTGCGGCAACCATTGGGGATCACCATTGTCGGCGGCCTGGTGATGAGTCAGCTCCTGACGCTGTATACCACGCCGGTGGTGTATCTCTTTTTCGACCGTCTGCGACTGCGTTTTTCGCGAAAATCTAAAGAAACGGTAACCGAGTAAATGACAGATCTTCCCGACAGCACCCGCTGGCAATTGTGGATTGTGGCTTTCGGCTTCTTTATGCAGTCGCTGGACACCACCATCGTTAACACTGCCCTTCCCTCAATGGCGCAAAGCCTGGGGGAAAGCCCGCTGCATATGCACATGGTCATTGTCTCTTATGTGCTGACCGTGGCGGTGATGCTGCCTGCCAGCGGCTGGCTGGCGGACAAAGTCGGCGTGCGCAATATTTTCTTTACCGCTATTGTCCTGTTTACCCTTGGTTCACTGTTTTGCGCGCTTTCCGGCACCCTTAATGAACTGTTGCTGGCGCGCGCATTGCAGGGCGTGGGCGGTGCGATGATGGTGCCGGTTGGCAGGTTGACGGTGATGAAAATTGTTCCGCGCGAGCAATATATGGCGGCGATGACCTTTGTGACGCTGCCTGGCCAGGTTGGCCCACTGCTTGGCCCGGCGCTGGGCGGACTGCTGGTGGAGTACGCGTCATGGCACTGGATCTTTTTGATCAACATTCCGGTTGGAATTATCGGCGCGATCGCCACACTAATGTTAATGCCGAACTACACCATGCAGACGCGGCGCTTTGATCTCTCCGGCTTTCTGTTGCTGGCGGTTGGCATGGCGGTATTAACGCTGGCGCTGGATGGCAGTAAAGGTACGGGCTTATCGCCGCTGGCGATTGCTGGCCTGGTTGCTGTTGGCGTGGTGGCGCTTATGCTTTATCTCATACATGCCAGAAATAACGCCCGCGCCCTGTTCAGCCTGAAACTGTTCCGCACCCGTACCTTTTCGTTGGGCCTGGCGGGGAGCTTCGCCGGACGTATCGGCAGCGGTATGTTGCCCTTTATGACGCCGGTTTTCTTGCAGATTGGTCTCGGCTTCTCACCCTTTCATGCCGGATTGATGATGATCCCAATGGTGCTCGGCAGCATGGGGATGAAGCGGATAGTCGTGCAGGTAGTGAACCGCTTTGGTTATCGTCGGGTACTGGTGGCGACTACGCTGGGCCTGTCGCTGGTCACACTGCTGTTTATGGCCACCGCGCTGCTTGGCTGGTACTACGTTTTACCATTCGTTCTGTTTTTACAAGGGATGGTCAACTCAACGCGTTTTTCCTCCATGAACACGCTGACACTGAAAGATCTGCCGGACAAACTGGCAAGCAGTGGCAACAGCCTGCTGTCGATGATTATGCAATTGTCGATGAGTATCGGCGTGACCATCGCCGGGCTGTTGCTTGGGCTTTTTGGTTCGCAGCATGTCAGCGTCGACAGCGGTGCCACACAAACCGTCTTTATGTACACCTGGCTAAGCATGGCGTTTCTTATCGCCCTTCCGGCGTTCATCTTTGCCAGAGTTCCGAACGATACACATCAAAATGTGGCTATTTCGCGGCGCAAAAGGAGCACTGAATGAAGTTCTGGCGGCCCGGCATTACCGGCAAACTGTTTCTGGCGATCTTCGCCACCTGCATCGTCTTGCTGATCACGATGCACTGGGCGGTGCGTATCAGTTTTGAGCGCGGCTTTATCGATTACATTAAGCATGGCAATGAGCAACGGCTGCAAATGCTTGGCGACGCACTTGGCGAGCAGTACGCCCAGCATGGCAACTGGCGCTTCCTGCGTAACAACGATCGTTTTGTGTTTCAGATCCTGCGTTCACTTGAACATGATAGCAACGACGATAAGCCCGGCCCCGGTATGCCGCCGCACGGCTGGCGCACCCAGTTCTGGGTGGTCGATCAAAATAACAAAGTGCTGGTTGGCCCTCGCTCACCTATTCCACCGGACGGCACACGGCGGCCTATTCTGGTCAATGGTCTGGAAGTCGGCGCGGTGATCGCCTCCCCTGTCGAGCGGCTGACCCGCAATACCGATATCAATTTTGATAAGCAACAACGGCAAACCAGTTGGCTGATTGTGGCTTTATCTACTTTACTGGCAGCGCTGGCGACGTTCCCACTGGCACGCGGCTTGCTGGCACCGGTAAAACGGTTAGTTGACGGCACGCACAAACTGGCAGCAGGTGATTTCACCACTCGCGTGACGCCCACCAGCGAAGACGAACTGGGCAAACTGGCACAGGACTTCAACCAGCTCGCCAGTACGCTGGAGAAAAACCAGCAGATGCGCCGCGATTTTATGGCCGACATTTCTCACGAACTGCGCACGCCTTTAGCGGTACTGCGCGGCGAACTGGAAGCCATCCAGGATGGTGTACGTAAATTCACGCCAGAGACAGTGGCTTCTTTACAGGCGGAGGTCGGAACGTTGACTAAACTGGTCGACGATCTCCATCAGTTGTCGATGTCTGATGAAGGCGCTCTCGCCTACCAGAAAGCAACGGTGGATCTCGTTCCACTACTTGAAGTCGCGGGCGGCGCATTTCGCGAACGTTTCGCCAGTCGTGGGTTGACTCTGCAATTCTCCTTGCCGGACAGCATTACCGTATTTGGCGATCGCGATCGTTTAATGCAGTTGTTTAATAACTTACTGGAAAACAGCCTGCGCTACACCGACAGTGGCGGTGGCCTGCATATTTCCGCCGAACAGCACGACAAAATGGTGCATCTGACCTTTGCCGACAGCGCACCGGGAGTCAGCGACGATCAGTTACAAAAATTGTTTGAGCGTTTTTATCGCACGGAAGGTTCCCGCAACCGTGCCAGCGGCGGCTCCGGGCTGGGGTTGGCAATTTGCCTGAACATTGTTGAAGCACATAATGGTCGCATTGTTGCCGCCCATTCGCCTTTTGGCGGGGTTAGCATTACAGTAGAGTTACCGCTGGAACGGGATTTACAGAGAGAAGTATGACCGAGTTACCTATCGACGAAAACACGCCGCGTATTTTGATCGTGGAAGATGAACCCAAACTGGGGCAGTTGCTCATTGATTATCTGCGTGCCGCAAGCTATGCGCCGACGTTGATTAGCCACGGCGATCAGGTACTGCCGTATGTGCGCCAGACGCCACCGGATCTGATCCTGTTAGATCTGATGCTACCAGGCACCGATGGTCTGACACTGTGTCGGGAGATTCGTCGTTTTTCTGATATTCCCATTGTTATGGTGACAGCCAAAATCGAAGAGATCGACCGCCTGCTGGGGCTGGAAATCGGTGCTGATGATTACATCTGTAAACCGTATAGCCCGCGGGAAGTGGTAGCGCGCGTCAAAACTATATTGCGTCGTTGCAAACCGCAGCGTGAGTTGCAACAGCAAGATGCAGAAAGCCCGTTAATTATCGACGAAGGTCGTTTTCAGGCTTCGTGGCGCGGCAAAATGCTTGATCTGACCCCTGCGGAATTTCGCCTGCTGAAAACACTCTCCCATGAACCGGGAAAAGTGTTCTCCCGCGAGCAGTTACTCAATCATCTTTATGACGACTACCGCGTAGTGACCGACCGTACCATCGATAGCCACATTAAAAACCTGCGCCGCAAGCTGGAAGCACTGGACGAAGAGCAGTCATTTATCCGCGCCGTTTACGGTGTCGGTTATCGCTGGGAAGCCGACGCCTGCCGCATTGTTTAACGTATCTTTGCCCTCGCGAGGGCTGAATTCCTTGTTTATTAATCCGTCATGCCCCTCTCTGAAAGGAGCTGTCTCTTGATCAGGAGATCTGATCAAGAGACAGCTCCTTTAGGGGGGTATTCCCCTGATTGGCAACCTTATGAATATCACCCATACTTAAATCGTTACATACTGTTTTCAATACGCAATTTCAATCAAGGAGTCATTATGGCTGGTTGGTTTGAACTCAATAAGAGCAGTGATAATCAGTTCCGGTTTGTGTTAAAAGCGGGTAACGGTGAGACTATTCTCACCAGCGAACTGTATACCTCAAAAGCCGCTGCGGAAAAGGGCATTGCCTCTGTGCAAAGCAACAGCCCGCAGGATGAACGCTATGAGAAAAAAACAGCGAGCAACGGCAAATTTTATTTCAATCTGAAAGCCGCTAATCATCAGATAATCGGCTCCAGTCAAATGTACGCCACCGCTCAATCACGCGAAATCGGAATTGCCTCAGTAAAAAACAATGGCGTAAGCCAGACTGTGAAAGATAAGACTTAATTGTTATGCCGGGCGCGGATAACGCGCCCGGCTTTATTTCTAATAAACACTTACTTATTGATGCTAAGGATCAAGCCGCGCCATTAAAATAATGGGAGGATAAGTTTCATATCAGGTGAAAGAATTTTTGTTCTTCTTTTTGAACGCCACGTTATTTATTTCCTGCAAGTGCCGAAGAAATTATCGTTATTCGTATCCTTACCAAAACCAGGACGCGACCAGACATTTGCACTGGAGCCACCCCCACCGATTGCGCTACAATGCCCGCCCTTAAAGTGGGGACACTCCCCTAACCGCTTCATCAGGTGAAGCGGATCTGACCTGTCATCAGAACGAGAGAATTATGTTTAAACCGGAACTCCTTTCCCCGGCGGGAACGCTGAAAAATATGCGTTACGCTTTCGCTTATGGCGCAGATGCTGTTTATGCGGGGCAACCGCGTTACTCCCTGCGTGTGCGCAACAACGAATTTAACCACGAAAATCTCCAGCTCGGCATCAATGAAGCCCACGCGCTGGGGAAAAAGTTTTATGTCGTGGTCAACATTGCGCCACACAATGCCAAGCTAAAAACCTTTATCCGTGATCTGAAACCGGTGGTGGAAATGGGGCCGGACGCACTGATTATGTCCGATCCGGGGCTGATTATGCTGGTGCGTGAACACTTCCCTGAAATGCCGATCCACCTTTCCGTGCAGGCCAACGCCGTAAACTGGGCGACGGTGAAATTCTGGCAGCAAATGGGGTTGACCCGCGTGATCCTCTCCCGCGAGCTGTCGCTGGAAGAGATTGAAGAGATCCGCAATCAGGTTCCGGATATGGAGCTTGAAATCTTCGTTCACGGCGCGCTGTGCATGGCCTACTCCGGCCGCTGCCTGCTCTCTGGCTACATCAACAAACGCGATCCAAACCAGGGCACCTGCACCAACGCCTGCCGTTGGGAGTACAACGTGCAGGAAGGGAAAGAAGATGACGTTGGCAACATCGTACACAAATACGAGCCGATTCCGGTGCAAAACGTCGAGCCGACGCTGGGTATCGGTGCGCCAACCGACAAAGTGTTTATGATCGAAGAAGCCCAGCGCCCGGGCGAGTATATGACCGCGTTTGAAGATGAGCACGGCACTTACATCATGAACTCGAAAGATCTGCGCGCCATCGCCCACGTTGAACGCCTGACCAAAATGGGCGTGCATTCGCTGAAAATCGAAGGCCGCACTAAATCTTTCTACTATTGTGCACGTACCGCGCAGGTTTATCGTAAAGCTATCGATGACGCCGCTGCGGGCAAACCGTTCGACACCAGCCTGCTGGAAACACTGGAAGGCCTGGCGCATCGTGGTTACACCGAAGGTTTCCTGCGTCGTCATACTCACGACGATTACCAGAACTACGAATACGGTTATTCCGTTTCTGACCGCCAGCAGTTTGTTGGAGAGTTTACCGGTGAGCGTAAAGGCTCTCTGGCAGCCGTAGCGGTGAAAAATAAATTCTCCGTTGGCGACAGCCTGGAACTGATGACGCCACAGGGCAATATCAACTTTACCCTTGAGCACATGGAAAACGCCAAAGGTGAAGCGATGCCGGTCGCGCCTGGCGATGGCTATACCGTGTGGCTCCCGGTTCCGCAGGATCTCGAGCTGAATTACGCACTGCTGATGCGTAATTTCTCCGGGGAAACCACGCGTAACCCGCACGGTAAGTGATTCATTTCGATTATTTTTCCCGGATAGAAAATTCTTAGAAACCGATCACATACGGCTGCATTTATTAAGGTTATTATCTGTTTCGCTGAAAAACATAACCCATAAAATGCTAGCTGTACCAGGAACCACCTCCTTAGCCTGTGTAATCTCCCTTACACGGGCTTATTTTTTTGTACCACGCTTTCATCCTGTTCTGACTCCGCCTTTTCTTTTCTGCTCTACACTATCTACAGACCAATCATAAAGGCAGACGACCATGGCAGATTTTCCCGCCAGCTTACTGATTCTTAACGGCAAAAGTGCTGGCAATGAGATATTGCGCGAAGCGATTATGCTGTTGCGTGAAGAAGGAATGACGATCCATGTACGAACCACCTGGGAGAAAGATGATGCCGCGCGTTATGTTGCTGAAGCCCGTCAGCTTGGCGTTGCAACGGTAATTGCCGGAGGTGGAGATGGCACTATTAATGAAGTCTCCACGGCATTGATTCAGTGCGAAGGTGATGACATTCCTGCTTTGGGAATATTGCCGCTAGGTACAGCGAACGATTTTGCCACCAGTGTGGGTATTCCTGAAGCGCTGGATAAGGCACTTAAACTGGCAATTGCCGGTAACGCCATTGCGATTGATATGGCGCAGGTCAACAAACAAACCTGTTTTATCAACATGGCGACGGGCGGATTTGGTACGCGCATTACCACCGAAACACCGGAGAAATTAAAAGCCGCGCTGGGTGGCGTCTCTTACATCATTCACGGCTTAATGCGCATGGATACGTTGCAACCGGACCGCTGCGAAATCCGTGGTGAAAATTTTCACTGGCAAGGCGATGCGCTGGTTATTGGTATTGGCAACGGGCGTCAGGCCGGTGGCGGTCAGCAACTGTGCCCGAATGCGCTGATTAACGATGGGTTATTGCAACTGCGTATTTTCACCGGTGACGAAATTCTTCCCGCTCTCTTCTCAACCTTAAAACCTGATGAAGAAAACCCGAATATTGTTGAAGGCGCTTCGGCGTGGTTCGAGATACAAGCGCCGCATGAAATCACCTTTAACCTTGATGGCGAACCATTAAGTGGCCAACGTTTTCATATAGAAATACTTCCGGCGGCGTTGCGTTGTCGATTACCGCCGGACTGCCCGTTATTGCGCTAGTCAAAAATTTATTCTCTCCTGAACAGGGGTACATCAATTTTTGCCGGATGCGGTGCGAACGCCTTATCCGGCCTACGGGAGGTGTGTTGTTCGCAGGCCAGATAAATGAAGCGTATCAGGCAATCGTAATTTTGCTATCGAGATAAACGTCCTGCACGGCGTTAATCAGTTTCACGCCGTCGGCCATCGATTTCTTGAACGCTTTACGCCCGAGAATCAGCCCCATTCCGCCCGCGCGTTTGTTGATAACCGCAGTACGCACCGCATCGCTAAGGTCGGTTTCACCGCCCGCGGCACCGCCGGAGTTAATCAGCCCTGCGCGGCCCATATAACAGTTAGCTAACTGATAACGCACCAGGTCAATCGGGTTTTCGCTGGTTAACTTGCTGTAAACGCGATCGTCGGTATAACCGTAATTAATCGCTTTATAGCCGCCGTTATTCTCCGCCATTTTTTGTTTGACAATATCCGCGCCAATGGTCGCCGCCAGATGGTTCGCCTGACCGGTCAGGTCAGCGGAAACATGGTAATCGATGCCCTCTTTCTTAAAGGCGGAGTTGCGCAAATAAGCCCACAGCACGGTCACCATGCCCAGCTCATGTGCACGTTCAAAGGCCGCAGAAATTTCTTCAATCTGCCGACGTGACTCTTGCGAGCCAAAATAGATGGTCGCGCCAACTGCCACTGCTCCCATGTTGAACGCCTGCTCTACACTGGCATACAGCGTTTGATCGTAGGTGTTTGGGTAACTTAGCGTCTCGTTGTGGTTGAGTTTGACGAGGAATGGAATGCGGTGAGCGTAACGCCGCGATACCGATGCCAGCACGCCATAAGTTGACGCCACACAGTTACAGCCCGCTTCTATCGCCAGTTCAACAATGTTTTTCGGGTCGAAATAGAGCGGGTTAGCAGCAAATGAAGCCCCCGCGGAGTGCTCGACCCCCTGGTCAACCGGCAGAATAGAAAGATACCCGGTTCCGGCCAGACGCCCGGTGTTATACAGCGTCTGCATATTACGCAGCACCGCTGGCGGACGATTATTGTCAATCATCACGCGGTCTACGTAGTCATGTCCGGGGAGATAAAGCTGGTCAGAAGGAATAGTCATACAACGATGCTGTAAAAGGTTGTCGGCATCTTTGCCAAGCAACTGCGCAATATCTGTCATTACTATGCTCCCGTAAATTCCGATTGGATATCGGCTATGGATTGTCCTGGCCCACCTTTTGCGGGCAATTATAATCCTGGTCGTTATGAGCTATTTTTTCCATCTTTCGGCTGTTTTTTCAGCGTTTCCTGTTGGCACGACTCATCAGAAAAAGTGTTACCGCGGTCAAGATTTCACCACAAAGGTATTTAAAAGGTATCATCAAATGGTATTGTCATCGCGTACCTTACATTACCTGTCATGAAGGAATCAAAAGATGAAAACAACAGCAAAGCTGTCGTTCATGATGTTTGTTGAATGGTTTATCTGGGGCGCGTGGTTTGTACCATTGTGGCTGTGGTTAAGTAAAAGCGGGTTTAGTGCCGGAGAAATTAGCTGGTCGTATGCCTGTACCGCCATAGCGGCGATCCTGTCCCCTATTCTGGTTGGCTCCATCACTGACCGCTTTTTCTCGGCGCAGAAAGTGCTGGCTGTATTGATGTTCGCTGGTGCAGTGCTGATGTATTTCGCTGCGCAACAGACCACTTTTGCCGGATTCTTCCCGTTACTGCTGGCCTACTCGCTAACCTATATGCCGACCATTGCACTGACTAATAGCATCGCCTTTGCCAACGTGCCGGATGTGGAACGTGATTTCCCACGCATTCGTGTGATGGGTACTATCGGCTGGATTGCCTCTGGTCTGGCATGTGGATTCTTGCCGCAAATGCTGGGTTATGCCGATATCTCACCGACTAATATTCCGCTGCTGATTACCGCCGGAAGTTCTGCTCTGCTCGGTGTGTTTGCATGTTTCCTACCCGACACACCACCAAAAAGCACTGGCAAAATGGATATTAAAGTCATGCTTGGCCTGGATGCACTGATCCTGCTGCGCGATAAAAACTTCCTCGTCTTTTTCTTCTGTTCATTCCTGTTTGCTATGCCGCTGGCGTTCTATTACATCTTTGCCAACGGTTATCTGACCGAAGTCGGTATGAAAAACGCGACCGGCTGGATGACGCTCGGCCAGTTCTCTGAAATCTTCTTTATGCTGGCATTGCCGTTTTTCACCAAACGATTTGGTATCAAAAAGGTATTATTACTTGGTCTGGTCACCGCTGCGATTCGTTATGGCTTCTTTATTTACGGCAGCGCGGATGAATATTTCACCTACGCACTATTGTTCCTCGGCATTTTGCTGCACGGCGTAAGTTACGATTTTTACTACGTTACCGCATACATCTATGTCGACAAAAAAGCCCCCGTGCACATGCGTACTGCCGCGCAGGGGTTGATTACGCTCTGCTGCCAGGGTTTCGGTAGTTTGCTCGGCTATCGTCTTGGCGGCGTAATGATGGAAATGATGTTCGCTTATCAGGAACCAGTCAACGGGCTGACCTTCAACTGGGCCGGGATATGGACTTTCGGTGCGGTGATGATTGCCATTATCGCCGTGCTGTTCATGATTTTTTTCCGCGAATCCGACAACGAAATTACGGCTATTAGGGTCGATGATCGCGATATTGCGTTGACACAAGGGGAAGCAAAATGAAAACAGAACGTATTCTCGGTGCTCTTTACGGGCAGGCGTTAGGGGATGCGATGGGGATGCCCTCCGAGCTTTGGCCGCGCAGCCGCGTCAAAGCGCATTTTGGCTGGATTGACCGTTTTCTGCCCGGCCCAAAGGAGAATAACGCGGCCTGCTATTTTAACCGCGCCGAGTTTACCGACGACACCTCGATGGCGCTGTGCCTGGCGGATGCGTTGCTGGAACGCGAAGGCGAGATCGACCCGGATCTGATTGGGCGTAAAATCCTCGACTGGGCACTGCGTTTCGACGCCTTCAACAAAAACGTGCTTGGCCCGACCTCAAAAATTGCGCTTAACGCCATTCGCGACGGTAAACCCGTCGCTGAACTGGAAAACAATGGCGTGACTAACGGTGCGGCGATGCGCGTCTCACCATTGGGGTGTTTACTCCCGGCGCGTGATGTTGATTCCTTTATTGATGATGTGGCGCTGGCGTCCAGCCCGACCCATAAATCCGATCTGGCGATTGCGGGGGCGGTGGTTATTGCATGGGCGATTTCTCGTGCCATTGACGGCGAAAGCTGGTCAGCGATTGTTGATTCTCTACCCTCGATTGCGCGACATGCTCAACAAAAACGCATCACTACCTTCAGCGCCTCACTGGCGGCACGTCTGGAGATTGCACTAAAAATCGTTCGTCACGCCGACGGCACCGAATCTGCCAGCGAACAGCTATATCAAGTGATTGGCGCAGGCACCAGCACTATTGAGTCCGTTCCGTGCGCCATTGCGCTGGTTGAACTGGCACAAACCGATCCGAACCGCTGCGCTATTCTGTGCGCCAATCTTGGTGGTGACACTGACACCATCGGCGCTATGGCGACGGCGATTTGTGGCGCATTGCATGGCGTAAATGCTATCGATCCGGCATTAAAGGCTGAGCTGGATGCGGTTAATCAGCTTGATTTCAACCGCTATGCCACGGCGCTGGCGAAGTATCGCCAACAACGGGAGGCGGTATGAGCGGCACCAGGTTACACACGCTGCTGTCGCAATTAACTACGCGTCAACCGGTGATGGTTGTCGGTGCGGCTGTCATTGATGTGATCGCTGACGCTTACGCCCTGCCCTGGCGCGGGTGCGATATCGAACTGAAACAGCAGAGCGTAAATGTTGGCGGCTGTGCGCTGAACATTGCCGTGACGTTAAAACGTCTCGGTATAGAAGCGGATAACGCCCTGCCGCTCGGTCAGGGGGTGTGGTCGGAGATTATTCGTAACCGGATGGCAAAAGAGGGATTGCTCAGCCTGCTCGATAACGCCGAAGGCGATAACGGCTGGTGTCTGGCGCTGGTTGAACCTGATGGTGAACGTACCTTTATGTCGTTCAGCGGTGTGGAAAATCAGTGGAATAGCCAGTGGCTGACGCGATTAACCGTTGCACCAGATAGCCTGCTCTATTTTTCCGGTTATCAACTGGCCTCGCCCTGTGGCGAATTGTTAGTGGAATGGCTGGAAGGACTGCAAGACGTGACGCCGTTTATTGATTTCGGCCCGCGGATTGACGATATCCCGGATGCATTGCTTGCGCGCATCATGGCCTGTCGGCCACTGGTGTCGCTCAATCGCCAGGAAGCTGAGATTGCCGCCGAACGTTTTGCTTTATCCGCAAATATCACAATGCTTGGCACGCAATGGCAGGAGAAATTTGCCGCGCCGCTGATCGTTCGTCTCGATAAAGAAGGCGCGTGGTATTTCAGCAACAACGCTTCTGATTGCGTTCCGGCATTTCCAACGCAAGTCGTGGACACTATTGGCGCAGGTGATAGCCATGCTGGTGGCGTGCTTGCCGGACTGGCCTCCGGTCTCCCACTGGCAGACGCCGTATTGCTGGGCAATGCGGTAGCGTCGTGGGTTGTCGGACATCGCGGCGGTGATTGCGCGCCAACGCGCGAAGAACTACTCCTCACACACAAAAATGTATAGATCGCTGCGACAGTGGCTGATGCTGTACTCAATAGGCCGTTGCTGTTGGTCAAGCGCCACTTGCTTGATCACCAGCACCGGTATTTTGCTATCTAACTGAATATGTGACTGAAACTCGGCATCCGGCATTCGGGCGCTAACGCGGGAACGGGTGCGCAGGGGAAAGATACGCTGACTGCGGAAATAGTCATAGAGAGAAATACCGATGGCATCAACATCATGAATTAAATGCACTGGAACCCACGACTCTTCTATCGATACCGCTTCTTCATCCACATAGCGAATACGCTTAAGCAAGAAGACATCGCTGCCCGCGGCAATCGCCAGTTGCTGTGCAACTTCTTCGGGACACTTTACCACTCGCTTATTAACCCACAACGTATCGGGTTTTTTCCCACGCAACACCACCTGCTGAGAAAAACCTCGCGCTTCTTTCAACGAGTATTCGAAGATGTTGTTGATCTGCGTTCCGTAGCCACGCGAACGCGTCACCACTCCCTCTTCTTCCAGCGCCTGCATCGCCTTGCGCACCGTAATGCGCGAAACGCCGGTTAACTGACTTAAATCACGCTCGCCGGGCAAAATATTTCCATGCTCCAGCCCCCCACTGCGCACGGCATTTTTTACCGTTTCGGCAAACTTAATATAAAGCGGCGTGTTGTCCGCCGCTAAAATACGTTCGTTCAGTTGAGCGATAAGCTGGGTATGCGCTTGTTCCATTTGTCTTTTTCCAGGCGATGAGTCTGGAGGAAGTATATCACTGCTGGTTATTTAAGGCGTTTCTTTAATGCCATCAACAAATGCCTGCAGCTCCTCCACCGTGCCATTAAACACATTAAAATCCACCGGACCATTTACGCCATCCACCTGTCCACGGTCGGAATGCTGCCAGAAATGCCAGGCCTGGCCGTCATTGTCCGGGCGTCGTTGATAATAATGGGCCACCCACCACGGGTATTCATTGAAATATCCCGCCAGATTCGTGTGATAAAACGTCGCCCCCGCATAAATAATCGGCTTTTTGCCCGTGCTCTTTTCAACCATTTTTAGCCACTGACTTACCCGCTTGCGTAATTCTTTTGCCGATAATTTCCCACGTTCTTCTACGTCCAGCACCGCTGGCAGATCGCCTTGTGAGAAATCCACCGTTTGCAGAAATAATCGCGCCTGAACGGAAGCTGAGACCGACGGAGAAAAATAGTGATATGCCCCGCGCAATAAGCCATTTTTGTGGCTTTGACGCCAGTTACGCGAGAAATACGGGTCTACCAGATTTTCGCCTTCCGTAGCCTTAATAAAAGCAAACTGTAAGCGGATACCGTTGTCGCGCATTTTTGCGACACGTTGCCAGTCGATCCGCGCCTGCCAGCGTGAAACATCAATACCATGAATGGTGTAATTGGCAGGGATTCGAATAGCAAAAGATTTGACCGGGCGATAACCATAAAAGTGGATGTAGTCTTTAATCTGAATTGCTGTCGACCAGAAAAAATTCACCGTCTGACGAGGATAAATCGCCACGATGGAAATTAGCCCCAGAGCGCAGAACAAGGCAGTGAATTTTTTTCGACTGGCTATTTTTAGCTGCATTGGTTTCATCCCTGAATTTCAGCGCGAACACGCTGAAAAATGCCAAAGCAGCTATAGTATGATGCTCACCACCAGGCGTGAAAGTGGTGAACCGGACCATTCCCGTGGCCAACTTCCAGCGTGTCGGCCTGGGCTAACGCCGCTGATAGCCAGCTTTTTGCTTCCTGTACGGTGTCAGCCCAATTCGTGTGACGCGGACGCAGCGCTGCCAGCGCCGCAGATAATGTACAACCAGTGCCATGCGTGTTTTTGGTCATAATACGCGGTGCGGTAAACCGTTGTTCGCCGTCGCGGGTAAACAACCAGTCCGGGCTTTGCTCATCATCCAGATGACCACCTTTCATCAACACGGCACCACAGCCCATCGCCAATAATTCACGCCCTTGCTCCAGCATTTCCTGTTCATTACGCGCGTGTGGAGAATCGAGTAAAGCAGCAGCCTCCGGTAAATTTGGGGTAATTAATGAAACCTGCGGCAATAATTGACTGCGTAGCGTGGCAACCGCCGAAGGTGAAAGCAGCGGATCACCGCTTTTAGCCAGCATAACGGTATCCAGCACCACGTTTTGGATCTGGTAACGTTGCAGCCGTTCTGCCACCGCTTCAACAATATCCGTCTCTGCCAGCATGCCGATTTTGGTGGTATCGATTCGCACATCGCTGAACACTGAGTCGAGTTGTGCGGCAACAAAGTCAGGCTCAATGCGATACACCGACTGTACACCGCGGGTATTTTGCGCCACCAGTGCGGTGATTACCGAACAACCATAAGCGCCAAGTGCCGAGAAAGTTTTAAGATCGGCCTGAATCCCCGCACCACCACTCGGATCAGTACCGGCAATCGTCAGAGCGTTAACCCGTTTCATGCCTACACCTCCTGCGTCAGTTGCCAGAGCGCATCAAGGAAATGGGGGATAAAACTACCCGGCCCTTCGCTTCTGGCGACCGCACGTTCTCCGGCTTGTTTCATCCAGTGGCAGGCAGATGCAACATTTTCCAGCGTATCGCCCGGTAATGCACAACTGGCAGCGACAACTGCCGATAATGCACAACCAGTTCCTACCACTTTGGTCATTAACGGATCGCCGCCGTGAATGCCAACGATGCGACGACCATCGGTAACATAATCTACCTCGCCCGTGACCACGACGACAGCCCCGGTTTCATTCGCCAGTGTTTGTGCTGCGGGTAACGCGTTGGCTGTGGCGTCGGTGGAATCCACACCGCGACCACCATTGGCGATACCAGCTAATGCCATAATTTCAGAGGCATTACCGCGTATCGCCGCTGGCTTTAACGATAAAAGTTCGTGGCAAAAATGACGGCGATATTCGAGTGCGCCAACCGCGACCGGATCAAGCGTCCAGGGGGTTTGGGAGCGTGTTGCCTGTTCTACGGCAGCACGCATCGCTTGTGCTCGTAGCTGCGTCAGTGTGCCTACGTTAATCAACAAGGCACTGGCGATGGCCGCAAACTGACTGGCCTCTTCGGTTTCGATAACCATCGCTGGCGATGCACCGAGCGCCAGTAAGGTATTGGCAGTAAAGGTTTGCACCACATCATTGGTCATGCAATGCACAAGGGGAGAGTGTTGGTGAAAGAGGTGTAACATGCGCGCAGATTGCGCGGAACTCAGCAGGTCGACTTGCATAGTTTGCTCCTGCCATAACGTGAAGAAGCAATGACCTGATGGTCTGTGACTTCCCTACGCTGGCATTATCCAGATCAGGTGATACGGGTATTTCTCAGCCTTCACGCAGAAGGGCACCCCGAGTCGTTTGGTTGCGATGATGGATCGCAGATAAGGATGGTAAGGCCCCGCGCACACGTTGTAAACGAGGAAAAACGGCGATATTACAATAACGTTGTGAAATTATTTTATATAAGAATCCAGCACCTTCAGAACGACATCCAGATCTTCTTCACGCTTTAATTCATCGCCCTGATGAACAATGTGTTCCGTCAGATGGCCTTTAATCACTTCTCGCATCAAGCCGTTTACCGCACCACGAATGGCGGCAATCTGTTGTAGTACGGCAGCACATTCGTGCGGCTCGTCGAGCATTTTCTTGAGCGCAACAACCTGTCCCTGAATCTTACTGGCGCGCGCTTTCAGTTTCTGTTTGTCACGGATGGTATGAGACATGGCAACACCTGGTTAACAAGATAATGAAAAATCATAGCACTATTAATCTACTGGGGGGTAGTATCATGTACTGGGGGGGGAGTAGAATCAGGGCGTCGATTTAATACTAAGAATTATTATCATGACCGAATTTACCACTCTTCTTCAGCAAGGAAACGCCTGGTTTTTCACCCCCAGCGCCATCTTACTTGGTGCGCTTCATGGGCTGGAGCCAGGGCACTCAAAAACGATGATGGCAGCGTTTATCATCGCCATTAAAGGCACCATTAAACAGGCGGTGATGCTTGGACTGGCGGCAACTATTTCACATACGGCGGTGGTCTGGTTGATTGCCTTTGGCGGGATGGTGATCAGCAAACGCTTTACTGCGCAGTCAGCGGAGCCGTGGCTTCAGTTGATTTCCGCGGTGATCATTCTTGGCACCGCATTCTGGATGTTCTGGCGTACCTGGCGCGGTGAAAGAAACTGGCTTGAGAATATGCACGAGCATCACCATCATGACCATGAACATCATCACGACCATGATCACGAACATCATCACCATCACGAGCATGGTCAGAGCGACGAGTATCAGGATGCTCATGCGCTGGCCCATGCCAGTGACATTAAACGACGCTTTGATGGTAGAGAGGTCACCAACTGGCAAATTTTGCTGTTTGGCTTAACCGGCGGGCTTATCCCCTGCCCTGCGGCAATAACAGTGTTGTTGATTTGCATTCAGTTGAAAGCCCTCACATTGGGTGCAACTCTGGTCGTCAGTTTCAGCATCGGCCTGGCATTAACGCTGGTCACCGTAGGCGTTGGCGCAGCAATCAGTGTTCAGCAGGTTGCAAAACGCTGGAGCGGATTTAACACCCTCGCTAAACGTGCCCCCTATTTTTCCAGTCTGTTAATTGGTTTAGTCGGATTGTATATGGGAGTGCATGGCTTTATGGGTATTATGAGATAAAACAATCACCTGGGCTTCGTTATCCCTTTAGCCCAGGATGATTCTTAAATCAGCTTATTCCGCTCACTTCTCGCTCAATGAGGATGCTTTTGCTGCATCCTTTCATTTACACTTTTTACGAAATCATGGGATCACTAACAAAATATCTCTTGTCGGTTATATTGTATGGCAGGAAAGATATGCGACTGATTTTACTGATCCCCAAAGTGGAGAGTATATGACCATAAAAAATAAGATGTTGCTGGGTGCGCTTTTGCTGGTAACCAGCGCAGCATGGGCCGCACCAGCCACCGCGGGTTCGACCAATGCCTCGGGAATTTCGAAGTATGAGTTAAGCAGTTTCATTGCTGACTTCAAGCATTTCAAACCAGGTGACACCGTACCAGAAATGTACCGTACCGATGAGTACAACATTAAGCAGTGGCAGTTGCGTAACTTGCCCGCACCTGACGCTGGAACCCACTGGACCTATATGGGCGGTGCATATGTGCTGATCAATGATACCGACGGAAAAATCATTAAAGCCTACGACGGTGAGATTTTTTATCATCGCTAAAAAAAGCCCCCTCGGAGAGAGGGGGAAATGCAGACACCTTATTATTTTTTATTATTAGCCACTTGCTCGTCTTGTTTGTTATTAGTCGTATTTCACGTTGATCAGTGCAGTTGCCTCAAGTGCACCCGATTTAACTTTATTTTTATCGTATACATAGTAACTGGCCAGGACAGGTATATTAATAATATTGCTATTTAAAGGAGCTCCGGGTTTATCTGTTTTCCATAATGATGTCGCCGCGCCCTGATCGCCGCTAGCAGAAATTTTGATGGCTGCTTCAGTCCCTTTTGGTGGTTCTTTTAGATCCAAAACAAATCCTACACCATTATCTATGTTGCCACGCAAAATTGTATTGCTTCCTGTAACTAAGTCACTGCTGGAAAGATATACGACCATATTCCGCGATGCTTGTTTTGTGCCGCCGAAAAGATTATCACACTTCAACGTAATTATTCCTTCCTTACTGTTCGCCGTAATCTTTCCCTGACTTCTGAGTTGGGACAAGGCAATATCATCTACTTTTATTATTGTGTTTTCAGGCTTACAGGTCGTATTTTTAGGATAATAGGAAATACTTAACCCAAGCGTAAATGTATCCCCCGCCAGTTTACTGGTGAGATAACTTACACACCAGTTAATCTTCAATGTCTTACAAATGCCCAACCAAAAGTCAATGGATGAAGATGACTCACCGCCAATATTTGCAATCACAGTATCTGAAATAAACCAGGTAGGTTTTCTTTCTCCAGTAAAATCAGGTGTACCTTTGGATATTTTAACCACATAGGGTAATACTGCCTGCGCATTGCTGGATTTCCCAATCGTGTCACTGGTTTTACCTAAAGACTCTATTTTAACCTTTAACTTTTCGCCATTACCAAAAGGTCCAACTTCAACCCAATCACTTTGGATATTTTTATAGACTATTTTATCCGTGCTCGTATCACAAGATATCCCCGTAAACACGACACTTTTACTAAAGGAAACCTCATTCGCTAAAATCTCCCCCACATTAATACTATCAGTAATATTTAATGATGCAGTGGTACGACATCCAGCCCAGGTAAAATTAGCCCATAAAATAAAAATTAGTAACATTCCATTTCTGAAAATCATATTCCACCTCTCACCGACAGATATAATTTTTACTTTCATCAATCTCTTTACCGAAGGTGATTGTGCATGAAAGCCCTTGTTGCTTATCAATTGCCACATTAACCGCTGGTGGTATTTCATTGGTGCGAATAAAAAGCTGACTTCCCTGGCCGACAACGCCAATATTATGACCGTGGATATCATTGACTTCGTAGCCAAATGTTAACGGTTGCCCATCCACTCTTAATGCTTTTATAAACCAGGGTTTGCGTTGATCGGTGTCGAAATTGACCAGAACGACCGCGCCGCGATAAGGGGCGGCAATTTTACGGTTACCGCGTAATTCTGTTTCACTGTCACTTTGCGATACATCCAGCATCAGGTGATTTTCCCGATGAGGAGTTATTCCGTCGTATATCACGACACCATTACGGTTCGTGGTGCGATATTTTTGCCCATTCACATAAGCATCTTTAATTCCCGGCGCATGCATCACGGCAAAAGTTTCAGAAAGACGATTCGCCAGATTAACGCCACCCGACCAGGCGACAATGCCCCCTGAAACACTGGCTCCAGCCTGCCGATAATTACTCGACTGACTATAACTGCCATTCACTGTCGCCACAGGCGCGTTCCAGGTTAAATTCGCACCTGCTGTCGTTTCATTTCCCTGATGTTGATGACTCAGGTTGACACCATAATTGAACTGATCTCGACTCCCTACTGTTCCTGATAATCCCGTATTATTTGAGGCAAAACCCTGATCATCAAACGTCGTTGAGTCAGACATATATATTTGCCGACGAGGCGTCGTAACGTCATCTCCCCAGTCAAAGGGTATCGATATAAAAATATTAAAGCGTTTCTCTTCATGATGATTCTCGTCATATGCCTGACTTGCCGCGAGGGTATAGCTTATCCGTTGCAAATTATTGGAATAACTCAACTGATAATCTTTACTGCTGCCGCTACGCCCCCAGTAATCCCGCCATAAAGTACTTAATG
This sequence comes from Escherichia sp. MOD1-EC6098, assembly GCF_002965865.1. NCBI lineage: Bacteria > Pseudomonadati > Pseudomonadota > Gammaproteobacteria > Enterobacterales > Enterobacteriaceae > Escherichia > Escherichia sp. MOD1-EC6098. The sequence continues at coordinate 57,125 of NZ_PTSN01000001.1, forward strand.
ACACAGATCCCCAGCCTTCTGGCATTGACTGACTCATATTGGCGGAAAAGCTATTTTTGCGACCAAAATCATTCTGGTAATAATCGGCAATGTCATAGACATCGTTTTTATCACGACGATAATTATCTTTATTATTTGCCCACACATAATCGTTAAACGTCCGGTAATCACGCGACGAATAACGCCAGGCCGCCAGACCAAAACGTGTCGATGTTTGGCTCAAAAATTTGTTATAAGCAATTTGATAACTTTGCCCGTCAAACACATCACCATTGTCTTGCTTACTGTGCGATTTAGTTGCGTCGACTGAAATTGCGCCAATGCGCGTGTTCCAACCTGTTCCCAGGGTAAACGCGTAGTAATTATTAGCAATCATCGTGCCGCCATACAGCGTCAATAAGTTATTAAAACCATACTGATAACCTGCCTGGACAAAATCACTTTGCTTGCTCGCACCTTCAATATGACTACGGCCCGCTGCAAAATCATATTTCGACACGCCGGGTTGCAGCATATTAGGTACTGCCGCATAAGGCACCAGATATGTAGTAACTGAACCATCGGCTTCCTTAACACTCACATCAAGATCCGCACCTCCGCCCGCTAACTGCAAATCACTAATCGAAAACGGGCCTGGTGGAACCTCTTTCTGATAAACGACAAAACCGTTCTGTTCAATAGTTACCAGCGCGTTACTCTGGGCAATCCCCTGTACCCGCGGGGTAAAATTTTGCTTCGAGTTTGGCAACATCTGCATATCACGAAATAACCGAACTCCGCTGAAGCGAACGGAATCAAATATATCGGCTGACGTGTACATATCACCAATACGCAGCGTGCCGAGAATTTGAGAAAATCCACGTTCCAGATACAGTGTATTGCTTTTCCACTCCCCTATATTGTTATCTGTTTTGCTAAAACTGGCATCAGAATGCAGTTGCCACCCCAGAAAATTTAACCCGCTGTTAAAACGTACATAGGTACTTTTGCTATTTCCCGACGCTTTATAGTCGCTGTAATACTGACTCACATAATAAGAGGTGTAAACCGCATTAATTCCCCGTTCCCAGTTTTCCGGTGGAACATAGCCACTTTCCAGCTCTTCCACCCAGGCTTGCGGAACACTGAAATCGAGACGAAAAACGCCGATATCCCAGGCATAACTCCCCCCCTGAACAAGTTGCTCTAATGTTAAACATTGCTTGTCGCTGGCAAAGTTATCGGTATTAATACCTAACCGTTTGATAATATCCCTCGATAAACACGTTTCTTGCGGATTATCTTTAACGCTAATTTCATATTTACCGCGCCATTGTTTATTAACATAAATATCGATTTCATATTGGCCAGGCAAAGGTTGATTATCATCCAGACGAATATGAGCAACCTGTTGGTCTTTCATTCCCCCCATCATAAAATGGGTATCAAAGGTTTCTTCAGCCGCATAAGCTTCAATGCCGAGCAATAACGCAACGATTGCTGATGCAAGTGGGGTCATTCTCAACATAGGCAGCTCCTGCAATTAAATTTTGTCACTAATATAGTTGCCATGATCATCAATAATGGTCAGATGCCAGCTATTTGCATTATTATTTTTGACGTTAACGCTCTGACTTTCTAATGGTGCAATCATGATAGTTTCATAATTAACTTTGACATTATTGGCTTTTACATCAGAAATCGTTACCCAATTCGCTGAGTCATTTTTTATCACCAAATGATTACCACTGCGATTCACCAGCAATTTTTTAAATATTGCTTTGTTTACCGGTGGGATACCCGCCGGTCGATAAAACAATTTAATTCTGTTTTGCATCGCAAACTTCAGTGCATTCTTGCCTTCTTGTTCTGGACTATTTGGTGGAATATCCAGAATATTCAGATAAAAAATACTCTCTTTATTAGTGGGCAGTTTATTCGGCATGATTTTAATTTTTACTTGCTGCCCGGAATTTGCCCCTATTTTTGCCACTGGTGGCGTTAACATAAAAGGAACCTGGATTTTTTCTGGTGGGAGTGAAGTATCACCATCATCAATCCACGCCTGAAGCAGCGAAGAGCGATCACCCTGATTCATCAACTGTACCATCACTTCTTTTTTTTCTGCCGGGTAAATAATACGTGTCCCGTAGATAACAACTCCGGCATGTGCAGGAAAAACCATCGAAGAGATGAGCAAGGGTAATAATCCTTTCATCTTAATTCCTCTTTAAATTAAAAGGCCGCCATGGGGATAGCGGCCATGTCTATTACCTGGAGAAACTTGCAAATTTATTTAATTATTAATCCTGGGCTACACGCATAACTAAAGAAGATACTACATCACCTGATTGCACTGAGTTTTCTGTCAGTTTCAGATATTTCGCTTTAAACGGGATCGCATATTGACCATCCGCTGTTTTATAATTTTCAATATTAAAAGGTGCAGAAACATCCAGGACATCGCTGTTATCACCTAAATAGAGATAGTAGCCCACGGTATCGTTACTACTGGCTATAGCTTTATCGTTGCCAATTATTTTATCGTTGGTAATCAACGAAAGTTTTACACCAGCAACCTCTTTCGGACAGCTAATTTTTAACATGCTACTGGTTACACCGACCGCATCATCATAGGTAGAATATTTAGATTTACCATCAAAGACAGTAGTTGGTACAGTCGGCATATTAATACTTACTGAATCACCACCTGCTTCGAATTTACATGGGGACTCTGCAATATTCCCTTTAATGGTTAAAGTCCCGGTATCAACATCAGCAGCAAATACCTCAGCACTCATGAAAAAAGAAGAAAAGACAGCGGCAGCAATAATTGAACGTTTCATAACATGTTCCTTAATAGAATTTATTTTTGGTTGTTAAGAGTCTGTATCTCCTGGGAACAAATTTCTCACGTTTCAAAAGTTACCGCAATGTAAACATATTGTTTTATTGATTTAAAGCAAGTTAACCATTGCAATATAAACGCAACAAATAGCTAATGGTATTAAATATTTATCAAATCTATTAATTAATACGAATTACTGTAGCTGTCATTTTTAATATCAATAAAAAAGCTGAAATCATTCACATGAATGATTTCAGCTTTCTAAACTCTTTAACCCCGATATTGCCAGATTTAATCGTAGCGATTTAAAACGATTTGCCGTTTGTTCCCATTACCCGCAGCAACCAGCTCTGTCGTGACGCCTTTTACCGGTGAAGAAATCCGATACCGGGAATCAACGCTTTGCAATACCTGACCGCAATGCTGTTGGGGCTGGCTATTAACAATATCCATACTGCATGTCGGGGGGCTGATCCTGCCATTGATAGTTAATGTGGCGGTATCTGATGAAAACGCGGGAGACGCCAATCCATAGGCGAGAAAAATAATTCCTGACAGCCAATACTTATTCATTGAACGTTATCCCTGTAGTAAAGGTTATGCCTGGATAGATTGAGTGCATAACAAACTATAGCTGTACATCCACTACACAGCCACGAAGGATGGTAAATGGGCATTGCCTGCACGATCAATCTACTTTGTTCAGTTTCGGACGAAGATCCGCAGAATATTCGCAGCATTAAAAAAGCTGTTCATTATAGCTGCAAAAATAAATACACCGCATCAATGTAACATTGCTGCGGTGTATGAAGTGTACCCAGAAAGGTTAATACGCGTTAGACTGCGCGGAAGGAGATCTCGCCAGGAATAACTTCTCCCTGCCAGTAGAGCTGGGCAGCAACGCGGTCAGCCAGTTGACGATAGATAGCGGTAAATTCGCTCTCCGGACGGCTGATAACGGTCGGTGTGCCTTTGTCGAGGTCTTCACGCAGGCTAATGTGCAACGGCATCTGACCCAGCAACTGCGTGTGATATTTCTCAGCCAGTTTCTCTGCACCACCGGTGCCAAAAATCGGCTCGTGGTGACCACAATTACTGCAGATATGCACGCTCATGTTCTCGACAATGCCCAGTACCGGCACTTCGACTTTCTCGAACATCACAATGCCTTTTTTCGCATCAATCAATGCGATGTCTTGCGGCGTAGTGACCACTACAGCACCGGTCACTGGAATATTCTGCGCCAGTGTCAATTGAATATCACCGGTGCCTGGCGGCATATCAAGCACCAGATAGTCCAGATCGGGCCATAAGGTTTCTTGCAACATTTGCATCAGCGCCTTGCTGGCCATCGGGCCGCGCCACACCATCGCGTTGTCGTCAGTGACCAGATAACCAATCGAGTTGGTTGCCAGACCATGAGACATAATCGGCGCCATGTGAGTGCCGTCCGGCGAGGTCGGACGCTGATTTTCTGCCCCCAGCATGGTTGGGATCGACGGGCCATAAATGTCGGCATCCAGAATGCCGACTTTCGCTCCTTCCGCCGCCAGCGCCAGCGCCAGGTTTACCGCCGTGGAGGATTTACCCACGCCGCCTTTGCCGGAACTGACCGCGATAATGTTCTTCACGCCGTTAATTCCCGGCTGATTTTTAACGCGTTTCAGCGTGGCAATGCTATGCGACAGTTTCCAGTCGATAGCTTTTGCCCCGGTGATACGCAGCAATTCGGCGCTACATTGCTCTTTTAACTCTTCGAACGCGCTATGCCAGACGAACGGCATAACCAGTTCCACATGCAGCGTGTCGTCCATCCAGGCGACATGATGCAATGCTTTCAGCGTGGTGAGGTTATGCTTCAGGGTTGGGTGCTGAAAATTAGCCAGTGTCCCGGCGACCATTGCGCGCAAGGCTTCTGGTGATTTGGCCTGGGATTGTTCGTTCATCCCGACTCCTTATTTATATAGATAAACCATCAGCTAAATAGTTTACCTGAAGAAAATAGATAAGTACTTACTTAACATTTTCCCATTTGGTACTATCTAACCCCTTTTCACTACTAAGAAGTAATGCCTACTATGACTCAAGTCGCGAAGAAAATTCTGGTGACGTGCGCACTGCCGTACGCTAACGGCTCAATCCACCTCGGCCATATGCTGGAGCACATCCAGGCTGATGTCTGGGTCCGTTACCAGCGAATGCGCGGCCACGAAGTCAACTTCATCTGTGCCGACGATGCGCACGGTACGCCGATCATGCTGAAAGCTCAGCAACTCGGTATCTCCCCGGAGCAGATGATTGGCGAAATGAGTCAGGAGCATCAGACTGATTTCGCAGGCTTTAATATCAGCTATGACAACTATCACTCGACGCACAGCGAAGAGAACCGCCAGTTGTCGGAGCTTATTTACACTCGCCTGAAAGAGAACGGTTTTATTAAAAACCGCACTATCTCTCAGTTGTACGACCCGGAAAAAGGCATGTTCCTGCCGGATCGTTTTGTGAAAGGCACCTGCCCGAAATGTAAAGCGCCAGATCAATACGGCGATAACTGTGAAGTATGCGGTGCGACTTACAGCCCGACTGAACTGATTGAACCGAAATCGGTGGTTTCTGGCGCTACGCCGGTAATGCGTGATTCCGAACACTTCTTCTTTGATCTGCCCTCTTTCAGCGAAATGTTGCAGGCATGGACCCGCAGCGGCGCGTTGCAGGAACAGGTGGCAAACAAAATGCAGGAGTGGTTTGAATCCGGTCTGCAACAGTGGGATATCTCCCGCGACGCGCCTTACTTCGGTTTTGAAATTCCGAACGCGCCGGGTAAATACTTCTATGTCTGGCTGGATGCGCCGATTGGCTACATGGGTTCCTTCAAGAATCTGTGCGACAAGCGCGGCGATACCACCAGCTTCGATGAATACTGGAAGAAAGATTCCACCGCCGAGCTGTACCACTTCATCGGTAAAGATATCGTTTACTTCCACAGCCTGTTCTGGCCAGCCATGCTGGAAGGCAGCAACTTCCGCAAGCCGACCAACCTGTTTGTTCACGGCTATGTAACGGTGAACGGCGCGAAAATGTCCAAATCTCGCGGCACGTTCATTAAAGCCAGCACCTGGCTGAATCACTTTGACGCTGACAGCCTGCGCTACTACTACACCGCGAAGCTCTCTTCACGCATCGATGATATCGACCTGAACCTGGAAGATTTTGTTCAGCGTGTGAATGCCGATATCGTTAACAAAGTGGTTAACCTGGCCTCCCGTAACGCGGGCTTCATTAACAAGCGTTTTGACGGCGTACTGGCAAGCGAGCTGGCTGACCCGCAGTTGTACAAAACCTTTACCGATGCCGCTGAAGTGATTGGCGAAGCGTGGGAAAGCCGCGAATTTGGTAAAGCTGTGCGCGAAATCATGGCGCTGGCTGACCTGGCTAACCGCTATGTTGACGAGCAGGCTCCGTGGGTGGTGGCGAAACAGGAAGGCCGCGATGCTGACCTGCAGGCGATTTGCTCGATGGGTATTAACCTGTTCCGTGTGCTGATGACGTATCTGAAGCCGGTTCTGCCAAAACTGACCGAGCGTGCAGAAGCATTCCTGAATACGGAACTGACCTGGGATAGTATCCAGCAACCGCTGCTGGCGCATAAAGTGAATCCGTTCAAAGCACTGTATAACCGCATCGACATGAAGCAGGTTGAAGCACTGGTGGAAGCATCCAAAGAAGAAGTGAAAGCCACCGCCGCGCCAGTTACTGGCCCGCTGGCAGACGATCCGATTCAGGAAACCATCACCTTTGATGACTTCGCCAAAGTTGACCTGCGCGTGGCGCTGATCGAAAACGCAGAGTTTGTTGAAGGTTCTGACAAGCTGCTGCGCCTGACGCTGGATCTCGGCGGTGAAAAACGCAATGTCTTCTCCGGCATTCGTTCTGCTTATCCAGACCCACAAGCGTTGATTGGTCGTCACACCATTATGGTGGCTAACCTGGCGCCGCGTAAGATGCGCTTCGGTATCTCCGAAGGCATGGTGATGGCTGCCGGTCCTGGCGGGAAAGATATCTTCCTGTTAAGCCCGGATGCCGGTGCTAAACCGGGTCATCAGGTGAAATAATTCCCCTTCAAGGCGCTGCATCGACAGCGCCTTTTCTTTATAAATTCCTAAAGTTGTTTTCTTGCGATTTCGTCTCTCTCTAACCTGCATAAATACTGTTAGCATCTGTATTCGACTGGATAAAAATACAGGGATGCAGAATGAGACAGTTTATCTATCAGGACGAAAAATCACATAAATTCTGGATGGTGGAGCCGCATGGCAACGAGCTGCATATCAGTTGGGGCAAAGTTGGCACCAACGGACAAAGCCAGGTAAAAAACTTTGCGGACGCTGCAGCAGCGGAAAAAGCGGAGCTGAAGCTGATTGCGGAGAAAACGAAAAAAGGCTATGTGGAAGACGCTTCGGCAAATGTGAATCTCCCGCCAGCCACCAAAGCCAGAGTCACTCCTGAAGTTGAAACTCCTCCTGTAAATAAGAATAAATGCCCCTGGCTTGCTGATGATGCGACGATTCCGGTAACTGACGATATTAATCGATTTGCTTTTCCTCATCGCCGCAGGCCGAGAGAAATCGGTTACCTGTATAAAGATGGTGAAATATGGAAGCGCATCGCAGATAACACCAATATGTATCTTCCCTATAAACGGTACACTTCTTATCCTGAAAACTGGCAGCAGGCATTTGCTGAGTTACAAATGCGAATCCAGCAAAACCAAAACTCAGGGAGCTTGCAATCCGATGCCGCATTGCTCTGGCGCTTCTGGCACTCTTATTTTGCAGATGAACTTGTTGATGACTTAGTCGTTCACCGTGGTCTGGAAACTACTGTTGAGATCGCCATCCTGTCTTTGCAACTAATTGCAATATCTAATGAATTATCAAGAGAGTATGAAGTAAATGTGACAACAGATATTGCTCCTGATCTCGAAATTGAATCTCGACCAGACTGGCATCAGCGTCTATGCCATTATCTTTCACTCGCTTCAGAAGATGAGTGGCAACGCTGTGTAGATAAAGTACTTACCGCCATTCCCTCACTCTCCCCAGCACGGCAACCTTTTGCGGCGCTACTGATCCCTGAACGACCGGATATCGCCAATGCTATGGCGCTACGTTATGTAGATCAAAACGTTCCGGCAATGACCTGGTTAAGACTGGTGGTAACCGATAATGCAGCTCTGAGCACAGCGGAAAAATACGACTTCCCACCGTTGTATCGTGATTTTCGCGCTTACCTGGCAATGTTGCTGGCAAATCATGGGATATGCGGTGTAAGCCGGATACTTCTTGAGTTAACGGAAGACCATTCTGACAATCCCACTTATCTCTTCGAGCGCATCAGCGAGACTGAAAATCTTGTCAAATGGTTATGGAAAACGAATCACCCGGATGCGATTCAAATTCTGATCCTTGGTGTAATTGGCAAGAAAAAGCACCTGGAATACTTAAGCAAAGCCTGCCAAAAACATCCCGCTGCGGCTATTGCCGCTTATGCAACTTTACTGGCAATACATGAAGATGCACAGTGGCGTAACGCACTTGTCAAACTGATTACCGCCACGCCAGAGTTGGTATGTGACGTTATTCCCTGGGTTAATGCTAAAGCGGCAGGCATATTATCTGAATGTCGTCCGCAACCTGTGACTGATGAATGTGAATATGCCACTGCGGATATGTTGCCGGAGCTGTTTACCGCTCCACCGTGGGTAATAAATAAGAAAAAGAATGCAATACCCGTATTTGATTTACCGGTGCTTCCAGTTCCTGCCGTCACTGATATCACACCAGGAATTACAGAGTTAATCAGTCATACTGACATATCCAGATTCAGTGAAATCGCGAAATTTCAGGCATCACAGCAAACATTATTTACCGATCTGCCACTAATTGAAAAGGAAAGCTGGGAAACGTCTTTCATCCCTTTAACGCCAGAACAGCAAATCCTTTGGCGACTGGGGTTTAAGGAATGGCGCAGAACCGGAGAAGAACAATACGAAAAAAAAATAATGCCACAAAGCGCAGTTGATGCCCTGTTACGTTTCGATTTCCCCGCGCTGAAAGCAGAGTTTGCGCAATACCATAACAAAGGAAGCAGACACTGGCAGTTGTACGCGCTCTGCTTCCTACCCACTCAGCATGCTATTTATTTTCTTAATCAAATAATTAATGAAGAGCAATTCTCCGGCGAGAGAGAAATTCTGGCGATTTTTGGTGACGCGGCCATTCCTGCGTTTATGAAATGTCTGCAACGTAAGCCACAACAGTTGTGGATATTCACCCTTTTCCTGGGCGTCAGCGAATTAGCATTACCGATGGCGCAGCGATTACAGAAAAAGATGTCTGCTGAAGATGCCCGAAAATGGCTGGTTAACTTCCCACGCCATGCCACCGCCGGGCTACTTCCTGTGGCACTGGGCAAACAAGGAAAAGATCGTGATTGTGCCCGCCAGGCGCTCCGCCTGCTGGTGAAATTAAACCAGCGAGAAACGATTGAGGAAATCGCCCAGGGGTATAATCAACCTGATGTTTTAGCTGCGCTGGCAACATTATTTGATTGCGACCCGCTGGAAGAATATCCCGCAAAAATCGCCCCACTGCCCGGCTTTTATCAGTTCACCTTATGGCGCAGACCACGGCTTAAAAGTAACAACCTGCCTCTGCCAGATGACGCTATGCGCCACCTCGGCACAATGTTGAGCTTTCCTCGCGACATTACCCCCTACGCTGGGCTGGCGATCATCAAAGAAACCTTCACCCGCGAATCACTGGCTGACTTTGGCTGGGATCTCTACACGGCATGGACAGAAGCTGGCGCACCCGCAAAAGAAAACTGGGCATTTACCTCGCTGGGGATTTTAGGCAATGACGACACCGCGCGTAAACTAACCCCGCTCATCCGCGCCTGGCCGGGTGAATCCCAGCATAAAAGAGCTGTTTATGGTTTGGATGTGCTAGCCAATATCGGTAGCGATATTGCGCTGATGTTGCTTAATGGTATTGCGCAAAAGATTAAATTCGTTGCATTACAAGAACATGCCAGCGACAAAATCAACATGGTCGCTGAAAATCGCGGACTGACAATGGCCGAACAGGAAGACCGCCTGGCACCGGATTTAGGGCTTGATATCAACGGCTCGCTGACACTGGATTTCGGCTCACGCCAATTCACCGTTGGTTTTGATGAAACCTTAAAACCCGTCGTGCGCGACGAAAACGGCAAAGTTCTGAAAGATTTACCTAAACCCAACCAGAGTGATGATAAAACACTGTCAACTGACGCAGTTATCCTCTTCAAACAGTTGAAAAAAGATGTTCGTGCTATCGCCAACCAGCAAATTACCCGTCTGGAACAAGCCATGTGCCAGCGCAGACGCTGGACGGCAGAGCAGTTCCGTCTCTTTCTGGTGGAACATCCGCTGATGTGTCACTTAACCCGACGGCTATTATGGGGAGTATATAACGATGAAAACACCCTTATAGCCTGTTTCCGCGTGGCAGAAGACAGCACCTACAGCGATGCACAAGATGAGCTATTCACGCTGCCAGCAGGAAACATCGGTATTCCGCATGTGCTGGAAATTCCCGCTGAATCCGCCGCTGCATTCAGGCAAATTTACGCTGATTACGAACTACTTCCCCCCTTCCAACAGCTCGATCGTGGTAGTTATCGTCTTGCTGATAATGAACGTAGCGCCCACGAACTGACGCGCTGGCAAGGACGTCTTTGCCAGGCCGGTCGCATTGTCGGACTGGAGCGCCGAGGCTGGCAACGTCTGGAAGAAAGCGGCAGCGTTTATGCGATGCGCAAATCTACTCCTTATGGCGATCTCGAACTTGAAACAGAACCTTTTTCATTGATTTACGGCGAAACGGGATATGGCGACCTGCTACCTGTTGAAAGCGTAAAAATGACTTCACCAGGGGAACGCTACAGTACACAGCCCTCGCTCACGTTCTCCGCGCTTGATGCCATCACCGCCAGCGAACTGATTAACGATATTGAATCACTGTTTGATTAAAAGGACTTTGCAATGAAAACCTATATTTATCAGGACGAAAAATCACATAAATTCTGGGCGGTTGAGCAGCAAGGCAACGAGTTGCATATCAGTTGGGGTAAGGTCGGCACCAACGGGCAAAGCCAGGTCAAAAACTTTGCGGACGCTGCGGCGGCGGAAAAGGCAGAGCTGAAACTGATCGCGGAGAAAACAAAAAAGGGATATGTGGAACAAGCGGAGACAAATGCTAAATTAACAGCGGTGTCAGTGAAAAAAGAATCTGTCGCAGCGAAAAAACAGGAAGACACCATAAATGATCATCAGGTAGCGGCGAACAATTTTCCCTGGTTAGCAGACAACGATCCCATTATTCTTCCCCCAAATATTGCTCGCTATGCTCTCAGCCACCGCCTTTGGCCGGGAGATCCGGTAAAAAAACCAACCCAACCTGAGAAACAAAATTTAATTTCTCGGCTGGCAAATCGAACCTACAACTATTATAAGAATCTGACTTTCGATTACAGCTCATGCTCCGATGAATGGAGTAATGCCATCAGTCAGGCAATCAGCTTAATTAATGCACGAAAGCCTGAGATGTCTGCACGTACTATGGCTGTACTTACCTTACTGGAAATTTGTTTTTGTCAAAGCTGGAATGATGAAACCTCATCCGAGTTGTTGGATGAAATTGTAAGCACCTTCGGTATTGAATACGCAACTGAAACTGTCATCTACTGGTGGCAAATTGATTTCGATTTTGATTATAAAAAGGAACATTTGACCTTCTTTATTAATAATTCAGATTACAGCCAGAATAACTATAGAAGGAATAGAGACAACTTTAGTTTACGTCTGCGTAAACATTTATCGCTGACTGAAGAGGAAATCTGGCAAAATTGCATTGCCAAATTACTCGTTGCGTTGCCGCATATATCACTCTATCGCCAGCCGTTAATTGCCATTTTAATACCTGAAATACCCGAAGTGGCCCATGATATCGCACGCCAGTTGCATCAAGTGATGAACATTCCACAACTGGAAATGTTAAAACTTGTAGCGACAGATCCACAAATACTGGAAATATTAGAGCCATATCAGGATACTAATGTATTTGGAAGAAGTTGGTCTGCCACTGTACTGCGAGAACAAGGCATCAAGGCTCTTACTCGCCTGCTTCCCTATGCTGGAGAAGATAATTGCGGTGACGTACTGAAATGTATCAATCATCCGCTGGCTGTTACGGGACTCATAGACGCCGCAGATTATAATAAACGTTGTTATGACCGACTGATAAAAAGTGCCGAAAGTTTTCCTTCTGCCACAATAGCGGCATTAGCCGAAGCATTAATAAAAAATGACGATCAACGTAAACATACTTTGCTGGTTTCACTACTTAATGCAAATCCTTTATTGGTCGAAAAATTAGGCCAATGGCTATCGTCACAAGCTGCGAAATTAGTACATCAATGCCAACAATTGCTGAATAGTCGCGATGAAGATTTCGCAAACTCAGAAATTCTGCCAACGGTGTTAGTCTCGCCGCCGTGGGTGGTTCGAAATAAAAATGACGACAACAGTCCTTTGGCTAAATACCCGGCGAAAATTCCCTCTTTACCGCTATTTTATCAACCTTCGTTATGGACACGCCCGGTACTAAAAAATAGTAGCAAGATATTACCAGATAACGCCCTCCTCCACCTCGGTGAAATGCTTCGCTTCCCTCAGGAAGAAGCACTGTATCCGGGATTATTACAGGTGAAAGATGCCTGTACCCCAGACTCACTGGCTGAATTTGCCTGGGATCTGTTTATCGCCTGGCAGACTGCTGGCGCGCCGTCGAAAGAGAGTTGGGCATTCAGTGCGTTAGGTGTTCTCGGTAACGATGACACCGCCCGCAAACTAACGCCGCTTATTCGCGTCTGGCCTGGCGAATCCCAGCATAAACGCGCCACCGTCGGGCTGGATATTCTCGCCGCTATCGGCAGTGACATTGCCCTGATGCAACTTAACGGTATCGCCCAGAAGCTGAAATTCAAAGCATTGCAGGAGCGGGCAAAAGAAAAAATTGCCAGCATTGCCGAAAGCCGCGAACTGACAGTAGCAGAACTTGAAGACCGGTTAGCCCCGGATTTGGGGCTGGATGATAACGGCTCCCTGCTGCTGGATTTCGGCTCGCGTCAGTTCACCGTCAGCTTTGATGAAACCCTAAAACCGTTTGTGCGCGATGCGTCTGGCAGCCGCCTGAAAGACCTGCCCAAACCGAACAAAAGCGATGATAAAACGCTGGCTGCCGATGCCGTTAACCGCTTTAAACTGCTGAAAAAAGATGCCCGTACCGTCGCCGCTCAACAGGTAGCAAGGCTGGAATCAGCCATGTGCCTGCGCCGCCGCTGGGCAGCGGAAAACTTTCAACTCTTCCTGGTTGAGCATCCGCTGGTTCGCCACCTAACCCGTCGCCTGATTTGGGGCGCGTATAACACCGACAACCAGTTGCAGGCCTGTTTCCGCGTGGCGGAAGATAACAGCTACAGCACCGCTGACGATGATCTCTTCACTCTCCCAGAAGGTGATATAGCGATTGGTATCCCTCACGTTCTGGAAATATCACCGACGGATGTCGCCGCTTTTGGTCAGCTTTTTGCCGACTACGAACTGTTACCGCCATTCCGCCAGCTTGATCGTAACAGTTACACCCTGACAGAAGCCGAACGCAATGCCAGCGAACTGACCCGCTGGACAGGCAGAAAATGCCCGAGCGGTCGGGTGATGGGGCTGGCAAATAAAGGCTGGTTGCGTGGCGAACCGCAGGATGCAGGCTGGATCGGCTGGATGATCAAACCTCTGGGCCGCTGGTCGTTAATCATGGAAATCGATGAAGGTTTTGCTGTAGGCATGTCGCCAGTCGAACTCAGCGCTGAGCAACTCTTAAGCAAATTATGGTTATGGGATGGAAAAGCAGAGAGTTATGGCTGGGGAAGAAATTCTGCACAGGAAGCACTGTTCTCCGTGCTCGATGCCATCACCGCCAGCGAGTTGATTAACGACATCGAAGCACTGTTTGAATAAGGAAAGAACATGAACAAGGAATTACTGTGGCTGGCGGACGACGCGCAACTGGAACTGAAATTTAAAAAAGGCAAAACGCCGCTAAGCCATCGCCGCTGGCCGGGCGAACCGGTGCCCGCTGTCACTGAAAGTCTCATTCAGACATTAGGAGATGAATTACTACAACAAGCAGGCAAGAAGCAAAATATCACCTGGCATTACGATAAATGTTCACTGGAGTGGCAGTCCGCCATCCAGCAGGCGATCAATTTGATTGGTGAGCATAAACCGTCAATCCCAGCCCGCACAATGGCGGCTCTGATCTGTATCGAGAAAAATGATAGCCAGCAATTACTTGATGAAATCGTGCAAAAATATGGGCTGGAATATGCAACGGATGTGGTGATAGCGCGTCAGTTCATTGTACAGAGTTATCATGCTGATCCATCAACAGTGTGTTTAATGACACCGAACGAGAATACGGGCTATGGCTATCGCTCAGAGACTTATAGCAATTTCGATTTTCGTCTGCGTAAACATCTTTCACTGGCAGAGGAAAATTGCTGGCAGCGTTGTGCCGACAAACTCATTGCCGCACTGCCAGAGATCCCCATAGTTCGCCGCCCTTTTATTGCGCTGCTGCTTCCGGAAAAATCAGATATAGCGAATGAGCTTGCCAGCCTTGAAAGCCCATCAACGAGTTTTTACTCAAAGGAGTGGTTAAAGGTCGTTGCTACTGATAATACGGCGGTAAAAAAACTCGAACGATACTGGAGCCTGGACGTATTTAGCGATCGTGAAGCCAGTTATATGTCGCATGAAAACCACTTCGGTTACGCTGCCTGCGCGGCCCTTTTACGCGAACAGGGAATTGCAGCCGTTCCCCGCCTGGCGATGTATGCTCATAAAGAAGACTGTGGCAGCCTGCTGGTACAAATAAACCACCCGCTGGTCATCCGCATCTTGCTACTGGTGGCTGATAAAAATAAACCCAGCCTGCAGCGTGTTGCCAAATACAGTAAAAATTTCCCCCATGCAACGCTCACTGCACTGGCAGAACTTATCGCGCTGGAAGCACCACCTGCTCGCCCCGGTTATCCGATTATTGAAGACAAAAAACTGCCCGCACAGCAAAAAGCACGTGATCAATACTGGCGTAATCTGTTGCAAACATTGATTACATCGCAGCCACAACTGGCAGATGAAGTGAAGCCCAGGCTAAGTACAAAAGCACAAACCGTGCTGAATAGTTTTTTATCCGTGCCGCCGAAATCTGCCATTGATAGCCCTGATAGCAGTGCTCTGCCTGAAATTTTGGTTTCACCTCCGTGGCGTAGTAAGAAAAAATCGCCGCAACCACGTCTTGATTTGGTTCCGCTCGAATTAACGTCACAAGTCTACTGGCAACCGGGCGAGCAAGAGAGGCTTGCCACCACAGAGTCTGCCCGTTATTTCAGCACGGAATCACTTGCGGAACGCATGGAACGAAAAAGTAGTCGGGTTGTACTACAGGAGCTGGGTTTTGGGGATGATGTATGGCTGTTCCTGAATTATATACTGCCCGGCAAACTGGATGCAGCACGCGAATCATTAGTGCTTCAGTGGCATTACTACCAGGGCAGAGTCGAGGAAATCTACAATGGCTGGCATTCTCCGGAAGCAAAATCAGCAGAACAGGCGCTTCGCAGCGGCGACGTTGAAACGTTAATTGACATCTGGGAAAAGGACAATCATTCGCCTTATCATCAGGAAAAGAGTGTCTGGAATCTGTATTTATTGGCACTGCTTCCGCGTGAGATGGCAGTGACTTTCTGGCTGCGTATCAATGAGAAAAAACATCTGTTCGCGGGTGAAAACTATTTTCTCAGCATCCTCGGTTTGGATGCATTACCCGGTCTGTTGTTGGCTTTTTCGCATCGTCCAAAAGAAACATTTCCGTTAATTTTAAATTTCGGCGCTACCGAACTGGCGCTACCCGTTGCTCGCGTCTGGCACCGTTTTACCACTCAGCGTAATCTGGCACGCCAGTGGATTTTACAATGGCCAGAACATACGGCTACCGCACTTATTCCTCTCGTCTTCACCAAGCCCGGCGACAACCGCGAAGCCGCATTACTTGCCCTGCGTTTACT
Source organism: Escherichia sp. MOD1-EC6098 (assembly GCF_002965865.1). Classification (NCBI taxonomy): domain Bacteria; kingdom Pseudomonadati; phylum Pseudomonadota; class Gammaproteobacteria; order Enterobacterales; family Enterobacteriaceae; genus Escherichia; species Escherichia sp. MOD1-EC6098. The sequence goes on from NZ_PTSN01000001.1 coordinate 73,182, forward strand.
GTATGCACAGGGACATGGAGAATTACTGCAAACCGTGGCAAACCGCTGGCAGCGTGCTGATGTGTGGCCTGCCCTGGAGCAATTGCTTATACAGAAGCCACTGGAAATTTACCCACCACGCATTCCGAAAGCCCCTGATTTCTGGCATCCGACAATGTGGCGCAGGCCACGGCTTATCAATAATAATCAGCTTGTTACCGATGATGCTCTGGAAATTATTGGCGAAATGCTGCGCTTTACTCAGGGTGGGCGTTTTTATAGCGGACTGGAACAATTGAAAACGTTCTGTCAACCGCAAACGCTGGCCGCTTTTGCCTGGGATCTGTTTACCGCCTGGCAACAGGCTGGAGCCCCCGCAAAAGACAACTGGGCATTTCTGGCGTTAAGTCTCTTTGGCGACGAAAGCACGGCACGGGATCTGGCGACGCAGATCCTCACCTGGCCACAGGAAGGAAAATCTGCCCGTGCTGTCAGTGGCCTGAACATACTTACCCTGATGAATAATGATATGGCGCTGATACAACTGCACCATATTTCGCAACGAGCGAAATCGCGCTCTTTACGTGAAAATGCGGTGGAGTATCTCCAGTTGGTCGCAGAAAATCGCGGGTTAAGCGAGGAAGAGTTAGCGGACAGATTAGTCCCAACACTGGGCCTTGATGACCCGCAGGCGTTGATTTTTGATTTTGGTCCACGGTTGTTTACCGTTCGCTTCGATGAAAACCTCAACCCAGTTGTCTACGATCAGCAAAACGTTCGCCAGAAAAGTGTTCCCCGGTTGCGAGCCGATGACGATCAACTGAAAGCGCCCGAGGCACTGGCCCGATTAAAAGGGCTAAAAAAAGATGCCACTCAGGTGAGCAAAAACCTGCTCCCGCGTCTTGAAACTGCCCTGCGCACCACCCGACGCTGGCCGCTGGCAGATTTTCATTCTCTCTTTGTTAATCATCCATTTACTCGCCTGGTTACCCAGCGACTGATATGGGGCGTTTATCTGGCAAATGAACCGCGACATTTACTCAACGCCTTTCGTGTGGCCGCAGAGGGGGAATTCTGCAATGCACAAGATGAGCCAATTGACCTGCCTGCTGACGCTCTGATTGGCATTGCGCATCCGTTAGAAATGTCAGCAGAAATGCGTGGTGAATTTGAACAACTTTTTGCCGACTACGAAATTATGCCGCCTTTTCGCCAGTTGGCGCGGCGCACGGTACTGCTCACACCTGACGAGTCAACCAGTAACAGCCTGACTCGCTGGGAAGGTAAATCCGCTACCGTTGGGCAACTTATGGGAATGCGCTACAAAGGCTGGGAGTCAGGCTATGAGGACGCATTTGTCTATGACCTGGGCGAGAACCGGCTGGTCCTTAAGTTTTCACCCGGTTTTAACCACTACAATGTTGATAGCAAAGCGCTAATGGGCTTCCGTTCTCTTCGAGTGTATCGTGACAATCAATCCGTCACTTTTGCTGAACTCGATGTGTTTGATTTGAGTGAGGCGTTAAGTACTCCAGACGTCATTTTCCACTAACACACAGCGGGTAGTAACAGAACTGCCCGCTGTCTGACAACTGAGAAAATCCATGATCGTGCAAAGTGAACTGGTCGCTATTTACGACTATCAGATTATTGATCCTGAAGAACCCTTTTCCTTCCGACTTGAAATCCATAAATACGCTAAATTATTTACTGGAACGGTCTATCGACTGGAACGATTCCGGCTACGTCCAATATTTAACCAACGTGAACAAGAAGATGCAGACCCGCTAATAAATGATGCGTTGATTTATATAAGAGATGAGTTTATTGATGAGCGAAAATTACGAGGTAAATCACCAGAAACTATAATGGAAATTTTTAATGGTGAACTATAGAATATATTCAACCAGTAAATAGAATAATAGTTTATTAAAGGAGGAAGCGGTATTCCCCCTTAGATGCGTTTCAATTTTCCCGTTACTTCAACAAATCAATCAACCGTAACAGAACCACTAATAACTCCAGTACGGCAATAAGCACGGTTAACTTTTATGTCAGCGTGTCCATCCGCTCTCCTTATTAAGGAGCGCAACACCAGCACCTTACCCTTACACAGCCTGTCGATACTGGTTTACGTATGTTGGTACGAAACGTTGCTCTCCGGATCAGGGCACCGCCTGCGGCACCACCCGTTCGGCAGCCAGGACTTAAAATTGGTCCGATCCGGCACAACCTCCCAACGGGCAGGATTATAAATATCATTCACTGAATTGCAATGGAGTGTGGATATGATTATAATTTATTCGTTGGTGCGAAATATTGCATAATCAGTAACTTATCGTCAAAGTAGTAAATAAAAGAACCTGCCTCACCAGCAGGTTCTTTTATTTACTGTGCTCTGCTTTCCTGATATTTTCCACTCAATCAATTAATGCGTTAAACATTTATTGCGCGTAAAATACCGTTTATTTTATTAATACATTTCAGGGATGAATATATGTCAACGCAGAATAATCTTCTGCAGCGTCCGCCTGCTGCTGTGTTATACGCCGATGAACTGGCAAAATTAAAACAAAATGATAACGCACCTTGCCCGCCCGGTTGGCAGTTAAGTTTGCCTGCAGCGCGTGCTTTTATTCTTGGTGATGAGACGAAAAACATCAGCCGTAAAGTCGTAATAAGCCCTTCTGCTATTGAACGCATGTTAGTGACTCTCGCCACCGGGCGCGGTTTAATGCTGGTCGGGGAACCGGGTACGGCCAAATCTCTCCTTTCTGAATTGCTCGCAACGGCCATTAGCGGCGATGCCGGTTTAACCATTCAGGGCGGCGCATCAACCACCGAAGACCAAATCAAGTACGGCTGGAACTACGCTCTGCTTATCAACCACGGTCCGTCAACAGAAGCGCTTGTCCCGGCTCCGCTTTATCAAGGCATGCGCGATGGCAAAATCGTCCGTTTTGAAGAGATAACGCGTACACCGCTGGAAGTGCAGGACTGTCTGTTAGGCATGCTTTCTGATCGGGTGATGACGGTGCCGGAACTGGCCGGTGAAGAAAGCCAGCTTTATGCTCGCGAAGGCTTTAACATTATTGCCACCGCCAATACCCGCGATCGCGGCGTCAATGAAATGAGCGCCGCGCTCAAGCGTCGCTTCGATTTTGAAACCGTCTTTCCGATTATGGATTTCGCCCAGGAACTGGAACTGGTCGCCAGTGCGTCAGCGCGTTTACTGGCCCATAGTGGCATTCCGCATAGGGTGCCTGACGCAGTACTGGAGCTGCTGGTACGCACGTTCCGCGATCTGCGGGCCAACGGTGAGAAGAAAACGTCAATGGATACCCTGACGGCCATTATGTCCACCGCCGAAGCCGTTAACGTAGCGCACGCCGTGGGCGTCCGCGCCTGGTTTTTAGCAAATCGCGCGGGTGAACCTGCCGATCTGGTGGACTGTATTGCTGGCACCATCGTCAAAGACAACGAAGAAGATCGCGCTCGTCTGCGCCGTTACTTTGAACAGCGCGTTGCCACACACAAAGAAGCTCACTGGCAGGCTTATTACCAGGCTCGCCACCGCCTGCCGTGAGGAAAGATGCATGAGTGAGCCGTTAATTGTCGGCATCCGGCACCATAGTCCGGCCTGCGCCCGTCTGGTGAAATCGCTAATTGAAAGCAAGCAACCGCGATACGTGTTGATTGAAGGACCGGCCGATTTTAATGACCGGGTAGATGAACTGTTTTTAGTCCACCAGCTTCCGGTAGCCATATACAGTTATTGTCAGTATCAGGACGGTGTTGCCCCAGGGCGCGGTGCCTGGACCCCATTTGCCGAGTTTTCACCTGAGTGGCAGGCGCTACATGCTGCCCGCAGCATCCAGGCACAAACCTGGTTTATCGATTTACCTTGCTGGGCACAGAGTGAAGAAGATGAAGATGAACCTGTTGCGGCTAATAACCATCAGGCCTTACTGCTACTCGCTACCAGTATGGATAACAGCGATACCCTGTGGGATCACCTGTTCGAAGATGAAAGCCAGCAGTCCACACTTCAATCCGCTCTGGCGCAATACTTTGTGCAACTTCGTGGTAATGATGCGGGTGATTCGGTAAATCGCCAGCGCGAAGCCTTTATGGCCCGCTGGATTGCCTGGGCGATGCAGCAAAACAACGGCAATGTATTAGTCGTCTGCGGTGGCTGGCATGCCCCTGCACTGGAAAAATTGTGGCGCCAATATTCTCAGGAAGAGAGAAAACCCAGGCTACCCTCATTACCGGATGCAGTGACCGGTTGTTATCTGACGCCATACAGTGAAAAGCGCCTTGATGTGCTGGCGGGATACCTTTCAGGAATGCCTGCTCCGGTCTGGCAAAACTGGTGCTGGAAATTTGGTTTGCAACGCGCAGGTGAGCTGTTACTTAAAACGATTCTTACCCGTTTGCGCCAGCACCACTTACCCGCATCTACCGCTGATATGGCTGCCGCGCATCTACATGCGATGGCACTGGCACAATTGCGCGGTCACAGATTGCCGCTACGCAGTGACTGGCTGGATGCATTAGCCGGATCGCTTATTAAAGAGGCATTAAACGCGCCGTTGCCGTGGAGCTATCGCGGGGTCATTCATCCCGATACCGATCCAATTCTGCTAACGTTGATAGACACATTAGCGGGTGCCAGATTCGGTAAACTAGCCCCCTCCACGCCACAACCGCCGCTGCCAAAAGATGTCACGTCTGAACTGGAACGTACCGAAATCACTCTTCCGTCCAACCTGGCGTTAAATCGCTTTACCCCCTGCGGGCTGGTACAAAGTCAGGTGTTGCATCGGCTGGCGATACTGGAGATCCCGGGGATAGTGCGCCAGCAGGGAAGTACACTGACGCTTGCGGGTAACGGTGAAGAACAATGGAAATTAACCCTGCCGCTTAGCCAACATGCGGCATTGATTGAGGCCGCCTGCTTTGGTGCCACACTCCTGGAAGCCGCACGCAATAAATTAGAAGCCGATATGCTGGACACAGGAGGAATCGGCAACATCACCACATGTCTTAGCCAGGCGGCGTTAGCTGGTCTGGAGTCCTTCAGTCAGCAATTACTGGAGCAACTCACATTATTAATCGCCCAGGAAAATCAGTTTGCCGAAATGGGTCAGGCGCTGGAAGTGCTTTATGCCTTGTGGCGTCTGGATGAGACTGGCGGTATGCAAGGGGCGCTAATACTGCAAACCACACTGTGTGCGGCGATAGATCGAACGTTGTGGTTATGTGAATCCAACGGCAGGCCGGACGAAAAAGAATTTCACGCCCATTTGCATAGCTGGCAGGCGCTGTGCCATATCCTGCGCGATCTCCATTGTGGCATTCAACTGCCAGGTGTTTCGCTTTCCGCCGCCCTGGCCTTACTGGAGCGCCGCAGTCAGGCGATTCATGCCCCGGCGCTGGATCGCGGCGCGGCTCTCGGGGCGCTGATGCGTCTGGAACATCCCAACGCCAGTGCCGAAAGCGCACTGGATATGCTGGCGCAATTATCCCCGACTGAGTCAGGCGAAGCCCTACATGGTTTGCTGGCGCTGGCTCGCCATCAACTGGCTTCTCAGCCTGCATTTATCGCCGGTTTCAGCACTCATTTGAATCAACTTAGCGACGCCGATTTTATTAACGCTCTGCCCGATTTACGTGCAGCGATGGCCTGGCTACCGCCTCGAGAACGCGGGGCGCTGGCGCATCAGGTGCTTGAGCATTACCAACTGGCGCAGCTCCCCGTCCCGGCACTGCAAATGCCGTTACATTGTCCACCGCAAACCATTGCTCATCATCAACAACTGGAACAGCAGGCACTGGCGTCACTGCAACACTGGGGAGTTTTCCATGTCTGAACTGAACGACCTTCTGACTACCCGTGAGCTACAGCGCTGGCGATTGATTCTTGGTGAAGCGGCTGAAACTACCCTTTGCGGTCTTGATGGCAACGCCCGACGGATAGACCACGCCCTGGAGTGGCTATACGGGCGCGATCCTGAGCGCATTCAACGCGGTGAACGGCACGGAGGGCTGGGCAGTTCAACTCTCACAACGCCCGAGTGGATCAATGATATTCACACGCTCTTCCCACAGCAGGTAATTGAGCGACTGGAAAGCGACGCCGTGCTGCGCTATGGCATAGAAGATGTGGTGACAAATCTTGAAGTGCTGGAACGCATGCAACCTTCCGAAAGCCTGCTACGCGCCGTATTGCACACTAAACATCTGATGAATCCCGAGGTGCTGGCAGCCGCTCGCAAGATAGTGCACCAGGTTGTTGAAGAAATTATGGCGCGGCTGGCCAAAGAAGTTCGTCAGGCTTTTTCTGGTGTGCGTGACCGCCGTCGCCGCTCGCATATTCCCCTGGCGCGCAATTTCGATTTCAAAAGTACCCTGCGGGCCAACCTGCAGCACTGGGACCCCAAACGCGGCAAGTTGTATATCGAATCACCCCGCTTTAACAGTCGCATTAAGCGCCATAGTGAACAATGGCAACTGGTTTTACTGGTCGATCAAAGCGGATCGATGGTTGATTCAGTGATCCACTCAGCAGTGATGGCGGCCTGTTTATGGCAATTACCCGGCATTCGCACCCATCTGGTGGCATTTGATACCAGCGTCGTAGATCTCACTGCCGACGTTGCCGACCCGGTAGAGTTATTAATGAAAGTGCAACTGGGCGGTGGAACGCATATCGCCAGTGCAGTGGAGTACGCCCGTCAACTTATTGAACAACCAGGTAAAAGCGTGATTGTTCTGGTAAGCGATTTTTATGAAGGCGGAACATCGTCATCACTCATCCACCAGGTGAAGCAGTGTGTTCAAAGCGGCATCAAGGTGCTGGGGCTGGCGGCGCTCGACAGCACAGCAACCCCCTGTTATGACCGGGATATGGCCCAGGCATTGGTCAATGTCGGTGCACAAATAGCTGCCATGACGCCGGGTTAACTGGCTTCCTGGCTGGCGGAGAATCTTCAGTCATGAATTCACTACGCCCGGAATTATTAGAACTGACGCCACAGGCACTGACAGCGTTAAGTAATGCCGGTTTTGTTAAGCGCAGCCTTAAGGAACTGGAAAATGGCAATATCCCAGAAATTAGCCATGAGAGCGGCACACTGATCGCCACTTTCAGTGACGGTACACGCTGCCAACTGGCAAACGGTCAGGCTCTGAAAGAGGCCCAGTGTAGCTGCGGGGCCAGCGGCATGTGCCGCCATCGCGTGATGTTGGTGTTAAGTTATCAGCGACTTTGTGCTACCCCTCAGCCCACGGAAAAAGCAGAGGAATGGCCCCCGGCAATCTGGCTGGAAGAACTGACTACCCTGCCCACTGCCACGCACAAACGCGCACAATCCCTGGTCGCCAAAGGTATAACTATTGAACTGTTCTGCGCGCCAGGCGAAATTCCCTCTGCCCGCTTACCGATGAGCGATGTGCGTTTTTATTCCCGCAGCAGTATTCGTTTCGCCCGTTGTGATTGCATTGAAGGAACGCTGTGCGAACACGTGGTACTGGCAGTGCAGGCATTCGTCCAGGCCAAAGCACAGCAGGCAGAATTTTCTCATTTGCTCTGGCAGATGCGCAGCGAACAAATCGCATCAAATGACGATCCATTTGCCAGCGATGAGGGCAAAGCCTGTCGTAAATATGTCCAGCAATTAAGTTACGCGTTATGGCTGGGGGGGATCAGCCAGCCGTTAATTCATTACGAGGCAGCATTCAGCCGCGCCCGGCAAGCGGCAGAAGCCTGCAACTGGCGATGGGTAAGTGAATCGCTACGGCAACTGCGTGCCAGCGTTGATGCGTTCCACGCCCGCGCCAGCCACTATCACGCAGGAGAATGTTTGCGCCAGCTTGCAGCATTAAACAGTCGGTTAGCCAGTGCACAAGAGATGGTACGACGTGACTGTGTCGGTGAAGTACCGCCCATGCCGTGGCGCACGGTCGTTGGCGCAGGGATTGCCGGAGAAGCAAAACTGGATCATCTGCGGCTGGTGTCATTAGGTATGCGTAGCTGGCAAGACTTCCAACAGTATGGTTTACGGATCTGGTTCACCGACCCCGACACCGGTAGTATTTTGCACCTTTCACGCAGTTGGCCGAGAAGTGAACAGGAAAACGCGCCTGCGGCAACGCGTCGGCTATTTACCTTTCAGGCAGGGGCGCTGGCGGGAGGGCAAATCGTCTCACAAGCAGCGAAACGCAGTGCCGAAGGTGAGCTGTTGTTAGGTACGCGCAACCGCTTAAGCAGCGTCGTTCCACTGTCTCCGGATGCGTGGCAAATGCTGAGTGCGCCGCTGCGCCAGCCGGGAATCGTAGCGTTACGGGAATACTTACGCCAGCGCCCGCCAGTCTCCGTTCGCCCGCTTAATCAGGTGGATAATTTATTTATTCTGCCTGTGGCTGAGTGTATTTCACTTGGCTGGGACAGCAGCCGCCAGACACTGGATGCGCAGGTAATCAGTGGCGAAGGCGAAGATAATGTGCTGACGTTATCACTGCCAGCCTCTGCCAGCTCACCCTTTGCCGTTGAACGCATGGCGTCCCTGTTACGACAGCAAGATGATCCCGTGTGTCTGGTTTCTGGATTCGTCAGTTTTACCGAAGGACAGTTAACGCTGGAGCCACGGGTGATGATGACCCAATCTCGCGCCTGGGCGCTGGATGCAGAAACTGCGTCTGTGGCACCGCTACCTTCCGCCAGCGTTCTTCCTGTGCCGTCCACCGCTCATCAGTTGTTGATGCGCTGCCAGTCATTATTAATTCAGGTGCTACATAACGGCTGGCGCTATCAGGGGCAAAGTGTCATCAGTCAGGTCGGCTTGCTGGTAAATGAGTTGACCGGGGCGGGCTTTTACCGGCTGGCACATTTGTTGAATCAATTGCGTACTACAGAGGGAGAGGCTCTGGGTGAAACATTAAACAACTGCGTTTTACTCTGTGAACAGTTGTTACTGATGCTCGGGCAACAAGGGGGGAAAAATGCTTTTTATTAAGAGTTCTACTCCATTTCCGGACTGCTCAAGACGAGGTATAAAGAATATTCTATAGCGCCCTGGTGAGAGTCACCAGTTTTCTGATCTTGATAAAATGGAGTTTTACATGAAGGCTTTCAACAAGCTGTTTTCCCTCGTTGTTGCATCTGTTCTGGTTTTCTCTCTCGCTGGCTGTGGTGACAAAGAAGAATCAAAGAAATTTAGTGCCAATCTGAACGGTACTGAAATTGCCATTACCTATGTCTACAAAGGCGACAAGGTACTTAAGCAATCTTCAGAAACTAAAATTCAGTTCGCATCCATCGGTGCGGCTAACAAAGAAGATGCAGCTAAAACGCTTGAGCCGTTAAGCGCAAAATATAAAAACATTGCTGGCGTTGAAGAAAAATTAACTTTTACAGATACTTACGCACAGGAAAACGTAACTATCGATATGGAGAAAGTTGATTTTAAAGCCCTGCAGGGTATTTCTGGCATCAACATTTCTGCTGAAGATGCCAAAAAAGGCATCACTATGGCGCAAATGGAACTGGTGATGAAAGCCGCAGGCTTTAAAGAAGTGAAATAATCTGTCGGCGGCCATGTTCTTACATGGCCGCCATATCCGTCTTAGCTTTTCTTCACATGCTGGCGCGCTGCCAGCCCTCGCAGAAAATAACGCAAGAATTGATCGCCGCATTCGCGGAAGTTTTTATGATCCGGTGCGCGCATCATTGCAGTAATTTCCGGCATGGAAACACGGAACTGCTGTTCGGTGAGGATCGCCAGAATGTCATCGGTTTTCAGCGAAAACGCGATGCGCAATTTTTTCAGCACAATGTTGTTATTAATACGACGTTCCGGCTCCAGTGCCGGTGCAGACTCATCCCTGCCGCGTTTTTCATAAATCAGGCCATTCAGGAATGAAGACAAAATAATGTCCGGGCAACGTTGAAATCCCTCTTCGTCTTCTTTACGCAGCCAGATAGCGATCTGATCGGCGGTAGCTTCAACATTGCTCAGCGCGAGAATACGCACCAGGTCGTTATTATTGGCTTTTAAAATGTAGCGCACGCTGCGCAGAATATCGTTACTTAGCATGAGGCCTTCAGGTGTTGATGAGGCAAAAAGCCATTTTAGCAGTCTTTTACAGGCCAATCGCCTCTTTTAAACTTTTCAGATAACGACGGCTGACCGGAACGGTTAAGCCATTACGCAAAATCAACTCCGCCTGGCCGTTATCCTCCAGACGAATCTCCTGCAAATGCGCGAGGTTAACCAGATACTGCCGATGACAACGCAGTAGCGGCGTACGACTCTCCAGGGTGCGTAAAGTCAGTTCAGTGAAGCCCTCTTTACCTTCGTGACTGGTGACGTAAACACCGCTCATCCGACTGCTGACAAATGCCACATCTTTCATTTGCAACAAATAAATACGGCTGTGACCGGTACAAGGGATAAATTTCAGTCCTTGCTGATTCTCCGACAACAAGGAAACATCCTGCTTGCTGCGTTCCTGACGCAGGCGGGTCAGGGATTTCTCCAGCCGCGCTTCATCAATCGGCTTCAGTAGATAATCAAAAGCATGTTCTTCAAAGGCTTTAATGGCGTATTCATCAAACGCAGTCAGAAAAACGATATATGGACGATGTTCCGGGTCGAGCATCCCCACCATTTCCAGACCACTGATGCGCGGCATCTGGATATCGAGAAACAGCACATCCGGGCGCAGTTTATGCACCGCGCCAATCCCTTCCACGGCGTTTGAACACTCACCGACGATTTCAATATCGCTCTGCTCTTGCAAAAATACGCGCAGGTTTTCCCGTGCTAACGGTTCATCATCGACAATTAAGACTCTAATCATGCCTCATCCCTCCATGGCAGTCGTAACGTTATTCGGGTGTAACTATCAGGCTCACAGGCGACGCTGATCCCATAGTCATCGCCAAACCGTTCACGTAAACGCTTATCCACCAGATTCATCCCCAGCCCGCTGGCATTGGTTACCGGTTGATACAAACCGGCATTATCTTCGATCTCCAGCATTAAATGTTGCCCTTCACGGCGCGCGCTAATTGCCACTCTCCCGGTATCCAGTAGTTGCGATGTCCCATGTTTAATGGCGTTTTCGACTATCGGTTGTAGGGTAAACGCGGGCAACTGCTGCTGGGATAATTCCTCCGGAATAGAAATATTGACCTGCAAGCGCGACTGAAAACGCGCCTTTTCAATTTGCAGATAAGCGTTCACATGTTCAATCTCGTCAGCGAGAGTAACAAACTCCGAAGGCCGCTTTAAGTTTTTGCGGAAAAAAGTAGAAAGATACTGCACCAGTTGACTGGCCTGCTCACTGTCGCGGCGGATCACCGCTTTAATGGTATTAAGCGCATTGAACAGGAAATGGGGATTCACCTGGGCGTGTAACAGCTTGATTTCCGACTGCGTAAGCATCGCTTTTTGCCGCTCATACTGCCCGGCGAGGATCTGCGCCGAAAGGAGTTGTGCGATCCCCTCACCCAGCGTGCGGTTGATCGAACTGAACAGGCGGTTTTTCGCTTCATACAATTTGATGGTTCCCACCACCCGCTGATTTTCGCCACGCAATGGAATAACCAGCGTTGAACCTAACTTGCACTGCGGGTGCAGAGAACAACGGTAAGGCACTTCGTTGCCGTCGGCGTACACCACTTCGCCGGTTTCTATCGCTTTTAAGGTGTACGTAGAAGAGATTGGCTTACCGGGCAGATGGTGATCATCGCCAATTCCGGTAAACGCCAGCAGTTTCTCACGATCGGTAATCGCCACCGCCCCAATATCCAGCTCTTTATAGAGCACTTGCGCCACTTTCATGCTGTTCACTTCATTAAAGCCCTGGCGCAAAATCCCTTCTGTCGAGGCTGCCACTTTCAGCGCCGTGGCAGAAAAAGCCGAAGTGTATTTTTCAAACATCGCGCGCTTATCAAGCAAAATGCGCATAAACAGCGCCGCGCCCACGGTGTTGGTTACCATCATCGGCGCAGCGATATTACTCACCAGACGCACGGCGTCTTCATAAGGTCGGGCAATCGCCAGAATAATCAGCATCTGCACCATTTCCGCGACGAATGTAACAGCACCTGCGGTAATCGGATTAAAGACTTTATCGGTGCGCCCGCGACGGATCAGGATGCTGTGTACCAGCCCCCCGAGCAAACCTTCGACGATGGTCGAGATCATGCAACTCAGCGCGGTCATGCCTCCCATCGAGTAACGATGTAACCCGCCGGTCAGACCAACCAGCCCGCCCACCACCGGGCCGCCCAGTAAGCCGCCCATCACCGCGCCAATCGCCCGGGTGTTGGCAATAGAATCGTCAATGTGCAGCCCGAACCAGGTGCCCATGATGCAGAAGATGGAAAAGACAATATAGCAGAGAAATTTATGCGGCAGACGAACCGTGACCTGCATTAATGGTATGAATAATGGCGTTTTACTCATTAACCACGCGATAACCAGAAAAACGCACATCTGCTGAAGCAGCAGCAACACCAGATTAAAATCGTACATACCCGCAAACCACAGATCCCTTAAACATGCGTAACATACATTGCCTGCGTTTAACTTTCTTTGAACTCTTGCAGAAAAATGAGAATTCGTGATTACGATCACTCAAAACAATCTGGCAAAAACAAAATCACCCTGAAGATGAACAAAAAACGGGCAAAACTACCTGGTTCGCAAAACTACGTCTAAAGTTAAACCGGGACCTCGCGAGCAAGGGTGGTAGGATGGATGGCGCTTTACACAATTGGTGAAGTGGCGTTGCTTTGTGATATCAATCCTGTCACGTTACGCGCGTGGCAGAGACGTTACGGATTGCTGAAACCACAGCGGACCGACGGCGGTCATCGCCTGTTCAACGATGCGGATATCGACCGGATCCGGGAGATCAAACGCTGGATCGACAACGGCGTGCAGGTGAGCAAAGTCAAAATGCTACTCAGTAATGAAAATGTTGATGTGCAGAACGGCTGGCGCGATCAGCAAGAAACTCTGCTTAATTACCTGCAAAGCGGCAATCTGCAAAGTCTGCGAATGTGGATCAAAGAGCGCGGTCAGGATTATCCCGCTCAGACCCTCACCACACATCTGTTTATTCCTCTGCGCCGACGGCTTCAGTGTCAGCAGCCAACCCTCCAGACGTTGCTGGCGATCCTTGATGGCGTGTTGATCAACTACATCGCCATTTGTCTGGCCTCGGCACGTAAAAAACAGGGCAAAGATGCGCTGGTCGTCGGCTGGAATATTCAGGACACCACCCGCCTGTGGCTGGAAGGCTGGATCGCCAGCCAACAGGGATGGCGTATTGATGTTCTCGCTCACTCGCTCAATCAGCTACGCCCGGAACTGTTCGAAGGCCGAACATTATTGGTATGGTGCGGTGACAACCAGTCTCCCGCCCAGCAGCAGCAACTTACCCACTGGCAAGAGCAAGGACATGATATTTTTCCGCTTGGCATTTAATGATTCGTTAACAAATGCGCTTTACTGTACAATCCTTTCGTTAACATAAGGAGTGCATTATGCGCATAGCTAAAATTGGGGTTATCACTCTGTTCCTGTTGATGGCGTTAGGCGGTATCGGTGGCGTCATGCTCGCAGGTTATACCTTTATTTTGCGTGCTGGTTAAGTCGCTGCACCAGCCGTTCAAACAGGCGGTCTACGATGATCGCCGCCAGTGCCACCAGCAACGCCCCCTGAATGACATAAGCGGTATTAAATCCGCTAAGTCCGATGATGATCGGCGTTCCCAGCGTGCTGGCCCCGACCGTTGAGGCGATGGTCGCCGTGCCAATGTTGATAATCACCGAAGTCCGCACGCCAGCCAGAATCACTGGTGCGGCCAACGGTAACTCCACTTTACGCAATCGCTGACTCCGGCTCATTCCCATACCTTTGGCAACGTCTGTCACGCTATCATCAATCGCTCCCAGTCCGGCAAGTGTCGCCTGTAAGATGGGCAATACACCATAAAGGATCAGCGCAATAATCGCTGGCTGCAGACCAAACCCCATCACCGGAACGGCAATCGCCAGTACCGCTACGGGTGGAAAAGTCTGCCCAACGGCGGCTATGTTTTCCACCATCGGGCGAAACTCCGCACCCCACGCGCGAGTGACCGCAATTCCTGCACCGACGCCAATAGCCACGGCAAACAAACTTGAGATCCCCACCAGCCAGAAATGGGCCAGCGCCAGGGAAGCAAAACTTTCTTGCTGATAAACAGGCCGCGGCAGTTGTGGGAATAAGGCACCGAACAGCGGCTGGCTGTATGGCAGCCAGAAAATCAGCGCCACAAACAGGGCAATCAACCAGAAAAGCGGATCGCGCACTATTTTCATGCGATTACGCCTCCATCAGCAGATCCTGAAAATGCAGTGTGCCGCAAGGTTGGCCTTGAGCGTTAACCACCGGCAGCACTTCACAGCCACGGGCGACAAACAATGAGAGTGCATCACGTAGCGTCATCTCTTCTGCCAGCGCCTCACCTTCAGCACGTTCGTTGCGGCGCACATAATCGGTCACACTGCGTAACGATAACAGGCGCACGCCCAGCTCGCTGTGACCAAAAAACTGGCGCACAAAATCATTCGCCGGACGGGTAAGCATCGCCAGCGGATTGCCCTGCTGCACCACTTCACCATGATCCATCAGCACCAGATGCTCCGCCAGGCGCAGCGCCTCATCGATATCGTGAGTCACCAGCACAATGGTGCGCCCCAGCAAACGGTGAATGCGCGTCATCTCTTGTTGCAACGCGCCGCGCGTTACCGGATCCAGTGCGCCAAACGGTTCATCCATCAGCAAGACTTGTGGATCGGCAGCCAGTGCACGGGCAACCCCCACGCGCTGCTGCTGACCGCCGGAAAGCTGATGCGGATAACGCTCGCGTAAATTTGCCTCCAGCCCCAGTAGCGCCATTAATTCGTCGATACGATCGTCAATTCGCGCCCGCGACCATTTTTGTAATTGCGGTACGGTGGCGATATTTTGCGCCACGCTCCAGTGGGGAAATAAACCTATCGACTGAATGGCGTAGCCCATTCGGCGGCGCAGCTCCAGCACTGGCAGCGAACGAATCTCTTCTCCGGCAAAACGGATCACGCCACTGTCGTGCTCCACCAGGCGGTTGATCATCTTCAGAGTGGTTGATTTACCGGAGCCTGACGTGCCAATCAGCACCGAAAAGCTCCCCTCCTGAAAATTGAGATTGAGATCGTTAACGGCCTTTTGCGTGCCGAACTGTTTGCTGACATGGCTAAATTCAATCATGACTTTTCACCTTCAGCAGTGCGATAACCAAATCGAACAGCGCGTCGATCAGCACCGCCAGTACAATCACCGGGATCACCCCCAGCAACACTAAATCAATGGCACTGCTTAACAGTCCCTGAAAAACCAGCGCACCAAAACCGCCCGCGCCAATTAACGCCGCAATCACCGCCATACCGACGGTCTGCACCATTACCACCCGCAGACTGCGCAGAAATACTGGCAGCGCCAGAGGTAACTGGACATGAAGGAGTCGCTGCCCCCCGCTCATGCCCATTGCTCTGGCGCTTTCCAGCACATCGCCCGGGATCTGGTTCAAGCCCACTACCACGCCGCGCACCAGCGGCAACAAGGCATAGAGCACCAGGGCAATCAATGCTGGCGTCATGCCTGTTCCTGCTATGCCGAGCGTCCCCAGCCACGGAAAGGTAGCGGCCAGTCCGGCAAGCGGTGCGATCAACAAACCAAACAGCGCCACCGAAGGCACGGTCTGAATGACATTGAGTAAAGAAAAAATCGCCCCCTGCCGCGCGGTGGAAAAGTAGCACCAGACGCCCAATGGTACGCCGATAACCAGCGCAGGCAGTACCGAACCAAACAGCAGTGCCAGATGTTGAGCCAGTGCATCATCGAATACATCCTGACGGTTGGCATACTCTTTCATTAACGAAAGATCGTTAAGCGTGCCAGAGAACAGTAACCACAACGGAATAATGGCGATCTGAATATGCAGCAACCAGCGCCATAGCGGATGCGTGGAAATTCGCCGGATAGCATCGCTACAGGCCAGCAGCGCCAACGCCGCAGCCAGCCAGAAGCCACTGCCGAGGCTGGTACGCGCCAGGGCGCTACCACTTTGCGCCAGTTGCGTCGCGGCTTTTCCTGCCCCCCATACCAGCAAAATAAACACCAGTTGCGCGAGGAGAAAAGCAAAAATGCTGCCTTTTCTTCCGGGAACGAAACAAGCAGTCAGCCATGCGCAACCAACGCCCACCAGCATCCAGATGGTTTGCGGCCACAACTGCCAGAGTTGTCGACCTTCACCAGAAACTAATCGGTTAGGTGCGTAACTGATAAACGGCAACGCCGCTGCTATTGCCATCAGTAACAGCAGCAACGCCAGAACAGAGTTAATACGAAGATGCGCCACGGGAAATTACTTCGTCCACCCTTTTTGTTTCAGGTAGTCGGCAGCCACTTTTTTCGCGTCCAGCCCTTCTACAGCAATACTGGCATTCAATTGCTGCAACGTCTTTTCATCGAGGCTGGCGAAGACAGGCTGTAGCCACTGCGCCATTTGCGGATACTCTTTCAACACCGACGCACGCACCACTGGCGCAGGCGCGTAAATTGGCTGGACACCTTTCGGATCGCTTAATGTTTGTAGCCCCAGCGCTGCTACCGGGCCGTCAGTACCGTAGGCCATCGCCGCATTAACGCCGGACGTTTGCTGGGCTGCGGCTTTAATCGTCACTGCCGTGTCGCCACCTGCCAGTGACAGCAACTGCTCCTGATCGAGTTTAAATTCATAGGCTTTTTCAAAAGCGGGCAGCGCATCGGCGCGTTCAATAAACTCTGCCGAGGCCGCCAGTTTAAAGGTGCCACCGTCTTTCAGATAACGACTGAGATCGGCAAGCGAAGTGAGTTTGTTTTTTTCTGCCATATCCTGACGCACGGCGATGGTCCAGGTGTTATTCGCAGGTGCGGGCGTCAGCCAGATTAACTGGTTTTGCTCTGCATCGAGTTTTTTGACCTTCTCGTAGCCTTGTTGCGCGTTTTTCCATGCCGCATCGTTTTCATCTTTAAAGAAGAAAGCACCATTGCCGGTGTATTCCGGGTAAATATCCAGTTCGCCCGAAGTAATCGCCCCGCGCACCACTGGCGTGGTGCCAAGCTGGACTTTATTTACCGTGGGAACGCCGTGGTTTTCCAGCACCTGCAAAATGATGTTGCCGAGCAGTGCGCCTTCGGTATCGATTTTCGAACCGACTTTAACGGGGGAAGCCGCCTGTAGCGGCAGGCTCACGGCGGCTATCAAAACCAGTGAACCGGCCTGGAGCTTTGAGAGTGGCATGATGCTTTCCTCATTCTTTTACTGTTATTTTCAGAGAATTAAGAAAAAAGCATAGTTGATAATGACGGGATTAGCCTGACAGGACGAATTCAGTGGCAGAATCAGATAAATACTGAAGAGGGAAATACTGCCCGCGTTTTTTTGCCGGATGCGGCGCGAGCGCCTTATCCAGTCTACGGGGTGTTTGCAACCTGTAGGCCTGATAAGCGCAGCGCATCAGGCAAAGGGCGCAAACGTCGCGCCCTTCATAAAGAGTTACAGCAACTCAAACTCGCCTTTCTTAACGCGTGCGGAATCAGTGCCGATAAAGACGTTGAACTTGCCGGGTTCGGCGTCATATTTCATCTGCTGATTCCAGAACTTCAACGCCTCAATATCGATCGGGAAGCTGACGGTTTGGGTTTCACCCGGTTTCAGGGTGATTTTCTCAAAGCCTTTCAGTTGTTTCACCGGACGGCTCATGGAAGCCGTCACATCCTGCAAGTACATCTGGACAACCGTCGCCCCTTCGCGTTTGCCGGTATTTGTCACCTGCACTCTGGCGGTCACTTTGCCGTCACGCTTCATGGTCGGCGCAGAAAGTTTCACATCAGAGACGGTGAAAGTGGTATAGCTCAGACCATAACCGAACGGATAAAGCGCCCCGTTTGCTTCATCGAAATAACGTGAAGTGTATTTGTTTGGCTTGTCGGCGTTATACGGACGCCCCGTGTTCAGATGGCTGTAATAAACCGGAATCTGCCCGACAGAACGCGGGAAGGACATCGGCAGCTTGCCAGACGGGTTGTAATCGCCAAACAGCACATCGGCAATCGCATTCCCGCCTTCAGTACCGGCAAACCAGGTTTCCAGAATCGCGTCGGCTTGCTGATCTTCTTTCACCAGCGCCAGCGGGCGACCGTTCATTAACACCAGCACCAACGGTTTACCAGTGGCTTTCAGGGCAGCAATCAAATCGCGCTGGCTTTGCGGGATGGTGATATCGGTACGGCTGGAGGCTTCGTGCGCCATCCCCTGAGCTTCACCGACCACAGCCACCACCACATCAGCTTGTTTCGCGGTCTGCACCGCTTCATCAATCATCTCTTGCGGCGAGCGCGGATCGACTTTTACCGCTTCTTCATACTGATTCAGGAAGTCTATAATGCCTTTATCACTGGTAACGTTCGCACCTTTGGCGTACAGCACTTTACCGTTTTCACCAACGGCATTTTTAATCCCGGTTAGCACAGTCACGGATTGATCGACGACACCTGCTGCCGACCAGCTTCCCATTACGTCACGTTTGCTGTCTGCCAGTGGGCCAACCACCGCAATGGTTGCTGATTTTTTCAGCGGTAACGTTTCGAGACGGTTTTTCAGCAACACCAGGCTTTCGCGCGCCACTTCACGTGCTTCTTTGCGGTGCAAACGGCTTTCGGCATTGGTATCCGCCGGGTCAGACTCTTTCGGCCCAAGATGGCTGTACGGATCGTTAAACAACCCCATATCGTATTTAACGTTCAACACGTGGCGAGTGGCGTCATCCAGTTCTTCCATCGTCACTTTGCCGGATTTGATCAAACCAGGCAGATACTTCGAGTAATACTCGTCACTCATGCTCATATTGATACCGGACTTAAGCGCCACCCGCACCGCATCTTCCGGGTCTGCCGCCGTGCCGTGTTTGATCAGCTCTTTGATTGCACCATGATCGGAAACCGTGATGCCTTTAAAACCCCACTGATCGCGCAGAACATCTTTCAGCAACCAGGAATCGGAAGTTGCCGGTGTACCATTGAGCGAGTTCAGCGCCACCATCACCGCGCCGCTGCCTGCATCCAGCCCCGCTTTGTACGGCGGCATATAATCATTAAACAGACGCTGCGGACTCATATCGACGGTGTTGTACTCTTTACCGCCTTCTACCGCACCGTAAGCAGCGAAGTGTTTAACGCTGGTCATCACCGAGTAGCGATCTGCCGGACTTTTGCCCTGCATCGCTTCAACCATAGTTTTACCCATAATTGAGGTGAGATACGTATCTTCGCCAAAACCTTCGGAAGCTCGTCCCCAGCGCGGATCGCGCGAGACGTCGACCATCGGCGCCCAGGTCATGTTCAGGCCATCGTCTGCCGCTTCATAAGCTGAAACGCGCCCCACGGTTTTCACTGCATCGAGGTTAAAAGAGGACGCCAGACCAAGGCTAATCGGGAAAACGGTACGCTGACCGTGCAGCACGTCGTAGGCAAAGAAGAGAGGAATTTTCAGGCGGCTTAGTTCCATCACCTGATCCTGCATGGCGCGGATATCCTGGCGAGTCACGGTGTTAAAAATCGCCCCCACCTGCCCATCTTTGATCATCTCGCGGATCGCCTCTTTCGGGTTATCCGGGCCAACGCTGATTAAACGAAGCTGACCAATTTTCTCATCAACCGTCATTTTCTTGAGCAGATCGGTGACGAATGCATCCCGCGCTTCGGGCGTTAATGGATGGTTGCCGAACAAATCATCCGCCAGTGCTGGTTGTAGGGCCAGACTCACCGCGATACCTACTGAACATAGCCATTTCATATGGATTTTTCTTCCTCTGTTGCCCGACGTGGCAGCGAAAATGGTGCAAAAACCGTAGTTTGCCATAAGCATGATGGAGAGAGAAAAAGAATGCTCTGTTTATTGTCTGAATTTTCAAAATATTCACTCGCTGAATTGTCGTACAAGGCGCTATTCTAGTTTGTGATGTTTTTTCGCCACCACAAGGAGTGGAAAATGTCTTCCATGACAACAACTGATAATAAAGCCTTTTTGAATGAACTTGCCCGCCTGGTGGGTCATTCACACCTGCTCACCGATCCCGCAAAAACAGCCCGCTATCGCAAGGGCTTCCGCTCCGGTCAGGGCGACGCGCTGGCCGTTGTTTTCCCAGGCTCGCTACTGGAGTTGTGGCGGGTACTGAAAGCCTGCGTCACCGCTGACAAAATTATTCTGATGCAAGCCGCCAATACCGGCCTGACCGAAGGCTCCACGCCAAACGGTAACGATTATGATCGCGATATCGTTATCATCAGCACCCTGCGACTCGACAAACTGCACGTTCTCGGCAAGGGTGAGCAAGTGCTGGCATATCCTGGCACCACGCTTTATTCGCTGGAAAAAGCCCTGAAACCATTGGGGCGCGAACCGCACTCGGTGATTGGTTCATCCTGCATTGGCGCATCAGTCATCGGGGGGATCTGTAACAACTCCGGCGGCTCGCTGGTACAGCGTGGTCCGGCGTATACCGAAATGTCGTTGTTCGCGCGCATTGATGAAAACGGCAAACTGACGCTGGTCAACCATCTGGGGATTGATCTGGGCGAAACGCCGGAGCAGATCCTCAGCAAACTGGATGACGATCGCATCAAAGATGATGATGTACGCCACGATGGCCGCCACGCCCACGATTATGATTATGTTCACCGCGTGCGTGACATCGAAGCCGACACCCCCGCACGTTATAACGCTGACCCGGATCGACTGTTTGAAGCCTCCGGCTGCGCCGGTAAGCTGGCGGTATTCGCGGTACGTCTCGACACTTTCGCAGCAGAGAAAAATCAGCAGGTGTTTTATATCGGCACCAATCAGCCGGAAGTCCTGACTGAAATCCGCCGCCATATTCTGGCCAATTTTGAAAATCTGCCGGTTGCCGGGGAATACATGCACCGGGATATCTACGATATCGCGGAAAAATACGGCAAAGACACCTTCCTGATGATCGATAAACTTGGCACCGACAAGATGCCACTCTTCTTTAATATCAAAGGGCGTACCGATGCGATGCTGGAAAAAGTAAAATTCTTCCGCCCGCATTTTACCGACCGTGCGATGCAGAAATTCGGCCATCTGTTCCCCAGCCATTTGCCCCCGCGTATGAAAAGCTGGCGCGATAAATATGAACATCATCTGCTGTTAAAAATGGCGGGCGATGGCATTAGCGAAGCCAAATCCTGGCTGGTGGATTATTTCAAACAGGCGGAAGGTGATTTCTTTGTCTGTACGCCGGAGGAAGGCAGCAAAGCATTTTTGCACCGTTTCGCAGCAGCAGGTGCGGCAATTCGTTATCAGGCGGTGCATTCCGATGAAGTCGAAGACATTCTGGCACTGGATATCGCTCTGCGTCGTAATGACACCGAGTGGTATGAGCATTTGCCGCCGGAGATCGATAGCCAGTTAGTGCATAAACTCTATTACGGCCATTTTATGTGTTACGTCTTCCACCAGGATTACATCGTTAAAAAAGGTGTGGATGTGCATGCGTTGAAGGAGCAGATGCTGGAACTATTGCAGCAGCGCGGCGCACAATATCCCGCCGAACATAACGTTGGTCATTTGTATAAGGCACCGGAGACGCTGCAGAAGTTTTATCGCGAGAACGATCCGACCAACAGTATGAACCCGGGGATCGGTAAAACCAGCAAGCGAAAAAACTGGCAGGAAGTAGAGTAAATACGGCTGGATGCCTGATGCAGATGTAGGCCAGATAAGATGCGCAGGCATCGCATCAGGTACGGGCACCTAATGCCGGATGCGGCGTGAACGCCTTATCCGGCCTACGGACGCGTCACATTTGTAGGCCTGATAAGATGCGCAGGCATCGCATCAGGCACGGCCACCTAATACCGGATGCGCCGTGAACGCCTTATCCTGCCTACCCTTAATCGTTCTGAGCCGTCTGCCCAGCCGCCATCTGGG
Source organism: Escherichia sp. MOD1-EC6098 (assembly GCF_002965865.1). NCBI lineage: Bacteria > Pseudomonadati > Pseudomonadota > Gammaproteobacteria > Enterobacterales > Enterobacteriaceae > Escherichia > Escherichia sp. MOD1-EC6098. The sequence goes on from NZ_PTSN01000001.1 coordinate 95,260, forward strand.
CGGCTTTTTGTTTTTTATAGCTCAACGCCGCTGCCGGAACAGGCATCACTTTGCCGGTTTCAATCCACGTGCGTAAACGACTCGCATCGGCAAAATGGGTATATTTGCCAAATGCATCCATCACCACCAACGCCACCGGTTTATTATTGAAGACCGTACGCATTACCAGGCAATGCCCCGCCGCATTAGTAAAACCGGTTTTGGTTAACTGGATATTCCAGTTATCGCGATACACCAGGTGGTTAGTATTACGGAATGGCAAGGTATAAGCCGGGTTTGAGAAGGTCGCCATCTCTTCGCGAGTGGTACTTAACTGACCAATCAACGGATACTGTTTGGTGGCAATCAGCAGTTTGGTTAAATCACGGGCAGTTGAAACGTTATGCACCGACAATCCGGTCGGTTCAACGAAGCGCGTGTTGTTCATTCCGAGAGATTTCGCTTTCGCATTCATCGCATTAATAAATGCGTTATAGCCACCAGGATAATGGTGCGCCAGGCTTGCCGCTGCGCGGTTTTCTGAAGACATCAGCGCCAACAACAGCATCTCTTTGCGGCTGATTTCGCTGTTCAGTCGCACGCGCGAATAAACGCCTTTCATCTCTGGCGTCTGGCTGATATCCACTTTCAGTTTTTCATCCAGCGGCAATCGTGCGTCAAGCACCACCATCGCAGTCATTAATTTGGTAATTGAAGCAATCGGACGCACCAAATCCGGGTGGTTCGAATAGATCACTTTGTTGGTATTGAGATCAACAATCATCGCACTACCGGAGGCAATTTCCGGCTGCGAAGCTGTAGTCGCGGCTGCCGTTTTGGCAACGGCCTGAGGCGCAAAAGGCACAGCCAGCATCAGGGCCAGGCTAAATAAAGAAACTCGAAATTTCGGCATGATGAGCATTCAGATAGTGGTTCACGCGCATGGGTTGCGCACCGCCGGAGTAAGGATTTACTGAGGCTGGCGAGGCCATCATAACGAGCAAAAAGTGCGATCGTCAAAGGAGAATCGTGAGGAAATGCTGCATTGCTGATATTTACGCCAACAATGCAGCACAAAAGAACTTTCTAGAACAGGCGATAACCGTAACCCCACAGAATAACGGTAATGGCGAGCAGCACTTCCAGCACCAGTACGCCAATCGCCAGTGTCGAACTGGAGAAGCTAAGACCTTCCTCTTTGTTGATATTCAGAAAGCTTGGAATACCGAGATAAAGCAGATAGCCGGTGTAAAACAGCGCCACCGTTCCCACCAGCGCACACAGCCAGACCAACGGGTAAAGCGCCACCAGGCCGCTTAAAAACAGCGGTGTTGCAACGTAGCCCGCGAAAACCATACAGTGCGCAAGCGACGGGCGCTGTGGGTAATTGCGTGCCATCCACCAGATGACCCGTCCCATCACTGCCACCCCAGCCAGCATAACACCATAAAACAAGACAGCCAGCGCCAGTCCGGTAAACCAGGATAACTTCAGGATAGTGCCATCGCCAAAATTCCAGCCGATTTGTGTAGTGCCAATAAAGGCGCAGATCACCGGGATCGCCGCCATCAGCAGAACGTGGTGGGTGTAGTGATGAGAAATCGTTTCGTTTTCACGATTAATCACCTGCATTTCACGATCGGGATGGGAAAACAGTCCCCAGACATGGCTCATACCGCCCCCTTGTTGTGAGTTCATGAACCTGACAGTTCAAGTATAAGTCAGCTTGTGGTTGTTTTCTGTTCTGACGCAAAATTTGCGTCGCGTGATAAAACGCCTTCTCCTGCGTAAACAATTCACAGGGTGTATGCTTACAGACAATCAAACGGAGACAGACCGACCTATGGATCTCAATACACTCATCTCACAATATGGTTATGCCGCGCTGGTGCTCGGTAGTCTGGCAGAGGGTGAAACCGTGACATTGCTGGGAGGCGTTGCGGCACATCAGGGATTATTAAAATTTCCACTGGTGGTTCTTTCTGTGGCGCTTGGCGGCATGATTGGCGACCAGGTGCTTTATCTGTGCGGACGGCGATTTGGCGGCAAACTGTTACGCCGTTTATCAAAACATCAGGACAAAATTGAGCGCGCACAAAAGCTGATCCAGCGCCATCCTTATCTGTTTGTCATCGGCACGCGTTTTATGTACGGCTTTCGGGTGATTGGCCCAACGCTAATCGGTGCCAGCCAGCTCCCACCGAAAATCTTTCTGCCACTGAATATTCTCGGCGCGCTGGCCTGGGCGCTGATTTTTACCGCTATTGGTTACGCGGGAGGCCAGGTGATTGCGCCGTGGCTGCACAATCTCGATCAGCATTTGAAACACTGGATTTGGTTGATTCTGGTCGTGGTTCTGGTGGTTGGCGTGCGCTGGTGGCTGAAACGGCGTGGGAAGAGAAACGCTGGATAAACCTAACGTCCCCACAGGCATACTCATCAGCTACGTTTATAACCACCACCCAGCGCACCGGTGAGCTGAATGGACGCATCCAGCCATTGCCCTTGCAAAAGCAGACCGTTCGCCCGTTCACGGAGCGCCGGGATTCGGGCTTCGCTGATGCGAGAACCTGCGATGATACCTGCGTTAAAACGCGCCTGCGCCAGACTAACAACCCGCAGGGCATCGCGCTCAATTTGCGCCTGATGCTGATTTTTCTCCGCCAGTGTCTGAACCTGAGTTGCTGCCCGCGCCACGTCATTCACCGCTTCAACCACCGCTTTGTTGTAACTGGCGATCGACAAATTGCTTTCGGCTTTCACAATATCAAGGTTGGCGTTAAGACGACCACTATCGAAAATAGGTAGCGTCAGACCTGCCGTAACGCCCATTTGCTGCGCAGAATGACGGAACAAATCGCTTAAGTGCAGCGCATCTTGTTGCAGAAAGGCCATCAGGTTGATGTCGGGGTAAAAGGCAGCTTTTGCCGCATCGATGGTGCTTAAGGATGATGCAACGTACCAGTGTGCCGCCTGTAAGTCTGCCCGGCGAGCCAGCAAAGAATAGCCCAGGTCGTCAGGAAGTTTGCTTTCCACTTTGGGCAGCGCAACCGGATGCAGTTTTAAGGCGTTCGTCTGGCTGTTAGTCAGCGCAGTTAGCCGCGCCTCAATAATTTTCATTTTCCCCGCGACATCGTTGAGCTGTTGCCGGGTTTTGCTGGCATTGATATCGGTTTCGACACCTTCAACCGACGAGGTAATGCCGCGCAGATATAACTGGCGGTCGGTCGCGATAATCGTGTTCTGCTCTTTTTCGATTTGCTGCAAGACAGTGTTTAAAGCTGCCAGGGTTTGCCACTCCCAGTACAAACGAGCCACACTGCCTGCCAGCAATTGCCGGGTCTGCTCGCGTTCTGCCGCCTGCGCTTTTACCGTACCGAGGCGCGCAGTCACTTCCGCCCGATTCTTTCCCCAGATATCGAGATGCCAGCCCGCCATTAAACCAAAGGTGCCGTTGGTGTACCAGGGGCCGGTAGTGCCTGCGGCAGGATCGTCCAGGGCAAACGGTCCCATTAACCCTTCTGCCGACATTTTTTGCCGTTCCATATCCGCAGAAAAATCGAGCTGTGGACCATCCTGGGCGGCGACGGCCTTCGCCTGTGCTTCAGCCAGTTGAATGCGCTGTTCAGCAACCTGCATATCCGGCGCGTTCTGTATGGCATTATTAATTAAGGAAGTGAGTTGATTATCGTGATATTCCAGCCACCACTGACTGTCCGGCCAACCGTTTTTCAGAGATACCGGTAATGCGGTGTCAACATGTGTGGCGGGCGTTTGCTGGCTTAAAGCCTGGCGTGTTTCATGCATAGGCGCACACCCGGCCAGAGTAAGTAACAACGGAAAACAGGCGATTGCCGGATAAAAGGAATCACGATTCATGGGGGAGTAATCAGGTAAGAAAAGGTGCGCGGAGATTACCGTGTGTTGCGATATATTTTTTAGTTTCGCGTGGCAATACATCAGTGGCAATAAAGCGACATATTCAGAAAAATATAAAGTAAGTGAATGATATTCTCCGATTTATCTTAATTCTTTATGAATGGCGGCAAAGGGTTTTGTTTTTTCCTATACTTATTTAGCACTCACAAATAAAGGAACGCCAATGAAAATTATACTCTGGGCAGTATTGATTATTTTCCTGATTGGGCTACTGGTGGTGACTGGCGTATTTAAGATGATATTTTAAAATTAATTAATGTCATCAGCTCCGAAAATAACGAGGATATTTCAGTCTCTCATCCTGTTGCGCCCCTGTCATGTACATTGCTTCATATAATCACTGGCGCAAGGAGCACGCAGGGGGTGGATAATCACCTCCTCCCCCTGCTCCCCGGCTTATCCCTTATGACTATCGGGTCGATGATTTTTAGAGTTTTTCTATATCAATCGCCTGAATAGCCATTGCAATATCAGGGGAATTATTCAACACCCGAACATGATGAAATAAATCCGTTCCTTCATCATATTCTTTACGCAAATAACTCAACCACTGCTTAATCCGTGCGACGTGATATAACCCGGTATCGCCCTGTTTTTCCAGACGGGTATATTTTTGCAGCAATGCAACGACCTCCGGCCACGGCATCCGCGGTTCGTTATATTTCACCACTCGGCTCAGGTTAGGAATATTAAGCGCCCCACGCCCAATCATCACCGCGTCACAACCGCTGATAGCTATACATTGTTGCGCACTCTGCCAGTCCCAGATTTCTCCGTTGGCAATAACCGGAATGGCCAATCGCTGACGAATATCGCCTATCGCCTGCCAGTCGATATGCTCCGCACGGTAACCCTGCTCCTTTGTCCGCCCATGAACGACCAGTTCCGTAGCCCCAGCCTGCTGGACAGCATCGGCAATTTCAAACTTCTTATCACCGCTGTCCCAACCAAGCCGCACTTTCACACTGACGGGTAAATGCGCCGGTACAGCTTCGCGCATCGCTTTTGCACCCTGATAGATAAGTTCAGGATCTTTGAGTAACGTTGCCCCGCCGCCACTGCCGTTAACCGTTTTCGATGGGCAACCGCAGTTGAGATCCACGCCCCAGGAACCCAACTCCACCGCACGGGCGGCGTTCTCTGCTAACCATTGCGGGAACTGCCCCAGCAGTTGTACCCGCACCAGTGTCCCGGAAGGCGTTCGACTGGCGTTTTGCAGCTCAGGACAAATGCGATGAAAAACTTTTACCGGCAGCAGTTGATCCACCACGCGGACAAATTCGGTGATGCACAGATCGTAGTCATTAACTTCGGTCAGTAATTCACGCACCAGGGAGTCAAGCACACCCTCCATCGGTGCCAGTAACACACGCATATCATCACCCGCAAAAAAATGAGGCGCTATGGTAGCGCTTCCGGTCAACGGATTAAAGGTCTGCAGAGAGGGATTGCTGCAAACTACAATCCCTCTCTATGCTTGATGTATGGCTGGCGCGCTTTCTGATCTGCAAAAGTATGGTATGCCTGAGTTCGCTGCTCACATCGTCATGCCCTGGCGCGAAAAATAAGCGATGTTTTCTTAATGTGATCGGTAGCACATTTTACAGATTAATTGTATGATGAATCCATCTCATCTGGGGTGTTGATTATGAGTAAGACACTGAACATTATCTGGCAATATTTACGCGCTTTTGTCCTGATTTATGCCTGCCTGTATGCAGGCATTTTCATTGCTTCCCTGCTACCGGTAACCATTCCGGGCAGCATCATCGGGATGCTAATCCTGTTTGTCCTGCTGGCCTTGCAAATTCTTCCGGCGAAGTGGGTCAATCCGGGGTGTTACGTACTGATTCGCTATATGGCACTGTTGTTTGTGCCAATTGGCGTAGGCGTAATGCAATATTTTGATTTGCTACGCGCACAGTTTGGCCCGGTGGTGGTTTCCTGTGCCATTAGTACGCTGGTGGTTTTTCTGGTGGTGAGCTGGAGTTCGCACCTGGTACACGGTGAACGTAAAGTCATAGGTCAGAAAGGATCAGAAAAATGATGGCGAATATCTGGTGGTCATTACCGCTGACATTGATTGTCTTTTTTGCCGCCCGCAAACTGGCAACACGGTATAAGTTTCCGTTGCTTAACCCGTTGCTGGTGGCAATGGTGGTGATCATTCCTTTTTTAATGCTGACCGGCATCTCTTACGACAGCTACTTTAAAGGTAGCGAAGTGTTAAACGATCTGTTGCAACCGGCGGTGGTTGCACTGGCCTATCCTTTATATGAACAACTGCACCAGATCCGCGCGCGCTGGAAATCCATCATCACTATCTGTTTTATCGGTAGCGTGGTCGCGATGGTGACGGGGACTTGCGTAGCATTGTTGATGGGCGCTTCACCGGAAATCGCTGCATCAATATTACCGAAATCGGTTACCACACCAATTGCGATGGCCGTTGGTGGCAGTATTGGCGGTATTCCGGCAATCAGCGCGGTTTGTGTGATTTTTGTCGGTATTTTGGGTGCGGTGTTTGGTCATACGCTACTCAATGCGATGCGTATTCGTACCAAAGCAGCGCGTGGCCTGGCGATGGGGACGGCCTCTCACGCCCTCGGAACAGCGCGCTGTGCCGAGCTGGATTATCAGGAAGGCGCATTTAGTTCGCTGGCGTTGGTGTTATGCGGGATTATTACCTCGCTGGTTGCACCATTTCTTTTCCCGATTATTCTGGCAGTAATGGGCTAAAATTTGCGATGCGTCGCGCATTTTTGATGTAAGTTTCACGCGTTGCATAATTAATGAGATTCAGATCACATATAAAGCCATAATGGGTTCGTAAACTGTTATCCCATTACATGATTATGAGGCAACGCCATGCATCCACGTTTTCAAACTGCTTTTGCCCAACTTGCGGATAACTTGCAATCTGCACTGGAACCCATTCTGGCAGATAAGTATTTCCCCGCGTTGTTGACCAGAGAGCAGGTCTCTTCGCTGAAGAGCGCAACGGGGCTGGACGAAGACGCGCTGGCTTTCGCACTGCTACCACTGGCGGCGGCCTGTGCCCGCACGCCATTGTCGAATTTTAATGTTGGTGCCATTGCGCGCGGCGTGAGTGGAACTTGGTATTTTGGTGCCAATATGGAATTTATTGGCGCAACAATGCAGCAAACCGTTCATGCCGAACAAAGCGCAATCAGCCACGCCTGGCTGAGCGGTGAGAAAGCGCTCGCGGCCATCACCGTTAACTACACACCTTGTGGTCACTGCCGTCAGTTTATGAACGAACTGAACAGCGGGCTGGATCTACGCATTCATCTGCCGGGCCGCGAAGCGCATGCGCTGCGTGACTATTTGCCGGATGCCTTTGGGCCGAAAGATCTGGAGATTAAGACACTGCTGATGGACGAGCAGGATCACGGCTATGCGCTGACTGGCGATGCGCTTTCTCAGGCGGCAATTGCCGCGGCCAACCGTTCGCACATGCCTTACAGCAAGTCTCCAAGCGGCGTGGCGCTGGAATGCAAAGACGGTCGTATTTTCAGTGGTAGCTATGCTGAAAACGCCGCATTCAACCCAACTCTACCGCCGTTGCAGGGCGCATTAATTCTGTTAAATCTCAAAGGTTATGATTACCCGGATATTCAGCGGGCGATTCTGGCAGAAAAAGCCGATGCGCCGCTGGTTCAGTGGGATGCAACCTCGGCAACGCTGAAAGCTCTCGGTTGTCACAATATCGACCGCGTGCTTCTCGCTTAAGCCCGGTGCCGGATGCGACGTGAACGCTTGATCCGGCCTACAGAGTGCAAAATTTCGTAGGCCGGATAAGCGTAGCGCATCCGGCATTTCTACTCACCCTGGTGTCGAAAATCCCGGCAAACAGTTTGCCGTTTCTTGCGCAAAGCCCACAGGTAAAGTAGCCTGATTGAAATTCCCCAAGATCGAGTTTTCAGCATGTTAAAGCGCGTGTTCTACAGCCTGTTAGTCCTGATCGGCTTGCTGCTGTTGACAGTGCTCGGCCTCGACCGCTGGATGAGCTGGAAAACTGCGCCTTATATCTACGATGAATTGCAGGATCTCCCCTACCGCCAGGTCGGCGTGGTACTTGGCACGGCAAAATATTATCGTACTGGGGTGATTAATCAGTATTACCGCTACCGTATTCAGGGTGCAATAAATGCCTATAACAGCGGTAAGGTGAATTATCTATTACTTAGCGGTGATAACGCATTACAGAGTTATAACGAACCGATGACCATGCGCAAAGATTTAATTGCCGCTGGCGTCGATCCGGCTGATATTGTTCTCGACTACGCCGGTTTTCGTACCTTGGATTCCATCGTGCGTACACGCAAGGTGTTCGATACCAACGACTTCATTATTATTACTCAGCGCTTCCACTGTGAGCGGGCATTATTTATCGCTCTGCATATGGGTATTCAGGCGCAGTGTTATGCCGTACCGTCACCAAAAGATATGTGGTCAGTACGTATTCGCGAATTTGCCGCCCGCTTCGGTGCGCTGGCTGACCTTTATATTTTTAAACGTGAACCGCGCTTTTTAGGACCACTGGTCCCTATTCCGGCAATGCACCAGGTGCCCGAAGATGCGCAGGGTTATCCCGCCGTCACACCAGAACAGTTACTTGAATTACAAAAGAAACAAGGAAAGTAGTTATGGATGTTCAGCAGTTTTTTGTCATTGCCGTTTTTTTCCTTATCCCGGTATTTTGTTTTCGCGAAGCATGGAAAGGCTGGCGTGCTGGCGCAATTGATAAACGGGTTAAAAATGTGCCGGAACCGGTGTATGTCTGGCGTGAAAAAAATCCCGGTCTCTTCTTTGCTTATATAGTGGCGTATAGCGGCTTCGGTATTTTATCCATCGGTATGATTATTTATCTTATTTTTTACCGATAATATTATTTCTCGCCCACTGTTAACTATTGAGAATAATTATTATTTCCCCCGCTAAGCTGCGGATATAACATTCTGAACCGCAGCTATTTGTGAATCTTTTCACAGTTTAAATTCCCCCGCACGCTTAGCCTTAATATCAGCACGTTATATTTACTATACGTTCGCCTTAATTACCCATAGCATTAAGGAAGATCACATGCCGCAACAAAATTATCTGGATGAACTCGCTCCGGCTTTTACGCCTTTACTGGCGATTAAAGAAGCCTCTCGTTGTTTATTATGCCACGACGCCCCTTGCAGCCAGGCGTGCCCGGCGCAAACCGATCCGGGAAAATTTATTCGCTCAATCTATTTTCGTAATTTTAAAGGCGCTGCCGAGACTATTCGCGAAAATAATGCCCTCGGTGCCGTTTGTGCCAGAGTGTGCCCCACAGAAAAATTATGCCAGAGCGGTTGTACCCGCGCAGGTGTCGATGATCCGATTGATATTGCTCGCTTACAGCGTTTTGTTACTGATTTCGAACAACAAACCGGAATGGAAATTTATCAACCGGGCAGTAAGACGCTTGGTAAAGTAGCGGTTATCGGTGCTGGCCCTGCTGGGCTGCAGGCCAGCGTGACGCTAACCAACCTGGGTTACGACGTCACGGTTTACGAAAAAGAAGTACAACCAGGCGGCTGGTTGCGTAACGGCATTCCACAATTCCGTTTGCCGCAGTCGGTGCTGGATGCGGAAATCACCCGTATCGAAAAAATGGGTGTGACTATTAAGTGCAACTGTGAAATTGGCAAAACGCTCTCGCTGGAGCAACTGAAAGCAGAAAACCGCGCGGTGCTGGTAACCGTGGGGTTATCGCGTGGTTCCACCCTGCCGCTGTTTGAGCATAGCGACGTTGAGATTGCCGTCGATTTCCTGCAACGCGCACGCCTGGCACAAGGCGATATCAGCATTCCACAAAGCGCATTAATTATTGGCGGCGGCGATGTCGCGATGGACGTTGCCAGTACGCTGAAAGTTCTCGGTTGTCCGGCGGTGACCTGCGTGGCGCGTGAAGAGTTAGATGTGTTTCCGGCAAGCAAGAAAGAGTTCACCGGTGCTCAGAAATTGGGGGTATCGATTATCGATGGCTTTACGCCTGTGGCGGTAGATGGCAATAAAGTGACGTTTAAACATGTTCGTTTACCGGGCGAGCTGACGATGGCGGCAGACAAAATTATTCTCGCCATCGGTCAACATGCCGAACTTACCGCTTTTGCTACACTGGAACCCCAACGTAATACTATCGAAACGAAAAATTACCAGACCCGTGACCCGCAACTGTTTGCCGCTGGCGATATTGTTGAGGGTGATAAAACCGTGGTCTATGCCGTGAAGACCGGGAAAGAAGCCGCCGAGGCGATCCATCACTATTTAGAGGGAGCTTGCTCATGTTAACGAAAGATCTTTCTATTACCTTTTGCGGCGTGAAGTTTCCCAACCCGTTCTGCCTCTCTTCTTCGCCAGTAGGCAATTGCTATGAGATGTGTGCCAAAGCCTACGACACCGGCTGGGGCGGCGTGGTATTCAAAACTATCGGCTTTTTTATCGCTAACGAGGTTTCGCCACGTTTTGATCATCTGGTGAAAGAAGATACCGGTTTTATTGGCTTCAAAAATATGGAGCAGATTGCCGAACATCCGCTGGAAGAGAATCTGACCGCTCTGCGTCGGCTGAAAGAGGATTACCCGGACAAAGTGCTGATCGCCTCGATCATGGGGGAAAATGAGCAACAATGGGAAGATCTGGCGCGTCTGGTGCAAGAAGCTGGCGCGGATATGATCGAATGTAATTTCTCCTGCCCGCAGATGACTTCTCATGCGATGGGTAGCGATGTCGGGCAAAGCCCGGAACTGGTAGAGAAATATTGTCGGGCGGTGAAACGTGGTTCAACGCTGCCGATGCTGGCGAAGATGACGCCGAATATCGGTGATATGTGCGAAGTGGCGCTGGCGGCTAAGCGTGGCGGTGCAGATGGCATTGCAGCGATTAACACCGTTAAATCCATCACCAATATCGATCTGAATCAGAAAATCGGTATGCCGATCGTTAACGGTAAATCGAGTATTTCCGGTTATTCCGGTAAAGCGGTGAAACCGATCGCCCTGCGCTTTATTCAGCAAATGCGCACGCATCCGGAGCTGCGCGATTTCCCGATCAGCGGTATTGGCGGCATTGAAACCTGGGAAGACGCGGCAGAGTTTTTATTGCTCGGCGCGGCTACACTGCAGGTGACCACCGGAATTATGCAGTACGGTTATCGGATTGTGGAAGATATGGCGAGCGGGTTATCGCATTATCTTGCCGATCAGGGATTTGACTCGTTACAGGAGATGGTGGGTCTGGCGAATCACAATATTGTCCCGGCGGAAGATTTAGACCGCAGTTATATCGTCTATCCCCATATCAATCTTGATAAGTGTGTCGGCTGCGGGCGCTGTTATATTTCCTGCTACGACGGTGGTCACCAGGCGATGGAATGGGATGAGAAAACACGCACGCCGCATTGTAATACCGAGAAATGCGTCGGTTGTTTGCTTTGCGGTCATGTTTGCCCGGTTAGCTGTATTGATCTCGGGGAAGTGAAGTTTAAGAAGGGAGAGAAAGAACATCCGGTAACGTTGTAGGACGGATAGTAGGACAGATAAGACGTACCAGCGTCGCATCCGACATTTGACACCAACTGCCGGATGCGGCGTAAACGTCGCATCCGGTAATGCCCAAATTCACATCACTTCTTACGCGCGTACTTCAGGGAATCCAGCGCCACGGCGAAGATAATGATCGCCCCTTTGATGATGTACTGCCAGTACGGGTTGACGCCGATATAGGTCAGACCGTAGTTGATGACCGTAAAGATAATGACCCCGGTCACCACGCCAATGACCGTACCCACGCCGCCGCTAAACGATACACCGCCCACCACGCACGCCGCGATAGCATCCAGCTCATACATAAAGCCGAGGTTGTTGGTGGCAGAGCCGATACGTCCGGCTTCTAACATCCCACCAAAGGCATAGAACACGCCAGACAGCGCATAAATCATCAGCAGATTCAGGCCGACGTTAACACCAGAAACTTTCGCCGCTTCCGGGTTGCCGCCAATAGCAAAGATATTCTTGCCGAAACGGGTTTTGTTCCACAGCACCCAGACAAACGCCACGGCAATCAGCGCGTAGAAGGTGATGTAAGATAGCCGGAAACTCCCCAGCGCAATAAACCCCTGGGCAAAGGTGGAGAAGCCGCTATCAAAACCGGAAATCGGTGACGCACCAACAAAGTCGTAATAGAGCGAGTTGATACCGTAGACGATAATCATCGTGCCGAGCGTGGTAATGAACGGCGTCACGTTGAGGTAAGCGATAATCAGACCGTTGATCAAACCGATAACCGCGCCAATGGCACAGACTATCAGAATAACCAGCGCAATCGGCATGGTCGCCATTTCGGGGAATACTTTGTTGGCGTTATCCATCGATTGTAACAAGGTAGCCGCCACCACCGCCGCCAGCCCTACCTGACGACCAGCAGAAAGGTCAGTTCCCTGGGTGACAATTAACCCTGCCACGCCGAGCGCGATAATAATACGCACCGATGATTGGGTAAGAATATTACTTAAGTTCAACAGACTTAAGAATGTTGGGTCCTGGAAAATAATAATAGCCAGCAAAACTAAAAGAACGACGTAAATACCACCTTCTTTCAGGTAAGTAAGAAAACTTTTCTTATTTAACGCACTCATGGGAAGCCCCTAATCTTAAAGGTGCAAAGACGCAAGACGCAGAATTTCGTTTTGCGTTGTTGTTTTTGTATCGACAATGCCGGAAACGAGACCATTGCTCATTACCAGAATACGGTCCGTTATCCCTAACAACTCTGGCATTTCAGAGGAGATAATAATTATCCCCTTGCCTTTTTTCGCCAGCTCGGCAATTAATTGATAAATTTCAAACTTCGCGCCAACATCAATGCCACGCGTCGGTTCGTCGAGCATTAATATTTCCGGTTGCGTTAGCAGCCAGCGCCCAATAATGACTTTTTGCTGATTACCACCGGAGAGTGAACCAATTTGCGTACGATGACCCGGCGTTTTTACCCTCATCGAATCAATGACCCACTGGGTGTCGCTTTTCATCCGCGAATTATCCAGCAGCCCCACTTTGTTTTTGTAGTTGCGAATATTAGAAATTAACGAGTTAAAGCCAATATCCAGGTAAGCATAAATCCCCGTTGAGCGGCGCTCTTCGGTGACCAGCGCGAACCCATGGTTAATGGCTTCGTTGGCATTATGGTTATTAATCTTTTTGCCGTGCAGTGTAATGGTGCCGGAAGATTTCTCACGGATCCCAAACAAGGTTTCGACAATATCGGTACGTTTCGCACCTACCAGCCCGGCAATACCGAGGATCTCCCCTTTATGCAGATCAAACGAGACATCGCGAATTGACGGCTGACGCAGTGACGTCAGGTTACGCACTTCAAGGATCACTTCGCCAGGTTTGTTTTGCTTATCCGGGAAACGCTGATTAAGAGAACGGCCAACCATCATGGCGATGATCTTGTCCATCGTCAGCCCCGCCAGCGGCTCGGTAGCGATCCACTGTCCGTCGCGCAGTACGGTGACTTCATCACATAACTGGAATATCTCTTCCATTTTATGCGAGATATAGACAATACCGCAGCCGCGTTCTTTTAATTTACGAATAATGGTAAACAGATGATTGACTTCTTTTTCAGTTAATGAAGAAGTTGGTTCATCCATAATGACTATTTTCGCGTTATAGGAAAATGCTTTGGCGATTTCAATCATCTGCATTTGTGAAACGGACAACGTACCAACGCGCGCACGCGGATCGATATCAATATCCAGTTCGTCAAATATCGCTTTGGTTTCGCGGTACATTTTATCCTGGTCGACAAACATCCCTTTGGTGGGATATCGCCCCAACCACATGTTGTCCATGACCGAACGCTGTAATACCAGGTTTAACTCCTGGTGTACCATCGAAATACCATTTTCCAGGGCTTCTTTGGCTGAGTGAAAATCGATTTCCTTACCCTGGAATAAAATAGTGCCGGAGTCTTTTTGATAGATACCAAACAGGCATTTTAATAATGTCGATTTTCCTGCGCCATTCTCCCCCATTAACGCATGAATGGAGTGTGGTCGCACTTTTAAATTAACGTTATCAAGTGCCTTAACGCCTGGAAAAGACTTGTTGATACCGCTCATTTCCAACAAGTATTCTCCTGATGACGGAGTCGTTGAGCTGACCATATAATTTTACCTTGTTGGCCATACAATAAGGGCGCAGTGAATGACTGCGCCCAATCAGTCTTATTTCTTGCTGAATTCAGCCAGATTGTCTTTATCTACGCCAACATAAGTAACGCGGACAACTTTATTGTCGATTTTCCAGTTGGTGCCGTCAGCGGCTCCCTTGCCATCAGCCAGATTTTTCGCCAGATCAAAGGTCGCTTTCGCCTGGTTGTTAGCATCGTTCAGCACGGTGCCAGCCAGTGCACCAGATTTCACCAGTGCCAGAGCTTCTGGCAGCGCATCGACGCCAAACACCGGAATGCTGGACTTGTTGTGTGCTTTCAGAGCTTCAACCGCGCCCATTGCCATCGCATCGTTGTTTGCGATAACCACTTCGATTTTGTTGGCGTTCGGGCCAGACAGCCAGGCGTCCATCTTATCTTTCGCCTGAGCGGTATCCCACATTGCGGTATCTAACTGTAACTGTTCAGTTTTAATGCCTTTGTCGTTTAGCTCTTTGATGACATACGTAGTGCGCGCTTCTGCATCCGGATGACCCGGTTCGCCTTTCAGCAGTACGAACTGAATCTGACCGTCTTTGTTGAGATCCCAACCCTGATTCGCCGCCCAGTGTTTAGCAATCAAATCGCCCTGAATAATCCCGGATTCTTTCGAGTCGGTGCCAACGTAGTAGGCTTTGTCGTAACTATCCAGCGCCTTACGGGAAGGTTCTTTATTGAAGAAAACGATTGGCACGTTTTGTCCGCGCGCTTTCTCAATCACCGTACCCGCAGCAGCCGGGTCAACCAGGTTGATTGCCAGCGCCTTCACCCCTTTCGCCAACAGCACGTCAATCTGATCGTTCTGCTTGGACTGATCATTCTGTGAATCATTCATCAGCAACTGGACGTCTGGCGCGGCTTTCGCATCTTGTTCGATAGCCTTACGCACTACAGACATAAAGTTATCGTCATATTTATAA
Source organism: Escherichia sp. MOD1-EC6098 (assembly GCF_002965865.1). Taxonomy (NCBI): domain Bacteria; kingdom Pseudomonadati; phylum Pseudomonadota; class Gammaproteobacteria; order Enterobacterales; family Enterobacteriaceae; genus Escherichia; species Escherichia sp. MOD1-EC6098. The sequence continues at coordinate 110,367 of NZ_PTSN01000001.1, forward strand.
ATCGTCACACCAATACGGGTATCAGCAGCGTGTGCAGCGGCACCGAATAACATGCTGGCCATCACAGCAGACAGGGTTAACACCTTCTTATTCATGGTATCTCCGGTTTTTCTTATGCAGGGTAGTGCTTGAGATAAATGCTCGGCGGGGCAGTATGGTTAATGAAGTGTTACTGAACGCCGAAGCTCACGTTTTAAAATTCGTTCTTCCATGTCCGGTAACGCTCCAGAAAACAGCTTTAATTGTTGTTATGACGCTATACCTCGATAAAAGTGAATTTCCACTGTTACACATAGGTTACAACGTTAAAACGGTGCAATCATAACTACTGCATTGTTAACATACTGTGAAATCACTCACAGATTGAAAGCGGTTACATCGCGTGATTTGTTGAGTTAGTGATCGCCGCCGCATTCTGGCGTATAGCAACAGAATGACGACGCACTAACGTCGGCATAAAACAGTGACTGGCACGCAGATCAATGTTGCCTGCGGCCCCCTGTAATGCCAGTTCGGTGGCCATTTTCGCCATTGAAGCAATGGGATAACGTACGGTTGTTAACTGCGGGTCGGTGTAACGGGCGATGGGGATATCATCAAAACCGATGATCGAGAGATGTAACGGAATAGCAATACCATTGTCTTTTAACGCTGTCAGTGCGCCAGCGGCCATATTGTCGTTATAGGCGAACACCGCGGTGAGTTGCAGATTACGCCCCAGCAGTTCAACCATCGCAGCTTCGCCGCCGGGCATATCTGGCGTACCGGTGCCGATCCAACTCTCTGGCGGAACAATATCCTGCTCTTTCAGCGCGCTCATCCAACCGGCTTTGCGCATCGCGTCATCTTCAATACCGTGGCTGGAAGAAAGATAACCGATACGCTGATGACCGTTATTCAGTAACATGCGCGTCGCCATTCGGGCACCGCTGATATTATCCAGGCAAACGCAGCGATGGGCGTAACCCGGCACAACGCGATTGATTAACACCATGCCGGGAATGTTGTCCATAAACTGCACCAGTTCGTCGTCACTTAACGCTTTTGAGTGAACGATCAACGCATTACAACGCTGGCGGATTAACACCTCAATGGCGTGCCGCTCTTTTTCCGCTTCATGATAGCTATTGCCGATTAGCACATATTTCTGGTGTTGCTGGGCGACAAGATCAACGGCTTTCACCAGCGCACCGAAAAAGGCGTCGGAGACATCCATCACCACCACGCCAATAGTCTCGCTCACCTGAGTTGCCAGCGCCTGGGCATTGGCGTTTGGTCTGTAGTCCAACTCGCTCACTGCTTTCATAACCGCTTCACGCGTGTCCGCACTTACCAGAGCGCTGTTATTTAGCACCCGGGAAACCGTTGCCACAGAGACGCCAGCCTGACGCGCTACATCACGAATGGTGATCATATTCACTACCTGTTGTGAGATTGCAGTAAGTTACTGCTTGCTGGCGGCTATTTTGTCAGCACTGAATACAGGACTTCGTGAATCGAGTCACAGCAATGGAAACGGTTACAACCATTTTGTTAATGAATGTGATCCAGATCGTTATCTGGATGTTTTGGATAATGCAGGTCCGGCAGCGCGCAAGGTTAACTGACGCCATAACCATTCTACCGGCCCCTGGCGGAAGTAACGCAACCAGATAACAGAGAAGAGAATATTCGCCAGCCATACTGGAATAACAAACACCAGCAGTTCCAGACGGTCAAACTGCATAAACAAACCGAGGTGGTAAAACAGTGTGGTACAAATCAGCGTTTGCAGCAGGTAGTTGGTCAGCGCCATCCGCCCAACGCAAGCAATCGCCAGCACCAGCTTAAAGCGGCTTAATTGCGGCCAAAAGCCGAACAGTAACGAGGCATAGCCAATCGCCTGAAATGGTGCACTCAGCTCTCGTGGCATCTGGAGTAAGAAGGCGCACCAGCGATATGCCCAGTCCAGCCGCCATTGTAGTGCGATAGCAGGAAGGTTAATCATCACCCCAATTGCCACCAGCACAAAACCGGTACGGCGATAGTGGCGCAGGCTGTACTGCCCTTTCAGCCAACCACTACGCATCAATGCCGCGCCAATCAACATCATCCCCGCCAGTTGCCAGCCATACTGCGCTCCCAGGGCCAGCAAACTGTTCCCTACCCCGTCGGCGCGGTTACTGATAGCTTCAACGCCGCCGTGAAGTTTCCAGTATTTTTCATACAAAATGGCGGATGCATCCGGTGTCCAGGCACGGCTGGTCTGGCTATCGGAAATCACCCCCAACAACAGCAAAACACCAAGCCCTATCAGATAAAGCATGACGCCGGTGTTAAACAGGCTTTTTACCGATGGCGCATCGCGCACCAGTCGCCAACTGATTAAGCCTACCAACCCGTAAGCCAGCAGGATATCGCCGTCCCAGAATAATAAACCGTGAATAAAGCCCAGCAAGACCAGCAGTGTTAGACGTGACTGGATCCAACGTCTGCCACGCGGCAGCAACATTTGCAGACCGGCACCAAACAGCAACGCAAAAAGCGTGAGGAATTTCACCTGGCCGATAAGATCGAGAAAAGCCCAGCTCCAGGCATCCTGCGGTGTAATGGTGCCGTACCAGGCGGGATTGAGATAAGCCGCCTTTGGGAGTCCAAAGGCGCTGATGTTGAGAAGCAGGATCCCCAGAATGGCGACGCCGCGAACAAAATCGAGCGTGACGTTGCGCTCCATGGTTCCTGCCTTTTAATCAGTTGTGATGACGCACAGCGCGCAAAAATTCGTGGCGCGTATTCTGACTGGATTTGAACAAACCACCGAGGGAAGTCGTTGTCGTGGCGCTGGTCGCGTCGCGAATACCACGCGCTTTTACGCAGTAATGCACCGCGTCGATAGAGACCGCCACGTTATTGGTGCCCAGCAGCGTTTGTAGCGCAATGAGAATTTGCTGGGTCAGACGTTCCTGTACCTGCGGACGCTGGGCAAAGAACTGCACAATGCGGTTAATTTTCGACAGGCCGATGACCGAATCTTTCGGGATGTAGGCCACCGTCGCTTTGCCATCAATAGTGACAAAATGGTGTTCACAAGTGCTGGTCAGGGTGATATCGCGCACGGTGACCATTTCATCGACCTTCATTTTATTTTCAATGAGGGTGATTTTCGGGAAGTTGGCGTAATCCAGACCGGAGAAAATTTCATCGACATACATTTTGGCGATGCGATGCGGCGTTTCCATCAAACTGTCATCAGCCAGGTCGAGATTCAATAACTGCATGATTTCGGTCATATGACCGGCAATAAGGCTTTTGCGCGTTTCGTTATCCATTTCATGCACGGGCGGGCGTAGCGGTGTTTCAAGTCCTCGCGCAACCAACGCTTCATGAACCAGGGCCGCTTCTTTACTGAGTGATGGCATTTATGATTTCTCCTGCAGGTGTGACGCCTCCGCCCTGCGTGGGGGCAAAGTTATTAAGCTGATTCGCAGCCTGATTATTGTGCGTGAGGTGGCGCACATAATCCAGTATTCACAGCGATAATTATTGTAATTGCCGCTGCCTTTCAGCCGTAGATGTTAAAACATCGTTATGCATATGCGGAAGTGAAAGTTACTCACAACACACTGAATAAACGGTATGATGAAAAAATTGCAAACAACATAACAAGGAGCCACGCATGGAAATGCTCGAAGAGCATCGCTGTTTTGAAGGCTGGCAGCAACGCTGGCGACATGACTCCAGTACCTTAAACTGCCCGATGACGTTCAGTATCTTTCTCCCACCGCCCCGCGATAACGCCCCGCCGCCGGTGCTGTACTGGCTTTCAGGCTTAACCTGTAATGATGAAAACTTCGCCACCAAAGCAGGTGCCCAGCGCATGGCGGCAGAACTGGGGATTGTACTGGTAATGCCAGACACCAGCCCGCGTGGCGAACATGTTGCCAATGACGACGGCTATGATTTAGGCCAGGGTGCCGGGTTTTATCTTAACGCCACGCAACCGCCGTGGGCGGCACATTACCGGATGTATGATTATCTGCGTGATGAATTACCAGCACTGATTCAGTCGCAATTTAACGTCAGCAATCGCTGCGCCATCAGCGGCCATTCGATGGGAGGTCATGGTGCTCTGATTATGGCGCTGAAAAATCCGGGCAAATATACCAGCGTTTCCGCCTTTGCGCCGATTGTGAATCCGTGCAGCGTTCCGTGGGGAATCAAAGCATTTAGCACCTATCTGGGTGAGGATAAAAATGACTGGGTGGCATGGGACAGTTGTGCGCTGATGTACGCCAGCAATGCGCAGGATGCGATCCCGACGCTGATTGATCAGGGTGATAACGATCAGTTTCTTGCCGACCAGTTACAACCCGCCGTGTTGGCAGAAGCCGCGCGCCAGAAAGCGTGGCCGATGACGCTGCGTATTCAGCCGGGTTATGATCACAGCTATTACTTCATTGCTTCTTTTATAGAGGATCATCTGCGCTTCCATGCGCAGTATTTACTGAAGTGACAGTCCGCCCGGTTCGCCGGGCATCTTCTCATCAGAAGCGATAATCCACCGCCATAAAGTAACGACGTCCGTCTTCGTTATAGCTGTAGTCATCACGGCTGAGATCTTTATCTGTCAGGTTCAGCACGCCCGCGCGCAGTTTGACGTCTTTGGTCACCTGCCATGCCGCACCGGTATTCCAGATCGTATAGCCACCCGGCGTTTTAGCCGTATCGCTATCGGCACGTTTCTGCCCGGTATAATGAGCAGAAACATAGAATGACCAGTCTTCCAGCACCAGTGGTTTCCAGTCCAGCGTACCGTTGGCGGTATGGAACGGCAGATCGGAAAGCGGTTTGTTTTCACCATTGCTGACATCACGACCATCGTTATAGGTGTAGTTGAGTGACAGTTTCCATTCGTCACTGAACGGGATTTTCAACTCGGTTTCCACGCCCTGAATGCGCGCTTTGTTAACGTTGTAGTAGCTGAATACCGGTACACGTCGACCATTAGCCCCGGTCTCAAAACCTACAAAGTTCTGGTAGCCCGGTGCAGCGTTGACGTCGGACGTGCGGCTGATACTGATGCGATCTTTCACATCGTTACGGAAAACAGTCACGCTGGATTCAACGCCTTCCAGCCAGCCTTCTTCCCCCATGTAGTAAAGCCCCAGCTCCCAACTTTCGCTGGTTTCTGGCTTCAGATCCGGGCTACCAACAATCTTACATGCGCCACGGCAGGAATTAGTCGTCCAGTCAGGGCTAAGTTGCAGTAAAGAAGGTGCTTTAAAAGCCGTCGCCCAGCCGCCTTTCACCGTTACGGTATCGGTGGCGTTATAGACCAGATAGGCACGCGGGCTCCAGTGATCGCCGTAGGTTTCGTGATCGTCCATACGCACGCCGGTCGTCAGCGCCAGCGGCTCGAAGATCCGCCATTCGTCTTCCACAAACAGTGCATACTGGCTGGCAGATGTTTTGGTGCTGGTGCCGCCGGTCAGGTTTACCGCATCGCTAAGTTTGTCGTGACGCCATTCACCGCCGACCGTGACAAACTGATTAATCGCCGTCAGCGGTAACGTGTATTTGCCATCAACAGTATTACTTTCTGAGGTAATCGGGCTGCTGTTACCAGGGTTTTTGTTTTCGACTTTCTCGCCATAGTATTTCAGCTCACTGGTGCCATAATCCCAGCGACCATTATGGCTGACAGAGTAGTTCTGGCGTTCCAGGCGGTTTTTGTCCAGCGAGTCGGAATCACTATCCTGACGGTCGAAACCGTAACCAGCGGTAAAATCGTGATTTTGATTCGGCGTCCAGGCAAATTCGACATTGCCATCGCGGCTGGAGAATCCTTCAATGCGCGGCGTTTCTCCGCTATCGGTGGTGGTTGAGTTCTGCGGGTCATCCTTTTCACGTTTCGCCAGGCTGCCGTAGGCTTTCATTCCCAGCACGCCGTCAATTAGTGGCCCACTGGTAAAAAACTGACCGTTGTAGGTGTCGCCGCGATCGCGATGCTCCTGAATGGTGGTATCGACCGTAACGGTTCCTGACCATTTTTGGCCAATTTTTTTGGTGATAATGTTGACCACGCCGCCGAGCGCATCAGAACCATATAACGAGGACATCGGGCCACGAACCACTTCAATACGTTCGATGGAATCAACCGGGATCCAATTCAGATCGAAGTCATTATGACGGAAGACAGCATTGCGGGAGTTCACGCGTTTACCATCGACAAGAATCAGGGTATAGCTGCTGTCCAGACCACGAATGCTGAAGCCCTTGCGATTGTCCCCTTCGTTAGTCAGTTGTACGCCTGGCACTTCTTTGAGGACATCTTTCAGGTTCTGTACCGGTTTACGCTGCAAGTCTTCCTGGGTAATGACGCTGATACTGGCAGGTGCGTCTTTGAGGTTTTGTTCAACGGAAGAGGCGGTGACAACCATCGTTTCGCCATCATCATCAACCGCTAACACAGGCCATGCACAAGAAATCGCGGACAAACACAGCCCGACCCGTACGAAGGGGTTCAACCTAAACATTCCATATCTCCATGAGGTAACTACGAAAATAAAATGGGTTATCGCTCACATCTTCTTCACGTCCTCTTGCGCACGGCAGCATCGCAGTGGACTTTTTTGTATGCAGGTGATCATCCCAGAGCGCCTGAACAGCCTCTGATTTGTCAGCCTTTTTCATTTCGCGTAACAATAATGCAAACGATAACAATTATCAATTCAATTGTTAAATTTTATATACGTATGATTTATATGGGAAATAGAATTGAAAAAGCCCTCTCAGGTGAGAGGGCTTAATAAGGAAGAGATAACGCTTATTTATTGTCGTTCTGTGGGAACTTCATTTCGCTGTAACGCACGAAGTGAGTTCCTTTAATCAACTTGTAACCAAACCAGATGGCCAGGAACAGCGGGATACCGATATACGTTGCCGCTACGCCGCCCCAGTCGATGGTATCTTTCAGGAACGCTTCGTAGTTCTGGCCCAGAGTGATAATCAGGCACAGCACAAAGGCGAAGATCGGTCCCAGCGGGAAGAAGCCCGAACGATACGGCAGGTCGTTAATATCGTGTCCCTGCAATACATAGCCGCGACGGAAACGATAGTGACTGATAGCAATCCCCAGCCAGGCGATAAAGCCGGTCATCCCGGAGGTATTCAGCAGCCACAGATACACCGTCTGGTTACCAAACATGGAGGTCAGGAAGCACAGACCGGCAATCACCGTCGTGGCATATAGCGCATTACGTGGTACACCGCCGCGCGACAGTTTAGAGAAAATACGCGGCGCTTTGCCATCGCACGCCAGGGTGTACAGCATACGGGTAGACGCGTACATACCGGAGTTACCCGCTGACAGTACTGCTGTCAGAATAACCGCGTTCATCACCGCCGCCGCAGAAAGCAGTCCTGCGTGCTGGAACACCAGCGTGAACGGGCTGACGCTGATGTCTTTCACATCATTGCGTAACAGACTTGGATCGGTGTACGGAATGATCAAGCTGATGATCAGGATCGCGAATACATAGAACAGCAGAATTCGCCAGAACACCTGACGTACCGCACGCGGAATATTTTTCCCCGGCTCTTCAGATTCACCCGCCGCAATACCAATCAGTTCGGTTCCCTGGAAGGAGAAGCCGACAATCATCGCCACACCGATCATCGCCGCAAAACCACCGGCAAACGGTGCCTCGCCTATCGTCCAGTTACTCCAGCCAGCAGGCTGTGCACCTTTGAAGATACCGAAAATCATCATCACGCCAACGGCGATAAAGATAATCACGGTCGTAACTTTGATCAGTGAGAACCAGTACTCCGCTTCACCAAAGCCTCTGACCGAAATGTAATTCAGCAGGAAGATAACGCCGAGGAACAGCGCACTCCAGATCCAACCAGGGACATCCGGGAACCACCAGCTCATTACCAACTGCGCGGCCACCAGATCAACAGCGATAGTTACCGCCCAGTTGTACCAGTAGTTCCAGCCCAGCGCGAAGCCAAAGCCCTCTTCTACATAGTTCTGACCGTAAGTCGCAAACGAACCAGAAACTGGCATATACGCCGCCAGTTCGCCAAGACTGGTCATCAGGAAGTAGACCATCAGGCCAATCAAAATATACGAGAGCAGCGCCCCGCCCGGACCTGCCTGAGAAATCGTTGCGCCAGAGGCAACAAAAAGACCCGTACCGATGGAGCCACCAATGGCAATCATCGTCAGGTGACGCGCCTTTAATTCACGGCGTAAGCCCGGCGCTTCTGTGGTTTTAGTTTCGGAAACCATACGAAAATGCTATCCATCATTAAAAATGAGGCGCGATTGTAGCAGACGATTTGCAATCCTTCCGATAGAAATGCGCTTTTATAAGAGACCTTCATGATCGCCCAGGAATTATAAGTAAAGCAGCCAATCTCTTTTCTGGCGAATGCCTGACGCTGGCGCTGCGTCACGAAATCGACACAGCGCCAGCATGTTCCTGTACAGCACAACTTAACGCGGTAAATTGGCAGGATTGCAGTAGTCCAGAAAGCGCATTAACGCGTTGGAAAGGTGTTTTTGCCGATGATGAATACGCCACAGCGTGCGCATCAGGCGCGGCAGCGGGACAGCAACTTCACGTAAAGAGCCAGCCTGTAATTGCTCTTCAATCACCCGTCGCGACAGGCAGCTAATCCCCAGTCCGTGACGCACAGCATGTTTGATGGCCTCGGAGTTTCCCAACTCCATCGCCATCTCAAACTTCGGCAGATGCGACAGTAACAGATAGTCGACAATCTCCCGCGTACCAGAACCGCGTTCACGCAGGATCCACGGTGCGGCAGCAAGCTGTTCTAAGGTGACCGGACCATGAGCAAGCGGCGAGGTTGGCGAGGCGAAAACCACCAGTTCGTCTTCCAGCCAAGGTTCAGAAATGATTTCAGTGCTGTGGCACGGCCCTTCAATAAAGCCAATATCAACGCGGAAATCCAGCACCGCCTGCATCACGTCCTGGCTGTTACCAACGCTAAGTTCAATCGGCAACTGCGGGTAATCATGGCGATAACGGGCGATAACAGCGGGTAAAATGTAATTGCCGATGGTGCTACTGGCATAGACACGAATCGCGCCGTTGTCTTCGCGAAACAGTTGTTCAATTTCAACAGCCTGTTCCAGCAGCGCCAGCGCGCGCGGATAAAGCAGCCGTCCGTGTTCATTAACAACCAGTCTTTTCCCCACGCGATCAAACAGTTGCACGCCAAGCTGCCCTTCCAGGTCGGTCAAGGCTGCGCTCACTGCTGATTGCGACAACGCCAGCATCACCGACGCCTGGGTGGTGGATCCACTTTTCAATACTTCTGCAAAAACTTCCAACTGTCGGAGGGTGATGTGCATAGTCGCTTACCACTTATAAAGATTAATTATAAATATATAATCAATTTTATTTTTAAACCAGTTAGACGTAACCTTATGCCCGGTTAAAGGAGAGGGTTATGACGAATATCACCTTACAGAAACAACATCGTACACTGTGGCATTTTATTCCGGGGTTAGCCCTGAGTGCAGTTATCACCGGGGTCGCCCTGTGGGGTGGTTCCATTCCCGCCGTTGCGGGTGCCGGGTTTAGTGCCCTCACCCTCGCAATCTTGTTGGGGATGGTTTTAGGCAACACCATCTATCCGCACATCTGGAAAAGCTGTGACGGTGGCGTGCTGTTTGCCAAGCAATATTTATTACGTCTGGGTATCATTCTTTATGGCTTCCGTCTGACGTTCTCGCAAATTGCCGATGTCGGTATCAGTGGGATCATCATTGACGTGCTGACGCTGTCCAGTACCTTCCTGCTGGCTTGCTTCCTGGGGCAGAAAGTGTTTGGCCTGGATAAGCACACCAGTTGGTTGATTGGTGCCGGTAGCAGTATTTGTGGTGCCGCTGCGGTACTGGCAACTGAGCCGGTAGTGAAAGCGGAAGCCAGTAAAGTAACCGTGGCTGTTGCAACCGTGGTTATCTTCGGGACCGTCGCGATTTTCCTCTACCCGGCGATATATCCGCTGATGTCTCAATGGTTTAGCCCGGAAACTTTCGGTATCTACATTGGTTCTACTGTGCACGAAGTGGCGCAGGTGGTGGCGGCAGGTCATGCCATCAGCCCGGATGCAGAAAACGCAGCAGTTATTTCCAAAATGCTGCGCGTGATGATGCTGGCTCCGTTCCTTATTCTGCTGGCTGCACGTGTTAAACAGCTATCTGGGGCGAACAGCGGCGAGAAAAGCAAAATCACCATTCCGTGGTTTGCCATCTTGTTCATCGTAGTTGCCATCTTTAACTCGTTCCACCTGTTACCGCAGAGCGTGGTGAACATGCTGGTAACGCTGGATACCTTCCTGCTGGCAATGGCGATGGCGGCGCTGGGTCTGACCACTCACGTCAGCGCGCTGAAAAAAGCCGGGGCGAAACCTCTGCTGATGGCACTGGTACTGTTTGCCTGGTTGATTGTTGGTGGTGGTGCAATTAACTATGTGATTCAAAGCGTCATCGCATAAACCACTACATCTTGCTCCTGTTAACCCGCTATGATTACCGTTTTCCTCCAGCGGGTTTAACAGGAGTCCTCGCATGAAATACATTGGAGCGCACGTTAGTGCTGCTGGCGGTCTGGCAAATGCCGCAATTCGCGCCGCCGAAATCGACGCAACCGCGTTTGCCTTGTTCACCAAAAATCAACGTCAGTGGCGTGCTGCACCGCTCACGACGCAAACCATCGATGAATTCAAAGCCGCCTGCGAAAAGTATCACTACACGTCGGCGCAAATTCTTCCCCACGACAGTTATCTGATTAACCTTGGCCATCCGGTCGCAGAAGCCCTGGAAAAGTCGCGCGATGCGTTTATAGATGAAATGCAGCGTTGCGAACAACTGGGTCTCTCTTTGCTCAACTTCCACCCCGGTAGTCACCTGATGCAAATTTCAGAAGAGGATTGCCTGGCGCGCATTGCCGAATCCATCAACATTGCGCTGGATAAAACACAAGGTGTGACGGCGGTGATTGAAAATACTGCCGGTCAGGGCAGCAACTTAGGATTTAAGTTCGAACATCTCGCGGCGATTATCGACGGCGTGGAAGATAAATCCCGCGTCGGCGTTTGCATTGATACCTGCCATGCTTTTGCTGCCGGATATGATTTGCGTACCCCTGCCGAATGCGAGAAAACGTTCGCAGATTTTGCCCGTATTGTCGGCTTTAAGTATCTGCGCGGGATGCACCTCAACGATGCGAAAAGCGCCTTTGGCAGCCGCGTTGACCGCCATCACAGTCTTGGTGAAGGTAATATTGGCCATGATGCTTTCCGCTGGATCATGCAGGATGATCGCTTCGACGGTATTCCGCTGATCCTCGAAACCATTAACCCGGATATCTGGGCGGAAGAAATCGCCTGGCTGAAAGCGCAACAAACTGAAAAAGCGGTAGCCTGAAAATGAATAACCGGGAGAAGGAGATCCTTGCAATTTTGCGGCGTAACCCGCTGATCCAGCAGAATGAAATTGCTGATATGCTGCAAATCAGCCGTTCGCGCGTAGCGGCGCATATTATGGATTTAATGCGCAAAGGCCTGATTAAAGGCAAAGGTTACATTCTCACCGAGCAGGAATACTGTGTGGTGGTGGGGACAATCAATATGGATATTCGCGGGATGGCGGATATCCGTTATCCGCAAGCGGCCTCTAATCCCGGTACAATTCATTGCTCGGCTGGCGGCGTCGGGCGCAATATCGCCCACAATCTGGCACTACTGGGCCGTGACGTGCATTTACTCTCGGTGATTGGCGATGACTTTTATGGCGAAATGCTCTTAGAAGAGACGCGCCGTGCCGGAGTGAATGTCTCAGGCTGCGTTCGTTTACACGGTCAAAGTACGTCAACATATCTCGCGATTGCCAATCAAGACGATGAAACCGTGCTGGCGATAAACGATACCCATCTTCTGGAGCAATTGACGCCGCAATTACTGAACGGGTCGCGTGATTTACTTCGCCATGCGGGCGTGGTGCTGGCTGATTGTAACCTGACTGCTGAGGCGCTGGAGTGGGTCTTTACCCTTGCCGATGAAATTCCGGTGTTTGTCGATACCGTTTCGGAATTTAAAGCAGGAAAAATCAAACACTGGCTGGCACATATTCACACCCTGAAACCGACTTTGCAGGAACTGGAAATTTTATGGGGACAGGCGATCACCAGCGATGCTGACCGTAATGCCGCAGTGAATGCGTTGCATCAGCAAGGTGTTCAGCAACTGTTTGTTTATTTGCCCGATGAGTCAGTTTATTGCAGCGAAAAGGATGGCGAGCAATTTTTACTGACTGCACCAAAACATACGACGGTAGACAGTTTTGGCGCCGACGATGGTTTTATGGCGGGACTGGTGTATAGCTTTCTGGAAGGAAGCAGTTTTCGCGATAGCGCCCGTTTTGCGATGGCCTGCGCGGCAATTTCGCGCGCCAGCGGCAACATAAACAACCCTACTCTGTCTGCCGATAACGCGCTTTCATTAGTGCCAATGGTGTAACAATGTTGCCGGATGCGACGCTTGACGCGTCTTATCCGGCCTACAAATCAGGCAATTTCAGCAAGTAAATGTAGGCCTGATAAGCTTGCGCATCAGGCAATGACACTCAAGCGAAACCAATAAAGAACCCGGCAATGGTCGCACTCATCAGGTTGGAGAGCGTCGCCGCCGCCAGCGCCCGTAAACCAAGTTGGGCGATTTCCGGCGCACGGTGCGGCGCAACCGCAGAAAATGCCCCAACCACCACGCCGATAGAACCAAAGTTAGCGAAACCGCACAGCGCAAAAGAAATAATCGCTACGGTTTTAGCATCCAGAGTGCCTGCGGTTTGCAAATACGGTGAGAAACTCAGGTAAGCGACAAATTCGTTAATCGCCAGTTTCTGCCCAATCAAACTTCCCGCAAGGTTGGCATCACTCCAGTCAACCCCCATCACCCACGCCAGCGGAGCCAGCAGGTAACCTAAAATGGACTCCAGCGAGGCATTTTCAAAACCAAACCAACCGCTAACACCGCCGATAATACCGTTAATCAACGCAATGATGGCGACAAATGCCATCACCACAGTCGCTACACCTGCGGCGATTTTCAGCCCGGTCATTGCCCCTGTAGCAGCGGCTTCAATAATGCTTTTTGGCGGTGTTTCGGTGAAAGAGAGGTTATTAAAGGAAACTTGCGAAGATTCCGTAGCCGGGCTTAACAAGCGAGCAAACAAGATCCCGCCGGGGATCGCCATTAACGATGCCGCCAGCAGATATTCCACTGGCACGCCCAGTGCAGCGTACCCAATCATCGTCGAACCGGCAATTGAGGCCATGCCACTACAAATCGCCGTAAATAATTCATTGCGATTCAGACGATCAATAAATGGCTTCACGATCGCCGGAATTTCGTTTTGCCCGAGGAAAATGGTGGTGACAGCAACAAATGACTCAATCTTGCTGATATGTAAAGCTTTCTGGAATATACCGCCAAGAATACGAATTAAGATCCCCATCACGCCAATGTAGTAAAGAATACTCACCAGTGCAGTAACGAAGATAATTGCCGGTAATACCCTGAAACCAAAGATAAATCCTGCGCCATCAAACAGGGTGTCCATTTTCGGCCCAACCAGAGAACCGAAGATGAAGGCACTACCCGCATCGCTGTACGCCATCACTTTATGGACACCAAAAGCGACCTTTTCTGCAACCCAACGTCCAGGCGGAAGCCAAAGCATAATACCGCCAATCACAACCTGTAATACCAGCGCCGCGCCGACGGTTCTCAGGCTGATCTTCTTCTTATTCACCGACAGCAAAAACGCAATCGTCAGCAATACCACCATTCCCAGAACACTTCTCATGACATCCATAGTTATTATCTCTTCATGTCATTTTGGGCGACGGCTTTCTGCCCATTATAAATAGCCGGGCTTGCACCTTGCGATACAGGCCCGACTTGCTATCAACACTTAATGGGTTTTGATGTAGCCGCGAACGCATTCTTCGACTAATCCCCAGAACCAGTCGGTATCAATTGTGATGCCGACTTTGGTATTAGCGGGCTTGCCGAGAACACCCAGTTCGTCGCAGACGGTACGCCCGTAACAAGGGCCGCTGTTGACGTCTACTTCGACATACATTTCCTGGGTTTTAATGCCATCAGGGTTAATCAGATAGCCAATGCAGGTGGCGTCATGCACCGGGCCACCAGCCAGACCATAATTTTCGAACTGAGTTTTGAGGGTGAAATTCATGATGTCACTGAACAGTTCACCGGCAGGGCCACCTGCCCTTTCCATCCGCGCAATCACATCCGGGGTGCAAACAGTCTGGTTAGTGAGATCGAGGCCCATCATCACCAACGGAACGCCGGAGGTGAACACTACGCGTGCGGCTTCCGGATCAGCAAAGATGTTGAACTCGGCAGACGGCGTAAAGTTACCTGTACCGTAAGCGCCGCCCATTAGCACAATTTCACGGATTTTCGGCAGAATTGCAGGCTGCATCCGCATTGCCACCGCGATGTTTGAAAGTGGACCAACCGGCACCAGAGTGATATCGCCATCGCTTGCCATCAGGGTATCGATGATGTATTTCACCGCATGGGTGCTTTCAGCTTTACGGGTCAGCGGCTCGAATACCGGGCCATCCAGTCCGGTTTCACCGTGAATATTATCGGCAACGATTTGTTTGCGCATAATCGGCTGCGGCATCCCCGCATAAACCGGAACATTAATCTCCAGTTTCTGACAAACATTCAGACCATTAATTAATGTCTTATTGAGGGTTTGATTACCGGCCACAATGGTAATACCTAATAAATCAATCGCCGGATGTTTCGCTGCCATCATTATTGCAATAGCGTCATCATGACCCGGATCACAATCCAGGATAATTTTTCTTTTTTCCATTGTTTATTCCCTCTGTTTCAAGTTGCGTTATTTTTTCTACAGCAAAGAAAATTCAATCGGGCCGATAATTGAATCTTAACAACAGCGTACGTATGCTAAATATGAGAAATCTCATAGCGGGTAAACATCGTGAAAGAAATCCACAATAATGATCTTAAGCAGCAATTAATTGACGAATCCGCATTTAAGGCGTGCTTTGCAACGGATGTTTCAGTGGACACGCGGCTGTTTCATTTTTTAGCGCGTGACTACATTGTGCAGGAAGGACAACAGCCGTCATGGCTGTTTTACCTGACGCGAGGCCGCGCCAGACTCTACGCCACGCTTGCTAATGGTCGGGTGTCGCTGATCGATTTCTTTGCCGCCCCCTGTTTTATTGGCGAGATTGAGTTAATCGATAAAGACCATAAACCGCGCGCGGTGCAGGCTATTGAAGAGTGTTGGTGTATTGCGCTTCCCATGAAAAATTACCGTCCGCTGTTATTAAACGACACACTATTTTTACGAAAACTCTGCGTCACCTTAAGCCATAAAAATTATCGCAATATTGTTTCCTTAACTCAGAATCAATCATTTCCGTTAGTGAATCGCCTGGCCGCATTTATATTACTCTCGCAGGAAGGTGATCTTTATCACGAAAAGCATACCCAGGCGGCAGAGTATCTGGGTGTTTCTTATCGACATCTGTTATATGTTCTCGCACAATTCATTCACGATGGTTTATTAATTAAAAATAAGAAAGGATATTTAATTAAAAACAGAAAGCAGTTGTTAGAGCTGGCGCGGGAGATGGACCCGGAGAATAAACTCTCCGGGATGATGCAGTAAAAATTATTTGAATGCTGCGTGATTGCCGGATGCGACGCTTGATGCGTATTATCCGGCCTACGAATCGAGCATTACGCCAGACCAATAAAGAACCCGGCAATTGTCGCACTCATCAGGTTGGAGAGCGTCGCGGCTGCCAGCGCCCGTAAACCAAGCTGAGCGATTTCGGGCGCACGTTTTGGCGAAATAGCCGAGAACGCCCCAACGACAACACCGATAGAGCCGAAGTTAGCAAAACCACAAAGCGCAAAGGAGATAATCGCCACGGTCTTCACGTCCAGCGTGCCGCCCGTTTGCAGATAGGGCGAGAAACTCAGGTAAGCGACAAATTCATTAATCGCCAGTTTCTGCCCAATCAAACTCCCCGCAAGGTTGGCATCACTCCAGTCAACCCCCATGATCCACGCCAGCGGTGCCAGCACATAGCCAAAAATACTTTCCAGAGAGGCATTGGCAAAACCAAACCAGCCGCCAATACCGCCGATAATGCCATTGATCAGCGCAATAATTGCGACAAATGCCATTACTACCGTCGCCACACCTGCGGCGATTTTCAACCCGGTCATCGCACCGTTCGCCGCCGCTTCGATAAAGCTTTTTGGCGGCGTCTCGCTGAATGACAGGTTTTCAAATGTCACCTGCGAAGATTCCGTCGCCGGGCTAAGAATACGCGCAAACAAGATCCCGCCAGGGATAGCCATCAGCGATGCTGCTAACAGATAGTCAATCGGCACGCCCATTCCGGCATAACCAATCATCATCGAACCGGCAATAGATGCCATGCCGCTACAAATTGCGGTAAACAACTCGTTGCGATTCATGCGATCAATAAACGGTTTAACGATCGCCGGGATCTCATTTTGCCCGAGGAAAATAGTGGTAACCGCAACAAATGATTCGATTTTGCTGATGTTGAGGGCTTTCTGAAAAATACTACCAAGAATACGGATCAGCAGTCCCATCACACCAATGTAGTACAGCAAACTGATGAGTGCGGTAACGAAAATAATCGCCGGAAGTACGCGAAAGGCGAAAATAAAGCCTGCGCCATCAAACAGGACATCCATTTTCGGCCCCACCAGCGAGCCAAAAATGAAGGCACTGCCGGCGTCACTGTAGGACATGACTTTATGTACGCCTAACGCCGCCTGCTCTACCGCCCATTTTCCCGGCGGAAAATAGAGCATAATGCCGCCAATGGCGATTTGCAGCAGCAGCGCGGCACCTACGGTGCGTAAACTGATGCTTTTTTTATTCACTGACAACAAAAACGCAATTGCCAGCAATACCACCATCCCCACAACACTTCTCATTATATCCATAATGATTTCCCTTCATGCCAGTAAACCCGGCGTCAACGCCAGGTTTCGGTATGTATGATAAGTACGGGCGACGGCTTTCTGCCCGTCAGAAATTAACCCACGAGACGTTGATATTCTTTGGCAATTTCGCTCGCCAGAATGGCATTGTTAAACACCAACTGGATGTTAGATTTCAGGCTATCGCCGCCGGTCAGTTCAGCAACTCGCGCCAGCAGGAACGGCGTACTCTCTTTGCCGATTACACCTTGCTCTTCAGCTTCGGCAACGGCCTGATCAATTGCAGCGTTAATACTTTCTTCCGGCATCGCAAACTGTTCCGGGATCGGGTTCGCCACCACCAGGCCACCGTTCAGACCACTTTGCCATTTCACCGCCATCGCACGGGCAATTTCGCTGGCGCTATCGAGACGGATGCTGACCTCAAACGGACTGGTGCGGCAGAAAAATGCCGGTAATGCTTTGGTCTGATAACCAATTAACGGCACACCGAAGGTTTCTAAATATTCGGTGGTTAAACCTAAATCGAGAATAGATTTCGCTCCGGCACAAACCACGGTAACATTGGTATGCGCCAATTCCTGTAAATCGGCAGAAATATCGAATGTCTGTTCCGCGCCACGATGTACCCCACCAATACCGCCGGTGGCAAATACCTTAATTCCGGCAAGCGCCGCAATAATCATGGTTGAAGCAACAGTAGTAGCGCCATTTTTTCCGGCCGCAACAACAAAAGGTAAATCGCGACGACTAACTTTGGTTACGTTATGTCCTTCACGCCCCAGTAATTCAATTTCTTCTTTGCTTAAGCCTACTTTCATCACACCGCCAATAATAGCGATAGTGGCTGGTACGGATCCCTGTTGACGAATAGTTTCTTCTACTTCAATTGCAGTCTGGGCATTTTGTGGAAACGGCATACCGTGAGAAATAATGGTCGACTCCAGCGCCACAACCGGTTTTTTGTTTTTTAAAGCATCCTGCACTTCCGGGGAAATCTGTAATAACTCCGGGGAAATTTTTAATTCAGACATTCTGCGTTCTCCACTAACGATATAACGTTGGCAATCGATAAATCAGGGTTATTGGTGTATTCACAGGAGAGCGCCATTGACGAACAACCCTGTGCAAAACGAACGGATTCGGCAAACGGCATCCCGTCTACCCAGCACGAAGCAAGTCCCGCCATCATGGCATCGCCCGCGCCGGTAACATTGACGACATTGGTTTTAATCGGCGCAGACCAGCCGCTTTCACCGCGGATATCGCTGTAATAAACACCGTCACCGCCCATGCTCAGAACCAGTCGGTTCAGGCCATTTTGATGGAACCAGGCGGCAACTTTCGCCACATCTTCACGCCCCGAAAGGGCAATACCGCTCAGGGTTTCCGCTTCCAGACGGTTTGGCTTCAGTGTATGGATCTGCTTTAACCGTTCGCGTACTTTGACGCATTTCCATGCTGAAACAGGATCGACAAATACAGGTGCGTCGGCGGCGTTATCCAGGAGCCAGATCAGCGCCTCTTCACTGATATTACAGTCTGCGACAATGACCTTTGCCCCTTGAATAAAATCACGGTGCTGTGAGAGGAACTCCGCTGAAATACAGTTGCTAATATTCATATCATTTATAGCAACCAGCATTTCGCCGGTATTATCGAGTAGAGATAAATAACTTGAGGTATTTTCCCCTGGCACAATAAGGCATTTATCGACATAAACACCGGACTGATTAGTTTGTGTCAGGAGCGATTGACCATAAAAATCACTTCCTACGGCGCTCAGTAGCCAGGATTTTTTCCCCAGCAACGCCAGGTTTTGTGAAATATTGCGCCCTACGCCACCGGGGGTAAATTTTATTTTCCCAGGATTTGAATCCGCATAATTTAATGATCCATGTGAATATCCGGCGACATCAATATTAGCCGAACCTATAATTACGACATATTCCTTTTCGCGCATAGCACGTCCTCTGGTAAAAAATTACCAACCCTGTCAATCCACAAGAATATAGGTACTGCAAAGACCGTTTAAACATATGTTCATATTTAAACATGTGCTCATAGTATGCTTGTTTTACTTAAAGTAAATTACTGCCAGAGGGGCAAAATGAGCAGATTTGAGCAGACTCACAAAACTCTATTATTGGCGGTTTTAGAAAAAGCGAAGAAATTGTGAAGTAATGCACAGAACTGAAACAATAAAAAAGGGCAGAAATTAATCTGCCCTTGAGAAAATGACGTTGCTGTTTGATGAGAGGTTCAGGTTTCTATTTGAAGTAAAAACCATTTAAATTCATAGAATTAATTTCAAACACTTTTCACTTATCTTGCGGTCATCAACGGATACAGGGCAGAAAATTCCTGCCCTGCAGTTCACGTTTTATTATGCTGTTTTCGCTACAGCGTCCACTTCCGGACGTTTCAGGAAAGCATAGGCCAAACCTGCCACCAGCGTACCGGCAATGATTGCCACCAGGTATCCCAGAACCGGCGTAATTGCGCCAGGGATCAGCAGAACAAACAGACCACCGTGCGGTGCCATCAGTTTCGCACCAATCGCCATAGAGATTGCACCAGTCAGCGCCCCACCAACGATACAGCACGGCAGTACTCGCATCGGATCGCGGGCGGCAAACGGAATTGCACCTTCAGAAATAAAGCACAGTCCCAGAACCAGAGCCGCTTTACCGCCTTCCTGCTGCGCTTTGTCGAATTTGCGACGTGCCACCATCGTAGCCAGCCCCATTGCCAGCGGTGGCACCATACCTGCCGCCATAATCGCCGCCATCGGGCCATAGGTTTGAGTACTCAGCAGACCCACACCGAACGCGTACGCCGCTTTGTTTACCGGACCGCCCATGTCAGTACACATCATTCCACCGAGGATCGCCCCCAGCAGAACCGCATTCGCAGTCCCCATAGTTTGCAGCCAGTGGGTCAGGCCTTCGAGGATGCCAGCAACCGGTTTACCGATCAGGTAGATCATCGCCAGCCCCACCACCAGACTGGAAACTAGCGGAATGATCAGAATCGGTTTTAGCGCCTCCATACTCTGTGGCAGTTTCAGTTGCGTACTGATTAACTTCGCAATGTAACCGGCCAGGAAACCCGCAATAATACCGCCAATGAAGCCAGAACCGGTGCTGACCGCCAGCATACCGCCAATCAGACCCGGAGTAAGCCCCGGACGATCGGCAATAGAGAAAGCAATATAACCCGCCAGTACCGGAACCATCAGCGCAAAAGCTGAACCGCCGCCAATCTGCATCAGCGCCGCAGCAAGCGTCCCTTGCTCTTTAAATGCTTCAATACCAAAAGCAAAAGAAAGCGCGATACACAGACCGCCAGCAACCACCATCGGTAACATGTAAGAAACGCCCGTCAACAGGTGACGATACGCGCCTGCACTCTCTTTCTTAGCTTCAGAGCTTGCCGTTTGGGCTTTACCTGCTGGCTCGTAAGGCGTCGCTTCAGCAACCGCTTTATCCAGCTCCTGCGCCGTTTTCTTCAGTGCCAGACCGGTAGAAGTGCGGTACATGGGTTTACCGGCAAATTTTGCCAGATCGACTTCAATGTCTGCCGCCACAATCACCAAATCCGCTGCCGCCACTTCTTCAGGCGTGATGGCATTCCCCGCACCAACAGAGCCACGGGTTTCAACTTTCACCCACCAACCGCGTTTTTTCGCTTCAGTTTCAATGGCTTCAGCCGCCATAAAGGTGTGTGCCACGCCGGTTGGGCAAGCAGTAACCGCAACCACGCGTTTCGGGCCGCTGGCTGCAACCGGTGCTGTAGCAGCTACCGGCGCAGTGTAAGGTTTCGCATGGCCTTTGGCTTCGCTCAGGAACAGCTCCGGATGCGCGACGGCCCGGGAAATATCGCCCAGCCAGACATTTTTACCGTTCAGCGCGCTATCGTTCGGGATGGAATCACCAAGAACAATCGCCATTTCAGCGTCGTTAGGATTATCGATGATTTCCAGTTTTGCTTTTCGCGCCGCCGCGCCCAGCAGGGTCTTCGCCATATAGGCGCGTGCCTGACCGAGATTAGCGTCAATAATCAGCAGCGTTTTCATTATGCCTCTCCTGCTGTCAGTTAAAAGGTTGTAAGTCGACGCGCGCCATCATTGCGGCCAACTGCGGACGATCGGTAATACCTACATTACTTTGACTTACCGCCAGGGCTGCAACAGCCGTCGCCAGACGCAGTGTGTGTTCACTGGATTCACGCATTAGCAAGCCATAAATCAGGCCACCAACCATAGAATCCCCTGCGCCAACGGTGCTTACGACATCGACTGACGGTGGTTTGGCGATCCATTCGCCGGAGGCATTAACCCAAAGCGCGCCTTCGGCACCCAGTGAAATTACAACATGCGCGATACCTTGTTCACGTAGCGCATGTGCAGCTTCAATGACATCTTTCATTTCAGGCAGTTTACGACCCGCCCAGATTTCCAACTCACGGCGGTTAGGTTTCACCAGCCATGGTGCCGCTTTCAAACCAGCCACTAACGCTTCACGGCTACTATCAAAGATAATGCAAGGACACTGACTACGCAGGCGAGTCATCCAGTCGGTGAATGCTTCCGGGCTGACACCTGACGGTAAACTACCGCTGACACAGACCATATCGAACTGACCAAGCCAGCTTAAAGAATCCGTCACAAAGCGTTCCCAGTCGGCTGGAGTAACTTCGAAACCAGAGAAGTTGAGATCGGTGACTTCACCGTCTTTTTCTGTCAGCTTGACGTTAATGCGGGTACGCCCCTGGACAACCTGGAAACGGTTGGCAATGCCCAGCTCGCTGAACAGTTGCTGAAAACCGTCCTGATTGTCTTTGCCGAGGAAACCGCCAACGGTGACATCAATCCCCAGGTCTTTTAAAACTTTGGCCACGTTGATGCCTTTACCCGCTGCATGCAGACCGGTGGTTTTCACCAGGTTCACTTCGCCGCGTTCAATTTCCGGGCAGAAACCGACAAGGTCATAGGCCGGATTGAGGGTGATCGTAGCAACACGTCTGCTCATTACGCGCCCTCCCCAAGACCGGCGGCGATGGCGTCGCCAATGGCTTTCAGCGCCTGTTCAGCATCTGCTCCCTGGGCGGTAAAGCGTAGGCGATGACCTTTCTTAACGCCAAGTGCTACAACTTTCATTAGACTACGTCCATTTGCCGGTTTGCCGGTGCCATCAAGGTTTGTCACGGTAATATCACTGTTAAATTGTTTAATGGTATTGACCAGCATGGTGCCTGGGCGGGCATGCAGGCCGTGTTCATTGCGCACCACAAACTCCGCGCTTAACACGTCGTCGGTCGGCACATCATCGCTGGTCAGCAGCGCCAGCAACGTTGCTGCATCAGCTTTCAACAGACGTTCAGCCTTATTGTCGATCAGCAGGTCGCTCAGACGCTTAAGTACCGCGACTGGCTGATCGTCATTCATCGCCACACTCACCAGCATGGCTGCCGTTTCGCCTTCAACATCAAAAGCATTTGCCGCACGGCTTACCGCAATGGCGCTGCGCAGGTTGCCTTCGGCACTATCGTTCAGCCAGATCCCCTGCCCGAGGTTCAACGGCTGTTCATTGATGGCTTTGGTAACAAAAGCGGTATCAACCGCGCCCGCTTCTTTCAGACGAGCAGCATTCAGCGCCTGAAGAGTCAGCAAATCGCTGGCGACGATATCCAGCGTCAGCATTTCGTTATCAAGCTTCAACTGTTCACTCTGCTTTTCGCCCATCAGCAGTGCGCGCAGTTCTTCTGCAGTGGTGGCTGATTTCAGTTGTTCAGCAACGGAATCATCGCTCAGGACGTGCGTCAGTTGACGCAACAGCCCCAGATGTTCATCCGAGCTGGCGGCAATACCGATAGCAACATACGCCACCTGACCTTCACCCCATGTCACGCCTTCCGGGAACTGAAACACCTGAACGCCGGTTTTCAGTACCTGATCGCGGGTGTCGGTGGTGCCGTGTGGAATAGCAATACCATTGCCGAGGAACGTTGAGGTTTGCTGTTCGCGCGCCAGCATGCCATTGACGTAGCCTTCAGCGACATTACCGGCCTGCACCAGCGCCGCAGCGACCTGGCGAATCGCCTCTTCTTTGTCTCCGGCCTTTTCGCCCGGATGGATGTCCTGTACGAATAACTGGAACATAGTTCTCCTCTCTTGCTGAATTGAAACGATTCAGCTTCTATGAGAAAAAAAGCGCTAACCTGGCTAAGGGTTAAAGACAAGATCGCGCTGAAACGTTTCAAGAAAGCATAATACTTCTGTTTCAGCACGCAAGGGATGGCGCTAAATTATGTACAAAAGTTTGATGTGCTGCACATTTTTTTGCCGATAATCTGAATCGCTGATGGCGAAATTTGTTATCAACATGATCATTTCAGCAGCGTCAGCAAAGGTTCAACAAGAGTGAAATAGCATTTTGATTATTCATGGCGAGTTTGATTTCACTGACTGTTTATTTTCTGACAAGCGGCGTAAACTCCGCGTCTTCATCTTTCAGTGATCGACCAGCATGCATAACTCCCCCGCAGTCTCCAGCGCGAAATCGTTTGACCTGACATCAACGGCATTCTTAATTGTTGCCTTTCTCACCGGCATTGCAGGCGCTCTGCAAACCCCAACGCTCAGTATTTTTCTTACCGATGAGGTACACGCCCGCCCGGCAATGGTGGGATTCTTCTTTACCGGCAGCGCCGTCATCGGGATTCTGGTCAGCCAGTTTCTCGCCGGGCGCTCCGATAAGCGCGGCGATCGTAAATCACTGATTGTCTTTTGCTGCCTGTTAGGCGTGCTGGCCTGCACCCTTTTCGCCTGGAATCGCAACTACTTCATCCTGTTGTTTGTCGGCGTTTTTCTTAGCAGCTTTGGCTCTACCGCCAACCCGCAGATGTTTGCTCTTGCCCGTGAACATGCCGATAAAACCGGGCGTGAAGCAGTGATGTTCAGCTCTTTTTTGCGCGCCCAGGTTTCACTGGCATGGGTCATCGGCCCGCCGCTGGCTTATGCCTTAGCGATGGGTTTCAGCTTTACGGTGATGTATCTCAGCGCGGCGGTAGCGTTTATTGTTTGCGGCGTGATGGTGTGGCTGTTTTTACCGTCGATGCAAAAAGAGGTTCCGCTGGCGACCGGCACGGTTGAAGCACCGCGGCGTAACCGTCGCGATACGCTATTGCTGTTTGTCATTTGTACGTTGATGTGGGGTTCAAATAGCCTGTACATCATCAACATGCCGCTATTTATTATTAACGAACTACATCTTCCAGAAAAACTGGCGGGTGTGATGATGGGGACCGCCGCCGGGCTGGAAATCCCGACGATGTTAATTGCCGGTTATTTTGCCAAACGTCTGGGTAAGCGGTTCTTGATGCGCGTAGCAGCCGTGGGTGGCATCTGTTTTTACGCAGGTATGCTGATGGCACATTCACCTGTCATTCTGTTGGGCTTACAGATGCTGAATGCTATTTTTATCGGTATTCTTGGCGGTATTGGGATGCTCTATTTTCAGGATCTGATG
This sequence comes from Escherichia sp. MOD1-EC6098, assembly GCF_002965865.1. Classification (NCBI taxonomy): domain Bacteria; kingdom Pseudomonadati; phylum Pseudomonadota; class Gammaproteobacteria; order Enterobacterales; family Enterobacteriaceae; genus Escherichia; species Escherichia sp. MOD1-EC6098. The sequence continues at coordinate 134,978 of NZ_PTSN01000001.1, forward strand.
CCCGGCCAGGCGGGTTCAGCAACCACGCTCTATACCAATACATCACGTGTGGGCTGGATTATCGCCGGTTCAGTAGCCGGAATAGTCGCAGAGATCTGGAATTATCATGCAGTGTTCTGGTTTGCGATGGTGATGATTATCGCCACCCTGTTCTGCTTACTGCGGATTAAAGATGTTTAAGGCGCGGTCAGTATTTCCAGATCGATAAGCCAGGTCATTGCCTGCTGACGCGTGTTGCCGCACATTTCTGCACTGGCTTGTAAGCCTGCGCAGACTCTCGGGCGCAGTGGCGAGGTAAAAATTTTACAGCGTTGCTGTTCATCGAGCTGAATGCAGGGTGTATTGGCGGGCTTGCCATCTGGCATACCCGGAATAGGGCTGGAGATTGAGGGGGCGGTACAACACGCCCCGCAATCCGGACGGCATTCCATACATTGTTCTCTTCAGGTTAACCACCGGATTGATGAGCGCGCACAGTACCACCTTTTTTGCACCAGCAAAAGTGCGAATACCTCTTGCCTGAAATGGCCGTCGCGAGTAGTTTGTCGCGATATTTTTGACATTTTCGACTACAGGAATTTTTCGATGCCAAGAGCGAACGAAATTAAAAAAGGTATGGTTCTGAATTACAACGGCAAATTGCTGCTGGTTAAGGATATTGATATTCAGTCCCCCACTGCCCGCGGTGCCGCTACGCTGTACAAAATGCGCTTTTCTGATGTCCGTACCGGGCTGAAAGTAGAAGAGCGTTTCAAAGGTGATGATATCGTTGACACCGTGACGCTGACCCGCCGCTATGTTGACTTCTCCTACGTTGATGGCAACGAATATGTCTTTATGGATAAAGAAGACTATACGCCGTATACCTTCACGAAAGATCAGATTGAAGAAGAACTGCTGTTTATGCCGGAAGGCGGTATGCCTGACATGCAGGTTTTGACCTGGGACGGCCAACTGCTGGCACTTGAACTGCCGCAGACCGTTGATCTGGAAATCGTTGAAACCGCACCAGGCATTAAAGGTGCTTCTGCCAGCGCACGTAACAAACCGGCAACATTAAGCACCGGTCTGGTGATTCAGGTGCCAGAATACTTAAGCCCGGGCGAAAAAATCCGTATCCATATCGAAGAACGCCGTTACATGGGGCGTGCTGACTAACTTCAGCCACATTCAAAAAGGGACTGCTCAGGCTGTCCCTTTTTTAATTTATTATACCAATCTGCTATTTTGTGCTTACTGAACGCCTTCCGCCCGTAAAATTTACTCGTTGATTGATCGCCCTCACACTTCATTGCATTAACAATCCAGACCAATTTCAATTGCTGTCATATAACTTTACACTGCCATTGTTAATTAATCGTTACTGAGACGTGACCTCTATGAATACTATTGCCTCCGTTACGCTCCCCCATCACGTACACACTCCATGCTACGATCGCCAGCAATTGAAATCCCGTATCGTTCATTTTGGCTTTGGAGCCTTTCACCGCGCACATCAGGCATTATTAACCGATCGTGTGCTGAATGCGCAGGGTGGCGACTGGGGAATTTGTGAAATCAGCCTGTTCAGCGGTGAGCAATTGATGAGCCAGCTTCGCGCACAAGACCATTTATACACTGTGTTAGAGAAAGGTGCGGACGGCAATCAGGTGATTATTGTCGGTGCCGTTCACGAATGCCTGAATGCAAAACTGGATTCATTAGCAGCGATTATTGAGAAATTTTGCGAACCGCAGGTGGCGATAGTTTCCCTGACGATTACCGAAAAGGGGTATTGCATCGACCCGGCCACCGGCACGCTCGACACCAGCAATTCGCGCATTATTCACGATCTACAAACGCCGGAAGAACCTCATTCCGCACCAGGCATTCTTGTCGAAGCACTGAAACGCCGCCGTGAACGCGGCCTTGCGCCATTTACCGTGCTCTCCTGCGACAATATTCCCGACAATGGCCATGTGGTGAAAAATGCGGTTTTGGGAATGGCAGAAAAACGCTCACCAGAACTCACCGAATGGATAAAAGAACACGTCAGCTTTCCGGGAACGATGGTTGATCGCATTGTTCCGGCAGCAACCGACGAATCGCTGGCAGAAATTAGCCAGCATCTGGCCGTGAATGATCCCTGTGCGATTAGCTGCGAACCGTTTATCCAGTGGGTAGTGGAAGATCACTTCGTTGCAGGACGTCCAGCCTGGGAAGTCGCAGGTGTACAACTGGTGGATGATGTTTTGCCCTGGGAGGAGATGAAACTGCGCATGCTTAATGGCAGCCACTCTTTTCTCGCTTATCTGGGTTATCTCGCAGGGTTTGCCCATATCAGTGATTGCATGCATGACCGCGCATTTCGCCATGCCGCCAGAACGTTAATGCTGGATGAGCAAGCGCCGACGCTACGGATTAAAAATGTCGATTTGACGCAATATGCGGATAAGTTAATTGAACGTTTTGCCAATCCCGCACTGAAACATAAAACCTGGCAAATCGCGATGGATGGCAGTCAGAAATTACCGCAACGCATGCTGGCGAGCATTCGCATTCATCTGGCGCGCGAAACAAACTGGCCGTTACTGGCGTTAGGAGTCGCAGGCTGGATGCGCTATGTGAGCGGCGTTGATGATGCCGGAAATGCCATTGATGTTCGCGATCCGCTCAGCGATAAAATTCGCGATCTGGTTGCGGAAAGTAGCAGTGAACAACGCGTTAGCGCCCTGCTTTCTCTGCGTGAAGTTTTCGGTGATGACCTGCCCAATAACCCGCATTTTGTGCAGACAATCAAAAATGCCTGGCAACAAATAGCGCAGTTTGGAGCGCATCAGGCACTGTTAAATACCCTCAAAATTTAACGATTTCTGCGGTTAAGGTGGACGGAGGCATGCTTCGTCCGCTCCTTCTCTTCTCTTTTCCAGCTTTTTTAGCCAGGATTAACGCACTGTTAACTAATCTGATTATTGCGGAGCCGTTGTGACCAGGACCAACCTCATCACCGGTTTTCTCGGCAGCGGGAAAACGACGTCAATTCTTCATCTATTAGCCCACAAAGATCCGCAAGAAAAATGGGCGGTGCTGGTTAATGAATTTGGTGAAGTCGGGATAGATGGTGCTTTGCTCGCTGACAGCGGTGCATTACTAAAAGAGATCCCCGGCGGCTGCATGTGCTGCGTTAATGGCTTACCGATGCAGGTGGGGCTGAATACCTTACTGCGCCAGGGAAAACCAGACCGCTTGCTGATAGAGCCTACAGGGCTGGGCCATCCAAAACAGATCCTCGATCTGTTAACCGCTCCGGTTTATGAACCGTGGATCGATCTGCGCGCCACGTTATGTATTCTCGATCCTCGCCTGCTGCTGGATGAAAAAAGCGTCAATAATGAAAATTTCCGTGACCAGTTGGCTGCCGCAGACATTATTGTCGCCAATAAATCCGACCGAGCGACGTCCGAAAGCGAGCAAGCGTTGCAACGCTGGTGGCAACAAAATGGTGGCGATCGGCAATTAATTCACAGCGAACATGGGCAAATTGATGGTCATCTTCTGGATTTACCCCGTCGCAATTTAATCAAATTACCCGCCAGCGCCGCCCATTCACATCAGCATACCGTGAAAAAAGGGTTAGCCGCGTTAAGCCTGCCAGAGCATCAACGCTGGCGTCGCAGTCTCAACAGCGGACAAGGGCATCAGGCCTGCGGTTGGATATTCGATGCTGATACGGTGTTCGACACCGTTGGCATTCTGGAATGGGCGCGGCTTGCACCAGTGGAACGCGTGAAAGGCGTGATGCGTATTCCTGAAGGACTGGTGCGAATCAACCGTCAGGGCGATGACTTGCACATTGAAACGCAAAACGTGGCACCACCGGACAGTCGCGTTGAGCTGATTTCCAGCAGCGAAACTGACTGGAATGCCTTACAGAGCGCGCTGTTGAAGCTTCGTTTAGTGACCAACGCGTAAGGTTGCTTGCGTTTTTCAGTAAGATGATTAGAGAAAATATGATTAAAAATTTGCCGCAAATAGCGTTGTTAAACGTTGTCGGCCTCGCGCTGTTTCTTTCCTGGTACATTCCCGTCAATCATGGATTCTGGTTGCCGATTGACGCGGATATTTTCTATTTTTTTAATCAGAAACTGGTCGAAAGCAAGACTTTTTTATGGCTGGTCGCATTGACCAATAATCGCGCTTTTGACGGCTGTTCACTGCTGGCAATGGGACTGCTGATGCTGAGTTTCTGGCTGAAAGAAAACGCCTCCGGCAGACGCCATATCATGATTATCGGTCTGGTCATGCTGTTAACCGCAGTGGTATTAAACCAGTTGGGCCAGGCATTAATTCCGGTAAAGCGAGCCAGCCCGACATTAACATTTGCGAATATTAACCGCGTCAGCGAACTGTTATCTGTGCCAACAAAAGATGCCTCGCGAGATAGTTTTCCTGGCGATCATGGCATGATGTTGCTTATTTTTTCTGCATTCATGTGGCGTTATTTCGGAAAAGTCGCAGGCGTCATCGCCCTTATTATTTTTGTGGTATTTGCATTTCCCAGAGTGATGATTGGCGCACACTGGTTTACCGATATCATTGTCGGTTCCCTGACTGTGATATTGATTGGTTTGCCCTGGTGGTTGATGACGCCATTAAGTGATCGATTAATCACCTTCTTTGACAAATCATTGCCAGGAAAAAGAAAACATTCCTAAAACAAATAACTCACAGTAATTAACATCATCAGGTTTATTTTCATAGACCGGATAATCCTGATGATGCACTGCATTGCTTTCGTTCATCGAGTAAAATAGTCATTCTCTAACGAAATGAATGGATTGCATGCTTTTTGCTCAATCGTTCTTTAATTGACCAATCCCGGTTATTAACTTTCTGTATCACTTTTTCTTATAAAAAATCATGTAAAACCCCTCGCCAAGACCGCGCCAATCGGGTAATCTCGAACTCGTTTTGCCTCGGCGGTAAATTATCCTCACAGCATATAATTTTGTGCGTTAGTCCACAGATTTGGCCTTAGGGAATTGTTTCAACATGCCCAGGTAATTAGTCTCGTCTCGCTTGGCATTTTTTTATAACGATATTTGTCGTTAAGGACTTCAAGGGAAAACAAACAACATGGTCAAATCTCAACCGATTTTGAGATATATCTTGCGCGGCATTCCCGCGATTGCAGTAGCGGTTCTGCTTTCTGCATGTAGTGCAAACAACACCGCAAAGAATATGCATCCTGAGACACGTGCAGTGGGTAGTGAAACATCATCACTGCAAGCTTCTCAGGATGAATTTGAAAACCTGGTTCGTAATGTCGACGTAAAATCGCGAATTATGGATCAGTATGCTGACTGGAAAGGCGTGCGTTATCGTCTGGGCGGCAGCACCAAAAAAGGTATCGATTGTTCTGGTTTCGTACAGCGTACATTCCGCGAACAATTTGGCTTAGAACTCCCTCGTTCAACTTATGAACAACAGGAAATGGGCAAGTCAGTTTCCCGCAGTAATTTGCGTACAGGTGACTTAGTTCTGTTCCGTGCCGGTTCAACGGGACGCCATGTCGGTATTTATATCGGCAATAATCAGTTCGTTCATGCTTCCACCAGCAGTGGTGTTATTATTTCCAGCATGAATGAGCCGTACTGGAAAAAGCGTTACAACGAAGCACGTCGGGTTCTTAGTCGCAGCTAATAAACCGTTTGGATGCAATCCCTTGGCTATCCTGACGAGTTAACTGAAGGCACTGCTTAAGCAGTGCTTTTTTATTTTCATCCATTATAGAAAATGATGTTTCCATGCCTTGATCCAGGCTATAGTCCCGTCATTCTCTTCTACTTCAGCGTTATCGTAATCTCAGGAATATTAACGGAACTATGTTCATACGCGCTCCCTCTTCCGGACGTAAGATCCTGCTTACCTGCATTATTGCGGGCGTGATGATCGCGATACTTGTCAGTTGCCTTCAGTTTTTAGTGGCCTGGCATAAACATGAAGTCAAATACGACACCTTGATTACCGACGTACAAAAATATCTCGACACCTATTTCACCGAGCTGAAGTCCACTACTGATCACCTCCAGCCACTCACCTTAGATACCTGTCAGCAAGCCAACCCTGAACTGACTGCACGTGCGGCATTCAGTATGAATGTACGAACGTTTGTGCTGGTAAAGGATAAAAAGAGTTTCTGTTCTTCTGCGACTGGTGAGATGGACATTCCGCTCAATGAACTGATTCCGGCGCTCGACATTAGTAAAAATATTGATATGGCAATGTTGCCTGGCACACCGATGGTGCCCAACAAACCCACGATCGTCATCTGGTATCGCAATCCTTTATTAAAAAATAGCGGCGTTTTTGCAGCATTGAACCTGAACCTGACGCCGTATCTTCTCTATAGCTCTCACCAGCAAGATTTCGATGGTATAGCACTCATTATTGGTAATACTGCGATATCGACCTTTACGCCGCATTTGATGAACGTCCGCGAGTTAACCGGCACGCCGGTACGTGAAACCAAAATCGCAGGCATTCCGCTGACTGTTCGACTTTATGCTAACGACTGGACATGGAGTGATGTGTGGTACGCGTTTTTACTGGGTGGAATGAGTGGAACTGTCGTTGGCCTGCTCTGCTATTACCTGATGAGCGTGCGTATGCGCCCTGGCAGAGAGATTATGATGGCCATCAAGCGTGAGCAGTTTTACGTGGTGTATCAACCGGTGGTTGATACACAAACGCTGCGGGTAACGGGTCTGGAAGTGTTACTGCGCTGGCGTCATCCGGTAGTGGGTGAAATCCCCCCGGATGCCTTCATTCATTATGCCGAATCGCAAAAGATGATTGTGCCACTGACCCAGCACCTGTTTGAGCTGATTGCTCGTGACGCGGCAGAATTACACAACGTACTGCCGGTGGGCGTAAAGTTTGGTATTAACATTGCGCCGGACCATTTGCACAACGAGAGCTTTAAAGCCGATATACATCGACTGCTTGCCTCCCTGCCCGCTCACCATTTCCAGATTGTGCTGGAAATTACCGAGCGCGATATGCTGAAAGAACATGAAGCGTCACAACTCTTCGCATGGCTGCATTCTGTCGGCGTGGAAATTGCCATTGATGACTTCGGCACCGGACACAGCGCGCTTATCTATTTGGAACGTTTCACGCTCGATTACCTGAAAATTGACCGCGGTTTCATCAATGCCATAGGTACGGAAACGGTCACCTCACCAGTGCTTGACGCGGTGCTGACGCTGGCGAAGCGTCTCAATATGCTGACAGTTGCTGAAGGGGTTGAAACGCCGGAACAGGCACGCTGGTTACGCGAACGTGGTGTTAATTTCCTGCAAGGTTACTGGATTAGTCGCCCTCTGCCGTTGGATGATTTTATCCGCTGGTTGGAGAAACCGCATACGCCGCAGTGGTAAGGAGTGCTTGTGTCCCTTATTATTCATAGAGAAAGCATGCCGGATTGCGGCTAATGATGAGTAAAAGGAAATCCATTGCAGATGATTGTGCGCATACTGCTGGTGTTTATCACCCTGTTCACCTTCGGTGTGCAGGCGCAGGCTATTAAGGAAAGCTATGCCTTTGCAGTACTGGGAGAACCCAGATATGCCTTTAATTTCAACAATTTTGATTATGTTAATCCTGCCGCGCCAAAAGGCGGGCAGATAACGTTATCCTCCATTGGCACCTTCGATAATTTCAACCGCTATGCACTACGCGGAAACCCCGGTGCACGTACCGAGCAGTTGTACGACACACTATTTACCACCTCCGATGACGAGCCGGGCAGTTATTACCCGCTAATTGCCGAAAGCGCGCGCTATGCCGACGATTATTCCTGGGTTGAAGTTGCTATTAATCCGCGCGCCCGTTTTCATGATGGTTCGCCCATTACTGCCCGCGATGTTGAGTTCACTTTTCAAAAGTTTATGACTGAAGGCGTGCCGCAATTTCGCCTGGTATACAAAGGCACCACAGTTAAAGCCATTGCGCCGTTAACCGTGCGCATCGAATTAGCTAAACCCGGCAAAGAAGATATGCTTAGCCTGTTTTCACTGCCGGTATTTCCAGAAAAATACTGGAAGGGTCACAAACTGAGCGACCCGCTCGCTACGCCTCCACTTGCCAGTGGTCCGTATCGCATTACGGCCTGGAAAATGGGGCAAAATATTGTCTATTCCCGCGTGAAAGATTACTGGGCGGCAAACTTACCGGTAAACCGTGGACGCTGGAATTTCGACACCATTCGCTACGATTATTACCTTGACGATAACGTCGCTTTTGAAGCATTTAAAGCTGGTGCCTTTGATTTGCGCATGGAAAACGACGCCAAAAACTGGGCCACGCGCTATACCGGTAAAAATTTCGACAAAAAATACATTATCAAAGATGAGCAAAAGAACGAATCAGCCCAGGATACACGCTGGCTGGCGTTTAATATTCAGCGCCCGGTATTCAACGATCGCCGGGTTAGGGAAGCCATCACCCTCGCCTTCGACTTTGAATGGATGAACAAGGCCTTGTTTTACAATGCCTGGAGTCGCACTAACAGCTATTTTCAGAATACCGAATACGCTGCCAGAAATTACCCCGACGCTGCGGAACTGGTGCTGTTGGCACCAATGAAAAAAGATCTACCGCCAGAGGTGTTCACACAAATCTACCAGCCGCCAGAATCCAAAGGCGATGGCTACGACCGTGGTAATCTGTTAAAAGCCGACAAACTTCTCAACGAAGCAGGCTGGGTACTGAAGGGTCAGCAACGCGTTAACGCTACGACGGGTCAGCTTCTCAGCTTTGAATTATTGCTTCCAGCCAGCAGTAATAGCCAGTGGGTATTGCCGTTCCAGCACAGCCTGCAACGGCTTGGTATCAACATGGACATTCGCAAGGTGGATAACTCACAAATCACCAACCGAATGCGCAGCCGCGACTATGACATGATGCCACGCGTGTGGCGGGCGATGCCGTGGCCCAGCTCCGATTTACAGATTTCCTGGTCATCGGAATATATCAACTCTACTTATAATGCTCCCGGCGTACAAAGTCCGGTCATCGACTCGCTGATCAACCAAATTATTGCCGCCCAGGGAAATAAAGAAAAATTACTGCCGTTGGGGCGCGCCCTGGATCGCGTATTAACGTGGAATTATTACATGTTGCCGATGTGGTACATGGCGGAAGACCGTCTCGCCTGGTGGGATAAATTCTCCCGCCCGGCAGTGCGTCCCGTTTATAGTCTCGGTATTGATACCTGGTGGTATGACGTCAATAAAGCGGCCAAACTGCCGTCAGCCAGACAACAGGGAGAGTAGATGGGCGCTTACCTGATTCGCCGTCTGTTGCTGGTGATCCCAACGTTATGGGCGATTATCACCATCAACTTTTTTATCGTGCAAATTGCGCCTGGCGGTCCGGTCGACCAGGCCATCGCCGCCATTGAGTTTGGTAATGCCGGAGTATTACCAGGTGCAGGCGGCGAAGGCGTGCGTGCCAGCCATGCACAAACGGGCGTCGGCAACATCAGCGACAGCAACTACCGCGGTGGACGCGGATTGGATCCAGAAGTGATCGCAGAGATCACCCATCGCTACGGTTTCGATAAACCGATCCACGAACGTTACTTCAAAATGCTCCGGGACTACATTTGTTTTGATTTTGGCGACAGCCTGTTTCGTAGCGCCTCAGTGCTGACATTGATTAAAGACAGTCTGCCGGTTTCCATCACCCTCGGATTGTGGAGCACGCTGATTATCTATCTGGTGTCAATTCCGCTGGGTATTCGCAAAGCCGTTTACAACGGTAGTCGCTTTGATGTCTGGAGTAGCGCATTTATTATCATCGGCTACGCTATTCCGGCCTTTTTGTTTGCAATCCTGCTGATTGTCTTCTTCGCGGGCGGCAGTTATTTCGACCTGTTCCCTCTGCGCGGCCTGGTTTCCGCTAATTTTGATTCACTACCGTGGTATCAGAAAATCACCGATTATCTGTGGCACATCACGCTACCCGTGCTGGCGACGGTGATTGGCGGCTTTGCGGCGCTCACCATGCTGACAAAAAACGCCTTTCTTGATGAAGTGCGCAAGCAATATGTGGTTACCGCGCGCGCGAAAGGAGTGAGTGAGAAAAACATTCTCTGGAAACATGTGTTCCGCAACGCCATGCTGCTGGTGATTGCCGGTTTTCCAGCGACTTTCATCAGCATGTTTTTCACCGGTTCGCTGTTGATTGAGGTGATGTTTTCACTCAATGGCCTCGGTTTGCTGGGCTATGAAGCGACCGTCTCGCGCGATTATCCGGTGATGTTTGGCACCTTGTATATTTTCACCCTGATTGGCCTGCTCCTGAATATCGTCAGTGATATCAGCTATACACTGGTCGATCCTCGTATTGATTTTGAGGGACGCTAATGCCGCAACTCAGCCCCGTCAATCAGGCCCGTTGGGCGCGTTTTCGTCATAATCGTCGCGGCTACTGGTCGTTATGGATTTTCCTCTTCTTATTCAGTTTGAGTTTGTGTTCTGAACTGATCGCCAACGATAAACCGTTGCTGGTACGTTATGACGGTAGCTGGTATTTCCCGTTGCTGAAAAACTACAGTGAAAGTGATTTTGGCGGTCCGCTGGCAAGCCAGGCGGATTATCAGGATCCGTGGCTAAAACAACGACTGGAGGATAAAGGCTGGGTACTGTGGGCACCGATTCGCTTTGGTGCTACCAGTATCAATTTTGCGACCGATAAGCCCTTCCCCTCCCCACCCTCACCGCAAAACTGGCTGGGGACGGATGCCAACGGCGGCGATGTGCTGGCGCGTATTCTGTATGGCACACGGATCTCGGTTCTGTTTGGTCTGATGCTGACACTCTGTTCCAGTGTGATGGGCGTGCTGGCGGGGGCGCTGCAAGGTTATTACGGCGGAAAAGTGGATCTCTGGGGGCAGCGCTTCATTGAAGTGTGGTCGGGGATGCCGACGCTGTTTCTGATAATTCTGCTTTCCAGTGTCGTTCAACCTAACTTCTGGTGGCTGCTGGCGATTACCGTCTTGTTTGGCTGGATGGGTCTGGTGGGCGTAGTGCGTGCGGAATTTTTGCGTACCCGTAATTTCGACTACATCCGCGCGGCGCAGGCGCTTGGCGTCAACGATCGCAGTATTATCCTGCGTCATATGTTGCCAAATGCAATGGTCGCTACCCTCACCTTTTTACCGTTTATTTTATGTAGCTCGATCACCACCCTGACCTCGCTCGATTTCCTCGGCTTCGGCTTGCCACTCGGTTCACCATCGCTCGGAGAACTGCTGTTACAAGGGAAAAATAACCTTCAGGCACCGTGGCTTGGGATCACCGCCTTCTTGTCGGTGGCGATATTATTGTCATTGCTGATCTTTATTGGTGAAGCAGTCCGCGACGCATTTGATCCTAATAAGGCGGTGTAGCATGACGCAAACTCTGTTAGCGATTGAAAATTTGTCGGTGGGTTTTCGCCATCAGCAAACCGTTCGCACCGTAGTGAATGATGTTTCGCTACGCATTGAAGCTGGCGAAACGCTGGCGCTGGTGGGTGAGTCTGGCTCCGGCAAGAGCGTTACTGCGCTGTCGATTTTACGTCTTCTCCCTTCCCCGCCTGTTGAATATCTCTCTGGCGATATTCGTTTTCATGGCGAATCGCTGCTTCATGCCAGCGAGCAAACGTTGCGTGGTGTGCGGGGAAATAAGATTGCCATGATTTTCCAGGAGCCGATGGTATCGTTAAACCCATTGCATACTCTGGAAAAACAGCTTTATGAAGTGCTTTCACTGCATCGCGGGATGCGTCGGGAAGCGGCGCGTGGTGAAATCCTTAATTGCCTCGATCGCGTCGGTATCCGCCAGGCAGCAAAACGGCTGACAGACTACCCGCATCAGCTCTCCGGCGGCGAACGTCAGCGGGTGATGATTGCAATGGCGCTACTCACTCGACCGGAATTATTGATTGCTGATGAACCGACTACCGCGCTGGACGTCTCTGTCCAGGCGCAGATTTTGCAATTATTACGCGAACTGCAACATGAACTGAATATGGGTATGTTATTTATTACTCATAACCTCAGCATTGTCAGAAAACTGGCCCACCGCGTGGCAGTGATGCAAAACGGTCGCTGTGTGGAGGAAAATCGCGCCACTGCGCTCTTTGCCTCCCCCGTTCATCCTTACACGCAAAAACTACTCAACAGCGAACCGTCAGGCGATCCAGTGCCGTTGCCAGAGCCAGCCTCAACGTTGCTTGATGTTGAACAGCTTCAGGTCGCTTTCCCCATTCGTAAGGGACTCCTGAAACGCGTCGTCGATCATAACGTGGTGGTGAAAAGCGTCAGTTTTACGCTTCGGGCGGGTGAAACGCTGGGTTTAGTGGGCGAGTCCGGCTCCGGCAAAAGCACCACAGGACTGGCGTTGCTACGATTAATTGACTCTCAGGGCAGCATCGTTTTTGACGGTCAGCCATTGCAAAATCTAACTCGTCGCCAGCTATTGCCCATTCGCCATCGCATTCAGGTGGTATTTCAGGATCCAAACTCCTCACTCAACCCACGACTCAACGTGTTGCAGATTATTGAGGAGGGGTTACGTGTGCATCAACCCACCCTTTCAGCCACGCAACGCGAAGAGCAAGTGAAAGCCGTAATGCAGGAAGTGGGGTTAGATCCTGAAACGCGCCACCGTTATCCGGCGGAGTTCTCGGGAGGTCAACGACAACGTATTGCGATTGCCCGAGCATTGATTCTGAAACCTTCGCTGATCATTCTTGATGAACCAACATCATCGCTCGACAAAACGGTACAGGCGCAAATATTGGCGCTATTAAAATCATTGCAACAAAAGCACCAACTAGCCTATTTGTTTATCAGCCATGATTTGCATGTTGTTCGCGCATTATGTCATCAGGTTATCGTGCTGCGACAGGGAGAAGTAGTGGAACAAGGACCGTGCGCGCGCGTGTTTGCCGCACCGCAGCAGGAGTATACGCGTCAGCTACTGGCGTTGAGCTGATGCTTAAAAAGGATTGTAGTTTGAGAAAGGTTCGGCAATTGCCACACCAAAATTTTTCAGTCGACAGGTGGCGGCGAACTCATCCTGCCGATTAACAAACAGACATGGCTCACCTTCACACTCCAGTACCGAGCACGGAACTTCAATATCGCTTAATGCCTGGCTGAGTTTGTACATCACCGACCATGCGTTATCGCCATCCGGGCTAAGCAATTTAAGCGCCACCAGGCTGTTGTCACCGCACGGTCCATTTTGCGGAATCGGTTCAACTTTTGAACCTGCGAAACCAGCAGACCAACGATAGTTCTGCGGCAGTCGATGGACGATTGAGAGTTGTAATGAAGTCACTTATTTTCCCCGGAAGCACATTTAATTCACAATTTATTTACATTAATTTTAACACATCATCAACAACCCGTCTTTAAACAGATCGTAAAGATTGATGCCTCGCCTGCGTGGCCTCTATGGCTCTGATTTAAATAATATCTGCGGGCGTGGTCACGTTTGCGGGGCTATATGTACCCGTTTCTGAGATCTAACTCAACCTTTTTAACTACAATGATGTGACTTTTTACATAAATTGATTTTACATAAAACAAACAAATGACGGGGGATTGATAGATTTGTGGTTGATATGCATCAACAAAGGAAGCCTTTTAGCTTCCCTGTTGAGCAATAGTTCACCGTTTTTTGGGTCTGCTGGCGTACAAACAGAAGAGAATTGAACTGGTTGCACAGAATGCGATTGACCAAATCATCGGCCATGCGGAATTAAAGGTCGCCAGCGAAAGCAGCGCGCCAACAATTGCGCCAATGCCAAAACGAAAAGTTCCTGCAAGCGACGACGCGGTTCCCGCCATATGAGGGAACTCATCCAGAATTACCGCCATCGCGTTAGAAGACACCATCGATACGCAGCCAACAAACGCCGCCACACCCACTACCAGCGACCAGAATCCTAGCCCCAGTAATGCGCTGATGACCATCCACGCCGCCATAATAAATTGAATCCACAGCCCCGAGCGGAACATATTCAGCGCGCCAATGCGGCGAACAAAGCGACTGTTAAAAATGGTCATCACAAACAGGAAAACAATGTTTAACGCAAAGTAATAACCGAAGTTTTCCGGTGCGACATGGTTAATTTCAATGTAGACAAACGGTCCGGCGCTTAAGAACGAGAACATCCCGGCAAAGCTAAAACCGCTGGCCAACATATAACTCAGGACACGCTTATGGCGGAACAACGCGGCAAAGTTACCAATGGTGGTACGGATGTGAAACGGCTGGCGACGCTCCGGCGGCAAGGTTTCTTTGATCAGGAAGAAGATCATTGCCGAAGCCAGAATCGCCGCTACAGCGAGGATCCAGAAAATATAATGCCAGCTCAACCACACCAGCACCCAGCCGCCAACAATCGGTGCCATCAGCGGCGCGATGGTGGTCACCAGCATAACGAACGACATCATCCGCGAGAACTCTTCTTTCGGGTAAATATCGCGCATCAGGGCATTGATAACCACGCTGGCCGCTGCCGCCGCCAGACCGTGAAAGAAACGCATCACAATCAACTGATCGATGGTTTGCGCCAGCGCGCACGCCACCGCCGCCGCGGCAAACACCAATGTACCACCGAGGACAACCGGCTTGCGCCCGAAGCTATCCGCCATCGGCCCGTAGATTAACTGCCCCAACGCAAACCCCAGAATATAAGTACTCAGAGTCATCTGCGTACTGCCCGCAGGCACACCAAACTGGGCAGAAATCACCGGCAGCGCAGGCAGATACATATCAATCGACAGCGGCATCAACATGGCCAGCAGGCCAAGGATAAAGACAATAGCAAACGACGAATGCTGTCGGGTGGTCACAACTGGCTCCTGAAAGTCATTAAAGTGTTAAACGACGCTGGCAATTTCTTCTTCAGTTAACGGACGATATTCACCGGGTGCTAAATCTGCATCCAGCGTAATGCCGCCAATACGTTCACGGTGCAGTTCAACCACGTGGTTACCCACAGCGGCAAACATACGTTTCACCTGATGATAACGCCCTTCACTAATGGTCAAACGAACCTGCGTTGGGGTAATCACTTCCAGCACCGCAGGCTTAGTGAGATCTTTTTCGTTATGCAGTTGTACACCTTTAGCAAATTGCTCTGCCGTGTCGTCCGCTACGGGTGATTCCAGCGTCACCAGGTACGTTTTCTCGCAATGATGACGTGGAGAAGTAATGCGGTGCGACCACTGACCATCGTCGGTCATCAGCACCAGACCGGTAGTATCGATATCCAGCCGCCCTGCCGCATGCAGTTTCCATGCTACAGGTTCATCAAGAAAATAGAGCACCGTTGGGTGATCCGGGTCATCCGTGGAACAAACATAGCCCTGAGGCTTATTGAGCATGAAGTAACGTGGGCCATGTTGCTGTACCAACGGGTTACCATCGTAAGCCACACTGTGTTCAGGAAGCAGTTTAAACGCTGCATTGCGGACGATTTCGCCATCGACGGTGACACGAGTGCCGCGGATTTCACGCCCGGCAATAGCACGGCTAACGCCGAGTTGCTGTGCGATAAATTTATCAAGTCGCATGTGTGTGATTTTGCCTGTAAAAACGGAGGTCGGGCATTGACCCGAAAATCTGAACTGTTGTCTGCCCAGTATAGCGGTCTAATAACTTCCCTCAAGGGAAAAAGATCCGTGGCATACTATTAGCAGAATAATCTACCTACGCGAGACCATGATTTTTACACTCCGTCCATATCAGCAAGAAGCCGTGGATGCCACGCTCAACCATTTTCGTCGTCATAAAACTCCTGCCGTTATCGTACTCCCTACCGGTGCGGGTAAAAGTCTGGTGATAGCGGAACTGGCACGGCTGGCGCGTGGTCGCGTGCTGGTGCTGGCACACGTCAAAGAACTGGTAGCGCAAAACCATGCAAAATATCAGGCGCTGGGGCTGGAAGCGGATATTTTTGCTGCCGGACTAAAGCGCAAAGAGAGCCACGGTAAAGTAGTATTTGGCAGCGTACAGTCGGTCGCCCGCAATCTCGACGCCTTTCAGAGTGAATTTTCACTGTTGATTGTCGATGAATGCCATCGTATTGGCGACGACGAAGAGAGCCAGTATCAGCAAATCCTTACTCACCTGACAAAAGTGAATCCCCACTTACGCCTGCTGGGGCTGACTGCCACGCCCTTTCGGCTGGGGAAAGGCTGGATCTATCAGTTTCATTATCACGGCATGGTGCGCGGCGACGAGAAAGCCCTTTTCCGGGACTGCATTTATGAGTTACCGCTGCGCTATATGATTAAACACGGTTATCTGACACCACCGGAACGGCTGGATATGCCGGTAGTGCAATATGATTTCAGCCGCTTACAGGCACAGAGCAACGGGCTGTTCAGCGAAGCTGATCTCAACCGCGAGCTGAAAAAACAGCAACGCATTACGCCACACATTATTAGCCAGATTATGGAGTTCGCCGCAACGCGCAAAGGGGTGATGATTTTCGCCGCGACGGTCGAACACGCAAAAGAGATCGTTGGTCTACTGCCCGCCGAAGATGCCGCGCTTATTACCGGCGACACGCCCGGCGCTGAACGTGATGTATTAATTGAAGATTTTAAAGCCCAGCGTTTTCGCTACCTGGTCAACGTTGCGGTACTGACCACCGGATTTGACGCGCCACATGTCGATCTTATCGCCATTCTGCGCCCTACCGAATCGGTAAGTCTTTACCAACAAATTGTCGGGCGTGGTCTGCGTCTGGCTCCGGGTAAGACAGATTGCTTAATTCTTGATTATGCAGGTAACCCTCACGATCTCTACGCCCCGGAAGTAGGTACGCCGAAAGGCAAAAGTGACAACGTCCCGGTGCAGGTTTTCTGCCCTGCCTGCGGCTTTGCCAACACGTTTTGGGGCAAAACAACCGCCGACGGCACATTGATTGAACACTTTGGTCGCCGTTGTCAGGGATGGTTCGAAGATGACGACGGGCATCGCGAACAGTGTGATTTTCGCTTCCGCTTTAAAAACTGCCCCCAGTGCAATGCAGAAAATGACATTGCCGCGCGCCGCTGCCGCGAGTGCGACACCATTCTGGTTGATCCGGATGATATGTTAAAAGCGGCGCTACGGTTGAAAGATGCTCTGGTGCTACGCTGTAGCGGCATGTCTTTACAGCATGGGCACGATGAAAAAGGCGAATGGCTGAAAATCACCTATTACGATGAAGATGGTGCTGATGTGAGTGAGCGCTTCCGTCTGCAAACACCCGCCCAGCGAACCGCCTTCGAACAGCTTTTTATCCGCCCGCATACGCGCACACCGGGCATCCCTCTGCGCTGGATAACCGCCGCCGATATCCTCGCCCAGCAAGCGTTGCTGCGCCACCCGGATTTTGTCGTTGCACGAATGAAAGGCCAGTACTGGCAGGTTCGTGAAAAAGTGTTCGATTACGAAGGCCGTTTTCGTCGGGCGCACGAATTACGCGGTTAATGGTAGTTTTGATTGATGTGAAAGGCGTTTGAGTATAGAATCTCGCCCGCTTTTGCATACGCAAAGCAGATCACTTACCTGTTGCTGGGTCGCCTGTAGCAGGAATCAATTAAGAGAGAAAGAAATGTTTACTATCAACGCAGAAGTACGTAAAGAGCAGGGTAAGGGTGCGAGCCGCCGCCTGCGTGCCGCTAACAAATTCCCGGCAATCATCTACGGTGGCAACGAAGCGCCGCTGGCAATTGAGCTGGATCACGACAAAGTCATGAACATGCAAGTTAAAGCTGAATTTTACAGCGAAGTTCTGACCATCGTTGTTGACGGTAAAGAAATCAAAGTTAAAGCTCAGGATGTACAGCGTCACCCGTACAAACCGAAGCTGCAGCACATCGACTTCGTTCGCGCTTAATTGCTGAATAAGTTGTAAGAAACCCCGCTCCGGCGGGGTTTTTTGTATCTGCAGATTATGCCTGATGCGACGCTGCTCGTCTTATAAGGCCTACGGTATGGTTGTTTTTTGTCGGCCAGATAAAGCGTTCACACCGTATCTGGCATTCATAACACCAAACCGATTAATTGCTGCCAGAAGTCCGGCGCTGCAATTGATCGCGCAGATTCGGCGGTGTGCCCTTAATGGTCAGTGTATCGGTCGCCGGATCCCAAAAAATCCGTTCACCTAACAGCATCGCATCAAAGTTAATGGTCAAGCCACCGCCGCTACCGGCAAACTTCGTCAACTGACGCAGTGTGCTGCGGTCTGCCGGGAAGCTCTCTTCCAGTTCATACCCTTTTTCAGCCGCAAATTCCGTGAAGCTCACTTCGCTGACGCCCGCCAGCTCTTTTGACAGCGATTCCAGCTCGATTTCTTCGCCCGCCTGCAATTGCTCATTACAGTAGCTATAAACCTGCTGGCGAACATTTTGCCGTTCTGCTTTATCCAGTTGCGCTTCGGCAGTGAAATCATCAACCGCCTGCAACAAACCGCGGTTTTGCGCTTTCGCATTCAACCCTTCGCTGGCACCGAGGAAGTCCATAAAGAAATCAGCCACTTTGCGCCCTACTCGTCCTTTCAGGAAAGTCAGATAACGGGTCGATTCTGGGTTAGTTTCCCACTCGGTCAAATCGATACGCGCCACAATATCCGCATGATTGATATCAAGATAATGGGTCGGGTTGATGTCGAGGTTTTCGTTAACGCGCATACTGCTTAAATTGTTCAGCACGCAAATCAGCAGATACTCCACAGCCAGATAACGGTAGTGGCAAAACAGCACAAAACCGCCGTCAGCAAAGGGGTATTTCGCCAGCTCGTCACGCAGGCGACCGGTTGCCGCGCGGCTAAATGCCAGAAAATCTTCTTCGCCCTGGCGCTGCAAACGTAACGCCTGCGCCAGTTCACTCTCTTCGTTGAACAAGCCGTAGGCTTTATTTTTAGCGCTATAGACCCGATGCAGTTCTGCCACCATCTCAACGACGGTTTCCGTCGGCTCCAGCAATGAATCGCGCAACACCAGCTCAAGGTTCTGCTCATCACGCTTGATAAGCTGGTGCAGAGCAATCTGGTTGATATCCAGACTCATGATAAACTCTCCTTTAAGACCGGGCGGTATTCAATCACCGCCGGTAAAGCGACGCAATAAAAGATGGCAGCCATTTTACAGAAGGCAGCGTAACGCGAATGATTTAAAGTATAAAAAAGCAGAAAAAAAACCGTTGCTACGGTAATATGTTGCCCTTTCATCAACTAACTGATTTCGATTTATGCCACAAATTTCCCGCTACAGTGATGAACAGGTTGAACAATTGCTCGCAGAGCTGCTCAACGTACTGGAAAAACATAAGGCTCCGACCGACCTTTCCCTGATGGTGTTAGGCAACATGGTCACTAACCTTATCAATACCAGCATTGCCCCGGCTCAACGCCAGGCGATTGCCAACTCTTTTGCCCGCGCCTTGCAGTCCTCGATCAACGAAGACAAAGCGCACTAAGGGAAACAGATAACAGGTTATGGTAACTCATCATCAGCGCTACCGTGAAAAAGTCTCCCAAATGGTCAGTTGGGGGCACTGGTTTGCACTGTTCAATATTCTGCTTTCACTCGTCATAGGCAGCCGTTACCTGTTTATCGCTGACTGGCCGACAACACTTGCTGGTCGTATTTATTCCTACGTAAGCATTATCGGCCATTTCAGCTTCCTGGTGTTCGCCACCTACTTGCTGATCCTCTTCCCGCTGACCTTTATCATCGGCTCCCAGAGGCTGATGAGGTTTTTATCCGTCATTCTGGCAACGGCGGGAATGACGCTGTTACTGATCGACAGCGAAGTCTTTACTCGTTTCCATCTCCATCTTAATCCCATCGTCTGGCAGTTGGTTATCAACCCGGACGAGAATGAGATGGCGCGCGACTGGCAACTGATGTTCATCAGCGTGCCGGTTATTTTATTGCTTGAACTGGTGTTCGCGACGTGGAGTTGGCAAAAGCTGCGCAGCCTGACACGTCGTCGGCGCTTCGCCCGTCCGCTGGCCGCATTCTTATTTATCGCCTTTATCGCCTCGCACGTGGTGTATATCTGGGCCGATGCCAATTTCTATCGCCCAATCACCATGCAGCGCGCCAATCTGCCGCTTTCGTATCCGATGACGGCGCGACGTTTTCTTGAGAAGCATGGCCTGCTTGATGCACAGGAGTATCAACGCCGTCTTATTGAGCAAGGCAATCCGGACGCCGTTTCCGTACAGTATCCGTTAAGCGAACTGCGCTACCGCGATATGGGCACCGGACAGAACGTCTTGCTGATTACTGTCGATGGCCTGAACTATTCACGCTATGAGAAACAGATGCCTGCACTGGCGGGTTTTGCCGAGCAAAATATTTCATTCACACGCCATATGAGTTCGGGCAACACCACCGACAACGGCATCTTTGGCCTGTTCTATGGCATCTCGCCAAGTTATATGGATGGCATTCTGTCGACCCGCACGCCTGCGGCGTTAATTACCGCGCTTAACCAGCAAGGCTATCAGCTTGGGTTATTCTCATCCGATGGCTTTACCAGCCCGTTGTATCGCCAGGCATTGTTGTCAGACTTCTCAATGCCAAGCGTTCGCACGCAATCCGATGCTCAGACCGCCACGCAGTGGATCAACTGGCTGAGCCGCTACGCGCAAGAAGATAATCGCTGGTTCTCATGGGTATCTTTCAATGGCACCAACATTGACGATAGCAACCAGCAAGCATTTACCCATAAATATAGCCGGGCAGCAGGCAATGTTGATGAGCAGATCAACCGTGTGTTAAATGCGCTGCGTGATTCTGGCAAGCTGGACAATACGGTGGTGATTATTACTGCCGGTCGGGGTATTCCACTGAGCGAAGAGGAAGAAACCTTTGACTGGTCCCACGGTCATCTTCAGGTGCCGTTAGTGATCCACTGGCCGGGCACACCGGCGCAGCGTATTAATACCCTGACCGATCATACCGATCTAATGACCACGTTGATGCAACGCCTGCTGCACGTCAGTACGCCTGCCAGCGAATATTCGCAAGGTCAGGATTTGTTCAATCCTGAACGCCGTCATTATTGGGTTACCGCAGCGGATAACGATACGCTGGCAATCACCACGCCAAAAATGACGCTGGTGCTGAACAATAATGGTAAATACCGCACTTACAACTTACATGGTGAAAGAGTGAAAGACGAAAAACCACAGTTAAGTTTGTTATTGCAGGTGCTGACAGACGAGAAGCGTTTCATCGCTAACTGATTAATTATAAATCAGTTAGCAAAATATCTTACTTGCAATCGGTGTGGAAAACGGTAGTATTAGCAGCCACGAGTCGGCACGTAGCGCAGCCTGGTAGCGCACCGTCATGGGGTGTCGGGGGTCGGAGGTTCAAATCCTCTCGTGCCGACCAAAAATCCCTTAAGAACCAGCCTGTTATGGCTGGTTTTTTTATATCTACACGTTGTCCCGCAACCCACACTTGCAGTTTTACTACATGCCCATACATAAAATGGGGTAACATTCACGCGCCTGGTAGCGTTTCCAACGCTACGCTCAAACATAATGATTCTAATAAAACCTCAGGAGACTACTATGCCTGAAGCAACGCCTTTTCAGGTGCTGATTGTGGATGATCATCCACTTATGCGACGCGGTGTTCGTCAGTTACTGGAACTTGATCCTGGCTTTGAAGTGGTCGCTGAAGCGGGCGACGGCGCAAGTGCTATCGATCTGGCGAATCGACTGGATATCGACGTGATCTTGTTGGATCTGAATATGAAAGGTATGAGTGGCCTGGATACCCTCAATGCCTTGCGCAGGGATGGCGTTACCGCGCAAATTATTATTCTGACCGTTTCAGATGCCTCCAGTGATGTGTTTGCGTTGATAGACGCAGGCGCTGACGGTTATCTGTTGAAAGATAGCGACCCGGAAGTACTGCTGGAAGCGATTCGCGCCGGGGCAAAAGGCAGCAAAGTCTTTAGCGAACGCGTCAATCAGTACTTACGCGAACGTGAAATGTTTGGCGCAGAGGAAGATCCCTTCAGTGTGTTGACGGAGCGTGAACTGGATGTTCTGCACGAACTGGCGCAGGGGCTGTCTAATAAGCAGATTGCCTCAGTGTTGAATATTTCCGAGCAAACAGTGAAAGTACACATTCGCAATCTGCTGCGTAAACTCAATGTCCGCTCACGCGTGGCAGCAACTATTTTGTTCCTGCAACAACGCGGGGCACAGTAAAAAAAGCCCGATGGCGTCACCATCGGGCCTCTTCTTATTTACTTTGTTGCGGCGACAAATGCTGCATCGCCTGCGCGATACTGCGTTCAATCACCGCTCGACGGGTATCGTTGGCGGGTAAGAGCTTCAACATCATCTCCCACGCAGCAACGGCTTCGCCAAATCGCTGCTGTTCAAAGGCGTTAAACGCATACATGCTTAACACACGAATATTGCTGTGGTCGCTTCTCACCAGTTGGCGTAACAACTCTCCACCCAGGCGGTTGTCGTTGGGATCAGAAGAACGCGTCAGTGCTTCAGCATAACCCAGCGCCGCATCACTATTTTTCGGGTCGAGGCGATACGCGTTAGCATACGCATCGGTCGCAATACTGGCATTACCCAGCGCCATCCCAATGCGACCCAGCATAATCCAGCCTTCAATATCTCCCGGATTTTTTTGCAGTTGAGTACGCATCCCCAGCGCGAGGCGCGACATCTCTTCTTCATTCAACGGTTCAGCTTTCGGATCCAGCGCCCTGTCCAGCAGTGCCGGAGCCTGCACCATGGCCTGCTGCCAGGCTTTTACCTGCTGATAATTGCCGGTCTGGTAGTAACTGACGCCAGCCACAACTAACGCCACCACAATACCCGGCAGATAAACAACATATCCGGCACGCTTACCTTCCGGCATGCTTTGTTCGGGAAACTCCTCCTGCGCCACATGCACCCGACGCCGCGAACGGGAGTAAATCACCCAACCGCCAATGCCAATAGCCACCACCGGTAGCACCCACAGCAGCACGGTCAGCGGCGTTAACGGCGGATCGTAAGTAACGAAGTTGCCGTAACGCGCCACCATATAATCAACAATCTCTTTCTTACTCTTGCCTTCCTGCATCAGTTCGTACACTTTCTGTCGCAGGTCGGTGGCAATCATCGAGTTGGAATCGGCAATGCTGTTGTTCTGGCATTTCGGGCAGCGCAGTTCTTCAGTGAGCTGACGGAACTGTTGTTCCTGTGCTTCATCCTTAAACTGCAACACGTCGATGGTCGCCAGTGCCGAGCTGGAGATCATCAGCATCAGCACGCCCAATAAAAACCTCATTGTGCGGCCTCCTTACTGTATTTCTCCCATAGCGGCTTGATTTCTTCTTGCCAGACGCGGGGATTGAGATCGCCCGCATGGCGATAGCGAATGATGCCGTTGCCGTCGATGAGGAACGTTTCTGGCGCGCCATAGACGCCCAGATCCAGCCCTAACATGCCGTCGCCGTCAAACAGACTTAACGCGTAAGGATTGCCCAGCTCTTTCAGCCAGCTAATCGCTTTCTGCCTGTCGTCTTTATAGTTCATACCGACCACGCGGATACCCTGCGCAGAAAGCTGATTCAGGTATTGATGTTCCGCACGGCAGGTCGGGCACCAGGTCGCCCAGACGTTCAGCAGCACCGGCTTGCCCTGAGTCAGCACGTCCGCCTGATAAAACTGACCTGGATTATCCAGTGATTCAAGGCGAAACTTCGGCACTGGCTTGCCAATAAGCGCCGATTCCAGATTGGTCGGATCATCTCCTTCAGCATTACGTGCCAATTGCCACAGCAACGCTGCAGCAATCGCCAGGAAGATAATCAAAGGAATTAACAATACTTTGCGCTTCATACAGCCTCCGGCGCAGTTTTTTGCGGGTTCACGCGCTTGCGATAACGAGGATCAAACAGGCACAGTAGCCCCCCCAACGCCATCATCAGTCCGCCCGCCCAGATCCAGCGAACAAACGGTTTGTAGTAAAGACGTACAGCCCACGCACCGTTTTCCAGCTCTTCACCGAGCGCCGCGTACAGGTCACGGGTGATGCCGCCATCAATTGCCGCTTCGGTCATCATCGAACCAGCGGTGTTGTAATAACGTTTTTCTGCATACAACACCGTTTCCGGTTTGCCGTCACGCATCACGCCGATTGTCGCCACGCCGCCACGCCAGTTAGGACCGCTAACGTCTTTTACGTCGCGGAATGTGAAACGATACTCATGAATATCGACGCTATCGCCAGACTTCATGCGTACGTCACGCTCAACGCTATAGTTCTGACTGAAGGCGATACCAACAATTGTCACTGCAAGCCCCAGGTGAGCCGCCACCATTCCCCAGTAGCTGAAGGTTGTTTTGGTGCCACGCGAAATACGCAGCGCCGCTTCGGCAATCGCCAGCACACCAATCCAGCAGGCCATTGCCAGACCGAGTACCGTCATCGCCACGACTTTGCTTTCGAACAGCCACGGTAACAGCAACGACAACGCCAGCGTGCTAATAAAGGCGATAATCAACAAATTGCGGATTTTACGCGGACGATCGCGCCCCCAGCGCACCAGCGGGCCAACGCCAAGCAACAACGCAAACGGCACCATCAGCCAGGTAAACATGGTGTTGAAGAACGGTTCGCCAATCGAAATGCTGCCCAGCCCGAGTTGCTTATGCACCAGCGGCAGCAGCGTCCCCAGCAGTACCACCAGCATCGCGGCGACCAGCAAAACGTTGTTCGCTAACAACAGAGATTCCCGCGACCACAGCGCATTGTTTACGCGTGAGCGAACTTTGTGTCCACGCGCGGCAAACAGCAGCAGCGAACCGCCAATCACCAGCACCATAAAGGCGAGGATAAACATGCCGCGCGCCGGGTCAGACGCAAATGCATGTACCGATACCAGCACGCCGGAGCGCACAAGGAAAGTTCCCAGCAGACACAACGAGAAGGCACTGATTGCCAGCAATAATGTCCACGCTTTGAAGCTGGCACGTTGTTCAGTCACCGCCAGCGAGTGCATCAGCGCAGTACCCACCAGCCACGGCATAAACGAGGCGTTTTCTACTGGATCCCAGAACCACCAGCCGCCCCAACCAAGTTCGTAATAAGCCCACGCAGAACCAAGTACAATGCCAAGCGTCAGGAAGATCCACGCCGCCAGCGTCCAGGGACGGGTAAAACGTGCGTAGGTGCTGTCCAGACGTCCGCTCAATAAAGATGCAATGGCAAAAGCAAACGCCACCGAGAAACCGACGTAACCCATATAGAGCAGAGGCGGATGGAAGATCAGCCCTGGATCCTGCAACAGCGGGTTAAGATCACGCCCTTCAATCGGGAAGTTCGGCAGCGTGCGGGAGAACGGGTTAGAGGTAAAGAGAATGAACAGCAAAAAGCCGACGCTGACCATTCCCATTATCGCCAGTACGCGGGCAACGATATCCAGCGGAATACGCTGGCTAAAAATCGCTACCGCAAAGGTCCAGCCGCTCATCAGCAGCACCCACAGCAGCAGCGAGCCTTCATGCGCGCCCCAGGTGGCCGCCACGCGATACCACACCGGAAGCTGGGTATTAGAGTTGCTGGCCACGTAGGTGACGGTGAAGTCGTTCACCACGAACGCATTGATCAGCACCAGAAATGCGCCAGCCACAGACATAAACAGCAACCAGGCAAACAAGCGAGAAGAGGCCATCATGCGCGCATCTCCACGCGCCACGCCCCACAAAGGATAGACGGACAGCAGCAGCGCAATCCCTAATGCCAGGCACAGCAGTCCGTTACCAATTTCCGGCATCATGATGCTGGATCCTTATAAACACTGGCCGGGCGACGGTGATTAGCTTCCATCGCTTTCTCGACTTCTGGCGGTGTGTAGTTTTCATCGTGTTTCGCCAGTACTTCTTTCGCGAGGATATGATTGCCTTTTTCCAGTTCGCCCTGCACCACAACGCCCTGCCCTTCACGGAACAAGTCCGGCAGAATGCCTTCGTAAGAGACATCCACTGAGCCTTCAGCATCGTAAATGGTGAAGGTCACTTTCAGCGAGTCAGGATCGCGCTGCACGCTACCCGGCATCACCATCCCGCCGACGCGCAGACGCTGACCGACTTCCGGCATCTGCTGGGTTTCACGCTTGCCGTAGAGAATTTCCCCCGGCGTATAGAAAAGATCGATATTCGAGCGCAGCGCATACAGCACCAGACCGATAGTCAGCGCCAGCCCCGCCAGCACGGCACAGGCAATCCACAAGCGGTTTTTACGGCGAATATTCATGCAGCCTCCTGCTGTTGCGCAGCACGTAAACGCGCCTCACGCGCCCGTTGTTGCGCCACGCCACGCAGAATTGCGCGATGCTGCATCACCGAGTGCACGACCAACACCACCAGCGGAATAACAGTCATCACTACCGCCAGCCAGACAAAAAAGGCGTAACCGCCCATTGCGAAAAATTCATTCCAGGAAGCAAATGCAGGGGTCATTTACGGCCTCTTTTCAGTATCAGTTCACTCACCCACGGACGGCGTTTTTCCATCAGCAAAATCAAATTACGCATCCGCATCAGCGTCAGCGTGGCAGACAGCAGCAGGAAACCAAAAATCGACCAGCGCAGCGGCGAACGCATCGCCGGATCGATACTTTGCTGCATCCGCGTTGATCCCTGATGCAGGGTGTTCCACCACTCCACGGAGTAATGAATAATCGGCAGGTTTACTACACCAATCAGCACCAGGATCCCCGCCGCACGCCCCGCCAGACGGCGGTCGTCGAAAGCGTGCCACAGCGCAATCACACCAACATACAGAAACAGCAACACCAGTTCAGAGGTCAGACGTGCGTCCCATACCCACCAGGTCCCCCACATCGGTTTTCCCCATGCGGAACCGGTAACCAGGGCAATAAAGGTAAACACGGCACCAATGGGAGCCATCGCCGCCACCGCCAGATTGGCCATTTTCATCTGCCAGACAAGGCCGATAAACGCCGCCACCGCCATTGAGGCATAAATGCCCATCGACCAGATCGCCGCAGGCACATGTAGATAGATAATGCGGTAGCTATTTCCCTGCTGATAATCAGCCGGAGCGAAGCCGAATCCCCAGATCCAGCCAACGATAAGCACGACCACACTGGCGATTGCCAGCCACGGTATAAACCAGCCACAGATTTGGTACAGCCGTGGTGGGATCGCCAGTTGATGCAGTGTTTTCCACATAGTTTCGATACCAGACTCGAACAAAAATCAGTAATCCAGCGTTATTGAATGCTGATTCGTAACGCTGCCGCCGTCGCAAAAGGACTTAATGTCGCGGTGCCTGCCAGCAACGCGCCTAAAATTGCCAGATACCCGTCAACGGGCAAATGCATCGAAGCCGCGTCCATCGCGGCGGTAGCAAAGATGAGTAATGGGATGGTCAGCGGTAACACCAGTATGCTGAGCAGCACGCCACCGCGTTTAAGTCCCACTGTCAGCGCCACGCCCGGAGCACCGAGAAATCCCAGCGTTGGAGTTCCCAACAGCAGCGTCAGCGCCATCACTTGCCAGCCATAAACGTCCATTCCCAGTAGCAATGCCACCAGTGGCGAGAGGATAAGTAACGGTAAACCGGTTACCATCCAGTGCGCCATCACCTTCGCCAGCACAACGGCGGGCAAGGGTAACGGCAACAACATCAGTTGTTCAAGACTGCCGTCCTGCAAATCGTCACGGAACAGTCGCTCCAGCGCCAGTAAGGAAGAAAGCAGCGCTGCCACCCAAATAATGCCCGGTGCAATACGTGCCAGCAGTTGCGGCTCCGGACCGATACTGAGCGGAAAAAGGGTAATAACAATCAGGAAAAACCACAGCGGGTTGGCGATTTCGGCGCTATGGCGAAACGCTACGCGCAGCTCAAGACGGAAAATGCGCCAGAACATCATACGCCCCTCGTTTTCGTCAGAGATATGCGGCGGATTTTACTTTCGGCAACGTTGAGCGGTTGGTGAGTAGTAAGAATCACAATCCCCCCCTGCTCCGTATGCTGCGCCATACGCTGGGTCAGACGATCGACGCCGTTAACGTCAATCGCGGTAAACGGTTCGTCGAGGATCCACAAGGTGGCACGGGTCAGCCACAGACGCGCCAGCGCAACGCGGCGTTGTTGCCCGGCAGAGAGTTGATTCACGGGAATATCTTCGAATCCGGCAAGCCCGGCCTGCGCCAGAGCGTCCAGACAGTGTGCGGTATCACCATCGCGATGATAAAAGTGCAGATTTTCTAACGCCGTCAGCCGGGTTTTGATCCCCGGCTGATGGCCTATCCATAACAGGTTTTGATGGTAGCTATCGCGTACCTGATGCAAGGGCTGCCCTTGCCAGAGAACTTCACCCGCATCAGGGCGAGACAACCCCGTCAGCAAACGGAGAAGCGTTGTCTTCCCCGCGCCGTTGCTGCCGGTGATTTGTACCCACTCTCCTGCATTCAGCGTAAATGACAAACCACTAAATAAAGTGCGTTCATCCCGCTCGCAGAGTAATTCTCTGGCTTCAAGCATACCCACGCAATAACCCTGTTAAAAACCTGGTTCGACTTCACGCATATCAGGCAGCTTGTGCGCTATCCCTTTATGGCAGTCAATACAGGTTTGCCCGTCTTTCACCGCCTGAGCGTGCATCTTCGCGGCAACACCTTTCTGGGCGGTTGTATCCATATACTCGAAGTTGTGACAGTTACGACACTCCTGCGAGTTATTGTCCTTCATCCGCCGCCACTCATTCTGTGCCATAGTCAGGCGATGAGCTTCAAACTTTTGCGGCGTGTCAATAACGCCAAAAATTTTACCATACAGCTCTTTACTTGCTTTGAGCTTGCGTATCATTTTCGGCACAAACTCGTGCGGAACGTGACAATCCGGACAGGTCGCACGCACGCCACTACGGTTGTTGTAATGCACGGAATCCATGTATTCCTGATACACCGTATTGCGCATTTCGTGGCAGCTAATGCAGAACTCTTCGGTATTGGCTTTTTCCATTCCGGTGTTAAAGCCGCCCCAGAAGACAATACCGCCAACAAAACCGATCAACAGCAGCGTACCCAGCGCCAGACGACTGGGAGTACGCCACCATTTCCACAGGCGCTTAATCAGGCCAGGCTTACGGTCAGAATTTCCCATAATAACCTCTTATTTCCCGTAACCTTTTGATGGGGTGAAGGTATTCCCCACGATTGGCGCGGTATCGGCCTGCGGCACGTGACATTGCAGACAGAAGTAACGACGCGGAGCCACTTCCGCACCTACCTTGCCATCGCTGTCCATAAAGTGAGTTGGACTGATGCGCGGCGCGCCAGTGGTGCGATAGCTCTCGACACCGTGGCACTGTAAGCAGCGGTTGGTATTGGTCGTTACCTGATAACCTTCAACGCTATGCGGGATCATCGGCGGCTGATTCACATAGTTCAGCGGCATCCGATCCTGCTCTTTTGGCATCCGAATGGCCCCTTCCTGCGTCCCGGATACTTCTGGCGACTGGCTAAAATCGACGCCATTAGCCGCCCAAACCGCGCCGCTCACCACCAGGGCCAGCATCGCCGTCCATTGACACAGCGCTTTCTTCAGGTCATGGCTTTTCATGATTTCGCTCCCGAACTCCATCGTGTAGTTATTGTAAATACATCCTCAGAACAGACATCCACGCAGCGACCGCACGTCATGCAATCGCGGCTGGTGACCTGCACCGGGCTTTGTTCATCCAGCACCGGGGCACGTAGTACATGCGGTTCCGGGCAAACATGAAAACAATCCATACAGCGGTTACATTTCTGCCGATCGGTAGCCGCAACGGTAACAATACCTTTGCTACCCAACACGCCATACAGCGCACCGACCGGGCAAATGTGACCGCACCAGCCGTGTTCAACGACCAGTAGATCAAATAAAAACAGCGCGAGAATAAGCAGCGCGCCGCTGCCGAATCCCATTACCAGGCTGCGCCCCATCAGGGAAACAGGGTTAATCCATTCCCAGATGAGTGTGCCGGTTAAGGCCGATCCCACCAGTATGACGACCAGCAGCACGTAGCGAATGTGCCGCGGGATCGTCGCAGACTGATTGAGGTCAAATCGCCTGCGTAACCAGTTTGCTAAATCGGTAATCGGGTTCAGCGGACAGACCCAACTGCAAAATAATCGCTTTCCTGCCAGGGCGTAGAGCACAGTGATAATCACTGCGCCGGTCAACGCCACTGTGGCAGGTAGATGACCGCTGGCAAGGCTTTGCAGCGTCATCAGCGGATCGGTCAGCGGAATGGTGTCGAGTAACAAGCTACTGCTATAG
This sequence comes from Escherichia sp. MOD1-EC6098, assembly GCF_002965865.1. NCBI lineage: Bacteria > Pseudomonadati > Pseudomonadota > Gammaproteobacteria > Enterobacterales > Enterobacteriaceae > Escherichia > Escherichia sp. MOD1-EC6098. Next base: position 165,356 of record NZ_PTSN01000001.1, read on the forward strand.
TTGCCGTGCAAGATCCACACACCAAACCACGGGCCGCTCAAAAACATTCCCAGTACGAAGAACTGACAAAGGCGACGCAACACCAGCCAACGGTGACTACGCCACCAGCCTTTTTTCGCCAGCGCCTCGCGCCCGGCGTCACGTTTACGATTTGCCATCGTTCCCCTCCAGCCAGCCGAAGCGGTAATGGTGACCTAACTCCCCTTTCGCCAGTGACAGCGGTAACACCTTGATTGCCGGTTGCTCCAGTACGCACACTTTTTCGCACTTACCGCAGCCGGTGCAGGCATCGCTGTGAACCGTTGGCAGAAAACGGGCGTGTTTACCGGTACGCGTGTTGCGCTCCAGTTCCAGGGTAATCGCCTCATCAATTTTCGGGCATTCGCGATAACAGACATCGCAGCGCAGCCCCTGAAAGTTGAGGCAGTTCTCCTGATCCACCAGCACTGCCAGTCCCATCCGCGCGTCGTCGATCGATTCGATTTCACGATCCAGCGCACCACTCGGGCACACTTTGGCACACGGTACGTCCTCACACATTTCGCAAGGAATATCGCGCGCCACAAAGTACGGCGTGCCCGCCGACAGGCCAGAGGCCAACGTCGCCAGCTTTAAGGTGTCGTAAGGGCAAGCCTGAACACACTGCCCGCAACGCACACAGGCACTGGCAAAGGCGTTCTCGTTTATGGCTCCGGGCGGGCGCAACCGCACGCCAGATGCGCGTGCGGTTTGCTGTTGTAACCCCAGCGCCACACCCACGGCAGCCAGCCCGCCTGCTGTGCGAACGACATCGCGCAGAAAGCGGCGGCGACCATTTTGAGGTTTCGCTGACCGGGACATAATGGCTTACACCTTCTCCAGTTTGACCGCGCACTTCTTAAAGTCCGTCTCTTTCGAGAGCGGATCGGTCGCGTCCAGCGTCAGTTTGTTAACCAACTGTGCGGCGTCGAAGAACGGCATATACACCAGACCCTGCGGCGGACGGTTACGACCGCGCGTTTCGACAATCGAGATCACTTCGCCACGACGAGAAACCACTTTCACTTTGTCACCACGACGCAGGTCACGCGCTTTCGCATCCAGCGGGTGAATAAACAGGACCGCTTCCGGGAAAGCACGGTGCAGTTCTGGTACACGGCGAGTCATACTGCCGGTATGCCAGTGCTCCAGTACGCGCCCGGTAGAGAGCCACAGATCGTATTCTTCATCCGGAGCTTCCGCCGCCGGTTCAAACGGCAGTGCGAAGATCACCGCTTTGCCATCCGGTTTACCGTAGAACTTGTAGCCTTCGCCCGCTTTCACATACGGGTCGTTGCCTTCACTGTAACGCCACTGCGTTTCTTTACCGTTAACTACCGGCCAGCGCAGGCCGCGTGCTTTGTGGTAGTCATCGAACGGTGCCAGATCGTGACCGTGACCGCGGCCAAACCATGCGTACTCTTCGAACAGCCCTTTTTGCAGATAGAAGCCCAGCTCGCGGGATTCATCATTAAGTTGATCTTCTGCCAGTTCGGATACCGGGAATTTGCTCACTTCCGGGGTGGCATACAGTACCTCGTACAGCGTTTTGCCACGCAGCTCCGGTTTCTTCGCCAGCAGCTCTTCCGGCCACACTTCTTCAGTTTTGAAGCGGCGGGAGAACTGGACTAACTGCCAGAGATCCGATTTTGCTTCGCCCGGTGCCTGTACCTGTTGACGCCAGAACTGAGTACGGCGTTCTGCGTTACCGTAAGCCCCCTCTTTCTCTACCCACATTGCTGTCGGCAGAATCAAGTCCGCGGCCAGCGCACTGACTGTCGGATATGGATCGGAAACGATGATAAAGTTGCGCGGATCGCGCCAGCCCGGCATACGCTCTTCATTAATGTTCGGCCCGGCCTGCATGTTATTGGTACACATGGTCCAGTAAACATTCAGCGTGCCGTCTTTCAGCGCACGGTCTTGTGCTACCGCGTGCAGACCGATTTTTGCCGGAATGGTGCCGCTCGGGATATTCCACTTCTTCTCGCAGATATCACGGTGTTTCTCGTTGGTCACCACCATGTCCGCTGGCAGACGGTGAGCAAAGGTGCCCACTTCACGCGCAGTACCACACGCGGAAGGCTGACCCGTGAGGGAGAACGGACCGCAACCCGGCTGGGAAATTTTGCCGGTCAGCAGATGCAGGTTGTAGACCAGGTTGTTGGCCCACACGCCGCGGGTATGCTGGTTGAAACCCATCGTCCAGTAGGAGATGACTTTCTTGTTCGGATCGGCATACAGTTGCGCCAGTTGTTCCAACTGATCTTTTGGCACGCCGGTCATTTCAGCGGTTTTTTCCAGCGTATATTCGGCAACAAAGGCTTTGTAATCTTCAAAGCTCATCGGCTCGGAAGCATCGGAACCCGGATTTTTCGCCGCTTTTTCCAGCGGATGGGTTGGACGTAAACCGTAGCCGATGTCCGTCGCCCCTTTACGCAGATTGACGTGTTTGCTGAAGAAGTCCTGATTTATCGCATTGTTTTGAATGATATAGTTGGCGATATAGTTCAGGATCACCAGGTCAGATTGCGGCGTAAAGATGATGCCGTTATCCGCCAGTTCAAAGCTACGATGCTGGTAAGTAGAAAGCACCGCCACGGTGACGTTCTGGTTAGAGAGACGACGGTTGGTAATGCGCGACCAGAGGATCGGGTGCATCTCCGCCATGTTCGCGCCCCACAGCACAAACGCGTCAGCCTGTTCGATGTCGTCATAGCAGCCCATCGGCTCATCCATACCAAAGGTACGCATAAAGCCAACGACCGCCGACGCCATACAGTGGCGTGCGTTCGGGTCGATGTTGTTAGAACGGAAGCCCGCTTTGAACAACTTGGACGCGGCATAACCTTCCCAGATAGTCCACTGACCAGAACCGAACATACCGATCGACTCCGGCCCTTTTTCTTTCAGGGCGGTTTTGAATTTCTCTTCCATCACATCAAAGGCTTGATCCCAGGTGATTGGGGTGAACTCGCCTTCTTTGTCATATTTACCGTTTTTCATACGCAGAAGCGGCTGCGTCAAACGGTCTTTACCGTACATAATTTTGGGCAGGAAATAGCCCTTAATGCAGTTCAGACCACGGTTAACCGGTGCGTCCGGGTCGCCCTGACAGGCCACCACACGCCCCTGTTGCGTTCCGACCAGAACGCCACAACCAGTACCGCAAAAACGGCATGGCGCTTTATCCCATTTAATGGCTTCCTGCTGACCAACAACGGCGCGGGCAACGCCCGGCACGCTGAGACCGGCAGCCGCCGCAGCGGCCGCAACGGCGTTAGCTTTCATAAAGCTACGACGACTGAGTTTCATGGTGTTTCCTCACCTTGCTCTTCCTGCTGGTGATAAACCAGCGACACCGCCAGCACGCCTTCTACGTTGCGTACTGACTCAATGGTTTGAATTAGCGTTTCGCTGTCTTCTGCTTCCACCACCACTATCAACTGACCACTCGGCGCGTCGCTGACAGCGACTTCACAGCCATCAAAGGCGTTCAGTTGGGTGCTGATGTCTGAAATTCGTTCGCTTTTGGCCTGAACGACCAGGCTGCAAACTTGCCAGTTAGTGTGCATGGAGATACTCCGCAGTAATGGCTGATACCGGACAACTAGCTGCACATGCTCCACATCCGTTGCAAAGTTGGCTATTAAGTTGCGGCTGGTAGATCCCGGAAAGCGTCGGGCGAAAGATAATGGCCATTGGTTCACAGCTATCCTGACAGCGACGGCATTCGACTGCCTGATACGCCAGGCACGTCTCCCCGATGGTGAACAGCAAATCCCAGGCCCTGGTGTGGCGCGGAGAAAATAGTGATTCGGGGCAAGCCTGCGCACAGGCATAACAGAAACTGCACTCGTTGTTTTTGAAATTAACGCTCGGATAGCCACCCGCACCACGTTGCAAAATGTTGTTTTCACAAGCATTAATACAGGCGTCGCAGCGGGTACAATGAGTCAGAAAATGAGATTCATCACCAGACCAGGGCGGACGGATACCGTTACTGGCTTTGCGCCAGCGACCAGTGAGTATGCCCCGACGGGATACATCAATCTTCACATTGACCTTCCATCATTAACGCGCTCTGAAAACGGAGAGCGACCAAATAAACCGCATAATTAATAAGCCATTTTTATAGCCGCTAAGATATTAAAGGATGTGTCAAAGATGCATACCCCGATCGGGGTAAAACCTGTAGTAGGATCAAAAGAGTGGTGGGAAGGCTGGCAAAAACGGTCTTTTGCTCACATTTCAAATGGTTATAAATAAATTTATATAGCGATAAATTCACCAAATATATTTCTTCAGGCTTCACCATTCATCAGCATATAACACCAAAAGAGAAGGTAAAGTTGTCTGAATATTCCTTAAGTTATTCATAAAGCAAATTAATAAATTTGATGAATATGTTAACCTTCAGCGACATCATCGGTGAAAAACCTATAAATGAAGAAAGGAAAACAAAATGAAGACCATTCTACCTGCAGTGTTGTTTGCCGCTTTTGCCACGACCTCTGCCTGGGCGGCAGAAAGCATCCAGCCGCTGGAAAAAATTGCCCCTTATCCGCAAGCCGAAAAAGGGATGAAGCGTCAGGTGATTCAGTTAACCCCGCAAGAAGATGAATCTACCCTGAAAGTAGAACTGTTGATCGGTCAGACGCTGGAGGTCGATTGCAATCTGCATCGTCTTGGCGGAAAACTGGAAAGCAAAACGCTGGAAGGCTGGGGCTATGATTATTATGTCTTTGATAAAGTTAGCTCCCCGGTTTCGACGATGATGGCCTGTCCGGATGGCAAGAAAGAGAAGAAATTTGTTACCGCGTATCTGGGTGATGCCGGAATGCTGCGTTACAACAGCAAGCTGCCGATCGTGGTGTATACACCAGACAATGTGGATGTGAAATACCGCGTCTGGAAGGCGGAAGAGAAGATTGAGAACGCGGTAGTTCGCTAAACGAATGTGAAGTGCTGCACTCCGCAGGTCGGATAAGGCGGTTACGCCGCATCCGACATCTAACGCCCTGGCCGGTTGCCTGATACGACGCTGCGCGTCTTATCAGGCCTACGCCGCTGTGAAGTGCTGCCCCCCGCAGGTCGGATAAGGCGGTTATGCCGCATCCGGCATCTAACGTCCTGGCCGGTTGCCTGATGCGACGCTGCGCGTCTTATCAGGCCTACGCCGCTGTGAAGTGCTGCCCCCCGCAGGTCGGATAAGGCGGTTACGCCGCATCCGACATCTAACGCCCGAGCCAGTTGCCTGATGCGACGCTGCGCGTCTTATCAGGCCTACGCCGCTGTGAAGTGCTGCCCCCCGCAGGTCGGATAAGGCGGTTACGCCGCATCCGACATCTAACGCCCGAGCCAGTTGCCTGATGCGACGCTGCGCGTCTTATCAGGCCTACGCCGCTAAACGAATGTGAAGTGCTGCACTCCGCAGGTCGGATAAGGCGGTTACGCCGCATTCGACATCTAACGCCCGAGCCAGTTGCCTGATGCGACGCTGCGCGTCTTATCAGGCCTACGCCGCTGTGAAGTGCTGCACCCCGCAGGTCGGATAAGGCGGTTACGCCGCATCCGACATCTAACGCCCGAGCCGGTTGCCTGATGCGACGCTGCGCGTCTTATCAGGCCTACGCCGCTAAACGAATGTGAAGTGCTGCCCCCCCGCAGGTCGGATAAGGCGGTTACGCCGCATCCGACATCTAACGCCCGAGCCAGTTGCCTGATGCGACGCTGTGAAGTGCTGCCCCCCGTAGGTCGGATAAGGCGGTTACGCCGCATCCGACATCTAACGCCCTGGCCGGTTGCCTGATGCGACGCTGCGCGTCTTATCAGGCCTACGCCGCTGCGAAGTGCTGCCCCCCGTAGGTCGGATAAGGCGGTTACGCCGCATCCGGCATCTAACGCCCGAGCCGGTTGCCTGATGCGACGCACCATTACAACGCAATATCCGCCACTTCTTTTTGTACTGGTTGCGGTTTCAACTGCGCTTTCGGCGTGCTATCTGCCGCCTGCGGCTTATCATATTTCAGGCTCAGAACTTCGCTGGTGTACTGCAATTCACGTTCTGTTGCCGCCGCATCACCGTTCAGCTTGCTGCCATAAGACGGAACAATCGCTTTCAGCGTGGCCTGCCATTGTGGGCTGGAAACACGATCACCAAACACTTTTTCCAACAGACTCAACATAATCGGCGCAGCGGTAGATGCCCCCGGCGATGCGCCGAGCAGCGCAGCAATGGTTCCTTGCTGGTCGCTGACCACTTCTGTACCCAGACGCAGCACGCCGCCTTTATCGGCATCACGTTTGATAATCTGCACGCGCTGTCCCGCTTGCCACAAACGCCAGTCCTCTTTTTTCGCTTGTGGGTAGTACTCTTTCAACGCTTCAAAACGATCCTCTTCACTCAACATCACCTGACTCACCAGATATTTCACCAGTTCGAAATTATCCAGCCCGACGTGCATCATCGGCATCACGTTAGAGGTGGTGGTGGAACTCATCAGATCCCACAGCGAACCGTTTTTGAGGAATTTGGTTGAGAAGGTAGCAAATGGCCCGAACAGCACCACGCGTTTACCGTCCAGTACACGGGTATCGATATGCGGAACTGACATCGGCGGCGCGCCAACGGATGCTTTACCATAGACCTTCGCCAGATGGTGATTAACCACATCCGGGTTTTCCGAAACGAGGAACTGACCGCCCACCGGGAAACCGGCGTATTCTTTCGCTTCCGGAATACCGGACTCCTGCAACAGTTTCAGTGCCGCGCCACCCGCGCCGATAAAGACAAATTTCGCACGGATGTTCTGTGCGGTGCCGTTTTTCAGATCGGCAACGGTGACAGTCCAGGTGTTATCGTCATTACGTTTGATAGCGCGGACTTCGCTGCTGAGTTGCAGCGAGAAGTTAGATTTCTTCTGTAATGAGGCGATCAACTGACGGGTGATCTCACCGTAGTTCACATCGGTGCCAATTTCTGTACGCGTAGCCGCCACTTTCTGTTGTGGATCACGCCCTTCCATCACTAACGGTGCCCACTCCTTGATTTGCGCGTGATCTTCAGAGTAACGCATACCGCGAAACAGCGAACTTTGTTGCAATGCCGCGTAACGGGCACGCAGGAAATTGACGTTATCTTCGCCCCAGACAAAGCTCATATGCGGAACGGTATTGATAAATGAACGCGGGGTACGCAGCACGCCGCGCTCGACCTGGTGCGCCCAGAACTGGCGGGAAATCTGGAATGCTTCGTTAATGGCGACTGCTTTTTCAATACTGATGCTGCCATCGGCGTTTTGCGGGGTGTAATTGAGTTCCATCAGCGCAGAATGCCCGGTTCCGGCGTTGTTCCAGCCGTTCGAACTCTCCTGCGCGACACCCTCCAGGCGCTCTACCATGGTCATCGACCATTCAGGCTCCAGTTCCCGTAAATAGGTCCCCAACGTGGCGCTCATAATGCCGCCGCCAATCAACAGTACATCAGTTTCCTGCTCCTCGGACGCTTTCGCTTTTGCCGTCATTGAAACGGCATTAAGCCCCACGGCCATCGAGAAGAGCATGGCAGTCACTTTTTTCATCTTGTTAATGCCTTACTTTTAGTCGCTTTATTGCAGGTGAGATTTGCGCGGCATCAACGTTAACACTTAAGTAACAACATTTAAATAATGTTTATAAATTATCTTCTATTTTTATAAACATTATGATTTCGTTGATTAATTATAGGGTTATTAGAAACGAAGGGAACGCTTACCTGGCAGCAGAAGTCCGTCAGGTAAGCGTCAAAATATCATGCCGTCCTGGCAACGGCATCACGCGAAGCGGCATCACGCTCTTCGCCGGTTAGTTCGCTAAGCAGCCCACTGCGCATTTCCAGCAGGCGGTCGGCGTGAATAAAATAGTGGTCATCATGACTGATGGCGAAAATCGTTTTGCCCATCTCCTGCATCAGCGGCAGTAATACCTGATAAAACTCACGGCGGAAGTGTGGATCCTGATCCGCTGCCCATTCATCCAACAGGATTATGTCGCGTTCTTCTGCCAGTGCCAGCAACAACGCCACGCGTTTCTTCTGCCCTTTCGATAACTTCAGGTTAAGAATACGCCCGTTACTTAACTCAAGCTTATGACCCATTTTCAACTGATCTAACCACTTCTCAACCAGTTGTGGATTTGCGGTTTTACCCTCCGGCCCCAGCAGTTGATCAAACAACCAGACATCGGTAAACACGGCGGAAAACAGCTTGCGATAATCTTCTGGTTTTTCAGCGCTGATGGGGTTGCCATCCAGCAAAATTTCACCGCTTTGCGGCTGATACAACCCCGTCAGCAACATCGCCAGCGTCGATTTACCGCTACCGTTGCCACCAATCAGGAACAGCAGTTCGCCACGTTTAATAGTGAGGTTAATCGGGCCAACGGAAAAAGCATTATCCTGATAACTAAACGTCACGTTACGCAGCTCCAGGGTTTGCCAGTTGGGAAACGCCTGCGGGCGCGGAAACTCCGCTTTAAAAGGCGCGAGCGCGAATTTGTTCAGCTTGTTGAACGCCACCTGTGCCGTCAGCAGCGTCGGCAACGCACCAACCGCCGAAAGCAGCGGTGTACGCAGGAACAACAGCGTCAGCGAATAAGTCGCCGCAACGTTGGTATCAGCCCAACCGAGACTGTTTGCCATCCAGAACACCAGGCCTATTGCGCCCAGCATCATAATGTTCGACCAGTTCACGGCACTAAGATGGAATGTATCAGCACGAATAATATGATGGCGATATTCTTGCGCATCGGGGATGTAGAGATTGTTAAAAACGTACTCGGCGCGCTCGCGGTTCAGGGTCAGCTCTTTGCGCCCTTCCAGTACAGTTTGAAAATCCGTGTACAGCTTGTCTTCGGTTTCTCGCAGGGTCGCCATATGTTTGTACACCCGCGCCACCAACAAAAAACCACCCCAGATGGTGATTGCCATCCAGATCGCCGTTACCAGCAACATTTTACCCGACAGCATCCACAGATACGCCGCCGAACCCACCGTGAGAATGATACCCTGCACCAGTTCAGGTAAGCGCACAAAAGCGATGGTGATATTGCGCACATCGCTGGTTAACCCCGCCAGCAATGAGGCACTGCCCAGTTGTTCAATGCGCTCGACGTGGGTATCCAGAATCCGCTTGATAAATTCGCTACGCAGTCGGTAAACGAAATGATGGCCCAGCGTGGTGAGCGCCAGTTGCGATCCCAGTGTTACCGCCATCAACAGCAGCAATAAACCCAGAAACTCCGGCAACACCAGCAAACTGGTATCTGCCGTTTCGATAAGACGCTGATTGATAAAAGCAATTAAGCCAATGCCTAACGCCGCACTGGCGAGGCTGAGCGCCATCACACTGATAAATGGCCAGCGATACTGCCGCCAGACAAGTACAAGAAGTTCCATGTAGAAAACCCGGACAATGAATTACAGCCCGCAGTTTAAACATCTCCGCGCACACAGCAATAATAATTCTTATTTTTATTCTTCTTTACCTGCCTGGCGAAAGGTCAGGTTGTAGCGACAGTCGGCGGTCAGTGGATGAAATCCCGCTTTTAGCGGTTGAATACCGTGATAAAACAGCCGTGACTCACCGCCCCACACCACCACATCGCCATGTTCCAGCAACAGACGTTTTAGCGGATCATTACGTTTCAAGCCGCCAAACTGGAAAATTGCAGGCAGTCCCAGAGAAACAGAAACAATTGGCGCGCGCAGATCCGGCTCGTCTTTATCCTGATGCAATGACAGTTTCGCGCCAGGGACGTAGCGGTTGATAAGGCAAGCGTCAGGCTGGAAATCGGGATACCCCGCCGCCGTTGCTGCCCGTTGGCACAAATCACGAAAGCCTTGCGGCATGGCGGGCCACGGCTTATTTGTTTGTGGATCAATAGGCGAATAGAGATAGCCTTGCTGGTTAGTCGTCCAGCCAAGACGTCCACAGTTGGTCATTGCCACCGACATGGTATACCCACCCGGTGTAACCATCTGGCGAAACGGCGACTGGTTGGCGACACCGTTAATCTCCTGCATCAGATCTTCTGCGATATCAAAAGCAAAACGGCGCAGGATCACTGCGCCGGAAGCCAGCGGTTCTTGCCAGGGTTCAGCATCAGTGAACAGATCCAGCATTACCTCTCCTCATTTTCAGCTTCGCGACGTAGCAATTGCGCTTTACGCGAAACACCCCAGCGGTAACCGGAAAGTGCGCCATCGCCACGTACCACCCGATGACAAGGTATAACGATCGCTAACTTATTGGCGGCGCAAGCACTTGCCACTGCACGCACCGCTGTTGGTTTGCCGATGGAATTTGCCAGTCGCTGGTAACTCACTGTTTCACCACAAGGAATGGAACGCAATGCTTGCCAGACTTGTTGTTGGAAAGCGGTGCCGCGAATATCCAACGGTAACGTCAGCGGCGTATTACGGTTATTAAGGCTGGCGATGACCTCGCGCACATGTTGCTGAAATGTCGGATCAGCAGGGGCGTTGTCGGCGGCAGGAAACATCTGCTGTAGCTCGCCAATTAATGTCGCATCGTCATCGCCCAGTAAAATCGCGCAAATCCCCCGCTCGCTTTCCGCCACCAGGCAACGCCCCAGCGAACAATCGGCCAGCGCATAACGAACAGCCAGGTTTTCGCCACCATGACGAAACTGTTTAGCCGTCATGCCCAGCGTTTCGTCGGCTTTACGGTAGTAACTGCTGCCGTCGGGAAATCCGGCGTGGAGAATCGCCTGGGTGACGCTCTCCCCTTTCGTTAACGATTCGCGCAAGCGACGAGCGCGCCAGGCCTGTTGCCAGGCTTTTGGTGTCATTCCGGTCGTAGCTTTAAATAAACGGTGTAAGTGGAATGGACTCATCGCCACCTGGTCGGCTAAAGCCTCCAGCGTCACGGGCGTTTCTTGTTCCAGCAGCCGACAAGCATGGGTGATTTTATCCAACCGGTCTTGCCGGGCATTGGCTTTGTCCGGCTGGCAACGTTTGCAGGGGCGAAAACCTGCGGCAAGCGCCTCGCTGGCATCCGCATAAAAGGAGACGTTTTCCCGCAGGGCATGTCTGGCGCGGCAAGACGGGCGGCAAAAGATGCCCGTGGTACGCACGGCGAAAACGAATTTGCCGTCGGTGTGCGGGTCGCGGGCCAGGACAGATTGCCAGCGTTGATCGTCAGTTAAGCATGTGGCGTTTTTCATAAGCAGCTCCCTGGTTAAGGATAGCCTCTAGTCTGCCCGGTCACCATCACGCAAAAACCAACAATCTTGCGCTTTAATTTTTTTCGCTGATAAGGAAGCTTTTAAACTGCGGCGACATCCAGGTTTTAAAACTATCGCCCTCTTTGGTGATCATATAAACCGCCAGCCCTTCCCGGCGAACGATTTCTTTGGCTTTATCCGGCCCGAGAACCATTAACCCGGTGTCCCAGGCATCGGCCTCCAGCGCCGTCGGGGCAATTACCGTCACGGACACCAGATTATGTTCGATGGGACGCCCGGTTTGCGGATCGATAACATGGGACAGGCGTTTGCCGTCCAGCTCGTAATAGTTGCGATAGCTACCGGAGGTGCTAATCCCGTGGCCATTGATATCGACCACGGCCTGAACCGCATTCTCTTTATCGGTCGGTTTTTGGATCGCCACCCGCCACGGCTGCCCTTCACCATTCATGCCCCGGCTGTTCAGTGCGCCGCCAACCGACACCAGATAGCGGGAAATACCTTCCTGCTCCATGAGACGCGCCAGATGATCTGCCGCATAACCTTCACCCACGGTGGAGAGATCGACATATAAGTCCGGCACATCTTTTTGCAGATATTGCTGATGCAACTGATTAATTACCGTCAGGTGCTGTAAGCCGGTTTTGGCTTTCATCGCGTCGATCTGTTCCTGGGTCGGGATTTGTACCGGCTGTTGCTCCGGGCCAAAGCCCCACAAATTCACCAGCGGCCCGACGGTAATATCCATCGCACCGTCAGTCTTTGCGCCAATGCGTAGCGAAGTGGTGACGATATCAGCCATCGCTTCACTTACCGGCCACGGCGATAAACTTTGCGAGTCGTTAAAACGCATCAGCGCGGAATCTTTTTTATAAGTCGAAAGTAGCTGATCGTCGGCATCCAACTGAGTCTGGATCTTCTCTTTGAGTTCAACACTGCGTTTGGCGTCAATGCCCGGAATGCTGGCACGCCAGAAGGTTCCCATCGTTTTGCCTTCAAGAACGGTAACTTCAGGAGCGTTGGGTTTGGCGGGTTGTGGTTTTTGATCGCAACCAACAAACAAGAGCGCGGCAGCCAGCAATGCCACACGGGTAAAGTTCATTTCCATACGTGATTATCCTCATGCGAACGGTCGCAAGAGTACACCAAAAGACTGAGTTTGTACGCTGAAAACAATGAAAAAAGGGCCCGCAGGCCCTTTGTTCGATATAAATCGAGATTAGAACTGGTAAACCAGACCCAGAGCTACGATGTCATCAGTGTTGATGCCAGCAGCGCGGGTGAAACGGTTGTCGTCCAGCAGGTTGATTTTGTAGTCAACATAGGTGGACATGTTTTTGTTGAAGTAGTAGGTAGCACCAACATCAACATATTTCAGGATATCTTCGTCGTCATAGTTATGACCGGCAATGACACCCAGGTTTTTACCTTTAGACTGCAGGTATGCTACAGACGGACGCAGACCGAAGTCGAACTGGTACTGAGCAACAACTTCGAAGTTCTGTGCTTTGTTCGCCCAACCCAAGGAACCTACGCGAGTTGCGTTATAGGTCTGGGTGTACTGAGCAGCCAGGTAGATGTTGTTCGCGTCGTATTTCAGACCACCAGTGTAGGTTTCAGCACGGTCGCCGTTACCGATGTAAGCAGCGCTGTTCTGATCATCAGTACGTTTGGAGCTGGAAACTGCAGCACCGATACCGAAGCCTTCGTAATCATAAGTGATAGAACCGCCAACGCCGTCGCCGTTCTGACGCAGAGCGCCACGACCGTTGTTGGTCATGCCTTCGCCGCTTACGCTACCGTTTTTACCCTGATACTGAACAGCAAAGTTCAGGCCGTCAACCAGACCGAAGAAGTCGGTGTTACGGTAGGTCGCGAAGCCGTTACCACGCTGCTGCATGAAGTTGTCAGAACCGTAGGTGTCGCCACCGAATTCTGGCAGAACGTCGGTCCAGGAAGTTACGTCGTAAACAACGCCGTAGTTACGACCGTAGTCGAAAGAACCGATATCCTGGAATTTCAGACCAGCGAATGCCACACGGGTCCAGGAGTTGTTTTCGCTTTCCGGAGCGTTGCCCTGGATCTGATATTCCCACTGGCCATAACCGGTCAGTTGGTCAGTAACCTGAGTTTCACCTTTGAAGCCGAGACGCATGTAGGTCTGGTCGCCATCTACAGACTTGTCGTCAGAGAAATAGTGCAGGCCGTCTACTTTACCGTACAGATCTAATTTGTTGCCGTCTTTGTTGTAAACTTCAGCAGCGTTTGCTGCGCCTGCTACCAGCAGAGCTGGGACCAGGAGGGACAGTACTTTAACTTTCATGTTATTAACCCTCTGTTATATGCCTTTATTTGCTTTTTTATGCCACTGCATACTGATTAACCCTCATTAATCAGTCGGCAAGTCCATTCTCCCCAAAAATGCAGAATAATCCAACACGAATATGATACTAAAACTTTTAAGATGTTTCATTTATCGCTATAGATGTTTCAAAATGTAAATGTGATGGAACTTTTTAAGATTCTTGATGATTGGCGAAATAAGCACCTAACATCAAGCAATAATAATTCAAGGTTAAAATCAATAACTTATTCTTAAGTCGTTGATAGCACTGAATGCCAAAACAAAATCTTCACTCGCAACTAAAATATGTCTCGCTATCATCATTAACTTTATTTATTACCGTCATTCATTTCTGAATGTCTGTTTACCCCTATTTCAACCGGATGCATCGCATCCGGTTTTTTTTTACCCTTCTTTACACAACTTTTATTTTCTTGTGCTACCCATACAAAATTATAACAACTGTTAATAATTTCACATAAAATTAACAATATTATAATTCCCCGCCATCTTTCCTTATTTGTAATTAACTTTGTTCTTTTTGCAGATTATTTGTACAAAAAAATGCCGCATGTACATCTCTTTCCCATCGTGCAAAAGGATAAATATCATTGGGGAAGAGAGAACCATCTATCTGGTAATAGTCTGGAATTTCGCTCTATACCCTTTATACTGCCCTATCACTTCGAGAAGTTTTAACAGGTCATAAACACGAATGCGTCAGAAAGAGACAACGGCCACGACCCGCTTTTCACTCCTACCGGGGAGCATTACCCGCTTCTTTTTACTGTTGATCATTGTGTTACTTGTGACGATGGGAGTGATGGTACAAAGCGCTGTCAACACCTGGCTAAAAGATAAAAGCTACCAGATTGTCGACATTACCCATGCTATACAAAAGCGTGTCGATACCTGGCGTTACGTGACCTGGCAGATCTACGACAACATCGCTGCGACGACTTCGTCTTCCACCAGTGAAGGTTTGCAAGAGACGCGTCTGAAACAGGATGTCTATTATCTGGAAAAACCACGCCGCAAAACAGAAGCCCTGATCTTTGGTTCTCACGACAATTCAACGCTTGAGATGACCCAACGAATGTCTACTTATCTGGACACATTATGGGGCGCAGAAAATGTACCGTGGTCGATGTATTATCTGAACGGCCAGGATAACAGCCTGGTGTTGATCTCTACTCTGCCATTAAAAGATCTCACTTCTGGTTTCAAAGAGTCGACCGTCAGTGACATTGTCGACTCACGTCGCGCGGAGATGCTGCAACAGGCCAACGCACTAGATGAACGCGAAAGTTTTTCTAATCTGCGTCGTCTTGCCTGGCAGAACGGCCATTACTTTACCTTGCGTACCACCTTTAACCAGCCAGGACATCTGGCGACGGTGGTTGCATTTGATCTGCCTATTAATGACCTGATCCCGCCGGGGATGCCGCTGGATAGCTTCCGTCTTGAGCCAGAAGCGGGCGCAACGGGTAACAATAATAATGAGAAAGAAGCCGCAGATAGCGTCAGCATTAACTTCAACAGTTCTAAAATTGAAATCTCTTCGGCGCTCAACTCCACCGATATGCGATTGGTCTGGCAGGTTCCTTACGGCACTTTACTGCTGGATACATTGCAAAACATTCTGCTGCCACTGCTACTGAACATCGGTTTGCTGGCGCTGGCGCTTTTTGGTTATACCACCTTTCGCCATTTCTCCGGCCGCACCACGGAAAGAGCCCCCAGTACTGCAGTGAATAACGAACTGCGTATTTTGCGGGCAATAAATGAAGAGATTGTGTCACTCCTACCGCTCGGCCTGCTGGTTCACGATCAGGAATCGAATCGCACAGTAATAAGCAATAAGATTGCCGACCATCTGCTACCGCATTTGAATCTGCAAAATATCACCACTATGGCAGAGCAACATCAGGGAATCATTCAGGCGACTGTTAATAACGAACTGTATGAGATTCGCATGTTCCGCAGCCAGGTAGCGCCGCGTACACAAATCTTCATTATTCGCGATCAGGATCGCGAAGTGCTGGTAAACAAGAAACTCAAGCAGGCACAGCGTCTGTATGAGAAAAATCAGCAGGGCCGGATGGCTTTTATGCAAAACATTGGTAACGCACTGAAGGAGCCAGCCCGGGGGCTTGCAGAAAGCGCAGCAAAACTTAACTCGCCGGAAAGCAAACAACTGGCGAATCAGGCGGACGTATTAGTACGACTGGTTGATGAAATTCAGTTAGCGAACATGCTGGCGGACGATAGCTGGAAGAGCGAGACTGCGCTTTTCTCCGTGCAGGATTTAATTGATGAAGTGGTGCCTTCTGTATTGCCTGCGATCAAACGCAAAGGTCTGCAACTACTGATTAACAATCATCTGAAAGCACATGACATGCGCCGTGGCGATCGTGATGCCTTACGCCATATTTTGCTGCTGCTGATGCAATATGCCGTCACCTCAACGCAACTGGGGAAAATTACCCTCGAGGTTGATCAGGATGAATCCTCCGAAGAACGTCTGACTTTCCGTATTCTGGACACCGGAGATGGTGTAAGTATTCATGAAATGGATAATTTACATTTCCCGTTCATCAACCAGACCCAGAGCGATCGCTATGGTAAGGCAGACCCGCTGGCATTCTGGTTGAGTGATCAACTGGCGCGCAAACTGGGCGGTCATTTAAACATCAAAACACGGGACGGCCTTGGTACACGCTACTCCGTGCATATCAAAATGCTCCCGGCAGACCCGGACGTTGAAGAGGAAGAGGAACGTTTACTGGATGATGTCACCGTGATGGTGGATGTAACTTCTACAGAAATTCGGAATATTGTCACTCGCCAGTTAGAAAATTGGGGTGCAACCTGTATCACACCCGATGAAAGATTAATTAGTCAGGATTATGATATCTTTTTAACGGATAATCCGTCTAATCTTACTGCCTCTGGCTTGCTTTTAAGCGATGATGAGTCTGGCGTACGGGAAATTGGGCCTGGTCAATTGTGCGTCAATTTCAATATGAGCAATGCTATGCAGGAAGCAGTCTTACAATTAATTGAAGTGCAACTGGCGCAGGAAGAGGTGACAGAATCGCCTATGGGTGGAGATGAAAATGCGCAACTCCATGCCAGCGGCTATTATGCGCTCTTTGTAGACACAGTACCGGATGATGTTAAGAGGCTATATACTGAAGCAGCAACCAGTGACTTTGCTGCATTAGCCCAAACGGCTCATCGTCTTAAAGGCGTATTTGCCATGCTAAATCTGGTACCCGGCAAGCAGTTATGTGAAACGCTGGAACATCTTATTCGTGAGAAGGATGTTCCAGGAACAGAAAAATACATCAGCGACATTGACAGCTATGTCAAGAGCTTGCTGTAGCAAGGTAGCCTATTACATGAACAATATGAACGTAATTATTGCCGATGACCATCCGATAGTACTGTTCGGTATTCGAAAATCACTTGAACAAATTGAGTGGGTGAATGTTGTCGGCGAATTTGAAGATTCCACAGCACTGATCAACAATCTGCCGAAACTGGACGCGCACGTGTTGATTACCGATCTCTCCATGCCTGGAGATAAATACGGTGACGGGATCACCTTGATCAAATACATCAAGCGCCATTTCCCAAGCCTGTCGATCATTGTTCTGACCATGAACAACAACCCGGCAATTCTTAGTGCGGTACTGGACCTGGATATCGAAGGGATCGTACTGAAGCAAGGCGCGCCTACGGATCTGCCGAAAGCCCTCGCCGCGTTGCAAAAAGGCAAGAAATTTACCCCAGAAAGCGTTTCTCGTTTGCTGGAGAAAATCAGTGCCAGTGGTTACGGCGACAAGCGTCTCTCGCCTAAAGAGAGTGAAGTACTGCGCCTGTTTGCAGAAGGTTTCCTGGTTACCGAGATTGCCAAAAAGCTCAACCGCAGCATCAAGACCATTAGCAGCCAGAAGAAATCCGCGATGATGAAGCTGGGCGTCGAGAACGATATCGCCCTGCTGAACTATCTTTCTTCTGTTACCTTAAGTCCGGCGGATAAAGAGTAATTTAGCCAGCCAACAGGTCGGATGCGGTGTAAACACCTTATCCGGCCTACAAATCCCAATATTTCAATAGATTGCACAAACGCAGGCCTGATACGACGTGCCAGCGTCGCATCAGACATTTACACCGACCGCACCCTACGATGATTTCCGCGCTTTCCTGACTCTTTCGGCATACATCGTCAGCGTCTGTTTTATGACATCCAGCGTCACCGGCTTCGACAGACAACTATCCATCCCGGACTCCAGGCATCGCTGCTTCTCTTCGGCCAACGCATTGGCTGTCACCCCGATTACCGGCAATGTTAGCCCCAATTGGCGAATACGCTGCGTTAACCGGTAACCATCCATATTCGGCATGTTAACGTCACTAAGCACGATATCAATGTGATTCTTGCTAAGAACATTAAGCGCATCGATACCATCATTCGCGGTCTTACACTGATAACCCAACGATCCGAGCTGATCGGCCAATAAGCGACGGTTAATAGGATGATCATCAACCACCAGAATCATCATGTCGTCGTTGCTGGTAGACTCTTTGTCCGCCAGCGGCAGAACGTTGCCAGGATCATCATTTTCCATCTCAACCCGATAGATACGCGCCAGTAGCACAGGCAGTTCATGCGACGAAGCAACGCTATGCTCCCATTCACCGGGCGCTCTTTCCAGCGGAATGCCAATATGTCGGCGGCAGAAAGTCACCACCGCTCTGCCCTGCCATTTTTCACTCAGCGGCTCATCAGTAATCAACACATCCTCAGGTGACGGTTCCTGACCTTCATATGTTGTAACGACTACACCACTGCGCTGCAAACTGGTTTCGATAAATTGGCATAGCGACGCATTGCGTACCGCCAACCAACAGCGTTTACCCGTTAACCCTTCAACGCCTTTTTTATGTGGATATTGTGCGCCGTACAGTGGAATACGCACGGTAAACTGGCTTCCCATACCAGGTTCAGACTCCACCGAGATGTCACCGTCCATCATGCTGATCAATTTTTCACAAATCGCCAGCCCCAGACCGGTTCCCTGGAAGTTACGCTGAACGCCTGTCCCCACCTGGAAGAAGGGATCAAACAGCCGCACCACTTCTTTCGCCGGGATACCCACGCCGGTATCGCGAACGCGAATAGAAAGATAATCACCATCGGCACGGACATGCAGAACAATGCAGCCGGTATCGGTAAATTTTATGGCGTTACTCAACAGGTTGGAGATGACCTGCTGTAAACGCATCGGATCACCGTTTAAGGTTACCGGCACATCCGGTTCAATAAAGCAGTACAAACCAAGCTGTTTACGCACCACCAGAGGCAAATAGTTGGCGGTGATATGGTTCATCACTTCACGCGGTGAAAACTCACGCGGTTCTATCTTCAACTGTTCCGATTCAATCTTCGAAAAATCGAGAATGTCGCTGATAATTTTCAACAGCAGACTGGAAGAGTTGTTCATTGCCGTCACCAGACGGTCAACGCCTTTCGGTAACTCTTTAGTTTGCAATAGATCCAGGTTACCGATAATGCCGTACAGTGGTGTACGCAGCTCGTGGCTGACGGTAGCAAGGAACATCGATTTCGATTGGCTCGCCTGTTCTGCTGCCTGCGCCATCTCTTGCAGCGACTCTTCCATCTTCACACGTGAAGAAACATCGACAAGTACGCAAATCGCCACGTTTTCATTACGATAGCGCGAATGGACGAAACTGATTTGCAGATTGGTATTGTTGCTGGTCAGGACATCGACAAAATTGACCTGTTGACCGCAAATAATTTGCGTCAGCCGCTGGCGATCCTCATGCGTAAGCATATTGAGATAGGTATGCGCCAGTTCGTTACTCAAAATATTGACGCCATCAGCGGTACGCAAAATGCAGATCCCGACCGGCGCGGAGGCGACAATCTTGCGGTTAAACTGCTCATGCTCCTCCAGACGCTGGGCGTCGCTTTCCGCCGGAATGAAAATACGCCGCTCATACATCCGCGCGAGAGTAAACAACGCCGCCCCGGTGATCACATTGAGCAAAATCGCGTTGAGGATCAGCATACGTATGCGTTCCAGCACCTGATCAACGGGCACCGAGTAAACAATGCTTAACGATGACGGCGGCAGATTTTTCTTCAGCACCAGCTCATGGAAACCTGGTGTATAACCGAACCAGGAGCGTTCCTGCATCCAACGCGGTTCAGCTTTGATTTTACTTTCCGGTCCGGTCAACGAAATCAGGGTATGACCATTCTCATCAAGGATGGTGACTCCCATCGGTAATGTACCCGGTAAAAAGAAGTTCTCCATCCGAATGGTTTGTTCAACGCCCAACAAGGCCTGCAAACGGTTCGCCAGATAAACCGGCGTCAGCGCGTAGAAATACCCGACGCCAGGGCGCGGGCCTTCGCTGATCCAATAGAGGTTGCTGCCACTGTCATCCTGCGGCGCATTACGATACTTATTGATGCGCTCATGCAGAGCTTTCAAGGCGGTATCGCGTTCAACAGGCATATCACGCAAACCAAAGTTTGCCATGCAGAGGTTATCGCTGCCGATCAAAAATACGCGGTTGAGATCGTAAGCTGCAGAGAAATTATCGCGCCAGTAGCGCATAAACCATGCCAGCGACTCCAGAGATCCCCGCCAGGTGTTACTCATCGCGGAACAGTCAGAATCGGCAAACAGCGGTTCGAACTCGGGCACATCCGTTTGCGTTTCCCGCCCACGCGGGGAAAGTACGCCGTTTTCTGCAGACAAGCGATTTTCGGCAATGTACTTCAGCTCTTTCATCACATCAGAAGTGCGTTGGATAAACCGCTGAGCCTGATCGGAGCTCAGGTTAAATTCCTGACGAATCTCAGATTCTCGCTGATGCAGAGCATTGACGATGTAAAACACTGATGAGAAAGCAATCAACAGCCAGAGCAATAACGCCAATGCTCTGAACATATAGCGCGAAACTTTCAGGGTTGTACGAAAAGAAGCAAGGTATTTCAAAGGGGCGAAGCTCCGCCTCAGGTGACCGATGGAGTGTGGTTAAGGTAGCGGTAAAAACGTGCCACCGCAATGTTCTGTCATCCCGGTAATATGATACACCGCCGAGAAATCATCACCTTAACCCCCGATAATCGTCATATACCGGACAAGATTGGTGGATTTCAGCATGAATTATATGAAGTGGATTTATCCACGCCGCTTACGCAATCAAATGATCCTGATGGCAATCCTGATGGTCATTGTCCCAACGCTTACTATTGGTTATATCGTAGAAACGGAAGGACGTTCAGCAGTCTTATCTGAAAAAGAGAAAAAACTTTCTGCAGTGGTCAATCTGCTTAATCAGGCGCTAGGCGATCGCTACGATCTCTACAACAACTTACCGCGTGAAGAGCGTATCCGCGCATTGAACGCAGAACTTGCTCCCATTACCGAAAATATCACTCACGCCTTCCCTGGGATAGGTGCTGGTTATTACAACAAGACGCTGGATGCGATAATCACCTACGCGCCTTCAGCGCTATATCAGAATAATGTGGGCGTTACTATCGCCGCGGATCACCCTGGTCGCGAAGTAATGCGTACAAATACACCTTTAGTTTATTCAGGCAGGCAAGTTCGCGGCGATATTCTGAATTCAATGATTCCCATTGAACGTAATGGTGAAGTCCTCGGTTATATCTGGGCCAATGAATTAACCGAAGATATTCAACGCCAGGCCTGGAAAATGGATGTGAGGATTATCATTGTGCTCACCGCCGGTTTGCTGATTAGCCTGCTGTTGATTGTGCTCTTCTCCCGTCGCCTGAGCGCCAATATAGATATCATCACCGATGGCCTCTCGACTCTGGCGCAAAATATTCCTACCCGATTACCACAATTGCCCGGTGAAATGGGGCAAATCAGCCAGAGTGTTAACAACCTCGCCCAGGCACTGCGTGAAACGCGGACACTTAACGATCTGATTATTGAAAACGCTGCCGATGGCGTCATTGCCATTGACCGCCAGGGTGATGTAACCACCATGAACCCCGCAGCAGAAATCATCACTGGCTATCAACGTCATGAACTGGTAGGGCAGCCTTACGCCATGTTGTTCGACAATACTCAGTTCTACAGTCCTGTACTGGATACGCTGGAACATGGCACCGAACACGTGGCACTGGAAATCAGTTTTCCAGGCCGTGACCGCACCATTGAACTCAGTGTCACTACCAGTCGTATTCATAACACGCATGGTGAAATGATAGGTGCTTTGGTGATTTTCTCTGATTTAACTGCCCGAAAAGAAACCCAACGCCGCATGGCGCAAGCTGAACGCCTCGCCACCCTGGGTGAACTGATGGCAGGCGTGGCGCATGAAGTACGTAATCCGCTGACGGCTATCCGTGGTTATGTGCAGATCCTACGCCAACAAACCAGTGACCTAATACATCAGGAATATCTGTCCGTTGTGCTCAAAGAAATCGACTCAATTAACAAAGTCATTCAGCAATTGCTCGATTTTTCACGCCCACGCCACAGTCAATGGCAACAAGTCAGCCTTAATGCATTGATTGAAGAAACTCTGGTACTGGTACAAACCGCCGGAGTACAAGCGCGGGTCGACTTCATAAGCGAACTGGATGATGAATTAAGCCCGATTAGCGCCGATCGTGAACTGCTCAAACAGGTACTACTGAATATCCTGATCAATGTCGTCCAGGCTATCAGTGCACGAGGGAAAATTCGCATTCGAACCTGGCAGTACAGTGACTCACAACAGGCCATTTCGATAGAAGACAACGGCTGTGGCATTGATCTCTCGCTGCAAAAAAAGATCTTCGATCCCTTTTTCACCACCAAAGCCTCAGGAACAGGGCTTGGTCTGGCGTTAAGTCAGCGCATCATTAACGCCCATCAGGGGGATATTCGCGTGGCCAGTTTGCCGGGCTGCGGCGCAACCTTCACCCTTATTTTACCGATCAACCCGCAGGGAAATCAGACCGTATGACCGCTATTAATCGCATCCTTATTGTTGATGATGAAGATAATGTTCGCCGTATGCTGAGCACCGCTTTTGCACTACAAGGATACGAAACACATTGTGCGAACAACGGACGCACAGCATTACAACTGTTTGCCGATATTCACCCTGACGTGGTGCTGATGGATATCCGCATGCCAGAGATGGACGGCATCAAGGCACTAAAGGAGATGCGCAGCCGTGAAACCCGAACCCCCGTTATTCTGATGACGGCCTATGCTGAAGTGGAAACCGCCGTCGAAGCACTACGTTGCGGTGCCTTCGACTATGTTATCAAACCGTTTGATCTCGATGAGTTGAATTTAATCGTTCAGCGAGCTTTACAACTCCAGTCAATGAAAAAAGAGATCCGCCATCTGCACCAGGCACTGAGCACCAGTTGGCAATGGGGGCACATTCTCACCAACAGCCCGGCGATGATGGACATCTGCAAAGACACCGCCAAAATTGCCCTTTCTCAGGCCAGCGTCTTGATTAGCGGTGAAAGTGGCACCGGAAAAGAATTGATTGCCAGAGCGATTCACTACAATTCGCGGCGGGCAAAGGGGCCATTTATTAAAGTCAACTGCGCGGCGCTACCGGAATCGTTGCTCGAAAGTGAACTGTTTGGTCATGAAAAAGGCGCATTTACTGGTGCACAATCCTTGCGTCAGGGATTATTTGAACGCGCCAACGAAGGTACTCTGCTCCTCGACGAAATTGGCGAAATGCCGCTGGTACTGCAAGCCAAATTACTACGCATTCTTCAGGAACGGGAATTTGAACGGATAGGCGGCCATCAAACCATAAAAGTTGATATCCGCATCATTGCTGCCACCAACCGCGACTTGCAGGCAATGGTTAAAGAAGGCACTTTCCGTGAAGATCTCTTTTATCGCCTTAACGTTATTCATTTAATACTGCCACCTCTGCGCGATCGTCGGGAAGATATTTCCCTGTTAGCTAATCACTTTTTGCAAAAATTCAGTAGTGAGAATCAGCGCGATATTATCGATATCGATCCGATGGCAATGTCACTGCTTACAGCCTGGTCATGGCCGGGAAATATTCGTGAGCTTTCCAACGTCATTGAACGCGCCGTCGTGATGAATTCAGGCCCGATCATTTTTTCTGAGGATCTTCCGCCGCAGATTCGTCAGCCTGTCTGTAGCGCTGGTGAGGCCAAAACAGCCCCTGCCGGTGAGCGTAATTTAAAAGAGGAAATTAAACGCGTCGAAAAACGCATCATTATGGAAGTTCTGGAACAACAGGACGGCAACCGAACCCGCACGGCTTTAATGCTGGGCATCAGTCGCCGTGCATTGATGTATAAACTTCAGGAATACGGTATCGATCCAGCGGATGTATAACACCAAAACTTGCTATGCAGAAATTTGCACAGTGCGCAAATTTCTGCATAGCCGATCATTCACCTTCGTCATCCCCTTCTAACTTACTCTTTATTATTCAACCAGTTAAAAAACAACAGCAAATATTCTCATTCTGGCACTCCCCTTGCTATTCCCTGACTGTACCCACAACGGTGTATGCAAGAGGGATAAATAATGAAAACAAAATTGATGACATTACAAGACGCCTCCGGCTTCTTTCGTGACGGCATGACCATCATGGTGGGCGGATTTATGGGGATTGGCACTCCATCCCGCCTGGTTGAAGCATTACTGGAATCAGGCGTTCGCGACCTGACATTGATAGCCAATGATACCGCGTTTGTTGATACCGGCATCGGCCCGCTCATCGTCAATGGTCGTGTCCGCAAAGTGATTGCTTCACATATCGGCACCAACCCGGAAACAGGTCGGCGCATGATATCTGGTGAAATGGACGTCGTTCTGGTGCCACAAGGTACGCTAATCGAGCAAATTCGCTGTGGTGGTGCCGGACTTGGTGGCTTTCTCACTCCAACCGGTGTCGGAACCGTCGTAGAGGAAGGCAAACAGACGCTGACACTCGACGGCAAAACCTGGTTACTTGAGCGTCCACTGCGCGCCGACCTGGCGCTAATTCGCGCTCATCGTTGCGACACACTTGGCAACCAGACCTATCAACTTAGCGCCCGCAACTTTAACCCCCTGATTGCCCTTGCGGCTGATATCACGCTGGTAGAGCCAGATGAACTGGTCGAAACCGGAGAGTTGCAACCTGACCATATTGTCACCCCTGGTGCCGTTATCGACCACATCATCGTTTCACAGGAGAGCAAATAATGGATGCGAAACAACGTATTGCGCGCCGTGTGGCGCAAGAGCTTCGTGATGGTGACATCGTGAATCTGGGCATTGGTCTGCCGACGATGGTCGCCAACTATTTGCCAGAAGGCATTCATATCACTCTGCAATCGGAAAACGGTTTTTTGGGGCTAGGCCCGGTGACAACGGCACACCCTGATCTGGTGAACGCTGGCGGACAACCATGCGGTGTTTTGCCTGGAGCAGCCATGTTTGACAGCGCCATGTCATTTGCACTGATCCGCGGCGGCCATATTGATGCCTGCGTGCTCGGTGGTTTACAGGTAGACGAAGAAGCCAACCTCGCGAACTGGGTAGTGCCTGGGAAAATGGTGCCCGGTATGGGTGGAGCGATGGATCTGGTGACCGGGTCGCGCAAAGTGATCATTGCCATGGAACATTGCGCCAAAGATGGTTCACCAAAAATCTTGCGCCGCTGCACCATGCCGCTCACTGCGCAACACGCGGTGCATATGCTGGTAACAGAACTGGCAGTCTTTCGTTTCGTTGACGGCAAAATGTGGCTCACCGAAATTGCCGACGGATGTGATTTAGCCACCGTGCGTGCCAAAACCGAAGCTCATTTTGAAGTAGCCACCGATCTGAATACGCAACGGGGTGATTTATGATTGGTCGCATCTCGCGTTTTATGACGCGTTTTGTCAGCCGGTGGCTTCCCGATCCCCTGATCTTTGCCATGTTGCTGACGTTGCTAACATTCGTGATCGCGCTTTGGTTAACACCACAAACGCCGATCAACATGGTGAAAATGTGGGGTGACGGTTTCTGGAACTTGCTGGCATTCGGTATGCAGATGGCGCTTATCATCGTTACCGGTCATGCCCTTGCCAGCTCCGCTCCGGTGAAAAGCTTGCTGCGTACTGCCGCCTCCGCTGCAAAGACGCCCGTACAGGGCGTCATGCTGGTCACTTTCTTTGGCTCAGTCGCTTGTGTCATCAACTGGGGATTTGGTCTGGTTGTTGGCGCAATGTTCGCCCGTGAAGTCGCCCGGCGAGTACCCGGTTCTGATTATCCGTTGCTCATTGCCTGCGCCTACATTGGTTTTCTCACCTGGGGCGGCGGCTTCTCTGGCTCAATGCCTCTGTTGGCTGCCACACCGGGCAACCCGGTTGAGCATATCGCCGGGCTTATCCCGGTGGGCGATACTCTGTTCAGTGGTTTTAACATTTTCATCACTGTGGCATTGATTGTGGTGATGCCGTTTATCACCCGCATGATGATGCCAAAACCGTCAGACGTGGTGAGTATCGATCCGAAACTACTCCAGGAAGAGGCTGATTTTCAGAAGCAGCTACCGAAAGATGCCCCACCATCCGAGCGACTGGAGGAAAGTCGCATCCTGACGTTGATCATTGGTGCACTCGGTATCGCTTACCTGGCGATGTACTTCATCGAACATGGTTTCAACATCACCATAAATACCGTCAATCTGATGTTTATGATTGCGGGCCTGCTACTGCATAAAACACCAATGGCTTATATGCGTGCTATCAGTGCGGCAGCACGCAGTACCGCCGGTATTCTGGTGCAATTCCCCTTCTACGCCGGGATCCAGTTAATGATGGAACACTCAGGCCTCGGCGGACTCATTACCGAATTTTTCATCAATGTCGCAAATAAGGACACCTTCCCGGTAATGACCTTCTTTAGCTCTGCGCTGATCAACTTCGCCGTACCTTCTGGCGGTGGTCACTGGGTTATTCAGGGGCCATTTGTGATACCCGCAGCCCAGGCACTGGGCGCAGATCTGGGTAAATCCGTAATGGCGATCGCCTACGGCGAGCAATGGATGAACATGGCCCAACCGTTCTGGGCGCTGCCAGCACTGGCAATCGCCGGACTCGGTGTCCGCGACATCATGGGCTATTGCATCACTGCCCTGCTCTTCTCCGGCGTCATTTTCGTCATTGGTTTAACGCTGTTCTGACGGCAACTCTACAGACAGAAGGAATATAAAATGAAAAATTGTGTCATCGTCAGTGCGGTACGTACTGCCATCGGTAGTTTTAACGGTTCACTCGCCTCCACCAGCGCTATCGATCTAGGGGCAACGGTGATCCAGGCCGCCATTGAACGCGCAAAAATTGACTCACAACACGTAGATGAAGTGATTATGGGTAACGTCCTGCAGGCGGGTTTAGGGCAAAACCCGGCGCGTCAGGCATTGCTTAAAAGCGGGCTGGCAGAAACGGTGTGCGGATTTACGATCAACAAAGTGTGTGGCTCGGGTCTGAAAAGCGTGGCGCTTGCCGCCCAGGCGATTCAGGCCGGTCAGGCGCAGAGCATCGTCGCGGGTGGAATGGAGAACATGAGTTTAGCGCCCTACTTACTCGATGCAAAAGCACGCTCAGGTTATCGTCTGGGAGACGGACAGGTTTATGACGTAATCCTGCGCGATGGTCTGATGTGCGCCACCCACGGTTATCATATGGGGATTACCGCCGAAAACGTGGCCAAACAGTACGGAATTACCCGTGAAATGCAGGATGAACTGGCACTAAATTCACAGCGTAAAGCGGCAGCGGCAATTGAATCTGGTGCTTTTACAGCCGAAATTGTCCCGGTAAATGTCGTCACACGGAAGAAAACCATCGTCTTCGATCGCGATGAATTCCCGAAAGCAGATTCTACTGCAGAAGCTCTGGCTGCATTGCGCCCGGCCTTCGACAAAGCCGGAACGGTCACTGCCGGGAATGCTTCAGGCATTAACGACGGTGCTGCCGCACTGGTGATTATGGAAGAATCGGCGGCGCTGGCGGCAGGCCTTAAACCACTGGCTCGCATTAAAAGCTATGCCAGCGGCGGCGTGGCTCCCGCGTTGATGGGAATGGGGCCAGTACCTGCCACACAAAAAGCGTTACAACTGGCAGGGCTGCAACTGGCAGATATTGATCTTATCGAAGCCAATGAAGCGTTTGCTGCGCAGTTCCTTGCCGTAGGGAAAACCCTGGGCTTTGATCCTGAGAAAGTGAATGTTAACGGCGGGGCTATCGCGCTCGGGCATCCTATCGGTGCCAGCGGTGCACGTATTCTGGTCACTCTGTTACATGCAATGCAGGCACGCGATAAAACGCTGGGGCTGGCAACGCTATGTATTGGTGGTGGTCAGGGAATTGCGATGGTGATTGAACGGTTGAATTAATAAACAAAAACGCCCGATAGCGAAAGTCATCGGGCGTTTTCTTAAACAACGACAGTGAAGGTAACCTCATTAATTACCAGTCAAAACTTTTCACCAGCGTCAGTTCACCAGCATTACGCATCGGGACAACAAAAGTTTCCTGTTTTTCATTGACCGAGCCTTCATCAGTGATGAGCGTCAGTTGAGCAGTCGTCAATTCCGTTTCGCTGCGTCCGCCATAGTAGTTGATATACACCTGATAGCGCCCGTGAATCGGCGCAGGCATAGCGAAAATCTCTGGTCCGTAACCTGTCGTGACATCCATATCCAGTGCGCCACTATTTTTCAGCGCTGTATTACCGTACCAGGCGTGTTCACCATCCGGCGTGACGACATGGAGATCGAGATCGGTATTATCCGTATCCCATGAAAGAACTAACCGTAAACGCGCGCGAATTGCACCAGCCCCCGGTGTAGAGTAAAACTGCATTTTTTGTCGGCTTTGCCCATCGGGGCTGATGACCTGCACACTGTTGCTGCCTTCGGTAAAAATATAAGGGCGCGCAAATGAACCATCAGATTCAATTCTCTGCGGCATACTGGCACCGTTGACCACCAATCGCCCCTGCTGGGTTTTGCCCGCCGCAGCATAATTTTTTATTTTGCCGCGGATCTGCGCAGAGATATTTTGATCATCAGCCATATTGACGGACGACGCGGGGTAATTGATCGATTGTGAAAAACTGGCATCTTCACCCTCTGCCGGATGCCAGCCAGAAAGCGGTGCATCAATTTCGACTTCCTGCACTCCTTCGCTGTGGGCAACAGGCGAAAGTGCCACCAGTAACAACGGAAGAAATATCTTTCGCATAGCATTAGTCCATTAATAATTGTCGGGTCAGCGCTTCGATATAGTTCTCATCCAGCCCGGTGGGGTATCCATCAAAGGCAAGATGCAGGTACTCATGAGTTAAATCCAGTCGATCCTGAAGTGTAAAAAAATTACGAATAAATAGCCTTTTTTGCTGCCGATCGGTATAGGGGAACCCCGAGACTAAACGGCACACCGCGAATACGTCTGGCTCGTTGTACCCCGTCTCGTCTTGTAACGCGCGCCGCCACTGTGGCATTTTTTCCGCCAGCCAGGCTTTCGCTTTCGGTAATAACTGGCAAGTAGAGCGTGGTGCTCCCCAGCGGCTAAGGCTGTTGTCGGGATAAGCAAAGGCGAGTATCTGGTCGTAACGCTCTCCCTGCCCCGCCTGGACGGTGGCTTGCCGCCAGGACAGCGTTCCTTCAGCAGCGCGACTGCCATGATAATGAACCGGATCGCCCGCATAGATGAGATCCTGCGTCCAGGCGGTCATCGTCCGCGCGCCCGTGGTGGCTGGCGAAGCAGAAACGCGCTGAGTGGCGCTGCTGTCCGGGATTGTCAGGCAATCGCCTTCCCGATCGGCGTTTTGCTGTAAAAATGTGCGAATCGCCACGGTCATGGCTTTCGCTGCCTCAGGGGGCGTACTTTTCGCCTCGCGATCCAGCACTCTGGCAACGTACTCTTCACGATCGAAATGCGACTGCAATTTCAGTTTGCCATTTTCCGTAAGTAAGGTCGTCTCACCGTGGCTGACCAACGTAATATGGTTACCATTGGCAAACGTCACTCGATAGCGCCCA
The DNA here is from genome assembly GCF_002965865.1 of Escherichia sp. MOD1-EC6098. Taxonomy (NCBI): domain Bacteria; kingdom Pseudomonadati; phylum Pseudomonadota; class Gammaproteobacteria; order Enterobacterales; family Enterobacteriaceae; genus Escherichia; species Escherichia sp. MOD1-EC6098. Next base: position 195,075 of record NZ_PTSN01000001.1, read on the forward strand.
TTGAGCACGCCGGGTTTTACTGCCGTCGTACTCTTTTCCGCAGTGATTTTTTTCACCGGATAACGAGCAAACAGATCCACCAGTACACATTGCCCACTGGCAACTTGCGTCGGTACAGGCAAAACCTGATTAAGAATCGTCGCGTAACGGGTCAATACCGTTTTGCTGGTGCCGCTGCCTGTAACCCATAGCGGCGTACCATCAGTTAACCAACCAGCAAAACCGCCCTGACGGATTTCCTGTTTATCATCGGCAAACCAGCTCCAGGTTTTCACTCGTACCCGACTACCGAGCATGGACGCTACGCCAATTTTCGAATCGTCCAGCACCACGTCCAGTAATATTTCCTGGGCTTTGTTTTGCGCAGGTAACGTCGCCAGTGAATCAAGCAACGATTTAACGGTTACCGACGTTTCGGGTTTCAGCGTAGAAAGCGATGCTAACCAGGTTGGTGCCTGGCGCTGTTGCCAGTATTGCCCCCACGCATCCGCACCGATGTGCAACCGCTGCGGCGAAAAGTAGAGACCACAGGAACGCACCAACGCCGTTTCGCGCGTAATGCTCTCCCCCGCCTGACAGCAATAGACTTCTTCCGGAGAGTTACCGCGACACTGGTAGGGCTGCTCCGGCTGATGAGTATCCTCAAGCCAGGCATAAACATACAGCTTCCATAAGCTCCCTAACGGCGTAGTGAGCGTGTCAGGTAGCGTAGAGACGTTTGTCACGCCCGATGGCGTCAACTGATACAGTTGATCATGCTGCGCCCCCCGCAGTGCCAGTTGTAACGGCGTCTCCTCCGCAAACGTTGACAGCGTAACCAGCGTCAATAGCCAGACGATTCTGCTCCAGTTCACTTATTTCACCTGCATCCCGCGCCATTCGCTACCTGCCGCAACGCTTTGCTGCGCAGGCGCATAGGAACGCACATAACGAACGGGCGGTAAAACGAATTGCCCTTTTTGCGAGAAGCGCAGCAGATGGTGGAAAGTGACCGTTCCTGCAAATTCTTTCACCGGCACCATATAAGCCAACTCGCTCATTTCATTACGCGCTTTTTCCAGCAACTGCCCCTGCTGTTTCGCGGTGTTGGGCTTGTTGACTGAGATGCCCCACGTTGTCCGTTCAACATCAGCTCCCGGCGGTAGCGGTACTTCCACCTGACCGTAGCGCAGCGGCGCATCCTGCTCACTGGTGAGAGTGATTTCATCGAGATACAGCGCATCGCTGTCAATCTCACTACTGGTAACCGGCTGCAGAGTAAAGCTCATCTCTTCATCCCCCGGGATCAGCCGATACAACTGGCGTTCAACGGTCACCGGAATGTTACTTTGTTGAGCAGTTTTTGCCGGTTCACGCCAACGGACCTGCACGTTTTGCGACGATAATTCGTCACCAAAAGAGAGAATGTCTGGCACCCCCTGACCAACCCAACGCCAGTATTCGCCCCCGCCAGTCGCCTTTTGTTTAGCCCATGCGCCCGCAGGTGCGGGTAACACTACGGGAGGCATCGCTGCCATATATTTCGCCAGCCAGTTCATGGCCAGTGCACGTTCGATACTGGATTGCTGGGCGGTTAAACCACTTAAAATGGCCGCAGCCTGGGTGGAGTCGCCACCGCTATTAAGCAACACAACCGTGTGCGCCAGCGGTTGGTTGCTGTTTGCCGCTTTATCCCACGCATACTGCTGGACCTGTGGCATGACAGTGGACTTCAACTGTGCTTTTTTCAGTAACGTCATGGTTAAAACGTTTGCCACCGCATCCGCCAGCGGAGACTCTGGCGCATCGAGGATCAGGCTATCATTGATATCACGAGTGTCTTCCTCTGAGAGCGCTTTGATTTCTTTCCGGGAAACCGCTTCATCCAGCCCTTTCAGCAACGTTTTGCACGGCAGATTCATCTCCTGCGCCCACGCCAGCACCAGCGCCCGATGCAGTAACGGCATGTTATCCGCCTGCTCTGCGTAGCTGTCGAGCATATGCTGCCAGTATTCAGGTTGTTGCGTTACGCCAAGCGCCTGACTGGCCTGCCAGTCGGCATACCATGCCCATGCTGTCAGGAAGGCATCGCCATTGCCATCTTCACCCCACCAGGTAAAGCGCGCGCCTGGCCCCGCCAGTTGCATCAGCCGCAAACGGTTATCCTGAATCATCTGACGAATGTCGTTGGCGGCAGCACTCTGATGATCGGCAAGCGCACGCCAGGCAAGGCTTAGGGGGAGCAGACGGCTACCGGTGTTGATTACGCCCCCCCAGGGTTCATCGACTAACGCGTCGAGGTTATTACGGAAAATCTCCTGCGGCGTTTCGCTGCTTTGTAGTCGGATGTTACTCGCCAGCTCTGGCAACATCAGCGTGTTATCGCCACCGCCGAGCATGACGTTTTTCTGCTGTTCAACGGACCAGGTGTTATCAACAAAAGACAGTTTTGTGCTAATGCTGTCCTGCACTTGCCCATTTTGTTGCAATTCTGCGCTTAGCAAACCAGATTGCTGAATGTCCTGCGTCAGCAAAATATAGTTAGCCCCTTTATGCAACGTCAGCGTCTGGCGCATTTCAACACCCGCAAATTTACTTACCAGCTCTACCGGTTCGTTATCCTGCTGACTGAAAATAAACAGCCCTGCCGCCGGTTTGTCGCCCAGGCGATACACCGTTGGCATACTCCACTTCATGTAGAGATTTTTTTCCGAGCGCAAATAAGCACGCCCCTGCCCGACCAGCCCGTCGCCGTTCATCCCACGTGCGGTAATGCGCCAACGGGTTAACGAATCCGGCATCAGGAACGTGAAATATGCTTTGCCTTGTTTGTCCGTTGTTAGCGATGGCATCCATGCCGCGGTATCAACCTCTTCGCGCCGTGGGCGTTCCAGCATTTTCACTCGCCGCTCGCTGCGGTTTGTTGCTCCTGGCGCAACCGGCTCGCTGGAGAGTGCCTGGTCGTAGCTGATAAATGACAGGCTGGAACTGGTACGCACATTGTTACGCCCCAGCGGATAGAAAAATTTGCCGATATTTGGCGCAATCTCCGGTTGCAGCGCGTAGATCATTTCATCGACCACGCCAACCGTTAGTTGTGCAGAAACAGGTTTGCCCTTCAGCAATGAGGTTAATTCCACATTTACCAGTTCGCCTGGCTGGTAATGGGTTTTGCCCGTTTTCACCCGAATATCTAACTGGGGAACGGCGACTTTGATCCCGGCATTCTGAAAACTGTACTGCCCGTTACGGGTATACAGCACCGAAAAGGTGATGTTAGGCGCAAAGGTATTACTCACCGGAACGCGGGCTTCATACTGGGTATCGTTTAAACGTTGCAGTGTTAGCCAGCTTGCTGGTTGCGATAACAGCGACCGCTGTTCAACGCGATCACGCTCCAGCGTCAGCAACGCTTCATCAATCGGTTCCGGGAAAGTGATCAGCATCTTCGCGGTTTCGCCGGGCTGATAGAGCGTTTTATCCGCCACAATATCTACCGTACCGGTATGCGCCATGCTGCCCTTACCGCTGACCGCATGGCTTAACCCGGCGAGAATCAGGCCGTCTTTATCACGCAAAGTCAGATTGTAGTTGCCGGGTTTATCGAAATTAACGGTGAAGGATTTACCGCCAGACGCCAGGTCACCGCTGTAGCTTGTGCGGTCTTCCAGACGCAACCACTCGTACTTAACGGGAACCTGTTTTGAAGCCTCCAGCGCGGCATAACGGAATACCACCGGCTCGCCACTTCTGCTGTATTGTGCGGCGGTGCTTAGTGTGTAATGTGCAAGACCGCGTTCAATGAGGATCTCTTTGGTGGTGGTAACACGATACGCCGCGCCGTCGCTGGCGGAGACAGTTAATAAATAACGGCTCGGTTTATCGGCAGCGGGAAGATTTAACGCCACATGACCGCTATCGTCTGAAACCGTTTCGCTGCCTTCAAGCGACACCGGGAAACGCCCGGCATAACGCAAATCGTTGCCAACCATCGACAATTGTTGGGCGCGCAAACTTAACTGCACCCGAGCATTTTTTACTGGCTCACCATCCGGGTAGAGCAGTTGTAGTTTACCGCTGACCGCTTCGTCAGTTTTGAAATCTTTTTTGTCGAGGGCTAAGCCAATCTCAAAATGCGGTTTGATGTAGTTTGCCACGCGAAAACTGCTGCTATAGACCTGGTTGCGGTAAGCCAGGCGTAACTCATAACCTCCGGCAACGGCATTTTCTGGCAGGCGGAAACTCCCCTGCCCGCCATTACGCGCATCAAGCGCGACATTGACGGTTTGCAACAGACTACCGTTGGCATCCAGCACCGAGAGTTTCGCCGGAGCACTTACGATAGGGGATGAATGCAGCGGGCCGTGAAACTCGCGCCCCATCACTTTGACATCAACACGGTCGCCTGCGCGGTATAGCGGGCGGTCGGTAAAGATATACAAACGGGTGTTATAGGTTTCGCTTTCGTAGAAGAAATTCTCGGATACAAAAACGCCGCCTTCAGCATCTTTACCAAGAATGTATGAACGTTCAGGCGATATATGTTGTAACTGCAAGGCACCGCTGTCATCAGTAACGCCGCGAGTCATCACGCCAAAACCGTCAGTCCACAGGATCTCGGAGCCAGGCTTCGCTTCACCCTGCTTTTTGCCAGCGGTCCACACCAGAAGTTCGTTACCCGACACTTTGCTGAGCGCCACGGTATCGGAAACAAATACCACTGTTGTCGCCCGATAACTGCCTACCATCGCCTCGACGAGGTACAGTCCAGGCTCTTGTTTGCCGAGAGGAATATAGACATTGCCCGGCTGCGGCGAGATGAAATTACTGGATGCACCGTCCAGTTTTACGCCTTGTTGTGGCTCGACTGGTTTTGCCTGCCATAGTGGGTAACGAAACTGCTCCACCAGCGGGTATTTCTTCAGCGGTGAAAACGGGTTGTTTTGTACATAACGGGAAGGTTTGATGATGGCATTGCCAAGCTGCAATTCCGGTAATGCCTGAGTTACATTCTGCCGCGACTGAGAAGAGAAAGAACGCTGCATCACGCGGCGAGATTTGCCGTACCAGTTATCCCACAGCCAGGTCAGCGTATTGTTCAGACCGTCGCCCAGATATTGCGGCTGTACCACAATGCGATGCAGGTTTTTCTGCTGACGCAGGAACGCTATTGGGTCAGGAATACGATACAGGCGAACATCCACGCCGCCGTATTCTTCCATCTGATAACGCCGATAATCACGCCCCGGAGCTTCCAGCCGCACTTTAGCCTCTTCATTGCTGCTAAAACTGCTGTCAGCGAGCAAAAAGAATGTTCCCCCGGCAGGTGGCGCATAATTGCTGGAAGGGAGTGAGTCATCAGCGTTAACAAGCCCCGTCCCTGCGAGAGACAAGCACAGACAGGCCGCTATCGCGCCAGAAAATTTAAACGATAAATGCCAATAAAATTGGGATTGGAATCGTTGGGTATCCATCGGGTGTCCTTCCATGTCATAAGTTGTTGCAGACTGACTGCGCGCATTCCGTTGTCAGTTTTCGTAGCGCTTCCGGTGTGGTAGATGACGTAACGCCCCATCCAGACCATTAAGTGCTGGGCATCGCCCTGATCGAAAAAAATCATATCGCCAGGCTGCGCCTGGTTTATGTCCAGGCCAATAAAATGGCTGTTGTACTGAATCAAATTAATCGCTGTCACATAGGGGCCGGTTTTGTCGTTCCCCTGATTCCAGTTTTGTGCCAGTTGCCGCTGTTCAGGTGTTAGCGTCATCTCTGGCGGCAAATACTGACTTGCTATACCGTTACTTTTTAGCCATTTGCTGTCGTGAACTTTCAGTGCCTCGTTCGCCGCAAAGCGCACCAGTCCCGCACAATCCTGCTGATACCAACGCGGACTTGGCCCCTGGCGTAGTTGTTCTTGTGCAATGCGCACAAACCAGGCGCGAAATAGCCCCGATTGTTCGACATTCAGCCTTTCGCTATGGGCAACAAAACAACACAGCCAACAGATCAGCGCCAGCAACCCGTGTCTCATAGTGGCTGCCAGGTAATGGGTATCCACTGCCAGGCGGCACCGGGTTCCATCTGAGCCAGCTTTATGACATAGCGAGGTTGTTGAGATAAAGCGTCCAGCTTCGGCATTAATAAAGTTTGCGCGGCATTATAAAAAACCGGTTCGAGGTTCTTCGGCAGACTGGTCAGCGTTTCGTTGCGCAACAATTTCGCCACGCCTTGCGGATTCACATAAACCGGAACCACACCACCGACCGGAATTACATCCACCATTGCCGGTCGCGTTTTATTCAGTGTTTGCAATGCGTTATTCACCAGCGTGTCATCCAGGGAGAAAAGCAACGTTTTATTTTGCATCGCCAGCGACACACGGAAAAAGGACGCTGACATAAGTTGTTCAGGTTGTGCTGCCTGTGCGGCTGGGTACTGGCCGTAACGAGAACTGACTTCCCGACGCCATATTCTGGCCTCTCCTTGTTGTGTTTCCGTCACCGGCAGTACACCTTCCGGCGCTTTGCTTTCGTGCGCGCCGATATTTTGGCTAAACAGTTTCCCTGGTAGTTGCGCCTGTTCGGCTGTGCCATCAAACTGACCAACAAATAACGGTGTTTGCAGTTTTGAGTCTTCATACCAACACAGTCCGGCTGCACCATCTAACGCCCCGTTCAACTTGTCGTTTTCCTGGCTGATGTGCGAAAGCATCTCTTCGGCAATACCGTGCGAATACGGCACAGCTACGCAGAAGCTGGCACCAGCAGGCATACTGTTCCATACCGGAGTGAAATCGAAACTGGCATCTACACTGGCGGATCCATCATTTAATGCCAGAAAGCTGTGCCAGCCGTCGTTGTTCATTTCGAAGCGCACACCGGCAAAAGATGGGATAAGTCGCTGGTAGCCAAAGCCCAGCAAATTTGCGCTAACCACGATACGCTGACGTACTGGTGTTTTTCCGGCAGTACGCTCTTCCAGGCCAAAGCGGGTTTCCCAGCGTTTTTTGCCGCTCAACAAATCACTCGCGATCGCCGTCGCTTCGCTATCCTGCTGGTCGTCTTTAAACAGCATATCCGTACTGGAGAAAACCAGCATTTTGTCCTGATAAGTCGTGAACATCAGTGTGTTATTGCTGTTATAGCGCAACTGATAAACAGGAATAGTTTCATTATTTATCTTGATGCTGCTGATTTCCGTCTTGCTTAACTGGCTGTCGCTGGTGGCAGCAAACAGTAACGGTTCCAGTAATTTACTTAAGCCACTGCGCTGAATCAGCACCATATAATGTGAAAGATGTCCCTGTTTATCGTGCCACAGCGCCGCCTGCGCAGGCTGGTCTAACAACGAGGAAAATAACTTATCTTTCAGCGTGAGATCGTGTTCATAGACAATGCGGCGAATGCTGCCTTCAATGCCCAGACGGTCGGCATGGTTCTGATAATAAAAAACAAAATCTTCGCTTAAAACATCATGGAGAAAAGGAATTGTGAGGAGATCTTTGGGGAGCTGGCTTAGAGAGTCGCTGTCGAGAAAGAGGTCCGGCTCATTGAGATCGATTTGCAGATTGTTGTGCACCACCAGTGGTGACAAGGTTTTTTCTGCTCCACTGCCAGTGTATTGCAATGCCCAGACGCCTGCGGAAAGCAGTGCTATTGCCCCAAAACCTACAAGGCCATAAAACCGCCAGCCTTTCGCCTTTTTTTCACCACTCATTGCCACATTCCTTGTGTAAAACCAGCCATTTTTTATGGGCGATGTAAAACTTTATCGCGCCCTAATACGACAAAAGCCCAGACTTTGCAGTCTGGACTTTTCAATTCAAAAAAGGGAAACAGCTCCCTTTTGGCATGAAGGGATGAAATTATTCTTCTTCTGGTTCGTCGTCAACGTCCACTTCCGGAGCGATTTCATCGTCCCCTTCCGCAGCACTGCCGTCGATAGTATCCAGCTCTTCGTCGTCAACTGGCTCTGCGACACGTTGCAGCCCCACCACGTTTTCATCTTCCGCTGTACGGATGAGGATAACGCCCTGAGTGTTACGACCAACCACACTGATTTCCGAAACACGTGTACGCACCAGCGTACCGGCATCAGTGATCATCATGATCTGGTCGCAGTCATCTACCTGCACCGCACCAACCACTAACCCGTTACGTTCAGTGACTTTGATGGAGATAACCCCTTTCGTCGCACGCGACTTGGTTGGGTATTCCGCCACCGCAGTACGCTTACCGTAACCGTTTTGCGTTGCGGTAAGGATTGCACCATCACCACGTGGAACGATCAGAGATACGACTTTATCACCTTCGCCTAAACGGATACCGCGAACACCAGTGGTGTTGCAGCCCATCGCGCGAACAGAAGATTCTTTAAAGCGCACCACTTTACCTTCAGCGGAGAACAACATCACTTCGTCTTCGCCGCTGGTCAGGTCAACGCCAATCAGTTCATCGCCTTCAACCAGTTTGATTGCCACTTTACCAGCGGTACGCAAGCGGTTGAATTCGGTGAGGACGGTTTTCTTCACAGTGCCGTTAGCTGTCGCCATGAAGACTTTCACGCCTTCTTCAAACTCGGTCACCGGCAGAATGGCGGTGATACGTTCGTCCTGTTCCAGCGGCAACAGGTTAACGATCGGACGACCACGCGCACCACGAGAGGCTTCAGGCAACTGATAAACCTTCATCGAATAAACGCGACCACGACTGGAGAAGCACAGAATATGATCGTGGGTGTTCGCCACCAGCAACCGGTCGATAAAGTCTTCTTCTTTTATACGTGCGGCAGATTTACCTTTCCCGCCACGACGCTGCGCTTCGTATTCCGAAAGCGGCTGATACTTCACGTAGCCCTGGTGAGAAAGCGTTACGACCACATCTTCCTGGGTGATCAGATCTTCCAGGTTGATATCAGCGCTGTTAGCCGTGATTTCAGTACGACGTTTGTCACCAAACTGTTCACGAACCAGTTCCAGTTCTTCACGGATCACTTCCATAAGGCGATCGGCACTGCCAAGAATACGCAGCAGTTCAGCAATCTGATCCAGCAGCTCTTTGTATTCGTCGAGCAGTTTTTCGTGCTCAAGGCCGGTCAGTTTCTGCAGACGCAGATCCAGAATCGCCTGAGCTTGCTGTTCGGTCAGGTAGTACAGACCGTCACGCACGCCAAACTGTGGCTCCAGCCATTCCGGACGCGCAGCATCGTCGCCCGCACGTTCCAGCATCGCGGCAACGTTGCCCAACTGCCACGGATTGGCAACCAGCGCAGTTTTCGCTTCTGCCGGGGTCGGCGCATGACGGATCAGCTCGATGATCGGATCGATGTTCGCCAGCGCCACGGCTAATGCTTCAAGGATATGAGCACGGTCGCGCGCTTTACGCAGTTCGAAGATGGTACGACGCGTCACCACTTCGCGGCGGTGACGGACAAACGCTGCGATAATGTCTTTCAGGTTCATGATCTTCGGCTGACCATGATGCAATGCCACCATGTTAATACCGAAAGAAACCTGCAACTGGGTCTGGGAGTAGAGGTTGTTGAGCACCACTTCACCGACCGCATCGCGTTTAACTTCAATCACAATGCGCATACCGTCTTTGTCAGACTCGTCACGCAGCGCGCTGATGCCTTCCACGCGTTTTTCTTTTACCAGCTCCGCAATCTTCTCGATCAGGCGAGCTTTGTTCACCTGATACGGAATCTCGTGGACGATAATGGTTTCACGCCCGGTTTTGGCGTCAACTTCCACTTCGGCACGCGCGCGGATATACACCTTGCCGCGACCGGTACGGTAAGCTTCTTCAATGCCACGACGACCGTTGATGATTGCTGCCGTCGGGAAGTCTGGTCCCGGGATGTGTTCCATCAGCCCTTCAATGCTGATGTCTTCATCTTCGATATACGCCAGACAACCGTTGATCACTTCCGTCAGGTTGTGCGGCGGGATGTTGGTTGCCATACCTACGGCGATACCGGAAGAACCGTTCACCAGCAGGTTAGGAATTTTGGTCGGCATGACGTCCGGAATTTTTTCCGTGCCGTCATAGTTATCAACGAAATCGACCGTCTCTTTTTCGAGATCGGCCATCAGTTCATGGGCAATTTTCGCCAGACGGATTTCCGTATAACGCATTGCCGCCGCGGAGTCGCCGTCGATAGAACCGAAGTTGCCCTGACCGTCTACCAGCATGTAACGCAGCGAGAATGGCTGCGCCATACGGACGATCGTGTCATAGACCGCCGAGTCACCATGGGGATGGTATTTACCGATTACGTCACCAACGACACGGGCAGATTTTTTATAGGCTTTGTTCCAGTCATTGCCTAGTACGTTCATGGCGTAAAGTACGCGACGGTGTACCGGCTTCAGGCCATCTCGGACATCTGGCAGCGCACGGCCAACAATGACCGACATCGCATAATCCAGATAGGAGCTTTTCAGCTCTTCCTCAATGTTGACCGGTGTAATTTCTCTCGCAAGGTCGCTCATCTAACCGCTATCCCTCTACTGTATCCCGGATTCAAAGGTCGCAAATTATAACACAGCCGCGCAGATTGAGGTAAACCTATACGCTTTATTCACCTGCAATGCCTGATATACTCGCTTGTCTTGCCAATTACGGAGTAGAAGTGCCAATGAATGCCGAAAAATCGCCGGTAAACCATAACGTAGACCACGAAGAGATCGCTAAATTTGAAGCCGTCGCCTCCCGCTGGTGGGATCTGGAAGGCGAGTTCAAACCACTGCACCGCATTAACCCGCTGCGTCTGGGCTATATTGCCGAGCGTTCCGGCGGTTTATTTGGCAAAAAGGTGCTTGATGTCGGTTGTGGCGGCGGCATTCTGGCTGAGAGTATGGCGCGAGAAGGCGCGACAGTGACCGGTCTGGATATGGGCTTTGAGCCATTGCAGGTAGCAAAACTTCACGCACTGGAAAGCGGCATTCAGGTGGAGTACGTGCAGGAAACCGTTGAAGAGCACGCGGCAAAGCATGCCGGACAGTATGATGTGGTAACCTGCATGGAGATGCTGGAGCACGTTCCCGATCCGCAGTCAGTGGTCAGAGCCTGTGCGCAATTAGTAAAACCGGGCGGCGATGTCTTTTTCTCAACGCTTAACCGCAACGGCAAGTCGTGGCTGATGGCGGTAGTCGGCGCGGAATATATTTTGCGCATGGTGCCAAAAGGCACGCACGACGTGAAGAAGTTTATTAAACCGGCAGAACTGCTGGGTTGGGTGGATCAGACCAGTTTAAAAGAACGTCATATGACCGGGCTGCATTACAACCCGATCACTAACTCCTTTAAGCTCGGCCCCGGCGTTGATGTGAACTATATGCTGCATACGCAGAATAAGTGAGATTGTAAGCCGGATCGCACCGAATCCGGCAACGATGCCAATGCCTGATGCGACGCTTGCCGCGCCTTATCAGGCCTACAAACGCTCCAGTAGGCCGGATAAAGCATTTACGCCGCATCCGGCAACGATGCCGGGCGGGCAGTAATTACCATTTCACCGTCATCGACAAAAATCCTGCCGTCTGGGCAAAATCATCACTTCCCTTCTGCCACGCCACGCTGCCGCGCAGGGAAACTCGCTGGCTAATATTGCCTGTTATCCCCACTTTTATTTCACCACGCTGCTTCGCCACATCATCGCTAATATTGCTGCCATCTTCTTCAATTTCTGCCGAATGAGGATCGTGATAATAATTCAGATCCAACGTTGGCGTGACATGAACGACGGTATGCCATTCGCTGTGTAATCCCAACCGCATCTGAATATCATCACCCTGCGATTGGGACACCCGAGCACGGTTAGCGGCGGTGAAATCATTTTGCTTCACGCCCTGATAGACAACCTGCGCTTGCGGTTCAATTAATACGCCGCGCATCGGTAACCACTGATACCCCGCCTCCAGCGACGCAACGATCCCTGATGAACGATAATGGTCCACACCATCGCCTTGCTCGCTGACATCGTTATTAAACCAGGCATATTGCAGCCAGCTATCAAGCCATGCCCCCTGCTTTTGACTGCCATGCTGAAACCAGCTTGATGTCAGACCAACGGCATAACCGCGGTTCTGGTTATCGGCACGGGTTGAGGTGATATTCGAGCGACTATATCCCTGGTTATTGCTGTAGCTTCCAACGCCCGCCAGTGTCCATTCGCCATCATCCCCCCAGTTTTCACTTAACAGGTTGCCACTAAGCTGTATCGTAGAAGTGTCTTCGTGCAGGGCCATTTGCCCCACGGCAGTGTAATGCTCGTGCCCACCCAAAATGCGTAAATGTAGCGATTGACTGTTGCCACCGGCATGGTCGCGTCTCTCCATCACAAATGCCTGGTTTACCGCTCGCAGGTTATTAAGATATCCCCCGGTTTTCGCATTCAACACAGGCTGGTAAGCAGGCATCGGGGTTGGTGCAGGATCAGGCGTGGGATCGGGAGTCGGTTCCGGCTCAGGTAGCGGCGTCGGAGTCTCTTTTTGCGAACGCAAATACCAGTCGCTGTTATCTTCCACCAACATATAGTCGTAAGCGCCCATATTGACGTAGCCGCTGCCCGCCAGACTAAACTGCGCATTGTTCTGAAATTGTGTGGGATCGGCATTGAAATCAACCACTTTAATACCTGTGGATGTCGGCTCGCCAATGCCAGTAATCGGGTTAATCACTACCGTGGTGTTACCGGAGGTATTGCCGTTAAGTACCAGCAGATCGCTTACAGAATCATTGCCGTCTAATTCACTATCGAGCAGCAACGTACCGCCGCCATTGTAATCGCCATTCACCGTCAGTGTGTCGCCAGCAGCACCATTTTGCAGACTCACCTCACCGGAAGTATTGGTCAGATCACCATTGACCGTCACGTCTGAAAGGTAAGTCAGGCTGTCAGTTTCAAGATTGGTATTAAGCTCACCGGTCAACACCGTACCATCGGAGACATTGACCAGAGTACCGCCACCGATAAACAATGAGGCATCCAACGCGGCGGAAGTCTCCTGTCCGGTTAAACGTAAGACGGTGCCATCGCTGATATCGATAGTGCCGCTGGAAGTCGCATCAATAGACTGAATATCCTGATCCGCACCAGTCTCGAACGTAGCTCCATCACCGACCCACAACGACGAAACATAAGGAAAGATATCCGCAACATCACCTTTCAGCGTGCCTTCCTCCACTCGCACCGCCGACTGCGCCGTACCACTGGCGGTCAGTTCCAGGGTGCCTGCGCCTGTTTTCGTTAGTGTGCTGCCAGCATCCTGATCCTGCCCACTACTGTCGGCCATCAACGCCCCCCATTGCGTGTAGACCCCCGCATCAACTGCGACTTCACCATCAGCGCGCATTTCGATATTACGCCCATGCCCCGCCGTCGCTGAGCATGTGTCAACATCTGCAGTTATCTCCATTACACTATTTTGCTGGTTATCGGTAAAAATGACCTGACGGTTGTAATCCGTATCGCCAAGCTGTGAATTATCGCTAACGATCAGCGTTCCCGAAGCGATTTGCGTAGTGCCCAGATATGGATTGTCATTCGCCAGGCTTACCTGTCTATCACCTGCATCCACCACCACATAGACACCTTTTTTCCCGTCATCGCCAATATGCAGATCGTCGCCGCCATAGAGATCGGCAACGTCCTGACTGCCAATCACCGTGCCGCCACTGCCGCTAATTTCCAGACCATCGTTTTCTGCCGTACCACTCTGCCAGGTAGTAAAATCGGAAAGATCCAGCACACCATTGTTTAGCACGATTGACTGTGGATCGTTCTGCATCGCCGCCAGGTCATCAGCATTACCGGTTAAGGAGAGAATCGCCCCGTCTTCCACCACAATATCGCCGGTCAGTGCCATCGACTGCGCTCCCGTCAGGACATAACTACCGTTTTCAGCAATAGTCAGTTGCCCATCCCCCTGAACAGTCCCGGCAAAACCGCCCTGGTTGACAGTAACATTACCACCGGCGTCAATATTTAAAGTGCCATTCTGAAAACCCGTTAACGAATGTACAAATGTTTGCTGAGTCGTTCCAACGTTAAGCTCAGCCTGATTATCTGTCTGTCCGATACTGCCAACGCTCAGACCATAGCAATTTTGCGGATTGTTTTGGCACTGATTGTCACCAACATTCATCAGCGAATTATTCCGCCCCAACATGACTTCACCGTTTTTAATTCTCATCTCACCGGTAAAATCATTGTTATCGGCGTTAAGCACCAGTTCGCCCGCTCCGGCTTTGGTAATAAAGCCCGTCCCCGCAATGGAATCGATAGCCCCATCATTTTTCGTACTGCCAATGATCAAAGTTTTACCAGCCGCAATATCAAAACGGATCTCACTTGACTCCATATACAGAAAGCCTCCTGCCGCTGCCGAAGCCTCTTCACCGTAAGCAGATGCACTGTTATTCACATCTAATAATACGCCCTCGTTCTGGCTATAACTGTCATCAACAGCGATATCAATAAGATAAGGAGAAATTGCGTTGCTGGTATAAATTGCACCACCATAACCTTCGGCAGTGTTATTTATAAATGAAGTATTATTAATGACTGTAAAGCCTGATGGATGTGTTTTATCGTTATTATTATCGGTAATATCGATAGCTCCACCATCGCCATCACTGTAACTCGTTGATGTATATGCCTGATTATTATTAAAAACCGTGTTATTTAAGTAGACATTATTATTAATTGAATATATTGCGCCACCTTTGCCATCGTTAGCAATATTATCTGTAAATACAGCATTGGTGACGCTAAGATCAATATCACCAGCGTCATTTGTTCCCGCGGAATAGATCGCCCCCCCATACCCCCCTGCCACATTGCTGTCAAAAATAACCTGAGTAAGATTCAGCGTTGAATTTTCTTTCGCAAAGATAGCCCCGCCATTATTATACTCACCACTCACGGTATTATTTTCAAACAGCGTCATCCCTGTTCCGTCTTGTGCTGACAATGTGAAATTGGCACCTTGTTGTAAAAATACCGCACCTCCACTGGTATCATTTTTCATAGAAGAAAAAATAAGCCATTGCCCGTCAGCAACATTCCAGACCTGTGTACTACCTGAAAGGCTCTGGCGACTGGCCCGGCAACTGGCTATAACGTTAACACCCTGACATGAAGGCATAATCTGCGACGCTGCATTCGCTCGTGTAAACGCACATGCAACGACAGCCAGAAAAATTAAGAGATATTCTTTCCTGATAAAAACAATCCATTTTTTATTCATAATCTGACAGCCTGTGAGAAATAACACGCCATCATTAAAAGACATATTACGATTGTAGATAATGACTAATTGTAAGCAAGAAGAATTTAAAACCTATATACTAAAAACATTATCTTCTGAAAGAGATTAATTATTCTTTTTGATATTCACTAAATTATGAAATAACAATAATTAAAACACATCAAACTGATTAATTCGTTTCTTGTTTACCTGGAATAATCAACATCGCAAATTTTTATTTCACATCTGCTGATTAAAAAATACCGCTTCCGTGAACCACAACCATTTACATTCGCTCACATCATAAACATAACATTAAGTCACAACGTGATATGAATTTGTGCTGGTATCAATTTTCGCCACTCCTGACATAAGCGCAATAAATAATCTGGATCAATAATTATCTCAAATTGAACGTTCAAGAAATCACCGAACGGTTATTTTTAACAATTTTTTCTCTTCCCATTGACTTTCCCGGACACCTTGTCTGACCTAAGGTGCGTGGAAGCCACTTTTCCCGTTGCGACTTATCCACAAAGTTATGCACTTGCAAGAGGGCCATTTTCACACTATCTTGCAGTGAATCCCAAACATACCCCCTATATATAGTGTTCATTGCGACTTTCCTTACTACAGGTAGTCAAAGCGATGCTATTGCGGAAAGTATTCCAAAAACAGGTACGACATACATGAATCAGAATCTGCTGGTGACAAAGCGCGACGGTAGCACAGAGCGCATCAATCTCGATAAAATCCATCGCGTTCTGGACTGGGCGGCAGAAGGGCTGCATAACGTTTCGATTTCCCAGGTCGAGCTGCGCTCCCACATTCAGTTTTATGACGGCATCAAGACCTCCGACATCCACGAAACCATTATCAAGGCTGCCGCTGACCTGATCTCCCGTGAAGCACCGGATTATCAGTATCTCGCCGCGCGTCTGGCGATCTTCCACCTGCGTAAAAAAGCCTACGGCCAGTTTGAGCCGCCAGCGCTGTACGATCACGTGGTAAAAATGGTTGAAATGGGCAAATACGATAATCATCTGCTGGAAGACTACACGGAAGAAGAGTTCAAGCAGATGGACACGTTTATCGATCACGACCGTGATATGACCTTCTCTTACGCTGCTGTTAAACAGCTTGAAGGCAAATATCTGGTACAAAACCGCGTGACCGGAGAAATCTACGAGAGCGCCCAGTTCCTCTATATTCTGGTTGCTGCGTGCCTGTTCTCGAATTACCCGCGTGAAACGCGTCTGCAATACGTGAAGCGTTTTTACGATGCGGTTTCCACGTTTAAGATTTCGTTGCCGACGCCAATCATGTCCGGCGTGCGTACCCCGACTCGCCAGTTCAGCTCCTGCGTACTGATCGAGTGCGGCGACAGCCTGGATTCCATCAATGCCACCTCCAGCGCAATCGTGAAATACGTTTCCCAGCGTGCAGGTATTGGCATCAACGCCGGTCGCATTCGTGCACTGGGTAGCCCGATTCGCGGCGGCGAAGCGTTTCACACGGGTTGTATCCCGTTCTATAAACATTTCCAGACCGCAGTGAAGTCCTGCTCCCAGGGCGGTGTACGCGGTGGTGCAGCTACGTTGTTCTACCCAATATGGCATCTGGAAGTTGAAAGCCTGCTGGTGCTGAAAAACAACCGTGGGGTTGAAGGCAACCGCGTGCGCCATATGGACTACGGTGTACAAATCAACAAGCTGATGTATACCCGTCTGCTGAAAGGTGAAGATATTACCCTGTTCAGTCCATCCGATGTTCCGGGGTTATACGACGCGTTCTTTGCCGATCAGGAAGAATTTGAGCGCCTGTACACCAAGTATGAGAAAGACGACAGCATCCGTAAACAGCGCGTGAAAGCGGTTGAGCTATTCTCGCTAATGATGCAGGAACGCGCGTCTACCGGTCGTATCTATATTCAGAACGTTGACCACTGCAACACCCACAGCCCATTTGATCCGGCTATTGCGCCAGTGCGCCAGTCTAACCTGTGCCTGGAAATCGCCCTGCCGACCAAACCGCTGAATGACGTCAACGACGAAAACGGTGAAATCGCGCTGTGTACGCTGTCTGCTTTCAACCTGGGCGCAATTAACAGCCTGGATGAACTTGAAGAACTGGCGATTCTGGCGGTACGTGCGCTTGATGCGCTACTGGATTATCAGGATTACCCAATCCCGGCGGCAAAACGCGGGGCAATGGGGCGTCGTACGCTGGGTATTGGCGTGATCAACTTCGCTTACTATCTGGCGAAGCACGGTAAACGTTACTCCGACGGCAGCGCCAACAACCTGACGCACCAAACCTTTGAAGCGATCCAGTATTATCTGCTGAAAGCGTCTAACGAACTGGCAAAAGAGCAAGGCGCGTGCCCGTGGTTTAACGAAACCACCTACGCAAAAGGGATCCTGCCGATCGATACCTACAAGAAAGATCTGGATGTTATCGCCAATGAGCCGCTGCATTACGACTGGGAAGCATTGCGTGAGTCGATCAAAACCCACGGCCTGCGTAACTCCACGCTTTCAGCGCTGATGCCGTCAGAAACCTCTTCGCAGATTTCTAACGCCACCAACGGTATTGAGCCGCCACGTGGTTACGTCAGCATTAAAGCGTCGAAAGACGGGATTCTGCGCCAGGTGGTGCCAGACTATGAACACCTGCACGACGCCTATGAGCTGCTGTGGGAAATGCCGGGTAATGATGGTTATTTGCAACTGGTGGGTATCATGCAGAAATTCATCGACCAGTCGATCTCTGCTAACACCAACTACGATCCATCGCGCTTCCCGTCAGGAAAAGTGCCGATGCAGCAGTTGCTGAAAGACCTGCTCACCGCCTACAAATTCGGGGTCAAAACGCTGTATTATCAGAACACCCGTGATGGCGCAGAAGACGCGCAGGACGATCTGGTGCCGTCAATCCAGGACGATGGCTGCGAAAGCGGTGCATGTAAGATCTGATATTGTGATGCCGGATGCGGTGTGAACGCCTTATCCGGCATTAAACTCCCAACAGGACATATTCATGGCATATACCACATTTTCACAGACGAAGAATGATCAGCTCAAAGAACCGATGTTCTTTGGTCAGCCGGTCAACGTGGCTCGCTACGATCAACAAAAATATGAAATCTTCGAAAAGTTGATCGAAAAGCAGCTCTCTTTCTTCTGGCGTCCGGAAGAAGTTGATGTCTCCCGCGACCGTATCGATTATCAGGCGCTGCCAGAGCACGAAAAGCACATCTTTATCAGCAACCTGAAGTACCAGACGCTTTTGGATTCCATTCAGGGTCGTAGTCCGAACGTGGCACTTCTGCCGCTGATTTCGATTCCAGAACTGGAAACCTGGGTAGAAACCTGGGCGTTTTCGGAAACTATTCACTCCCGTTCCTACACGCACATTATTCGTAATATTGTTAACGATCCGTCGGTTGTGTTTGACGATATTGTCACCAACGAGCAGATCCAGAAACGCGCAGAAGGGATTTCGGCTTACTACGACGAACTGATCGAAATGACCAGTTACTGGCACCTGCTGGGCGAAGGCACCCACACCGTTAACGGTAAAACCGTAACTGTCAGCCTGCGCGAGTTGAAGAAAAAACTCTATCTGTGCCTGATGAGCGTTAATGCGCTGGAAGCAATTCGCTTCTACGTCAGCTTCGCTTGTTCCTTCGCTTTCGCTGAACGTGAGCTGATGGAAGGTAATGCCAAGATTATTCGCCTGATTGCCCGTGACGAAGCACTACACCTGACCGGCACTCAGCATATGCTGAATCTGCTGCGCAGCGGTGCAGACGATCCGGAAATGGCGGAAATTGCCGAAGAGTGCAAACAAGAGTGCTATGACCTGTTTGTCCAGGCGGCGCAACAGGAGAAAGACTGGGCGGATTATCTGTTCCGTGACGGTTCAATGATTGGTCTGAACAAAGACATTCTCTGCCAGTACGTTGAATACATCACCAATATCCGTATGCAGGCTGTCGGTTTGGATCTGCCGTTCCAGACACGCTCCAACCCGATCCCGTGGATCAACACCTGGCTGGTGTCTGATAATGTGCAGGTTGCTCCGCAGGAAGTGGAAGTCAGTTCTTATCTGGTCGGACAGATTGATTCGGAAGTGGACACCGACGATTTGAGTAACTTCCAACTCTGATGGCTCGCGTTACCCTGCGCATCACTGGCACACAACTGCTGTGCCAGGATGAACACCCTTCCCTTCTGGCAGCGCTGGAATCCCACAACGTGGCGGTTGAATATCAGTGTCGCGAAGGCTACTGCGGCTCCTGTCGCACGCGTCTTGTTGCAGGCCAGGTGGACTGGATTGCCGAACCGTTAGCCTTTATTCAGCCAGGGGAAATTTTGCCCTGTTGTTGCCGGGCAAAAGGCGATATTGAAATCGAGTTGTGATCGAGTACTAGTGCCAGATGCGACGCTGACGCGTCTTATCTGGCTTACAACGGCTTTTTGTAGGTTGGATAAGGCGTTTACGCCGCATCCAACATGGCATGCGCGAATAGTTGCCAGATGCGACGCTGATGCGTCTTATCTGGCCTACAACGATTACATGGCGTAGTAATACGCTTTCACCTGTTCCCAGTCCGCTTTAGGGATCGGCTCCAAATATTTCTCCAGTTGCCGGAAGTCATGATTAATCGCTTTATGGCGACGCAGACGACGGCGACTTTTCTCCAGATCAAGAAAACCGGCTTCTGGCTTACCTTCTGTTTTCACATAGATATGGCGAACGTAGCAGCAGCCGTGTTGACGATTAACGCTATGCATCTTTTTAAATGCCAGCGCCACTGCTTCCAACATTGCTTGCCGTACATCGTTGGGATAGGGCGTTACTGCATGCTGTGCATACCAGTCAGCAATACTGACAAAACCCGCCATATCTTCAGTCACCAGTAACGCACGCCATTCGCCATCAATTTTCACCGCTTCTCCAAAAACGATTTTCGGCACAATCACGCCAGCGCGTTCCAGATCTTTTATCACCGCAACCTCGCGCACAATCGTCGGGCGACCAAACGGATAGCGGATAGAATGAAACAGGTGCCGAGTCATGCGCTTTACATACAGCTTTTTGCCGTTGTGCTCGACGCATTGCACCCCGCTCATGCCGTTGCGGCGGTAATTCGGTTTCTCAACCCAGTCACCTTCTGTAGCCCACCAATGATTGAATTCGTCGATTTTTGCTGAAACTGCCATACCCTGTCGCCTTGTTTTTATTGTTAACGACAATGACTATAGGTGTTCACCTTAAGAAAAACTTAATAAAAAGTGTTTCTTAAGGGATTTCATTTGTCGGGAACTCGTCATCTCACGCTAAAGAACAGCAAGAAAAGATAACTAACTGACTTTATTGAAGAATTAATTTCACTCTGACGTGAATGGGATTTTGAATGAAGGGAAATAGCGGATGGCACGTAAGTGCCATCCGAGACTGAAGTTACTCTTTATTGAGGAATTTTACTGCTTTATCCGGGAAGTCCGTAAACAGTCCATTAACACCCGCTTTGTTATACAGAGCGTCATACAGTTGATTCACATCGGTCGTATATTCTGGCAGCTTATCCGACCGCACGGTATAAGGATGCACAACCAACTTATTCTGCTGCGCGTCTTTCACCATTCCGGTAAGTTTAATATTGCCCGGCTGCGATGTCTCATCAATCACCATATGGTAATCCGGGCCAATGCCGTCAGCATACTCCGCTACCTGCTTCATGGCACCCGGCTTAAACATCCAGTCGTAACTGTAATTAACCCAGGTTCCATCTGGTTGTTTCTGCTGGGTTTCATTCCAGTCAGTATAGGCAATCAGTTGAACCAGATTAAGATCCATGCCCATTTTCGGTTCCAGCTCATTTTTAATGCGTTTCAGCTCATCAGCATCAAAGCATTGCAAATAAACTTTGTCATCTTTACCGGTGTAACCGTATTTTTTCAGCACTTCCAGGGTTTTAGCCGCAATATCTTTCCCTTCCTGATGATGAAACCACGGCGCTTTAATTTCTGGATAGATGCCGATATTTTTCCCCGTCGAGTGGTTTAACCCCTGAACAAATTCAATCTCTTCTTCGAAAGTGTGCACACGAAAGTCAGATTTCCCCATCGGGAAGCGTCCGGGGAAAGTCTGCACTTTTTTGCCATTTTCAATATCAAAGCCTTCAGTGAATTTTAAAGACTTAATTTCATCCAGCGTAAAATCTATCGCGTAGTAACGGCCATCTTTACGCGCCCGCTCCGGAAAACGCTCGGCCACATCAGTAACGCGGTCAAGATAGTGGTCATGCAGGACGACCAGATGGTCGTCTTTGGTCATCACTAAATCCTGCTCCAGATAATCAGCCCCTTGCGCATACGCCATCGCTTTTGCGGGTAGCGTATGCTCCGGCAAATAACCACTTGCGCCGCGATGGGCTATTACAATTTTCTCGCTGTTGTCTGCCGCCATTGCACTGCTTCCCATGATCATTCCACTCATCATGATCGCCATGCTAAGGTTTTTAAGTGTCAGTTTCATGCCATTAGCCTCCGTTGCGTTTTTGCTGTAATTCCTGATGGCGACGTTTTTCGCCAATCATCACGACAATTAACAAGATAACTGCCAGAATGCTGCCGCCAATCATCACCATGAAGCCGCCATCCCAGCCGAAGTAGTCAACGGTGTAACCGACAATTGCGCTTGCCGCCACAGAACCGCCAAGATAACCAAACAGCCCGGTAAAGCCCGCCGCCGTACCTGCTGCTTTTTTCGGTGCCAGTTCCAGCGCGTGCAGACCTATCAGCATGACAGGACCGTAGATCAGGAAGCCAATGACAATCATGCAAACCATATCAACAGTCGGATTACCTGCCGGGTTCATCCAGTAAACAATAGTAACGATGGTCACCAGAGTCATAAAGAAGACGCCAGTTGCCCCACGGTTACCGCGGAAGACTTTATCCGACATCCAGCCACACAGCAGAGTGCCCGGAATGCCCGCGTACTCATAAAGGAAGTAGGCCCAGGAAGATTTATCCAGCGCGAAATGCTTCACCTCTTTCAGGTAGGTTGGCGACCAGTCGAGGATGCCGTAGCGCAGCAGATAAACGAATACGTTGGCAATAGCGATGTACCACAGCAGCTTGTTCGGCAGTACGTACTGCATGAAAATCTGCTTCGCAGTCAGTTCCTGTTCCGCTTTTTCGTTATAGTCGTCCGGATAATCATTTTTGTACTCTTCGATCGGCGGCAAACCACAGGATTGTGGGGTATCGCGCATCATGGCAAAAGCGAAAAGCGCCACCAGAATGGCACAGAAAGCAGGCATATAGAGCGCCGCGTGCCAGTCATTAAACCAGGCCATACCCAGCAGGAACAGCAGCGGCGGAATACCACCACCGACGTTATGCGCACAGTTCCATACTGACACAATGCTGCCACGCTCTTTCTGCGACCACCAGTGCACCATAGTACGACCACACGGCGGCCATCCCATTCCCTGGAACCAACCGCAGAGGAACAGAAGAACAAACATCACCGCAATGCTGGAAGTCGCCCACGGCACAAAGCCCATAAACAGCATCACTGCCGCCGCAAGAATCAAACCTGCTGGCAGGAAAACGCGCGGATTCGAGCGATCCGAAACTGACCCCATGATGAATTTCGAAAATCCGTAAGCAATGGAGATACCGGAAAGGGCAAAACCTAAATCCCCACGAGAGAATCCCTGCTCCACCAGATAGGGCATAGCGAGAGCAAAGTTCTTACGAACCAGATAGTAAGCGGCATAACCAAAGAATATCCCCAGGAAAATTTGCCAGCGCAATCGACGATAAGTCGGATCGATCTCCGCAGCAGGTAGGCGCGCCTTGTGTGGCGCTGGTTTAAAAATACTCAACATTTATAGCCTCCGTGGCCCGTGGTCTTATTTATGATTAACAGACTGATTCAATAGAAGAACCTGCCGTTTCTTGAGTGGCCGCGATGTTAATTAATCATTCATTTTATGAATGTGAATTACCGCACACATTATTAAATAAGATTGTCAAAATGTTCCGAAAGACGCATGAAATCACGTTTCACTTTCGAATTATGAGCGAATATGCGCGAAATCAAACAATTCATGTTTTTACTATGGCTAAATGGTAAAAAACGAACTTCAGAGGGATAACAATGAAAACTCGCGACTCGCAAACAAGTGACGTGATTATCATTGGCGGCGGCGCAACGGGAGCCGGGATTGCCCGCGACTGTGCCCTGCGCGGGCTGCGCGTGATTTTGGTTGAGCGACACGATATCGCAACAGGCGCGACCGGGCGTAACCACGGTCTGCTGCACAGCGGCGCACGTTATGCAGTAACAGATGCGGAATCCGCCCGCGAATGCATTAGTGAGAACCAGATTTTAAAACGCATCGCGCGTCACTGTGTCGAACCGACCAACGGCCTGTTTATCACCCTGCCGGAAGATGACCTCTCTTTCCAGGCTACGTTTATTCGCGCTTGTCAGGAGGCGGGGATCAGCGCGGAAGCCATTGATCCGCAGCAAGCACGCATTATCGAACCTTCCGTTAACCCGGCATTGATTGGCGCGGTAAAAGTCCCGGATGGCACCGTGGACCCATTCCGCCTGACCGCTGCGAACATGCTCGATGCAAAAGAACACGGTGCGGTTATCCTCACCGCCCACGAAGTCACTGGCCTGCTTCGTGAAGGCGCGACGGTGTGTGGCGTTCGCGTGCGTAATCATCTTACAGGCGAAACCCAGGCGCTCCATGCACCAGTGGTGGTGAATGCTGCCGGGATCTGGGGGCAACATATTGCCGAGTATGCCGATCTGCGTATTCGCATGTTCCCGGCCAAAGGATCGCTGCTGATCATGGATCACCGCATTAATCAGCACGTGATCAATCGCTGCCGTAAACCTTCTGACGCTGATATTCTGGTGCCCGGCGATACCATTTCACTGATTGGCACCACCTCTTTACGCATTGATTATGACGAAATTGACGATAATCGGGTGACGGCAGAAGAGGTGGATATCCTGCTGCGTGAAGGGGAAAAACTGGCTCCGGTGATGGCGAAAACGCGCATTCTGCGTGCCTACTCTGGTGTGCGCCCACTGGTTGCCAGCGATGACGATCCGAGCGGGCGTAATGTCAGTCGCGGCATCGTGCTGCTCGATCACGCCGAACGCGATGGCCTGGACGGATTTATCACCATTACCGGCGGCAAACTGATGACCTACCGTCTGATGGCGGAATGGGCCACAGATGCCGTCTGCCGCAAACTGGGCAACTCGCGCCCCTGCACAACCGCCGACCTGGCACTACCGGGTTCACAAGAACCGGCTGAAGTGACACTGCAAAAAATCATTTCCCTCCCTGCACCACTTCGCGGTTCTGCGGTTTATCGTCACGGTGATCGCACGCCAGCCTGGTTAAGTGAAGGCCGCTTGCACCGGAGCCTGGTGTGCGAATGCGAAGCTGTCACTGCAGGCGAAGTGCAATACGCGGTAGAAAATTTAAACGTCAACAGCCTGCTGGACTTACGCCGTCGCACCCGTGTGGGGATGGGGACCTGTCAGGGCGAACTCTGCGCCTGCCGCGCCGCCGGACTGCTGCAACGCTTTAACGTCACCACGTCCACGCAATCTATCGAGCAACTGTCCACCTTCCTTAACGAACGTTGGAAAGGTGTGCAGCCCATTGCCTGGGGCGATGCGCTGCGCGAAAGCGAATTTACCCGCTGGGTTTATCAGGGACTGTGTGGTCTGGAGAAGGAGCAGAAAGATGCGATTTGATACTGTCATTATGGGCGGCGGCCTTGCCGGATTACTCTGCGGCCTGCAACTACAAAAACACGGTCTGCGTTGTGCGATTGTCACTCGCGGTCAGAGCGCGCTGCATTTCTCGTCCGGCTCACTGGATTTACTAAGCCATCTGCCAGATGGGCAGCCGGTGACAGATATTCACGACGGACTGGAAACATTGGGTCGCCTGGCCCCCTCCCATCCCTACAGCCAACTCGGCCCACAGCGCGTGCTCGACCTCGCTTGCCGGGCGCAGACGTTAATTGCAGAAAGCGGTGCGCAATTGCAGGGCAGCGTAGAACTGGCTCACCAGCGGGTTACTCCTCTCGGCACGCTACGCTCAACCTGGCTAAGCTCACCAGAAATCCCAGTCTGGCCGCTGCCCGCGAAGAAAATATGCGTAGTGGGAATAAGTGGCCTGATGGATTTTCAGGCACACCTGGCGGCAGCCTCGTTACGTGAATTAAATCTTGCTGTCGAAACTGCTGAAATTGAATTGCCGGAACTGGATGTCTTACGCAATAACGCCACCGAATTTCGTGCAGTGAATATTGCACGTTTCCTTGATAACGAAGAAAACTGGCCACTGTTGATCGATGCGCTTATCCCTGTTGCCAACACCTGTGAAATGATCCTGATGCCCGCCTGTTTCGGCCTGACCGATAACAAACTGTGGCGCTGGCTGAATGAGCAACTGCCCTGTTCATTAATGTTACTGCCAACATTGCCGCCTTCCGTGCTGGGTATTCGTCTGCAAAATCAGCTTCAACATCAGTTCGTGCGCCAGGGCGGTGTGTGGATGCCGGGCGATGAAGTAAAAAAAGTGACCTGCAAAAATGGCGTCGTCAGTGAAATATGGACCCGTAATCACGCCGATATTCCGCTACGTCCACGCTTTGCCGTGCTTGCCAGTGGCAGCTTCTTTAGCGGGGGGCTGGTGGCAGAACGCGACGGTATTCGCGAACCGATTCTCGGCCTTGATGTGCTGCAAACCGCCACGCGGGGTGAGTGGTATCGAAGTGACTTTTTCGCTCCGCAACCGTGGCAACAATTCGGCGTGACCACTGATGAGGCGCTACGCCCGTCGCTGGCAGGTCAAACGATAGAAAACCTGTTTGCCATTGGTTCGGTGCTGGGCGGATTTGATCCCATCGCCCAGGGATGCGGCGGCGGCGTTTGTGCTGTCAGTGCATTACATGCTGCTCAACAGATTGCCCAACGCGCAGGAGGCCAAGAATGAACGATACCAGCTTCGAAAACTGCATTAAGTGCACCGTCTGCACCACCGCCTGTCCGGTGAGCCGGGTGAATCCGGGCTATCCGGGGCCAAAACAGGCGGGACCAGATGGCGAACGTCTGCGTCTGAAAGATGGCGCACTGTATGACGAGGCGCTGAAATATTGCATTAACTGCAAACGTTGCGAAGTCGCCTGTCCATCCGATGTGAAGATTGGCGATATCATCCAGCGCGCACGAGCAAAATACGACACCTCGCGCCCGTCGCTGCGCAATTTCGTTTTAAGTCATACCGACCTGATGGGCAGCTTTTCTACGCCGTTCGCGCCTATCGTTAACACCGCTACCTCACTAAAACCGGTGCGACAACTGCTTGATGCCGCGTTAAAAATCGACCACCGTCGCACACTGCCGAAATACTCCTTCGGCACCTTCCGCCGCTGGTATCGCAGCGTGGCGGCACAGCAGGCGCAGTATAAAGATCAGGTGGCGTTCTTCCACGGCTGCTTCGTCAATTACAACCATCCACAACTGGGTAAAGATTTAATTAAAGTACTCAACGCGATGGGAACGGGCGTGCAACTGCTCAGCAAAGAGAAATGCTGCGGTGTGCCGCTGATTGCCAACGGTTTTACCGATAAGGCGCGTAAACAGGCGATTATCAACGTGGAATCGATCCGCGAAGCTGTCGGAGCGAAAGGCATTCCGGTGATTGCCACCTCCTCCACCTGTACGTTTGCCCTGCGCGATGAATATCCGGAAGTGTTGAATGTCGACAACAAAGGCTTACGCGATCATATCGAACTGGCAACCCGCTGGCTGTGGCGCAAGTTAGATGAAGGCAAAACCTTGCCACTTAAACCGCTGCCGCTGAAAGTGGTTTATCACACCCCATGCCATATGGAAAAAATGGGCTGGACGCTCTACACCCTGGAACTATTACGTAAAATCCCTGGGCTTGAACTGACAGTGTTGGATTCTCAGTGCTGCGGTATTGCTGGTACTTATGGATTCAAAAAAGAGAACTACCCCACCTCACAAGCCATCGGAGCGCCACTGTTCCGTCAGATAGAAGAGAGCGGCGCAGATCTGGTCGTCACCGACTGCGAAACCTGCAAATGGCAGATTGAGATGTCCACGAGCCTTCGCTGCGAACATCCGATTACTCTGTTGGCTCAGGCGCTGGCTTAAACTCCCTTCTGATGCCCGGTAAGCATGTTGCTTATCGGGCATTTTTGCGGGCGCGATTCCGTGCCAAATGTACGCGTTGCATCGCCGTGAAAATTCCTCTGAAAACGTCTCGCAAAGACTGAAACTGTCAGATGTCAAAGGCCCGGGATACCCGTAATGTCGCGTCATCATAAACATCTGGTGACGGACAACCATGACAGAATCAACAACATCCTCCCCGCATGATGCGGTATTTAAAACCTTTATGTTCTCGCCCGAAACCGCACGGGATTTTCTGGAAATACACCTGCCGGAACCGCTACGTAAGCTTTGCAACCTGCAAACCTTACGCCTGGAACCCACCAGTTTTATTGAAAAAAGTTTACGCGCTTACTACTCGGATGTTTTGTGGTCGGTAGAAACCACCGACGGCGAAGGTTATATCTACTGCGTGATTGAGCATCAGAGTACTGCAGAAAAAAACATGGCCTTTCGACTGATGCGTTATGCCACTGCCGTCATGCAGCGCCATCTGGACAAAGGCTATGACAGAGTCCCTCTGGTAGTGCCAATGCTGTTTTATCACGGCGAAACCTCACCCTACCCATATTCACTTAACTGGCTGGATGAATTTGACGACCCGCAGCTTGCCCGGCAGTTGTACACCGAAGCTTTTCCGTTGGTGGATATCACCATCGTACCTGACGATGAGATCATGCAACATCGGCGTATAGCTCTGCTGGAACTGATTCAAAAGCATATTCGCGAGCGCGATTTAATCGGTCTGGTCGACAGGATCACCACGCTTTTGGTTAGGGGCTTCACTAATGACAGCCAGGTGCAAACGCTGTTTAATTATCTGCTGCAATGCGGCGATACCTCCCGTTTCACCCGCTTTATTGAGGAAATTGCCGAACGTTCACCACTACAAAAGGAGAGATTGATGACTATTGCTGAACGGCTACGGCAGGAAGGACACCAAATTGGCTGGCAGGAAGGTAAATTAGAAGGTTTGCAGGAAGGCATGCATGAACAAGCCATTAAAATTGCCTTGCGCATGCTGGAGCAGGGCTTTGAACGTGAGATTGTGCTGGCGACAACCCAACTCACTGATGCTGATATTCCACCGAACTGTCATTAAAAGAAGAGATTGATGACTATTGCTGAACGGCTACGGCAGGAAGGGCATCAAATTGGCTGGCAGGAGGGTAAGATTGAAGGCTTGCAAGAAGGTAAATTAGAAGGTTTGCAGGAAGGCAAAGTAGAAGGCATGCATGAACAAGCCATTAAAATTGCCTTGCGCATGCTGGAACAGGGTATTGATCGTGACCTGGCTGCTCGCAGCCACCCAGCTAAGCGAAGCCGATCTGGCAGCGAATAACCACTAATTAACACAGGCCCACAAGCAATCCCCATGGGCCTTTGATATCAATAACTACCTTTTATGCGTGGCTCATTTTTGCCTGATTTAAATATCGCCAGTCGCTTATCCAGGGCATCACTGTAGAGCATGGTGTCGACGCCAACGGCGACAAAGTTCGCTCCCCACGCAAGGCATTGCTGCGCCATATCAGGAGCCACAGCCAGAAAACCTGCTGCTTTACCCGCAGCGCGGATCCGTCGGATGCTGGTTTCAATAATACGCTGCACTTCCGGGTGCCCGGCATTATCCGGGTAACCCAACGACGCTGAGAGATCCGCTGGCCCAATAAACACACCATCAACCCCCTCAACGTCGAGGATTTCATCCAGATTATCCAGTGCTGTTTTACTTTCCACCTGCACCAACAGACAAAGTGAGTCGTTGACTTGCGCCATGTAATTCTCAATGCGTCCCCAGCGTGCTGCCCGTGCCACGCTGGCCCCGACACCACGTTCACCGTACGGTGGATAGCGAGTTGCAGACACTATCTGACGCGCCTGTTCGCCAGTGTCGACCATCGGGATCAGTAGAGTTTGCGCGCCAATATCCAGGACTTGTTTAATCAGCGACTTACTCCCCTCCACTGGGCGGATCACGGGTTGGCTGCCATAGGGCGCTACCGCCTGAAGTTGGTGATAAAGGTTCTGAATGGTATTTGGCGCATGTTCACCATCAATCAGCAACCAGTCATAACCGGAGGTGGCGGCAATTTCTGCCATATAGGAAGTTGTCGAACTTAACCACAGACCAATTTGTACTTCACCCTTGCGTAAGCGTTCTTTGAATGGATTGATTAATAATGTGTTCATCATGTTCCTTAACCTGTTAATGATGCGCCACGTTGGTCTGCGCAACAGCGCGACTTACACGCAGAGTGAAAATAATCAGCGAACCGATGACCGCCACCGCTGCCAGCATCAGCAAGCCTGCCGCATCGCTGGCAAACAACGTTTCTGCTTTTACACGCAGGATCGGGGCGATAAATCCGCCCACCGCGCCAAACAGGTTTACAAAACCAATCCCCGCAGCCAGCGCCGTACCGGAAAGCAGTTGTGTCGGCATCGTCCAGAACACCGGCTGAACCGCAATAAACCCTATTGCTGCAACACACAGCGCAACGATTGCCAGTACTGGCGAAAGTAGCCCGGAAAGGCCAATACCAATGCCTGCGGACAGCAATGTCAGCGCCGCGACATTGCGCCGTTCGCCGGTTTTATCGGAATAGCGCGGAATAAGCCAGGTCCCCAACAATGCCGCAATCCACGGAATGGCGGCGACCACGGAGGCCGTAAAGCCCACTTTTGTTCCCAGCAATGCGGCAACCTGCGTCGGCAGGAAGAAAATTAATCCGTAAACCGCCACCTGAATAGTCAGGTAGATAATCGCCAGTTGCCAGACTCGCCCATTACGCAACGCATCACTCAGTCGCGAAGTGACTTTCTGTTGTTCTTCACTTGTAAGTTGATTAATGAGCAACGTTTTTTCTTCTTTACTCAGAAAACGTGCCTGCTCCGGTGTGTCATCAAGCCAAAAGAATGTGAACACCCCAGCACCGACTGCCAGTAATCCTTCAATCACAAACATCCAGAACCAGCCGGGATGTCCCATAAATCCATGCATCTCCAGAAGCGCGCCGGAGAGCGGTGATCCCAGCGTTAACGCCAACGGTGCTCCCATATAAAACAGCCCCATAATGCTGGCGCGATTACGCTGCGGAAACCATTGCGAAGTGAGATAAATCATACCTGGAAAGAACCCGGCTTCCGCAGCACCAAGCAGGGTGCGAACTATCAGAAATTTCACTTCAGTATCGGCCCATGCCATTGCCGCCGAAAGAAATCCCCACAGCAGTGTCGTCGTACCAATCCAGGTCCTGGCTCCCAGTTTGCGCATCAACAAATTCGCCGGAACACCGAGAAACGCATACACCACAAAGAAAATTCCCGCTCCCAGCGCATAAGCTTCATTACTTAGCCCGGTATCAATCTGGTAGGTCTGTTTGGCAAAACCAATATTCGAACGATCGAGAAACGCCAGCACGTACAGCGCCAACATAAACGGGATCAAACGCGCGCGGTTTTTCTTCACCACGGCGTCAAGCAAAGCGGTGCTCATAAGAAGCTCCTTAGAACATGTGAGCGTTACTGTTGTCACGGCAACGCCCGGAATGATTAGTGGCTGTAAGGGCGTTTCAGATTGCAGTCACGATTGAGTTCGACGCCGAAACCCGGTTTATCAAGTACTGATTTGTGAATACGACCATTCACCGGCACCGGCTCATTAAGCAAAATCGGATCAAACTGCGGACGCATCGATGAACAATCCGGACTGGTCATCAGGAATTCGCTAAATGGGGTATTGGTGAAGGTGATCACCGCATGGTGGGAGTAAACAGACGAACCGTGCGGCACCACCAGTTGTCCACGTGATTTGGCAATTGCGGCAATCTCCACCAGCGTGGTTAAGCCACCGCACCAGCCAACATCTGGTTGCATAATGTCGATACCGGTTTCTGAAAGTGTACGGAAAGATTGCAGTGTGCCGTGGTGCTCGCCACTGGTGACCATCATTCCTGCTGGCGCGTTGCGTTTTAATTCGCGATAACCTTCATACTGTTGCGGCGGCAGGCACTCTTCGATCCATTTCAGGTTATAAGGGGCACAAGCGTGAGCCAGTTTGGTGGCATAGTTCACGTCCTGGCTCATCCAGCAGTCGAGCATCAACCAGAAATCTTCACCGCATTTTTCACGCATCCCCGCGACCATAGCGGCGTCTTTGCGGATCCCCGCATCACCATCATGTGGCCCCCAGTGCGTCGGCATCTTGCCGCCGATAAAGCCCATCTCTTTTGCCAGATCCGGGCGCGCGCCCGTGGCGTAGAACTAAATTTCATCACGGACAGCGCCGCCTAAAAGTTTATAAACCGGAAGCCCGACCACTTTGCCGAACAGATCCCACAGAGCCAAATCAACACAGGAAATCGTGTTCATCACCAGGCCCCCTGAACCGGAGTAATACTGGGTGGCGTTGAGCATTTGATCGTGAATCAGTTTGATATCACTGACACATTTGCCCTCTATGAAACGGTTTAGGTGTTTTTCAACGATAAAGCACCCCATTTCACCGGCTGTTGAAACGGCGAAGCCGGTCTGGCCATTTTCTGCTTCGACTTCAACAATTAACGTGCCAAGAACGTTAATACCAAATGACTGGCGGGACTGCTCGTAATCGCGGTATTTACTCATCGGGGTAGCAATATGATCGTCAATCCAGTGATCCACTCCCTGGTCGTGATAATCACCGCCGCCAGCGCCTTTTTCTGCTGTCGCTCCGCCAGTAAACCAGGCGCGAACCTGTTTGATTTTTGGTAGGGTCATGATGTTCTCCATTTTTATGAGGCCAGTAAGTCAAAGGGACTTTTCCATCCCAACAGACGTGAAATATCCCTGGCGCAGGCGATGGCTTTGCCCGCCAGATAATCACGATATTCTTCATTGATTTGTAAACGAGTACCGACCACTGAGATCGCGGCGGTAAGCTCGTTATTGGCGTTAAACACCGGGGCAGCAACACAACGGACATCGGTGTAATCTTCACCGTTGTCATAGCTCCAGCCCTGACGGCGAATACGTGCCAGTTCTTCGTGGAGCTGTGGTGGACGGGTAATCGTGGTGGGTGTCGCCTGTTCCCAGACCAGCCCTTCGATAATACTTTGCTGTACAGCTTCAGGTTGCCAGGCAAGCAGGCATTTACCTATTCCGGAGCGATAAAGCGAAAGGCTTTTTCCTTCATGGGAACGCACGCTGATAGTGGCTGAAGACTCCACTTTCAATATGTAATATGCGCTACCGTTATCGATGATCCCAAGGTGACACAACAGTCCAGTGGTATCCATCAGTTGCGTCAGGCGTGGGCGTGCCAGTTCCCGGAGATCCATCTTGCTTAACGCATGGCCGGAAAGCTCCACCAGCCTGGTCCACAGACAAAAATTTTCCTGGTGATCAAGACTCAGAAAACGCTGACGCTTGAGTTCGTTAAGCAGCAAATAGGCTGTGCTTTTAGGGATCCCCAATGTGTCGATGATCGTCGCAGCACTACAGGGGCCAATGCGAGCAATCAAATTGAGAATATCAATAGCCCGTGTCAGGGCGGGAACTTTGCTTGATTCCAACATACTGGACTCCAGTCTTAGATACTGGAATCAGTCTCGTTGCTCAGGGGGAGTAAAATTGTGAAGCGCATCAAATCCCACTCCTCGTCCAGAGGACTGGAGGAATTACGCACAAATTTGTGAATTAGCGCACGGATTTTTTCTTATTGAGTACAACAGGTTGGACAACCTTTGCGGGAGAGAAGTGTGCCGGTGTAGTAAACCGGCACGGAGTGGCTGCTCAGGCAGTTAGGGTCATAGATTCAACAACCTCAATCCAGCCATGCTCGCTGGCAATGTCCTGACCGTTCAGCCAGCGACGCAGCATATTGAGTGCCATCATTGCACACACTTCCTGACGAATAGCCAGACTGTAGCGCGTAGTGCTGAAATGTACGCGCAGAGCAAAAGTGCCATCCGGCGTGGCCAACGCAAAGTTGAGATACCCATCTTCCAGGCCAGAAATGGCCAGTGCCAGCCCGGCGAAATGTTTGGCTCGTCGTTCAGTTATCCAGTGTGCGGTTTGCGCCAGTGTTTCTTCCTGTGAAGGCACGACTTCACACGCCAGTAATGGCGCACCAGCACGAGAAAGTTGCAACGCCAATAAACCACCGGTGAATTGCTCGCTCAACGTCAAACTGAACTGGCGACGTTGCAATTCCCGGCTGATCTGCGCAGGTAGTCCTTCGGTGCCTTCAAAAATCATGCTCTGTCCGGCGACGCGTTTAACGTCCTGCCATAGTTTTTCCATCGCCTGTAGCTCGCTTGCCGGTCCGGTGAGTTTCAATTCGATAATCGGCATGGAAGAGCGATAGCCCATCGTTACGCCCGGCGGCAGTTGCAACGTGTCCAGGCTTTGCGCCAGATCGCTTTCTGAACGACCAAAGGTAGTCAAACGCAGGCAAACCGGTGGCTGCGGTAAGGAAAAACGCTCACGCAGGCGCGGCAGAATTTCATGCTCCACCATCACTTTAAATTCCGAAGGCACGCCTGGGGTAAAGAACATCAGGCAACGGTTAAGTTGCACAGCAAAACCACAGGCCGTGCCAACCGGATTATTGATAAATTCAGCACTGGCTGGCAGCTCCGCCTGTTTGCGGTTACTCGGCGCCATCACGCGCCCACGTTCGCGGAAATAGCGTTCCATCTCTTGCAGCCAGGCTTCATGAAGAACTAATCCCTCACCTTTTGCTGTCGCAGCGGCCAGTGCGCTTAAATCATCGCTGGTCGGCCCCAGACCACCGTTGACGATCAGCACATCGGCGTGCTGGCTACGTTCACGCAGAATGGTGACTAAATCCTCAAGGTTATCGCCCACCGTATTACGGCGAGATAATGGCAACCCCTGATGAAAGAAAAAATCAGCCAGCCAGGCAGCGTTAGTGTCAACAATTTGCCCGTGTAACACTTCATCCCCTGTGGATAACATTTCCACTTTTAACATGGTTATCTCCTGCTTTTGTTATCGAATCACTATAACGCAAAGGGAGATAAGGCGTAGAAAGAAACTGAATGGCGCGGCAGAACGCCGCGCCGAAAGGCATCAGAAGCTGGCGTTAACCCCGACATAAGGGCCGTCAGCCACCGCGTTGTCGCGGTGGCCGTCTTTACCCGACAGATTCAGATAGCGGTAGCCCGCCTCAATGCTGACTGGACGCATAATAGTGTAACGCGCGCCTGCATTCGCTTCTTCATAACTTTTAATACCGCTGGAGAGCGAATCCGGAGAGTAGTAATACTCGCCAAACAGACGGAAGCTATCGCCAATTTGCCACTGCAAGCCACCGCCTACCGCCGCGGCATAACCTTCATCACCGTCGTTCGGGTTGGTATAAACGCCTTTACCACCCACGGTTGCCATTAGCGGACCCAGCGGCAGATTCAATCCCAGACCAACGCCCGCGACGTCACCGTCGTCATCGTTATGTGTCCAGTTACCGCTTAATGCCAGACCGGTCGATTCAGTACCGAAACCAACACCAATATTGGTATATTCTTTTCCCGCCTGACCGCTGATACTCATCGCATTTGCCGATGCAGAAACCAATAGCATTCCAGCCAGAACTGGCAGCGCCAATTTTTTCATTTTTACCTTTTCCCGCAAGAAGATAATTAAAAGTCCCCAAAGCTGCGGGATTGTACTGCCTGACGCAGAGGATTCAATGCGTGAAAAAAGCGATCTGCTAACTTATTGTAACTAAATACTTCTTGAATAATTAAGTGCAGAAAAAGCAGCCATCAAAAATTGATTGCCAGCCAAATAATCATCGCGGCCATCATCACCCAAAAGACAAATGCTACTTTCACCTGTTTGTCCATTGCCGTATTCTTTTATTTTATTTTCGATGGTAAGGAATATTCCCATGCGACAACGGACTATCGTTTGTCCCTTAATTCAAAATGATGGTGCTTATCTGCTGTGTAAAATGGCCGACGATCGCGGCGTTTTCCCCGGACAATGGGCGCTGTCTGGTGGCGGCGTAGAGCCCGGTGAGCGTATTGAAGAAGCATTACGTCGTGAAATCAGGGAAGAGCTGGGCGAACAACTGATTCTTACTGACATCACACCATGGACCTTCAGTGATGATATCCGCATCAAGACCTACGCAGATGGTCGCAAGGAAGAGATTTATATGATTTACCTAATCTTTGACTGCGTCTCTGCCAACCGTGAAGTAAAAATTAACGAAGAGTTTCAGGACTATGCATGGGTAAAACCGGAAGATCTTGCGCACTATGATTTGAATGTCGCCACCCAAAAAACATTACGTTTGAAAGGTCTGATGTAACAGTAATGACAGCCATTATTGGCTGTCATATTAAAAATATCAGCGATTAGCAAATTCACCATCCAGTAAAACGTTGCCTTTTTCCACATGCATTACCAGCCCATCCAGATAATCTGGTTTAAATGTCACGTTACGTTTATCTTTAGCGATATAGGTCAGACAATGGTTATGGGTGAAAATAACGATATTTTTATCTGGTGCTTTGCTTTGTAACTCCTTAATTGTGCTATAAATCTCATTTCTACATTGTAGAAATCGTTTATCTACCGTCAGTTTTTTTCCAGCAGAAAACCAGCTCGCTGATTGAATAGTCCGAACGGTATTACTGGAATAAAGATCGAAATTAGGGATGTCCGCGCTGAAAGCTTTGCCCAGTTCACGGGCATCCTGAGTACCTTTCACCGTAATGCCTGTTTTGTCTGACAAGCAGTGATTGGAGGAACGGTCGCAGCGTTCCGCATGGCGAAACAGAACCACAACCGGGTGCTGCTGCGCTAATCTGGCCAGCGTTCTATTGTCGATACGTGGCAAACCATTACTGCTCCAGGCAGCATGTGTACCCAGCCCCACAATCGCCACAAGCACCAGTAAAATGAAGATATATTTTTTAGACTTCAACGAAGCCCGACAAAAAGCTAACACGTAAGCTCCACCTATAGACAAGCGTAGCCAACTAAATGGCCGTGAAAACAAACGTCATTTTCATCGGTAAATAGTGGCGGGATAAATTAAAACATTACGGCGCACGCAAAATGCCTTAAATTTTGTCAAATTAAAAGCCCGAATAAGATGAAAAAACAAAAAAAATAATATTTAAGTCTTATATTTATTCCTTAAGGTTAAATTAATATTCTAACCTTAGAATTTCACTCCAAATGGCAAAATAGACATAACGCTCCCTATGACAAATATTAGCGAATAACTGGGAAAGATATTCAATGACCGAAGGAAAAACCATGTCAGACTTTTTGCCTTTT
This sequence comes from Escherichia sp. MOD1-EC6098, assembly GCF_002965865.1. Classification (NCBI taxonomy): domain Bacteria; kingdom Pseudomonadati; phylum Pseudomonadota; class Gammaproteobacteria; order Enterobacterales; family Enterobacteriaceae; genus Escherichia; species Escherichia sp. MOD1-EC6098. The sequence continues at coordinate 231,871 of NZ_PTSN01000001.1, forward strand.
TCACGTCCGGCAATGGGTGTGGAAGAACTCGCCGCGGTTAAAGAAGTTCTCGAATCAGGATGGATCACTACCGGTCCGAAGAATCAGGCACTTGAACAAGCCTTTTGCCTGTTAACGGGAAATCAGCATGCCATCGCAGTCAGTTCAGCCACTGCCGGAATGCACATCACGCTGATGGCGCTGGGGGTTGGTGTTGATGATGAAGTCATTACTCCCTCCATGACCTGGGTTTCAACTCTCAATATGATCTCCCTGTTGGGCGCAACACCGGTGATGGTGGACGTTGATCGCGATACGCTGATGGTCACGCCTGAAGCGATCGAAGCGGCCATTACACCTCGTACCAAAGCGATCATCCCGGTGCATTATGCCGGAGCGCCGGCAGATATTGACGCCATTCGCGCCATTGGTGAACGCTACGATATCGCAGTCATTGAAGATGCCGCCCATGCCGTCGGTACAAATTACAAAGGTCAACGTATTGGCGCGAAGGGCACCGCTATTTTTTCATTTCACGCCATCAAAAATATTACCTGTGCGGAAGGTGGATTAGTCGTTACTGATGACGAAAATCTCGCTCGCCAGTTACGCATGTTGAAATTTCATGGTCTGGGTGTCGATGCATACGACCGAAAAACATGGGGTCGCGCACCGCAGGCTGAAGTATTAACACCAGGCTATAAGTACAATCTGACCGATATTAACGCCGCGATTGCTCTGACGCAGTTGAATAAATTAGAGCAACTAAATACCCGTCGTCGAGAAATTGCCCTGCAATATCAACAAGCACTGGTGGATCTACCCTTCCAGCCTCTGAAGCTTCCCACATGGCCACATGTTCACGCCTGGCATCTGTTTATTATTCGTGTTGATGAACAACGTTGTGATATCAGCCGCGATGCGTTGATGGAAGCACTGAAAGAAAGAGGCATTGGCACTGGGTTACATTTCCGCGCAGCTCACACGCAAAAATATTATCGTGAGCGTTTTCCCACGCTGTCGTTACCGAATACCGAATGGAATAGCGAACGCATCTGTTCGTTGCCGCTTTTCCCGGATATGACCACCGCCGATGCCGACCGCGTCATCACAGCCCTTCAGCAACTTGCAGGACAATAAGCCATGTTTGACATCCACCCTGTTAAGAAAGTCTCGGTGGTTATTCCCGTTTATAACGAGCAGGAAAGTTTACCGGAATTAATCAGGCGCACCACCGCAGCCTGTGAATTGCTGGGCAAAGAGTATGAAATACTGCTGGTTGATGACGGCAGTAACGACAATTCTGCGCAAATGCTGGTCGATGCCTCACAAGCAGAGGGCAGCCATATTGTGTCTATTTTGCTTAACCGCAATTACGGACAACATTCGGCAATTATGGCGGGTTTCAGTCACGTTACCGGCGACTTAATCATTACTCTTGATGCCGATCTCCAGAATCCGCCAGAAGAGATCCCCCACCTGGTGGAAAAAGCCGATGAAGGTTACGACGTGGTAGGGACTGTGCGCCAGAACCGCCAGGACACCTGGTTTCGTAAAACTGCCTCGAAGATGATTAACCGACTGATCCAGCGCACCACCGGCAAAGCGATGGGCGACTACGGCTGTATGCTGCGCGCTTATCGTCGTCATATTGTCGATGCCATGTTGCACTGCCATGAACGCAGCACCTTTATTCCGATTCTGGCGAATATCTTCGCCCGCCGCGCCATTGAAATTCCGGTACACCATGCCGAGCGTGAGTTTGGCGAATCAAAATACAGCTTTATGCGCCTGATTAATTTGATGTACGACCTGGTGACCTGCCTCACGACCACACCGTTACGTATGCTTAGTCTGCTTGGCAGCATTATTGCGATTGGTGGTTTTAGCATTGCGGTACTACTGGTGATTTTACGCCTGACGTTCGGACCGCAGTGGGCGGCAGAAGGCGTCTTTATGCTGTTTGCCGTACTGTTTACCTTTATTGGCGCTCAGTTTATCGGCATGGGATTACTCGGTGAATATATTGGCCGGATCTACACCGATGTCCGCGCCCGCCCCCGCTATTTTGTGCAGCAAGTTATCCGTCCATCCAGCAAGGAAAATGAATAATGAAAGCCGTCGTTTTTGCCTATCACGATATGGGTTGCCTGGGTATTGAAGCCTTGCTGGCTGCCGGTTACGAAATTAGCGCCATTTTTACTCATACCGATAATCCTGGCGAAAAAGCATTTTATGGTTCGGTCGCTCGCCTGGCGGCGGAAAGAGGGATTCCGGTTTACGCGCCGGATAACGTTAATCATCCTCTGTGGGTGGAACGCATTGCCCAACTGTCACCTGATGTGATTTTCTCTTTTTATTATCGCCATTTGATCAGCGACGAGATTTTGCAACTTGCCCCCACTGGCGCGTTTAATCTGCATGGTTCGCTGTTACCGAAATATCGCGGCCGCGCGCCACTGAACTGGGTACTGGTGAACGGTGAAACGGAAACTGGCGTTACGTTGCATCGGATGGTGAAACGTGCCGATGCCGGAGCCATTGTTGCCCAGCTACGCGTTGCCATTGCACCGGACGATATCGCCATTACGCTGCATCATAAATTGTGCTACGCCGCGCGTCAGTTGCTGGAACAGACGTTACCCGCCATTAAACACGGTAATATTCTGGAAATCGCCCAACGCGAGAACGAAGCCACCTGTTTTGGTCGCAGAACGCCAGATGACAGCGTCCTTGAGTGGCACAAACCGGCATCCGTACTGCATAACATGGTGCGTGCCGTTGCCGATCCGTGGCCTGGCGCCTTCAGCTATGTAGGCAATCAGAAATTCACCGTCTGGTCGTCACGCGTGCATTCTCATGCGTCCACAGCACAACCGGGGAGCGTGATTTCTGCTGCACCGCTGTTAATTGCCTGTGGCGATGGTGCGCTGGAAATTGTCACCGGACAGGCGGGCGATGGAATTACTATGCAAGGTTCGCAATTAGCCCAGACGCTAGGGCTGGTTGAAGGTTCAAGACTTAACAGTCAACCTGTTTGCACCGCCCGACGCCGTACCCGGGTGTTGATCCTCGGGGTGAATGGCTTTATTGGCAACCATCTGACAGAACGCCTGCTGCGCGAAGATCATTATGAAGTCTACGGGTTGGATATCGGCAGCGACGCCATTAGTCGTTTCCTTAATCATCCGCATTTTCACTTTGTCGAAGGTGATATCAGCATTCATTCTGAATGGATTGAGTACCACGTCAAAAAATGTGATGTCGTATTGCCGCTGGTGGCGATTGCCACACCGATTGAGTATACCCGCAACCCGCTGCGCGTATTTGAACTCGATTTTGAAGAGAATCTGCGCATTATCCGTTACTGCGTGAAGTACCGTAAGCGAATTATCTTCCCGTCGACCTCGGAAGTTTACGGGATGTGTAATGATAAATATTTCGACGAAGACCATTCTAATTTGATCGTCGGGCCGGTGAATAAACCGCGCTGGATTTATTCGGTATCAAAACAATTGCTTGACCGGGTGATTTGGGCGTATGGCGAAAAAGAAGGATTGCAGTTTACCCTCTTCCGGCCGTTTAACTGGATGGGGCCACGGCTGGATAACCTTAATGCAGCGCGAATTGGCAGTTCGCGCGCCATTACACAACTCATTCTAAACCTGGTAGAAGGATCGCCAATTAAGCTGATTGATGGCGGAAAACAAAAACGCTGCTTTACTGATATTCGGGACGGCATCGAAGCACTGTTTCGCATTATCGAAAACACGGGAAATCGCTGTGATGGCGAGATTATTAATATCGGCAACCCCGATAACGAAGCGAGCATTGAAGAACTGGGCCAGATGCTACTGGCAAGCTTTGAAAAACATCCTCTACGCCATCACTTCCCACCGTTTGCAGGCTTTCGCATCGTCGAAAGTAGCAGCTACTACGGTAAAGGATATCAGGACGTGGCACATCGTAAGCCTGGCATCCGCAATGCCCGCCGCTGCCTGGATTGGGAACCGAAAATTGATATGCAGGAAACCATCGATGAGACGCTGGATTTCTTCCTGCGCACTGTCGATCTTACGGATAAATAATCATGATCAAAGTGGGCTTACGCATTGATGTTGATACCTTTCGCGGCACCCGCGAAGGCGTGCCGCGTCTGCTGGAAATCTTGAGTCAGCATAATATTCAGGCCAGCATTTTTTTCAGCGTCGGCCCCGACAATATGGGCCGTCATCTCTGGCGGCTGGTGAAGCCGCAGTTTTTGATGAAGATGTTGCGATCAAACGCAGCGTCGCTTTATGGCTGGGATATTCTGCTGGCAGGCACTGCATGGCCAGGAAAAGAGATTGGCCACGCCAATGCCGACATCATTCGTGAAGCGGCTAAACACCACGAAGTTGGCCTGCACGCCTGGGATCACCACGCCTGGCAAGCCCATAGCGGTAGCTGGGATCGGCAAACGATGGTGAACGATATCGCGCGTGGTCTTCACACACTGGAAGAGATTATTGGCCAACCGATAACCTGTTCCGCCGCCGCTGGCTGGCGAGCCGATCAACAGGTGATTGAGGCAAAAGAAGCGTTCCATTTGCGCTACAACAGCGATTGTCGCGGAGTAATGCCGTTTCGTCCGTTGCTCGAATCAGGAAAACCGGGTACAGCACAAATCCCGGTGACGTTACCCACCTGGGATGAAGTCATTGGCCGGGATGTGAAAGCGGAAGATTTTAACGGCTGGCTGCTCAACCGCATCCTGCGAGAGAAAGGGACGCCAGTTTATACCATTCATGCAGAAGTCGAAGGCTGCACTTATCAGCATTATTTTGTCGATCTTCTGAAACGTGCCGCCTGTGCAGGTATTACGTTTTGCCCTTTAAGCGAGTTGTTATCAGAGACTTTGCCACTCGGGCAAGTTGTCCGCGGAAGTATTGCCGGACGTGAAGGCTGGCTCGGTTGCCAACAAGCTGCGGGAACTCGTCCATGAAATCTGTTCGCTATTACGCAGCATTCTTTGCGTTTATCACTGTCTATTATCTCTTGCCGATTAATTATCGTCTGCTCTGGCAACCCGATGAAACGCGTTATGCGGAAATCAGTCGGGAAATGTTGGCCTCCGGCGACTGGATTGTGCCCCATCTGTTAGGGCTACGCTATTTCGAAAAACCCATTGCCGGATACTGGATCAACAGTATTGGGCAATGGCTGTTTGGCGCGAATAACGTTGGTGTGCGGGCAGGCGTTATCTTTGCGACCCTGTTAACCGCCGCGCTGGTGGCCTGGTTTTCTCTGCGTTTATGGCACGATAAGCGTCTGGCACTACTCGCCGCAGTGGTTTATCTCTCGCTGTTTATTGTCTACGCCATCGGCACTTATGCGGTGCTCGACCCATTCATTGCATTCTGGCTGATGGCGGGAATGTGCAGCTTCTGGCTGGCAATGGACGCGCAAACCTGGAAAGGCAAAAGCGCGGGATTTTTACTGCTGGGGTTAACCTGCGGCATGGGGGTGATGACTAAAGGTTTTCTCGCCCTCGCCGTACCGGTATTGAGCGTGCTGCCGTGGGTAGCCATGCAAAAACGCTGGAAAGATCTCCTTATTTACGGCGGACTGGCTGTTGCCAGTTGCGTACTGACTGTTCTTCCCTGGGGGCTGGCAATAGCACAACGGGAGCCTGACTTCTGGCATTACTTTTTCTGGGTTGAACATGTTCAACGCTTTGCGATGGATGATGCCCAACATAAAGCCCCGTTCTGGTACTACTTGCCTGTCATCATTGCCGGTAGTCTGCCGTGGCTGGGATTGCTCCCCGGCGCGCTGCGCGCAAGCTGGAAAAACCGTCGTCATTCCGCAACCGTCTATCTCTTGAGCTGGGCGGTGATGCCGCTGCTGTTTTTCTCTGTCGCCAAAGGTAAATTACCGACCTATATTCTCTCCTGCTTTGCGCCTCTGGCAATGCTGATGGTGCATTACGCTTTGCTGGCAGCAAAAAATAATCCTCTGGCGCTGCGGATTAATGGCTGGATTAACATCGCTTTTGGCGTCACTGGCATTATTGCCACGTTTGTTGTTTCGCCCTGGGGACCAATGGGCACGCCTGTCTGGCAGACTTTCGAAATCTATAAGGTCTTTTGTTCCTGGTCGATTTTTTCGCTGTGGGCATTTTTCGGTTGGTACACCTTAACGAATGTGGAAAAAAACTGGCCCTTTGCGGCGCTTTGTCCGTTGGGGCTGGCGTTGCTCGTGGGATTTGCGATCCCCGACAGAGTCATGGAAGGGAAACACCCGCAGTTTTTTGTTGAGATGACGCAAGAGTCACTCCAGCCGAGCCGCTATATTCTTACTGATAGCGTCGGTGTTGCCGCTGGTCTGGCATGGAGCCTGCAACGCGACGACATCATCATGTATCGCCAGACGGGTGAATTGAAATATGGTCTTAATTACCCGGATGCGAAAAGCAGATTTGTCAGCGGCGATGATTTTGCCAAATGGCTAAATCAGCATCGACAGGAGGGGATTATTACACTCGTGCTTTCGGTTGACCACGATGAGGATATCAACCGTCTCGCCATTCCACCTGCAGATGCCGTCGATCATCAGGGGCGTCTGGTGCTCATTCAGTATCGCCCCAAATGATCTGGCTGATTTTAGTCTTTGCCAGCCTGCTTAGCGTAGCCGGGCAACTCTGCCAGAAACAGGCAACTCGCTTTGTGGCGGTAAGTAAACGGCGCAAACATATTGCACTGTGGCTGACGCTGGCATTGGTGTGCCTCGGGCTGGCAATGGCACTCTGGCTACTGGTATTACAGAACGTGCCGGTAGGCATTGCCTACCCGATGTTGAGCCTGAATTTTGTCTGGGTGACGCTGGCAGCAATAAAACTGTGGCACGAACCGGTGTCTTTTCGCCACTGGTGTGGGGTGGCATTCATTATTGGCGGCATTGTGATCCTGGGGAGTACGGTGTAATGGGCCTGATGTGGGGATTATTCAGCGTCATTATTGCTTCCGCTGCACAATTAAGTCTGGGTTATGCGGCGAGTCATCTGCCGCCGATGACGCAATTATGGGATTTTATCGCAGCGCTTTTTGCTTTTGATTTCGGTGCCCGAATGCTGGTTGTCGGCCTGGTTGGTTATCTGATCTCCGTTTTTTGCTGGTATAAAGCGTTACATCAACTGGCACTCAGCAAAGCCTACGCCTTACTGAGTGTAAGTTATGTACTGGTATGGATTGCATCAATGATACTTCCCGGCTGGGAAGGAACTTTTTCGCTGAAGGCTATGCTGGGCGTAGCCTGTATTATGTGCGGATTAACGCTGATTTTCATGCCGATTGCAAAACAACGTTACTGATGTTTTTCACCAGATTTACACTGTCGTTCCCACTCATCAGGACTATAACTGCTTGCCGAGAGGACTTTCACCGTGTGCTGCTTTTCCCGGTTAATGCAATAAAGCGCATCCTGTAGAGGAGAAAGCAGGTCACCTGATTTAACGCTAAAGTCAGTTTGCACTTCAGCAATCATTCTTATCGTGCCGCCAGCATCACAAAGCTTCAGTATGTGTCTGTTATCTTGCTTATTACTGCACGATTTTTTGACCAGCCATTCCATTGCACCATCCTGTTTAATAAGAATTTTCACATTAATTTACAGATTAACAGATAAACTCTTTATCAACGGCAATGGAATAGCGGAAATGAGAGATGAAACTAATGATTTTTTAATCCTGACGTTGCACCCACTCTTTTAGCACCTGACGTGAAATTTTAATGCCGCCGTTTTTCAACTCTGGCGGCAGCATAAGCCAACGCACTGGTTGCTGAAAACGCGCCAGCTTGTCTTTCACCCATTCGCTAAGATCAACACTTTGCTGGTCATACTCCACAACGGCTACCGGTCGATGACCAAACTCCTTGTCTGCAACGGGAACGATAAATACCTGCAAAACCGCCGGATGCGCAGCAATAACCCGCTCCACCTCTTCTGGCTGAATACCTTCGCCGCCGCTAAAGAACAGGTTGTCTAAGCGCCCGACAATAGTCAGCTTGCCATTATGCAGCTCACCACGATCGCGGGTAGCGTACCAGCCTTCGTCATTGACCAGCGGCACCAGTTGTCCGTTCCGCCAGTAACCCTCCGCCATGCTGGCAGCCCGTAGCCATACTTCATCCTTGACGATTTTGACTTCCCGCCCCGGCAACGGAAAACCGACATCAGCCAGACCGTCGGCTTCTTTCGCACACACCGTAGAGGCGAACTCTGTCAGGCCATAGCCGCAAAAGCAACGAATGCCCTGCCCGCGTGCCTGCTCCGTCAGTTCGACCGGAATTGCCGCGCCGCCAAGCAACACCGCTTTCAGGGAAACCGAACTGCGATTTACCAGCAATCGCCAGAGCTGCGTCGGCACCAGCGAGGCGTGAGTACAGCCTGCCAGCATTTGTTCCAGCGGTTGTTTGTCGCGTACCGTCATCCGCGCGCCAGCGTATAACCAGCGCCACAAAATCCCCTGACCGGAAACATGAAACAGCGGCAAAGAGAGCAACCAGTCATCGTGCTCACCAAAGGGGATCAGCGATAACACACCTTGCGCACTGGCAAGGTGTGCCTGGCAGGTATGGACAGCGGCTTTCGGCAAACCGGTGGAACCAGAAGTTAAGGTCATGGAGCACAAACGCTGCGGCTGCCACGAGGCAACGTATGCGCCTTCTCCTACCTGAATTTGCAGCGAAGTTAACGCCGGAAACGTGTTTTCTCCTTCCGGCACCAACGCGAATTGCAGAGTAAGATTGGGCAACAATTCCTCAAGCAACGGTTGCGGAAGCTGTGGGTTTACGGGCAGAACTCGCGCCCCACATTGTAGTAGCGCCAGCCAGACGAGCAGCGTTTGCGGTGTATTCCATGCCCGCAACATCACCCCGCTGCCTGCAACCACACCCTGCGCCACAAAACCCGAAGCCAACTCATCGACGCGAGTACAAAGCTCGCGCCAGTTGAGTTGCTCGTTATTGAGACGCAAGGCAATGGCTTCTCCCCGCACTTGCCGCCAGTGACGCCACGGCCAGTCAGAGAAGATCATAGCAGCCGCTCCAGTGCATCCACTTCCACTAACGGCAGCGGGCTACCCGGCCAGCGACGAACCTGCTGCGCCTGCATCAGATCCAGCGTATCCAGCCCCGGAATAGTGTCGGGCGTTAACCAGGCGGCAACCCGCGCCAGTTGCGTTAAACCTAAACTCGACTCGATGGAAGAACTGATCACCGCCGTCAGCCCCAGCGCGTGGGCTGCCTGCACCTGTTCACGCACTTTCTCCAGGCTACCGGTTAGCGTGGGCTTGATAACCACAGCCCGAACCCCTTCTTCTGCCACAAAGGCAAAATCCGCCTCACGCAGACTTTCATCCCAGGCAATAGCGATGCCGGTTTCACGGGCAAACGCGCGCGAATCATCACGGGTTTTGCACGGTTCTTCAAGGAAGGCGATGCGGTCGCGGTAATCAGGGTTGACGTATTTCGCAAACTGCTGACCCTTCAGCGGCGTCCAGGCGCGATTTGCGTCAAGACGCAAATGCAGATCCGGAACCGCTTCCAGCAACAGATTCACCACCATGCCGTCGCGCACCGCTTCGTACAATCCCACTTTGACCTTCGCCACTTTCTCACCAGGCATATCGGCAAGTTTGAGGATCAGGTCGTCGGGATCGCCATTACACAGCGGCGCTGCACGGTAATTGGCTGCCTGCGGCAACGCATCAGTAAGCTCCGCCAGCGCACAGCTCACACCAAAGGCGACGGAAGGCATCTGCGGTAGCTCGCAATCACCTGCCAGCCAGTTATTTACCCAAGAAAGCAGCACGCTCTGCGCTTCTTCCCAGGTTTCCTGACTGAAACCCGGCAGTGGGGAGATCTCTCCCCACCCTTCACACTCGCCCTCACGCAGGCAAACGTACAGCCCGTCGCGGGTTTTTAACCGCCTGTCGCGCAGAACCACCCCCGCGTCCATGGGGATCTGCCAGCGGTATACCTGCGCGCTACGCATTACGGATTCCGTTTGAATTTGCTGAAATCAGGCTGACGTTTCTGGTTGAAAGCGTTACGACCTTCCTGACCTTCTTCCGTCATGTAGAACAGCATGGTGGCGTTACCTGCCAGCTCCTGCAGCCCCGCCTGACCATCACAGTCAGCATTCAGCGCGGCTTTCAGGCAGCGCAGTGCCATTGGGCTGTTTTGCAGCATTTCGCGACACCAGCGGACGGTTTCTTTTTCCAGATCCGCCAGCGGTACAACGGTGTTCACAAGGCCCATATCCAGCGCCTGTTTGGCGTCGTACTGACGGCACAGGAACCAGATTTCACGCGCTTTTTTCTGCCCGACAATGCGAGCCATATAAGAAGCGCCCCAGCCACCGTCGAAGGAACCAACTTTCGGACCAGTCTGACCGAAAATAGCGTTTTCAGCCGCAATGGTCAGGTCGCACATCATATGTAGAACATGACCGCCGCCGATGGAGTAACCTGCAACCATCGCGACAACTGGTTTCGGACAGGTACGGATCTGACGCTGGAAGTCCAGCACGTTCAGGTGATGTACGCCGGAGTCATCTTTATAGCCGCCGTAGTCGCCGCGCACTTTCTGATCGCCGCCAGAGCAGAATGCTTTATCGCCTGCGCCAGTCAGAATAATTACGCCGATGTTATCGTCATAACGCGCATCCGCCAGCGCCTGGATCATCTCTTTTACCGTCAGAGGACGGAAGGCATTGCGCACCTGCGGACGATTAATGGTGATTTTTGCGATACCGTCGGTGGATTTTTCATAACGAATGTCCTCGAAACCTTCGGAACAGTCGTGCCATTCAACCGGTGCGTAAAGCATTGCTTCATCAGGATAAATCATATTGTGTCCTTTAGTCAGAAACGCAAGATCTGCGCCAGACTTGCGATTACGCCAGCGGGATTTTCCCGGTGCGCGTTATGTCCGGCGCGAGGAATGACATGGCAGTCGGCAGCCAGTTCCGCTGCCAGAGCGCGGAATTTGCTGTCACGTTCACCACATAAATAATAAAACGTAAATGTGCGGGCGCTAAGGTTAGCACGTAAATCAGGCTGGACGGCGAGAGAAGTAGCCTCCAGCATGGCGGCAAGAGTTACACCGTTATTGTTGCTGCGCAGTGCCACCAGCTCCCGGCGTTGCTCATCGTTGAGCGAGGCAAAAACAGGTTGTTGATACCAGTCGGTAAATACCGCGGTTAACGGTTCTGAGCGAAAACGCTGCGCCCAGCGGTGATCGGAAAGCTGACGTTCTGCACGTTGTTCAGCACTTTGCAGCCCTGGATGCCCGCCTTCGACAATCACCCCACCAATCCCCGGCATCCCCTGACAAGCCGCCATCATCGCCACGCGTCCACCGAGGGAGTATCCCACCAGCCAGTAATTTAGTATGTTGTAACTAACAAGAGTGTTATGCAGCAAATTGGTGACATCAGCAAAACCATCAACGCTGATAGCCATTGAACCGCCGTGTCCGGGGAGATCCACATACAATCGCGAGTAGTCCGTAAACGCCTCGCCCACTTCCTGCCATTCGCGGCAATCTCCGGAAAAACCGTGCAGAAAAACCAGCCAGGGTAAACCTGGCTTGCCGTGTTTTGCCTGCGCATGCAGGATCATAAATGGCTTACCTGCGCCAGCAACTGCTGGAGTGTTTGCGCACCATCAGTATCGTTAACGACCATTTCAATCACGGTGGTGGTCGGGGTGCGCCATGCGCCAGCCAGAGCCGATTCAAACTCATCCCAGTTTTGCGGGCGATGATATTTCAGTTCGAACATAGCGGCAGCGTGCTCAAAATGAACGTTCTGTGGCATTAAATAAAAACGCTCACGCTCGCTTTTTGGTGTGGGAAGTAGCGAGAAGATTTGCCCGCCGTTATTGTTCACCACAATTAATACCAGCGGCGCGGAAACCTGGCGCAGCAAGGCCAGCGCGTTCAGGTCGTAAAGCGCCGAGAGATCGCCAACAATCGCCAGTGTCGGTTTACCGCTCGCCCGCTGAACGCCAGCGGCGGTCGAGATCAGACCGTCAATACCGCTGGCTCCACGGTTGCTGTAAACCGGGTAACCTGCCGGAAGTTGTGAGAGTGCGTCGATCAAACGCACCACCAGGCTGTTACCGACAAACAGTTGCCCCTGTTCCGGTAGGTATTCGCTGATGCGGTGCGCCAGTTGCGCTTCGCCAAATGCATCGCGACGGGTAACAACTGCCTGCATCGCCTGTTCAGCCAGACGCGGGATCTCCACGCACCAGGGCTGACGTTTTTCAGCCGGATGCAACTCCAGCCAGTCAGTAATATTGGCAATCAGCCGACGTCCACGGTGATGCGCCGGGTCGAGTCGTCCTTCGATGTTATCAACAATCCAGTATTCTTCCGGTTCACAATTCGCCTGCCATTGCAGTAACCGTTTTCCGGTCAGGCTACTACCCATCTGGATCACAATCTGCGCCTGCTGTAACTCGCCAATCGCTTTAGCATTACCTAACCACAAGTCGGCACACGGCAGCGGTTGCCCGGTTTGCGACAGCACGTCGCCAATCAGCGGCCAGCCAAGAGTTTGCGCCCACTGGGCAACTTTTTTGCCCTCTTCCGCACTCATGCGCCCCGCAACCACCACGCCGCGCTTTTGCCGCCAGAAGAACCAGTCGCGCTGTTTTTCGCTCTCCAGCCGAGGGGCTTCACGCAGCCACGGTTTATCGTCCTGCCACCAGTCGCCCAGGCGTTGTTGCCACGCCAGCCCCGTGTCGTCCATCTCGCCATACAGCGGTTCGGCAAACGGGCAGTTGATATGGACTCCCCCCGTATGCAGCGTACCTAAAGCGTGATCGATGGTGGAAACCAGCCAACGCGCAGGAATATCCTGGGTCGGGCGTGGTAGTGAAATGCTATGCGTGGGATGAGAAGCGAACATACCCGGCTGGCGAATCGCCTGATTCGCACCGCAATCAATCAGTTCCGGAGGACGATCGGCGGTTAACAGGATCAGTTTTTCTCCAGTTAACCCAGCCTCAATCAGCGCCGGATAGAGATTCGCTACCGCCGTGCCGGAGGTCACAATCACCGCCACCGGCTGTTTGCTGACCTTCGCCAGCCCCAGCGCCAGATGTCCCAGCCCACGCTCATCAAAATGGGTGTGATGAATGAATGCGGAATTTTCCGCTGCCGCCAGAGTTAATGGCGTAGAACGAGAGCCAGGGGCGATGCAGACGTGTCTGACGCCGTGACGTGTTAATGCTTCCAGAATGACCGCCGCCCAGCGTCGGTTAAATGCGCTTACTGACATGAGTTTGTCCGGTATCAATATTGCGGCTAAGTATAGAGAGCTACAAAATTAGATTATTGATATGAATCGATAATGATGCGACTCATTACTATTCCATTTGTAATAAAGTCCGCAGTCCTGCCGCTTTGTTGTCGATTTCCTGCCACTCTTGCTCGGGATCTGAGCCACGGACAATACCTGCTCCGGCATACAGACGCACTACATTGTCACTGATTTTTGCCGAGCGCAGGGAAACGCAGAATTCACTTTGTTGTAGAGAAAGATAACCCGCAGAGCCAGCGTACCATTCACGGGTAAACGGTTCGTGTTGCGCGATAAACTGCCGCGCCAGATCGCGCGGTAAGCCTGCTACGGCTGCCGTTGGCTGCAACTGATGCAAGCAAACCTCGTCGTCTGCTTTATTGAGTGAAGTCCAGATGCAGCGACGCAGATGTTGTACTTTTCGCAGGCGAAGTACCTGCGGCGGCAAAACATCCAGTGTCTGGGTATCAGACTGTAATCGCTGGCAGATATCTTCCACCACCAGCATGTTTTCACGTTGGTTTTTATCATCCGCCATCAGCCACTCGGCCAACCGCTGCGCCTGTTTATCGTCGGGGTGATTTGCCACCGTTCCGGCAAGGGCTTCAGTGCGCAGCGCTTTGTCACGCCGCCGCCATAGTCGCTCAGGCGTTGAGCCGAGAAATGCGCTTTCGCCATCAAAGCCCATGTAGAAATGGTAACAGTTAAGATTCAGTCGACGGCTGGCAGCCATCATTGCCGCCGCATTGACCGGACTTGCAAAATGCAGATCTGTCGCCCGCGCCAGTACGACTTTATCCAGCTCACCTTCCGCAATGGTGTCGGTCGCCAGTTTAATTAACCGCGTCCAGCCCGATTTGTCTGGCCAGTGGTTTTCTTGTGGAGTGGTTAAATGCAACGCGGGCAACGGTTTGGTATTCGCCAGTGTAGTAATGAATTCTTTTGCCTGATTTGCGTCATTCTGAAGGGACGTTTCGCTGAAAAGGGTCAGGCGAAAGCTCGCTTTTCCCGCACAGCGCCGCCATTCCAGACGCGGCAAAAGTAAATGACCTTGTGACGGGTCAAACGCATTCAGCCCCCAAATGCGTAAGTCGGGATGTTCCGGGTACTGACGAAGAAAACGTTGTGCCTGGTCCAACGACGTAAAGCTGGCAATCGCGCCCAGCACCGCGGCCTCTTCATCACCATTACGTTGTTGCCAGTAGAATTGCGGATACGTTTGCTGACTGGCCAACCAGCTTAAAGCATCAAAAGCGTCATTAAGGGGGAAAGGAACATCGAAAACCCGAATGCCGGGTGTCGCCGGAATCTCTTGCGACAAATGGCGCAGTAGATTTCCCAGCGCCGTAGTAAGTGATTGCACGCGGACCTCTCCCTGTTAAAAGCCTCACATTATACGGGGTACTGCACAAAAAATGCAGTACCCCAGTGTAGGGAGGTTTTAACGGCGTGCCAGCAACAGTCCTAATACCAGTCCAACGGCCGCGCCCACGCCAATCCCCTGCCAGGGTTTTTCATGGACGTAGTCATCGGCACGATATACCGCCTGCTTCGCCCGATAGTAATAGCTGTCGGAAGCCTGACTTACCCTTTTTTTCACATCATCCAGCGCCTTTTCTGCCCGCGCCTTTAGCTCAACATATTTTTGATCGGCGGGATCGCCAGAGGAGCGTAGCACCTCTTCCAGTGTTTCGCTCAGTAACGTCAGGTCGTCATCGATACGTGTATCACTAAATTGATTAGACATTCTCGTTCTCCATTTACGTAAAACCTGCCACTAACTATAGACAACTGTTATCAATCACGCCTGATTAACCTCGCGCGCCATCCCGATATGCGGAATACCATCTTCCTCATAAATATCGGTCACTGGGATGAAACCAAATTGCTCATAAAAGTTTTGTAAGTGCGCCTGCGCCCCCAGATAAATCGCCTTGTCCGGCCAGTGGCGCGTACATGATTCCAGCGCCTTGCTCATCAATTGCTGACCGATTTTTTCGCCGCGTAAGGCCTCGCTGACAATCACCCGACCAATCACCACCGGTTCGAGATCATCATCACTTTTCAGTATCCTCGCATACGCCACCAGTGTCCCGTGATGCCAGCCGAGAAGATGGCGATTTTCTCCTACCAGATCATCACCGTCGATATCCTGATAAGGGCAGTTTTGCTCCACCACAAATACCGCGCAGCGTAGTTGTAATAAGGCATAAAGCTGAGAAACAGATAAATCAGAATGATGCAGATCTTGCCAGTCGATCATGGAAGGCTCCTTTGTGCTGTTTGCTTTATACTAGCTGGAATATTTTCAGCAGCGTGATGAACTCATGGAATTAATTTTTTTAGGTACTTCAGCGGGGGTTCCGACCCGAACACGGAATGTCACGGCAATATTGCTTAATCTGCAACATCCAACGCGAGCCGGGCTTTGGTTATTTGACTGCGGTGAAGGTACACAACACCAGATGTTGCACACAGCATTTAACCCCGGAAAACTGGACAGGATTTTTATAAGCCATTTACATGGCGATCATCTTTTTGGCTTGCCCGGGTTGCTATGCAGTCGTTCCATGTCAGGCATTGTGCAACCCTTAACCATTTATGGTCCGCAAGGTATCCGTGAATTTGTTGAGACAGCGTTACGCATTAGTGGCTCGTGGACTGATTATCCACTGGAGATTATTGAAATTAGCGCAGGCGAAATTCTTGATGATGGCTTGCGTAAAGTGACAGCTTATCCGATGGAACATCCGCTGGAATGTTACGGCTATCGTATTGAGGAACATGATAAACCTGGCGCGCTGAACGCCCGGGCGTTAAAAGATGCCGGTGTACAACCCGGTCCGTTATTTCAGGATTTGAAAAAAGGCAAAACAGTCACGCTGGAAGACGGTCGGCAGATTAACGGTGCTGATTATTTAGACGCGCCTACACCGGGTAAATCAATCGCCATTTTCGGTGATACCGGCCCTTGCGATGCCGCAATCGACCTTGCTAAAGGTGTCGACATAATGGTTCACGAAGCGACGCTGGATATGGCGATGGAGGCCAAAGCCAACAGTCGCGGCCACAGCTCCACACGCCAGGCGGCGGCACTGGCCCGTGAAGCTGGTGTCGGTAAACTAATCATTACCCATGTTAGTTCGCGCTATGATGATAAAGGCTGTCAGCACTTGTTACACGAATGTCGGTCGATTTTCCCGGCAACCGAACTGGCGAGCGATTTCGCGGTGTTTAGCATTTAAGTCGAAAGCGGTGGTTAGTTGGCAGATTAATTTAATGATGCCAACGCACTTATTTGACGTATTTTTCATCTGTTTGCCGAATACGCTTGATGTCGATATCCGGCAAACAGATTTATCATTTTTAGTTTTGTGAATTGTCCAGACCTTCCGCCAGCCCAATCAGGCGAATAAATTCCGCTCTGTAGCCTTGTTGATCCGGTCCTTTCGCTTGCCACGCCCACTGTTCGATCTGCTGCCAGGATGTATTATTCAGGTATTCAGAACCGCGCAATTTTTGCCCAAACGCAGCGACTGCTGCGCGAAAACGCATATCTTCTGAAGGTGCGTTTATTGTGGGTGCCAACGGGAATTCAACTAACTGACTTTCTTTTCCCTGCGGGTATTTCCAACGAATCTTTAACCAGGCCAGTTCTTTCGCTTTATCTGATTTCGCTGATTTGTTATCCGGGGCATAGCGTAACTTATCAATTGATGCTTTTTGCCCATTCAGCGTTAATTCGAATAACAACGTTATATGTTTACCTGCGCCAATATCCCCCGCATCAACGTTGTCGTTATTAAAATCCTCCGCCCGAAGTTGGCGCTTTTCATAACCAATCTGACGGTATTCCGTTACCCACGCGGGGTTAAACTCTATTTGCGCTTTGACATCTTTTGCTACGGTAATCAACGTCTGCCGCATTTCACTGTTCAACACTTTCTGCGCTTCAGAGAGAGTATCAATGTAGCTGTAGTTGCCGTTACCAACATCGGCAATTCGCACCATCATTGCCTCGTTGTAATTGTCATCCCCCACGCCAAGCGTCGAAAGAGTAACACCGGACTCCCGCTGTTTTTTGACCATTGATTCAATCGATTTTGGATCGTCAATACCAACGTTAAAGTCACCGTCAGTGGCCAATAAAATGCGATTGATGCCGCCCTTAATAAACCCCTTCGCCGCCTGCTGATAAGCCAGTTCCAGCCCGGCACCGCCATTGGTACTGCCTTCCGCATCCAGCGAATCAATCGCGGCATTAATTTCTGACTTGTGATTCCCTGAGGTAGAAGGCAACGCAATACGGGAGTCGCCAGCGTAGGTTACGATGGCAATGTTATCCTGCTCACGAAGTTCTTTGACCAATAATTTCAACGAAGACTGAATAAGTGGCAAACGTTCACTAGAAATCATTGAACCAGAAGTGTCGATAAGAAAGACCAGATTAGAAGCTGGTAACTCTTCACTTTTGCGATCTTTCGCCAGGATATCAACTTTCAGCAATGTTCGCTGCTCATTCCAGGGCGCAGATGCCAGTTCATAGCGCATAGCGAAAGGTATTGGCTTAGTGGCGGGAACAGGCTCTTTATTATTGCTTTTATCATTAATAACCCAGTCTGACGGAAAATAATTGACCATCTCCTCCACCCGCACAGCGTCTGGCGGAGGTAACAGCCCTTGATTGAGGAAACGCCGTACATTTGCATAGCTGCCGGTGTCGACGTCAAGGCTAAACGTCGCTAACGGGTTTTGCGCTACCTGCTTAACCGGATTATCATCGAACTGCTGGTAGCGAGCTGTTCCTGGATTTGCGATACGTGTAGCTTTTGCTTTAGCCGCTCTTTCAAATGTTGGCGCTTCCTGCAATCGCCCCTGCAAAGCCTGTTTGTCTGAGGATTGTTGCGCTTCATGCTGGGCTAAGGTTTTTGCTTTCGCATCTGCAGCGGCTTTAGCGGCGGCGGCTCTTTGCTCCGCCACTTTTGTTGCCGCTTGTTGCGCGGCAAGTACTTGCTGGTCTGTGGGTGTAGTAGATTGTTGTTGCTGACTTTCCTTATCATCAGATTCCTGCCCACATCCTGACAAAATCAAACTACTAATAAGCAACATGATTATATTTTTATTTCGCATATAAAATCCTTTTAAATAAACTCAGCTACCAGACATAAAATAGACTCTTTGTATAATCCGACCAATCTTAATAAAATACAATCCCGAAACCCATAACAAATAATGATTCAACAACAAAACCTATTAATAATTTGTATATGAAAAAAAATAACCTTTCCCTTTTTTATATTTTTCCTGCTTTCACTTCCTCTAATTTTTTTTATCAACCCTGGGTCAATGCATTACCGCCAACGCCCCGGCACGCAAGTCCCGAGCAATTAGAAAAAACAGTTCGTTACTTTACACAAACTGTGCATCCACGTAGTGCTGACAATATTGATAATCTGAATAGATCCGCAGAGTATATAAAAGAGGTCTTTGTCAGTAGCGGTGCCAGAGTTACCGTGCAGGACGTCCCCATTACTGGTGGCCCCTACAAAAACATTGTTGCTGATTACGGTCCTGCCGATGGATCGCTGATTATTATTGGGGCGCACTATGATTCCGCAACCAGTTATGAAAACGACCAATTAATCTATACGCCAGGCGCGGATGATAACGCCAGCGGCGTCGCCGGACTACTGGAGCTGGCACGTTTGTTACAGCAGCAAGCGCCGAAAACAGGCGTTCAACTAGTCGCCTATGCGTCGGAAGAACCGCCCTTCTTTCGTAGCGATGAAATGGGGAGCGCGGTACACGCCGCTTCGCTTGAGCGTCCGGTGAAATTAATGATAGCGCTGGAGATGATTGGTTATTACGACTCCGCATCCGGGAGTCAGGATTACCCTTACTCTGTCATGTCCTGGCTTTATCCCGACCGTGGTGATTTTATTGCAGTGGTTGGCAGAATGCAGGATATCAGCGCTGTGCGTCAGGTAAAATCTGCGTTGTTATCAGCAACAGAGTTGCCTGTTTATTCTATTAACGCACCGGGATTTATTCCCGGTATCGATTTCTCCGACCATCTCAATTACTGGCAGCAAGATATTCCTGCCGTCATGATTACAGACACTGCGTTTTATCGAAATAAACAATATCACCAGTCTGGCGATACTGCAGACAGACTCAATTACCAGAAAATGGCGCAGGTAATTGATGGCGTTATTAGTTTGTTGCATAACAGTAAATAATAAAAATTTCTCGAGGCAGCTCCAGAAAAATGACTGCTGTAATTTTATTTTGTGGCATCTGATTTAAGATGCGAAAAATGAAATTCAACGGAGGAAAACAAATGGGAATGATTGGTTATTTTGCGGAAATTAATTCAGAAAAGGTTAACCAACTGCTTGAGTCTACTGAAAAACCTTTGATGGACAATATTCACGACACGCTTTCAGGTTTACGCCGACTGGATATTGATAAGCGCTGGGATTTTTTACATTTTGGCCTGACAGGTACCTCTGCTTTTGATCCCGCGAAGAATGACCCGCTAAGTCGTGCCGTGCTTGGTGAACACAGCCTCGAAGATGGCATAGATGGTTTCCTGGGATTGACCTGGAATCAGGAGTTAGCCGCGACAATCGACCGCCTGGAAGCTCTGGATCGAAGTGAGCTGCGTAAACAGTTTTCCATTAAGCGACTCAATGAAATGGAGATTTATCCGGGAGTGACCTTTTCAGAAGAGTTAGAGGGGCAACTCTTTGCGTCGATCATGCTTGATATGGAGAAGTTGATTAGCGCGTATCGACGTATGCTGCGACAAGGGAATCATGCGCTGACGGTTATTGTTGGGTGATGGTGTCAAAGGCACCATAAAAAACCGCCGAACATGTCGGCGGCTTTCTGACTTACGAACTGACTGCTTACATCAGCGGCATTGCCAAACGTACAATGCTAATCAGCGGTTGCGGCCATACACCCAGCACCAGTACCAACAGTGCGGAGATCAGCACCACGATGCCGCCTGCCGTGTACTGCCAGTCTGACGGTGCATCACGGTTTGGCTGTTCTGAACCATGAAGGTACAGGCTCACCGCCACGCGCAGGTAGTAGTAGAGGCCGATTGCCGAACCGACAACCACAGCGCCCACCAGCCACCACAGGTGCGCCTGAACACCAACCGCCAGCACGTAGAACTTACCGATAAAGCCCAGCGTCATCGGGATACCGGCCAGTGACAGCATCATCACCGTCATCACCGCCGCGAGGATCGGACGATGCCAGAACAGTCCGCGGTAAGAGAACAGGGAATCAGCATCCGGGCCACGATACGGGCTGGACATCAGGCTGACCACACCGAACGCGCCGAGGCTGCTGAACAGATAACCGGCGAGGTAAACCCCTACCGCTTCCATCGACATCTCGCCGGTTTGCAGCGCAATCAGTGCCACCAGCAGATAACCGAGGTGAGAGATAGACGAGTAACCGAGCAGACGTTTGATATTGGTCTGGCTCAGCGCCATCAGGTTACCGAAGATGATGGAGGCAAAGGCGATAATCGCCAGCACCACGCGAATCGCTTCGCTGTCGCCCACCGGTGCGTAAAGGAACAGACGCATCACCACGCCGAAGATAGCGATTTTGCTCGCCGTCGCCAGGAAGGTGGAAACCGGCGCAGGCGCGCCCTGGTATACGTCTGGTGTCCACAGGTGGAACGGCACCAGAGAAAGTTTGAAACCGAGGCCGACAATCATCAGGCCAAAACCCGCCAGTAACAGCGGCTCGTTGAGCATACCATCACCGAGGTTTTTACCCAGCGCGACGAACGACAGGTCGCCAGACTGCGCGTACACCAGCGCCATACCGAACAGCAAGAAAGAAGACGCTGCGGCAGAAAGAATGGTGTATTTGATACTGGCTTCCAGCGAACGTTTCTGGCGGAAAGCGTAACCGACCAGGCCAAACAACGGCAGAGAGATCAGTTCGATACCGAGGAACAGAGACGCCAGATGGTTGGCATTCGCCAGCAAGATCCCACCCAAGGCGGCAATTAACACCAACAGGTAGAACTCGTCCTTATTGTCGTTATAACCTTCAAGCCACGGGTAGGCAAAAGTACAGGTGGCGAGGCTCGCCAGCAGTACCAGCCCGGTGTAGAGCATGGCGAAACCATCAACACGCATCAGCGGCGTGACGTCCATAGCGCCCGCCTGGCCAACAAACCAGAGCGAAACCAGCGCCGCGTTAAGCCCAATGACCGACAGCGTGGCGTTGAGGAAGTGATTGCGTCGCCACGCAATGGAGAGCATCACAACCACCACCGTCAAGCCGACGATCAGCAACGGTAGCAGTGCGATCAGGTTTTGTGGAGTTATTGTCATGGCGATTTACGGCCTTGTAGTAGTAACGGAATTAACAAACCACTGCTGGATATTGCCAATCGCGGAGTGCGAGGTATCCAGAATCGGCTGCGGCCAGAAGCCCAGCAGTACCAGCAGCACCACCAGCAACAGGATCATAAACAACTCACGCAGCGACATCCCTGGCAGTTCCTGGCTGGCAATCTCGCTTTTCGCCTTACCGAAGTAAGCGCGATGCAGCATTGCCAGCGAATAAACAGACGCAAAGACCAGCCCAAAAGTAGAGATAACGGTAATGACCGGGACGACCTGGAAGCTGCCGAACAGAATCATAAATTCACCGACGAAGTTACCAGTGCCCGGCATCCCAAGCGTTGCCACAGCAAAGAACAGCGACAGTGCTGGCAGCCATTTCATTTTGCTCCACAGACCGCCCATCATGCGCATGTCACGGGTGTGGATACGTTCATAGAGCTGACCGCAGAGAATAAACAGACCCGCCGCCGACAAGCCATGCGCAATCATCTGAATAACCGCGCCCTGGTAGGCCAACTGGCTGCCGGTATAGATAGCAATCAGCACGAAGCCCATGTGGGAAACCGAGGTGTAGGCGATCAGGCGTTTGATATCAGTCTGGGCAAAGGCCATCCACGCACCGTAGAAGATGCCGATAACACCCAGCCACATCGCGATTGGCGCAAACTCTGCCGACGCGTTCGGGAACAACGGCAGGGAGAAACGCAGCAGACCGTAAGCGGCAGTTTTCAGCAAGATCCCCGCGAGGTCAACGGAACCGGCAGTCGGTGCCTGGGAGTGGGCATCTGGCAACCAACCGTGCAGTGGAACCACCGGCATTTTCACCGCAAAGGCGATGAAGAAGCCCAGCATCAACAGATATTCCACACCGCTGGACATTGGCGTATTCAGCAGCTCTTCATAGTTGAAGGTCCAGACACCAGTCGCATTGTAGTGAACGAAGACCAGCGCCAGGATGGCGATCAACATCACCAGACCACTCGCCTGGGTGTAGATGAAGAATTTGGTTGCCGCCGTGATACGCGTTTTACCGTCAGAAGCTTTATGCCCCCACAGTGCGATCAGGAAGTACATCGGCACCAGCATCATTTCCCAGAAGAAGAAGAACAGGAACATGTCGATGGCAAGGAACACGCCGATAACACCGCCCAGGATCCACATCAGGTTGAGGTGGAAGAAGCCCTGATATTTTTCGATCTCATTCCACGAGCAAAGTACCGCCAGCACGCCGAGCAGACCTGTCAGCACGACCATCAGCAACGACAGACCATCAATGGCGAGGTGAATAGAGATTCCAAAACGCGGGATCCACGGCATGTCGAATTCAGACTGCCACTGCGGAATTCCGGCGGATTGCGTCAGTGAATAACCGCCCTGCAACCACAGTTGCAGCGACAGCGCCAGCGTCAATCCCATGGTGATTAGCGCGATCCAGCGCGGCACCTTTACGCCAAAGCGTTCGGTCTGCCAGCACAGGAAGCCGCCAATAAAGGGAATTAATATTAGCCAGGGTAGTAACATGGCGATCTTTATTCCTTGTAAAAGTCCCGTCAGGACCGGATTTTCAACGAATTCTCACGACAGAAAATTCACTTCGGATTGGGGGGAGTGTCGGATGCGCCGCTGTAGTGGCTTATCCGACCTACGTTCTTATATGCCCGAGGGCAAATCCCACAATCCTTAACTCAACGCAGTACCATCAACAGTGCCAGCACCACGACCGCACCGATGCTCATGGATGCCACATACCAGCGCAGGTAGCCGTTCTCACTGAGCAACAGACCTTTACCCGCAAAGCGCGAGAGGATCGCCGGGATGTTCATCATTGAGTTCAGCGGATCGCGTTTCAGCAACCAGGCGATCCCCAGGAACGGTTTGACGAACACTTTGTCGTACAGCCAGTCAAAGCCCCAGGCGTTGTACCACCAGGTCCCCAGCAGACGACCCGGTGCACTGTTGGCGATAGAAGTCACCAGAGTACGTTTACCCAGCCACAGCCAGGCTGCCAGCAAAATGCCAACAACTGCAACCACGCCAGAGGTAATTTCCAGGGTCAACATACTGCCGTGTGCCAGCTCCGTGGTTTGCGGAAGCACGCCCTGCAGCGGCGGTACAATCAGTGCGCCAACGAAGGTGGAAAGGATCAGCAGCACAATCAGCGGCAGGCTGTGGGTGATCCCTTTCACGGCGTGAGCGTGAATTTGTTCTTTTCCGTGGAAGACGATGAAAATCATACGGAAGGTGTAGAGCGAGGTCATAAACGCACCGACCAGACCAGCCACCATCAGATTGATATGACCATTCGCCATCGCACCCGCGAGGATCTCATCCTTACTGAAGAAGCCCGCAGTGACCAGCGGCAGTGCCGACAGCGCCGCGCCGCCCACCAGGAAGCAGAGATAAACCAGCGGAATAGATTTACGCAGACCGCCCATCTTGAAGATGTTCTGTTCGTGATGACAGGCCAGAATGACAGAACCGGATGCCAGGAACAGCAGCGCTTTAAAGAATGCGTGGGTCATCAAGTGGAAAATCGCCGCATCCCATGCCTGCACGCCAAGCGCGAGGAACATGTAGCCAATCTGACTCATGGTGGAGTAAGCGAGAACACGTTTGATGTCGGTCTGTACCAGCGCAGCAAAACCAGCCAGCAGCAAGGTAACCGCCCCGACAATACCCACCAGATGCAGAACTTCCGGGGTCATCAGGAACAGGCCGTGGGTACGGGCGATCAGGTAAACACCTGCGGTTACCATGGTTGCGGCGTGGATCAGCGCAGAGACAGGCGTCGGGCCAGCCATCGCGTCGGCAAGCCATGTCTGCAACGGCAACTGCGCAGATTTACCAACCGCACCACCCAGCAGCATCAGCGTCGCCCACATCAGCATGTTATTGCCGTCTGCAAAGTGCGCCGGTGCCAGTTCCACCATTTCGCGGAAGTTCAGCGTGCCCAGTTCGTTGTAGAGAATGAACAGCGCGAAAGCGAGGAACACGTCACCGACACGGGTCACGACAAACGCTTTCATTGCCGCGGCACCATTCTTCGGATCGGTGTAATAGAAACCGATCAGCAGATAGGAGCACAGGCCCACGCCTTCCCAGCCGAGGTACATCAGCAGCAGGTTGTCGGCCAGAACCAGAACCACCATGCTGGCAATGAACAGGTTGGTGTAAGCGAAGAAGCGAGAGTAGCCCTCTTCACCGCGCATATACCAGGAGGCGTACATGTGGATCAGGAAACCCACACCGGTGACCACTGAGAGCATGGTCAGTGACAGGCCGTCCAGCACCAGGTTGAAACCGATGTTAAAGTCGCCTACCGACATCCACGTCCACAGCGGCTGGCTGTAAGCCTGCTCACCGTTAGCGAAGAAATCGACGCCGATAAAAGCAGTCACCAGCGCAGCCAGGCCCACAGAGCCAACGCCAACGATCGCTGAGACATTTTCAGACCAGCGTCCGCGAGAGAACGCCAGCAGAATGAAGCCAACTAATGGCAAAATAATGGTTAAGGCAAGCATGTTCATCCGCGCATCTCACTTACTGAATCGATGTTCAGGTTCTGGCGACGACGGTGAAGTTGCAGCAGCAGCGCAAGACCGATACTCGCTTCCGCCGCCGCGAGGCTGATGGCAAGAATGTACATCACCTGACCGTCGGTCTGGCCCCAGTAGCTCCCGGCGACCACAAAGGCCAGCGCGGAAGCGTTAATCATGATTTCCAGACCAATCAGCATAAACAGCAGATTGCGACGGATAACCAGACCGGTTAAGCCAAGAACGAACAAGATTGCCGCGAGGATCAGTCCATGTTGTAAGGGGATCATGCGTGCTCCTCCGTTTTTCTTTTCGCGCTGTCGTCTTTGCGATTGCTCAGCACTTCACCCGCACGCTCTTCGCGACCGACGTGGAAGGCCACAACCAGACCGGCCAGCAGCAGCATAGAGGCCAGTTCAACCGCCAGCACGTAAGGCCCGAACAGCGTAATACCCACTGCTTTGGCGCTGATTGGCGTACCGTCGATACCCTGATCGTTAACACCGAGAATGGCGTAAACAATCACCACCAGCATGATGGCCGACAAAATTGCCGGACCAATCCACACCTGCGGTTTCAGCCACTGGCGTTCCTGTTCGATTTCCGAACCGCCCAGGTTGAGCATCATCACCACGAACACGAACAGCACCATAATGGCACCCGCGTAGACGATAATTTCCAGCGCACCGGCAAAGTAAGCGCCCAGTGAGAAGAACACCCCGGAAATCGCCAGCAGCGAAATAATCAGGTACAGCAGTGCGTGTACCGGATTGGTATGGGTGATCACTCGCAAGGTCGCAAGTATGGCTATCAGGCCACAGATATAAAAAGCGAACTCCATTGCCCCTCTCCTTACGGTAACAGGCTCTTGACGTCGATAGGCTTGGCTTCGTTCTCTGCTTCGCCCTTATCTTTGCCGTCGATTGCCATACCTGCCATCCGGTAGAAGTTATATTCCGGGTATTTGCCCGGACCGGAGATCAGCAGATCCTCTTTCTCGTAAACCAGATCCTGGCGTTTGTATTCCCCCATCTCGAAATCCGGGGTTAACTGAATCGCCGTGGTCGGACAGGCTTCTTCGCACAGACCACAGAAAATGCAGCGTGAGAAGTTGATGCGGAAAAATTCCGGATACCAGCGACCGTCTTTGGTTTCTGCTTTTTGCAGCGAGATACAGCCGACCGGGCAGGCTACTGCGCAGAGGTTACAGGCTACGCAACGCTCTTCGCCGTCCGGATCGCGGGTCAGAACGATACGACCACGATAACGGGGCGGCAGATAGACCGGCTCTTCCGGGTACATTCGCGTTTCGCGCTTGGCAAACGCGTGCAGGCCGATCATCCAGATACTACGAACCTGGGTGCCGAAACCTACTAACAATTCTTTTAAGGTCATGGTCTTAGTGCCCCTTATTGCGCCTGCCAGAGAATGACAGCCGCCGTTACCAGCAAGTTGATCAGCGTCAGCGGCAGGCAGATTTTCCAGCCGAAGGACATTACCTGGTCATAACGCGGACGCGGCAACGACGCACGAATCAAAATGAACATCATCATAAAGAACGCAGTTTTCAGCGCGAACCAGATGAATGGCGGTAACAACGGGCCTTGCCAGCCACCGAAGAACAACGTCACCATCAGTGCGGAGATGGTCACAATCCCGATGTATTCACCCACGAAGAACAGGCCGAATTTCATCCCGGAATATTCAATGTGGTAACCATCCGCCAGTTCCTGCTCGGCTTCCGGCTGGTCAAACGGGTGACGGTGACATACCGCCACGCCCGCGATGGCAAAGGTAATAAAACCAAAGAATTGCGGGATGACGTTCCATACATGCGCCTGGCTGTTAACGATGTCGGTCATGTTGAATGAACCGGCCTGCGCCACCACGCCCATCAGGGAAAGCCCGAGGAACACTTCGTAGCTTAGGGTCTGCGCAGAAGCACGCATCGCACCCAGCAGCGAGTATTTGTTGTTACTTGACCAGCCCGCAAACAGCACTGCGTAAACCGCCAGACCTGCCATCATCAGGAAGAACAAAATCCCGATGTTCAGGTCGGCAACCACCCAACCCGGACTGACTGGCACAATCGCAAAGGCCAGCAGCAACGAGGTAAAGGCGATCATCGGCGCAAGGGTAAAGATGACGCGATCCGAGAATTTCGGGATCCAGTCTTCTTTAAAGAACATTTTGATCATGTCCGCGACCAACTGAAGCGAACCGCCCCAGCCAACACGGTTAGGTCCGTAACGGTTCTGGAACAGCCCCAGCAGACGACGTTCACCAAAGCTCATGAATGCCCCGCAGGTGACAACCACCAGCAAGATCACCACCGCTTTGAGGATGGTCAGCAGGATCTCAATCAGTTCCGGTGATAACCAGGTCATTGTTGTGCCTCCTTGAGATCCTCAAGATGCGCGCCAGCCAGCACCGGAGCAATGCCGGACATGCCCATCGGCAAGCCCACCTGCCCTGCCGTCAGCCCTTCTGCGATTTCAACCGGTAGCGTGACCGTGTTGCCATCGTAACTAAAGGAGACGCGAGTACCCGCATTCACGCCCAACTTCGCGGCATCTGCCGGGTTGAGTTTGATATACGGCTGCGGCATACGGCTCTGGAATACCGGAGCACGCTGTGACAGTTCATCGCTGCCAAACAGATGGTAGTACGGCGCGATACGCCATTTCCCTTCCTGCGGCTGGAAGCGTGCCGGTACGCTGGTGAAGTAATCCAGACCGTTTTCGCTGGCTTCAAACAAACGCACGCCCGGATCGCCAAAGCGCAATTTGCCACCCACTTCGTCCTGGAATTTGTTCCACGCCTGCGGGGAGTTCCAGCCCGGTGCCCAGGCAAACGGCACTTGCGAACGGTGCGCGGTCGGCTGGTTGTTACCTTCCATCGAGAAGGTGAACATGGTGTCGATATCCTGCGGCTGACGCGGTTCATGAACGCTGATATTGGCGCGCATGGCGGTACGACCACTGTAACGGTGCGGCTCACGAGCCAGTTTCTGACCACGAATGCGGAATGTCGCATCCGGCGCGGCATCTTTGATGCCAGCAAGTTCCGGGATCTTCGCCACGACGGCGTCAATCACATGGTCGAGCTGCGTCCAGTCCACCTCTCGACTCAGCAGTGTACTGTGCAGCGAGTGTAACCAGCGCCAGCTTTCCAGCATCACCGTTTTGCTGTCGTAGTAAGACGGATCGTAAACCTGGAAGAAACGTTGAGCACGACCTTCGTTGTTGATCACCGTACCATCGCTTTCAGCAAAGCTGGCAGCGGAAAGCACCAGATGGGCGTTTTCCATAATCGCCGTGCGCTGATGGTCAACCACCATCACCAGCGGCGCTTTTGCCAGCGCGGCGTTCACGCGGGTCGCGGAAGCGTGACGATGTAGATCGTTTTCCAGCACCACCACTGCATCGGCGCGTCCGGTTTCCAGTTCGGTCAGGGCTTCTTCAAGCGAACCGCCGCCCATAATGCCCAGCCCCATACTGTTTACGGAACGGGCAATCATAGTGATACCTACGTCAGCGCCGCGACCTTTCAGGGCTTTCGCTACGTTAGCTGCAGCCTGAATCACTTCTGTACTACCGGCGTTAGTGCCGGAGATAATCAACGGTTTCTTCGCACCAGCCAGTGCCTGTACGATGACGTCGACTTTGCTTTGCAGCTCCGGCTCGATACCGTCAACCGCTGGTGCGGAGTTGTCCAGCGCGTGGGCGATGGCAAAACCTAAACGCGCCTGATCTTCAACCGGTGCGCGGTAAGTCCACGCCGCGATGTCATCCAGGCGGGTGTCATCAACGTTAGTAACAAACAGCGGGTGCTTGGCACGTTGGCCAATGTTGAGGATTGCCGCAATCTGCCAGTCAGCCACTTTCTGTGCTGCCGCCATTTCGCGCGCTTTGCCTTTTACTGCCTGACGAACCGCCAGCGCGACGCGTGCCCCGGTCTGTGTAACATCTTCGCCCAGCACCAGTACTGCATCGTAAGATTCGATTTCACGCAGTGCCGGAGTATAAATGCCGCCTTCACGCAGCACTTTCAGCGCCAGTTGCAGACGTTCCTGCTCACCGTGAGCGATACCGGTGTAGAAGTTTTCTTCGCCAACCAGTTCACGCAGCGCAAAGTTGCTTTCCACGCTGGCACGCGGAGAACCGATGCCGATGACTTTCTTCGACTGACGCAGAATATCTGCCGCACCTTGCATCGCCTGCTCGGCGTTGAGGGTGATGAAATCATCGCCACGACGCTGTACCGGCTGACGTGGACGATCCTTCAGGTTGACGTAGCCGTAGCCGAAACGACCACGGTCGCAGAGGAAGTAATGGTTTACCGTACCGTTGTAACGGTTTTCGATACGACGCAGTTCACCATAACGTTCACCCGGGCTGGTGTTACAACCGATGGAACATTGCTGGCAGATACTCGGCGCAAACTGCATATCCCATTTACGGTTATAACGCTCGGAGTGCGTTTTATCGGTGAATACGCCGGTCGGGCAAATTTCCACCAGGTTACCGGAGAACTCGCTTTCCAGGGTGCCGTCTTCCGGGCGACCGAAGTAAACGTTGTCGTGCGCGCCATAAACGCCCAGATCCGTACCGTCAGCGTAATCTTTGTAGTAACGCACGCAGCGGTAGCAGGCGATGCAGCGATTCATTTCATGAGAGATGAACGGCCCCAGATCCTGATTGCGGTGGGTACGTTTGGTGAAACGGTAGCGACGGAAGGTATGCCCGGTCATCACGGTCATATCCTGAAGATGGCAGTTACCACCCTCTTCACAGACCGGACAGTCGTGCGGGTGGTTGGTCATTAACCACTCGACCACACTTTCACGGAACTGTTTCGCTTCTTCGTCGTCAATGGAAATAAAGGTGCCATCGGAAGCCGGTGTCATACAGGACATCACCAGGCGACCACGCGTGTCTTCCGCGTTTTGGTATTGCTTCACCGCACACTGGCGGCAAGCACCGACGCTTCCCAGCGCCGGATGCCAGCAAAAGTAAGGAATATCAAGGCCCAGAGACAGACAAGCTTCCAGCAGGTTGTCCGCTCCGTTGACCTCGTATTCTTTGCCGTCTACATGAATTGTAGCCATTAGCATGCTTCCAGTTTTCTCAGTCATAGACTGAGCGTTAATCGAAATTCGGTTACCAGCGCTCTTTCAGCAGGTTCGGCTGAATCCCATTAATCAAATGGGTATTGCTGAACGGCTGTTTGATTCCCGCTTCAAATTCTTCACGGAAATATTTGATGGCGCTCTGTAACGGCTCCACTGCACCTGGTGCGTGGGCACAGAAGGTTTTACCCGGGCCTAAGAATCGACACAGTTGCTCAAGTGTTTCGATATCGCCAGGCTGACCTTCGCCACGCTCCAGTGCACGCAGAATTTTCACACTCCACGGCAGACCATCGCGGCACGGCGTACACCAGCCACAGGATTCACGGGCGAAAAACTCTTCCAGGTTACGTACCAGCGACACCATGTTGATCTCGTGGTCAACGGCCATCGCCAGCGCCGTACCCAGACGGCTACCCGCTTTACCGATACTTTCGAACTCCATCGGCAGGTCAAGGTGCGCTTCTGTCAGGAAGTCAGTGCCCGCGCCGCCTGGCTGCCAGGCTTTGAATTTCAGCCCGTCACGCATACCACCAGCGTAATCTTCAAGGATTTCACGCGCGGTAGTACCGAACGGCAGTTCCCACAGACCCGGATTTTTCACCCGACCAGAGAAGCCCATCAGCTTGGTGCCAGCATCTTTGCTTTTCGAGATGTTCTGATACCACTCCACGCCGTTAGCGAGGATCGCCGGAACGTTACACAGGGTTTCGACGTTGTTAACACAGGTCGGTTTGCCCCATGCGCCTGAGGTTGCCGGGAATGGCGGCTTCGAGCGCGGGTTAGCGCGACGCCCTTCCAGAGAGTTGATTAACGCAGTTTCTTCACCGCAGATGTAGCGTCCTGCCCCGGTATGGACGAACAGTTCGAAATCAAAACCTGTTCCCATAATGTTTTTGCCGAGCAGCCCCGCTTCGGTCGCTTCGGCAATGGCACGACGCAGATTCACTGCCGCTTCGATATATTCGCCACGCAGGAAGATGTAGCCGCGATACGCTTTCAGCGCAAAGGCAGAGATCAACATACCTTCCACCAGCAGGTGCGGCAGTTGCTCCATCAGCAAACGGTCTTTATAGGTGCCCGGTTCCATTTCATCGGCGTTACACAGCAGGTAACGGATGTTCATGGATTCGTCTTTCGGCATCAGGCTCCACTTCAGGCCAGTAGAGAAGCCCGCGCCGCCGCGCCCTTTCAGACCGGAATCTTTGACCTGATTGACGATTTCGTCCGGAGAAAGCCCGGTCAGCGCCTTACGCGCCCCTTCGTAACCGTTTTTGCTGCGGTATTCGTCCAGCCACACCGGCTGTTTGTCATCGCGCAGACGCCAGGTCAGCGGATGCGTTTCGGGAGTACGGATAATGTTTTTCATTTATACCGCTCCAGCAGTTCAGGGATCGCTTCCGGGGTCAGATGCGCGTGAGTGTCCTCATCGATCATCATGTTTGGCCCTTTGTCGCAGTTCCCCAGGCAGCAGGTTGGCAGCAGCGTAAAGCGACCGTCAAACGTCGTTTGCCCTGGTTTGATATTCAGTTTTTTCTCCAGCGCCGCCTGAATTCCCTGGTAACCGTTGATGTGACAAACCACGCTGTCACAATAGCGGATCACATGGCGACCCACCGGCTGGCGGAAGATCTGGCTGTAGAACGTTGCCACACCTTCAACATCGCTTGCCGGAATACCCAGAACGTCAGCGATCGCGTGGATCGCGCCGTCCGGCACCCAGCCACGCTGCTTCTGAACGATTTTCAGCGCTTCAATGGACGCCGCACGCGGGTCTTCGTAGTGGTGCATCTCGTGCTCAATCGCTTCACGCTCTGCCGCACTCAGCTCAAAAGCCTCGGTTTGTGGTTGTTGATTCTCGTGCATAATTAGCGGTCCACATCTGACATAACAAAATCGATACTGCCCAGATAAACAATCAGGTCAGACACCAGGCTGCCGCGGATCGCCGCCGGAATTTGCTGCAAATGCGCATAACTCGGGGTGCGGATACGGGTGCGATAACTCATGGTGCTACCGTCACTGGTCAGGTAGTAACTGTTGATCCCTTTGGTCGCCTCAATCATCTGGAAGGACTCAT
Source organism: Escherichia sp. MOD1-EC6098 (assembly GCF_002965865.1). Lineage (NCBI taxonomy): Bacteria > Pseudomonadati > Pseudomonadota > Gammaproteobacteria > Enterobacterales > Enterobacteriaceae > Escherichia > Escherichia sp. MOD1-EC6098. The sequence continues at coordinate 264,334 of NZ_PTSN01000001.1, forward strand.
TGGCAGGCATCACCGGCCCCCACGACACTTGCAGAAAGTGGGTGATCAGGGTTTCGATATGTTGCAGCGTGCGCTCTTTCGGCGGCGGCGTAGTCAGCGGGTGATCCGCTTTGAACGGGCCTTCCGGCATGTTGTTGAGGCACTGCTCAAGAATGCGCAGACTCTGGCGCAGCTCTTCCACTTTCAGCATTACGCGGGTGTAGCAGTCAGAAACGCCACCACCGACCGGGATTTCAAAGTCGAAGTTTTCATAGCCAGAATAAGGACGCGCCTTACGCACGTCGAAGTCGATCCCGGTGGCACGCAAGCCAGCACCTGTGGTGCCCCACTCCAGCGCCTCTTTCGCGCCGTAGGCGGCAACGCCTTTGGAACGGCCAATCAGGATGGTGTTACGCAGCGCGGCTTTCTCGTAAGAAGCCAGACGTTTCGGCATCCAGTCAAGGAACTCACGCAGCAAGCGATCCCAGCCTCGCGGCAGGTCATGCGCCACACCGCCAATACGGAACCACGCCGGATGCATACGGAAACCAGTGATTGCTTCCACCAGATCGTAGATTTTCTGACGATCGGTAAAGGCAAAGAACACTGGCGTCATTGCACCGACGTCCTGAATAAAGGTGGAGATATACAGCAGGTGGCTATTGATGCGGAACAATTCGGAAAGCATTACGCGGATTACGTTAACGCGATCCGGCACAGTGATCCCGGCCAGTTTTTCTACCGCCAGCACGTATGGCATTTCGTTAACGCAACCGCCGAGGTATTCGATACGGTCGGTGTACGGTATGTAACTATGCCAGGACTGGCGTTCGCCCATTTTCTCCGCGCCACGGTGGTGATAGCCGATGTCTGGTACGCAGTCGACAATCTCTTCACCATCGAGCTGCAGAACGATACGGAAAGCCCCGTGCGCCGACGGGTGGTTCGGACCGAGGTTGAGGAACATGAAGTCCTCGTTTTCGGTGCCGCGCTTCATCCCCCACTCTTCCGGTTTGAAGGTCAGGGCTTCCATCTCCAGATCCTGTTTGGCTTTGGTCAGCTCAAACGGCGAGAATTCGGTAGCACGCGCCGGGTAATCTTTACGCAGTGGGTGACCTTTCCAGGTTTGCGGCATCATGATGCGACGCAAGTTCGGGTGACCGTCGAAAGTAATGCCAAACAGATCCCAGGTTTCGCGCTCATACCAGTTGGCGTTCGGGAACAGTTTGGTAAAAGTCGGCACATGTAGATCGTTTTCTGCCAGCGCCACCTTTAGCATGATGTCGCGGTTGCGCTCGATCGAAATCAGATGGTAGAAAACGGAAAAATCGGCGGCAGGTAACCCTTCGCGGTGTGTGCGCAAACGCTCGTCCATGCCGTGTAAGTCAAACAGCATGACGTAAGGTTTCGGCAGTTTCTTTAAGAAATCGCCAATTTCCAGTAATTGTTCACGCTTGATCCACACAACGGGAACCCCGGTGCGAGTCGCCTGAACAGTAAAGGCATCCGGCCCAAAACGGTTGCGCAGTTCGCCAATCACCGGATCATCAAGATGATCACGGGTCTGCCAGGCGGGTTCTTGCGCGGTTAAGTCGGTCATATTGTTCACCATTGCATATGGTCCGTGGTGACTGTCGGCGTAGTTAACTTCGCGAAATAGATTTAGGAATAAGCGAAGAAAAATGCCTTTGCCGACAGGCGCAAATTAAATCTCGTCAGGTGTGCGCAGGTTGGTAACGGCAATGCGTTCACCGCGCTTGCGTTCGCGCTCTGATTGCATATTGGCGCGATATACGCCCTGATCGCCAACCACCCAGGAGAGCGGGCGACGTTCTTTGCCGATAGATTCCTGCAATAGCATCAGTGCCTGCATGTACGCTTCAGGACGCGGCGGGCAACCCGGGATATACACATCAACCGGAATGAATTTATCAACACCCTGCACAACGGAATAAATATCGTACATACCGCCGGAGTTCGCACATGCGCCCATGGAGATAACCCACTTCGGCTCCAGCATCTGGTCATAGAGACGCTGAATAACTGGCGCCATTTTGGTAAAACAGGTTCCAGCCACCACCATCAGGTCAGCCTGACGCGGCGAAGCACGCAATACTTCTGCGCCAAAACGCGCCACGTCATGAACCGCGGTAAACGAGGTCACCATCTCAACGTAACAGCAGGAAAGACCGAAGTTATACGGCCAAATTGAGTTTTTACGACCCCAGTTAACCATGTCATTGAGCTTGCCCATAAACACGTTTTTATTAACTTCTTGCTCCAGAGGGTCGGTTACGATCTCCTGCTTTTGCAGGGGGTAACGGTCGTTCTCACCGTTGGGATCTATGCGGGTGAGCGTATAATCCATCTTAATGCCTCGCGGTTAGCGTTGACGATTAGCGATACTGTTCGTTTCCGGGTTCACACGCTCGCGGCGTGAACGCGCGGGCGTCCAGTCCAGCGCGCCAATACGCACCAGATAAACCAGACCTGCCAGTAACACAAAAATAAAAATTGCCGCTTCTACAAAGCCAATCCAGCCGCTTTCGCGAATGGAAGTTGACCATGCGAACAGATACAGCGCTTCAACGTCGAAGATAACGAAGAACATGGCCACCAGATAAAACTTGGCAGACAGGCGTAAGCGGGCGGAGCCGACCGAGTCGATACCTGATTCAAACGGCACGTTTTTTGACCTCGCGCGCGCGCGACCGCCTAAAAACCAACCGCCAATCAACATCAGGCAACACAGGCCAATGGCAACGATAAGAAAGATAGCGAATGCCCAGTGATGAGCGATGACTTCAGTGGATGTTGACATACTCATTGCTTACTCATCAAAAGTAGCGCCAGATTCACTGCTCTTCACGGCAGATGGACGCCACATCGATTCATGGGGAGGAATAAAAAAAACCTTACAATCGCTGTAGAAACTATTTTATACAGCTAATTGATGTGGTCTTTTACTCCTTTCTATAACCTTTTGTCAACTTTAACAAAGGTTTCTTCACATTAATTTACATGATATCAACAACTTTTGCATTTAATGCCTTTACCCCCAGATTGTTGACAACTCCAGGAAAATTAGATGTTGTTGAATCGTGTCCGTTGTGAAGCAATGGAAAAAATACGGGCCTATTTTGACAGGAATTGGTGACGATTCCTCCCCCCAAAAGAGAGTATTTTCTTGATCTGTGACACGCTTTTGTTAATCCATAACAAAAACACAGCAATAATTTTACTCATTTTTTAACATTATTGTAGCAGGAGATTTTTTTCAGGCGATTTTTTGTTCGTTAGCGTGGGGAATGGCTGGTGATTGAAAAATGAACATTTTTGTTCGTTGTCGGGAACATTCGTAAGGTTTTATTGTAAAAAAAAGCCACTGGCGTTTTATTAATCACCAATGGCGTTTTTTACTGAATTGTTATTGCCTGGAGATTATTCGTAATCCCCTTCAATCAACAGGGAATCGTCCCCTTCCTGAGCAGTCAACGGGTTGTATTGCCACGGGTTGTGATAACTCTCCATGGCCTGGTATATCACCTGCGCCAACTCATTGTCGCAGGACGGATCATAGCACAGCAAATATTCGGTATCTGGTAGTGGTGGTAAACCATCTACCGCACTCAAAACGCGCAGGTCAGGACTCATCATCTCAACCGGTCTTGCCGTCACACCAAGGCCCGCTTTTACTGCAGCACGAACCGCCGGTAGCGTAGAGGCGACATAAGCCAGACGCCAGGGAATATCCGCTTTATTGAGCGTTGCCAGAACCATGTCACGGAACGGACTAGGATCATCCAGCAGCACAAGAGGGATCGGTTCACCTTTTTGCAATACATATTCCGCAGCGCAATACCAGTGTGTTGGAGAAGTACGCAGATTCAACGCCTTAAAGGTATCAGGACGATGAGTGGTAACCATTAAATCCACTTCCTGGGACTTCAGCATTTCTGCCATATAGGCATTGCGCTTAACGCGGACATCCAGCGCAAGTTTCGGATAAACCGAGCTTACGCGATTGAGCAGGAAAGGTAAGATCGTATCAGCAGATTCATCTGAAGCACCGATAGTTAACACGCCCTGAAGATTACTGAACATCAATGATGAGCAAGCCTCATCATTGAAACGCAGGATTTTCCTGGCGTAGCCAAGAAGCTGAATACCATGTTCAGTCAACAGTTTGTTGCGACCATGCCGAGCGAACAGTTCTTTCCCAACGAGTTGTTCCAGACGTTGCATTTGCTGACTAACAGCGGACTGAGTACGACACACAGCGGAAGCTGCGGCAGCAAAAGTGTTCAGATCGGCAACAGCAACAAATGTTCTCAGCAGATCGAGGTCGAGGTTAATTATCGGACGATTTGCACTTATCATATATTATCACTTACTGGCGGCTCATACTGAGCTGGTTAATGCTGTGCACACACAAACAAGCAATTCCATTTGTAATGTGCCTCCCTGGCAGTTTCATCCGGAACCCGGACGAAAGTAAAAATGCATATGAGTTGCACTAAAAAATGTGGCTCACATTGTTCCGTTATAATGCCTGAAGTAGATCACAGAATATATCTTCAGGAATCGCATATCTATTAAGTTACTCACTCTTTTCTATTTATGACATGCGCGAGTTTGTGTAAATGTAAATGTTGGTCCTTGCTCCACTCTCTCGCAACGGTGCGGCTCGAACATGAGCGCGAACAAATAGCGAGAGTAAGCCTGCATCAAAGCAGGTGTTCCGTCATTAAAGCAAGCATTTTACCCTAAAAACCTTTTATTTATAAGGGTCATTGCGAATTATCTGATGCAAAGTTATGTTATGTTAGGCAAAGTAATCTTCTATTATTAATATGCACAACAAAGTCTTTTTGAATATTAAATAATAATTAATTAGCACCACCTGCATACATTAATTCCTCTTAACAATAATTTCCTCCGTCACCACCTATATGCCCCACCGGCGATCACTACTCTGTTAATGTTTCACTTATAACGAAAATATCATGAATGCTTTATGTTCGTGATTTCTTAAACCGAAGAAATTTTACACATTTATCTAACAGGTAAAAAAACCACATCCTGAATTAATACACAGAATAAATCACTACTAAATCTCATTTATTAAGTATATGCATCTTATTATTTAACGATTATTAAGTTATTAACAGCACAATTCCGCTTTCTCTCCTGGCAAAATCTTGTTCTGCAGAACTTCAAAACGCCGCCTCGGGGGAGTACATTGTTCTAAGCTGACTTCCACGGCAGGGAGTGGCGATAACAGCAAAAAAGGTCAAGATTCATGTCACCCATTGAAAAATCCAGCAAATTAGAGAATGTCTGTTATGACATCCGTGGTCCGGTGCTGAAAGAAGCAAAACGCCTGGAAGAAGAAGGTAATAAGGTATTGAAACTGAACATCGGCAACCCAGCCCCGTTCGGTTTTGACGCTCCCGATGAGATTCTGGTTGACGTGATACGCAACCTCCCGACAGCTCAGGGTTATTGCGATTCAAAAGGCCTCTATTCTGCGCGTAAGGCTATCATGCAGCATTACCAGGCACGTGGCATGCGTGATGTTACCGTGGAAGATATTTACATCGGAAATGGTGTATCTGAGCTTATCGTTCAGGCAATGCAAGCATTGCTGAACAGTGGGGATGAGATGTTGGTTCCTGCACCTGATTACCCGCTATGGACAGCGGCAGTTTCGCTCTCAGGCGGTAAAGCGGTGCACTATCTTTGCGATGAATCCTCTGACTGGTTCCCGGATCTCGATGACATTCGCGCCAAAATTACGCCACGCACGCGCGGCATTGTTATTATCAACCCGAACAACCCAACAGGCGCGGTTTATTCCAAAGAGCTATTAATGGAGATTGTGGAGATTGCGCGTCAGCATAACCTCATTATCTTCGCTGATGAAATTTACGATAAAATCCTCTACGACGACGCCGAGCATCACTCGATCGCGCCGTTGGCTCCTGACCTGCTGACCATTACCTTTAACGGGCTGTCGAAAACGTATCGTGTTGCGGGATTCCGCCAGGGCTGGATGGTGCTGAACGGGCCGAAAAAGCACGCCAAAGGTTATATCGAAGGTCTGGAAATGCTGGCCTCAATGCGGCTGTGCGCCAACGTTCCCGCGCAACACGCGATACAGACAGCGCTGGGCGGCTATCAGAGCATCAGCGAGTTTATCATGCCGGGCGGGCGTCTTTACGAGCAGCGTAACCGTGCGTGGGAGTTGATTAATGATATTCCTGGCGTTTCCTGCGTAAAACCTCGCGGCGCGCTATACATGTTCCCGAAAATAGACGCCAAACGCTTTAATATTCACGACGACCAGAAAATGGTGCTGGATTTCCTGTTGCAGGAAAAAGTTCTGCTGGTACAGGGAACCGCATTTAACTGGCCGTGGCCGGATCACTTCCGCATTGTCACGCTGCCGCGTGTTGATGATATCGAACTGTCCTTGAGCAAGTTCGCTCGTTTCCTTTCTGGTTATCATCAGTTGTAATCTTAAATTCACTGCCGGAGATTGCATCCGGCAGTGTTATCCCCCCACAATGACCTCATGATGCCATCACTCGTAAGGTCGCTATGAAACAGAGCCATTTTTTTGCCCACCTCTCCCGCCTGAAGCTCATTAACCGCTGGCCGTTGATGCGTAACGTGCGGACTGAAAATGTGTCCGAACACAGTTTGCAGGTAGCGATGGTCGCCCATGCGCTGGCAGCCATCAAGAATCGCAAATTTGGCGGCCAGGTTAATGAAGAACGTATCGCGTTGCTGGCGATGTACCACGATGCCTCTGAAGTGCTCACTGGTGATCTTCCTACTCCGGTGAAATACTTCAACTCGCAAATCGCCCAGGAATATAAAGCCATTGAGAAAATCGCTCAGCAAAAACTGGTCGATATGGTTCCGGAGGAGTTGCGGGATATTTTTGCACCATTAATCGATGAACATGCGTATAGCGATGAAGAAAAGTCGCTGGTTAAACAGGCAGATGCGCTGTGTGCGTATCTGAAATGCCTGGAGGAACTCGCAGCCGGCAATAATGAGTTCTTACTGGCAAAAACGCGGCTGGAAACGACGCTTGAATCACGCCGCAGTCAGGAGATGGACTACTTTATGGAAGTGTTTGTTCCCAGCTTCCATCTGTCTCTCGATGAGATTAGCCAGGATTCACCGCTGTAAGCCGACGTAGGCCTGATAAGACGCGCCAGCGTCGCATCAGGCCTACGTCGGTGGCGACATCAGGAGCTCGTCAAAACGGAAACAGCATCGGGATCATCACCACGCAAACCGCCATCACAATAATGGTAAACGGAACCCCCAGCTTCACAAAATCACTGAAGCTGTAATTCCCCGGCCCTAAAACCAATGTGTTAACGGGTGAAGAGACTGGTGTCATAAAGGCAGCGGATGCTGCCATCGCCACAACCATGGCAAAAGGATAAGGCGATACGCCCATAGTTTTGGCAGCAGCCAGCGCAATCGGGGCCATCAACACCGCCGTCGCAGTGTTAGAGATAAACAAGCCTATAACCGCCGACAAGACAAACAAACAGACCAGCATCATATGCGGCCCGTAACCACCGCCAATATCCATTAATCCTTTCACCGCCAGCGCGACGCCACCGGTTTTTTGCAATGCCACAGCAAACGGCATCATCCCAACGATCAAAATAATGCTCGGCCAGTGAATAGATTTATAGGCACTTTCAGCATCGATACAGCGGAATTTGCCCATCAGCAGGCAGGCAATGATAGCCGCAACTGGATTAGGAATTTCATCGGTCAACATTAACGCCACCATCAACACCAGACAGAAAATGGCATGGGGTGCCTGACTGTGAGCGGGCGATGCTTCACTCACCTCTTCCGGTAAGTTTAACGCCACAAAGTCGCGGCCTTGTTTTGCCAACATACCGATAAGCTTCCAGTTACCGACCACCAGAATAATGTCACCCAACAGCAGAGGCTCATCCGCCAGCGAACCTTCCAGCGCCACACCGTTGCGTTTCAGCCCCACCACATTTAGTCCGTAGCGGGTACGAAAGCCAATTTCACGCACCGATTTGCCAATAAGCTCTGACTCGGGAATTAATGAAATTTCTGCCATACCGACATCAAGAGCCTGATCGGAAAAATACTCGCCGCGCAAAACCATCGGCTCCAGCAATTGTTCACTACAAAATTGACGGAGATCGACGTCAGCCGCAGACATATCAATAAGCAAAACGTCACGCGCGCGGAATTCAGACACCCCGTTCACGTTCACGATAACGCGACGAAAACGCCGCCAGCGTTCAACACCAATGACGTTTGCGCCATAACGTTCACGCAATTTGAGATCGTCCAGTCGTTGGCCAATCATCGGTGAACCGGGACGAATAGCCAGACGACGCGCACGCCCGGTAAGACGGTATTCACGAATGAGATCGCGGAAGGTGCGACGCGTCCAGCCTTCGCGCTGCGGAGCCTGGGTATCCCCTTTTAGCATAAAGCGCATCACTAGCATGTATAAAATGCCAAGTACCAATACGACCAGGCCGATAGGGGTTACGCTAAAGAAACTGAAACCATGATAGCCTTCACGTAGCAGCTCACTGTTCACCACCAGGTTAGGCGGCGTCGCCACCAGCGTCATCATGCCGCTTATCAGTCCGGCAAAACTCAATGGCATCATCAGGCGCGACGGCGACGTCTGCATACGCATAGCAACACTTAACACAACAGGAATAAAGATAGCGACGACGCCGGTTGAACTCATAAACGCGCCAAGACCGGCAACTGTCAGCATCAGTAAAACCAACATTTTGATTTCACTGCTGCCCGCAACTTTGACCAGCCATGTCCCCATCACGGTTGCAACGCCTGTACGAACTAAACCATCGCCAATAATAAACAGGGCGGCGATCAGCACAACGTTAGGATCGGAAAAGCCGGAAAAGACTTCGGTGATAGTCAGCGTACCGCTTAATGCAAACGCGACAATGACAAACAAAGCGACAGCATCCATACGCACTCTGCCCGTCGCAAACAAGACTATCGCAATCGCCAGCAATGAGAGAACCCAAATCAATTCACCGTTCACAACGTATCCTTGTTAATTGAGGGGGATGGTTTGATTCTGCCACAAAAAAGCCCCGTCGGGACGGGGCTAAATCATGATCTGGCGTTTCACGCAATAATAACGTCACCATTTGGCTGTTTGGTCACGGTAATTTGCTCCAGACTATGAAGGACCAAATCTACCTCATTCAGACGCGGGGTGTCTGCCGGTGCATTAACAGCAATAACATGGCAACCTGCCGCCAGACCAGAAAGCAAGCCAGCGGGAGCATCTTCCACTACCACACATTCCTGCGGCGCAAGCCCCAGCAGTTGCGCGCCTAACAGATACGCATCCGGCTCAGGTTTTCCACGCTTAACCCGTTCAGCGGTAACAAACACCTCCGGCGCAGGAAGTCCGGCCACTTTATGGCGCGCTCGCGCAACTGGCATAGAACCTGAAGTGACAATTGCCCACGGAATACCCGCTTTATTCAAATGATTGAGTAAAGCTATCGCCCCCGGGAGCGCGGTAATGCCTTCGGTTTCCGTGGCCTCGATTTGTTCCAGACGCGTAAACTCGGCGGCAATTTCTGCCTCGGTTTTCCCCGCCATAAAGTGACGCAGAGACGTTATTGCCTGTTTACCGTGAATAAAAGCAAGCACCTCTTCCGGCGTTAGCCCATGCCGTTTCGCCCAGTTGCTCCACGCCCGCTCTACCGCAGGCAGGGAGTCCACTAACGTACCATCAAGATCAAACAGAAAACCTTTGCACCGCACGCAGGCCTCCTCAGGCGTTAATGATTTGATTAATTTCGTTGGTACTCAAATGATACTGACGCGGGCAGGAATGCCAGACGTTCAACATGCGCTGATATTTCTCCCACATTGGTGTCTGGGCATTAAAGCCATGAGTTCCAGCGTCAAAATGCGTGTAACGCCCTTCGACATTAACCATAAAGCGTACATAACCGAGATAACGCGCTTCAGTAGCGGCGTCGAAGCCGAGGAAAGTGACACGGCGTTCATCGATAGCTTGCTGATCCTGCAAATTAGACCAGGAAACATGCAGCGCGTGATACATCTCCATAATGTCGATGATAGTGCGGCAGGTTTCTTCTTTCAGCTCGCCAAACTCGCGATCCAGCTCGCGCATCTGTAACCCATAGCCACGCTCAATGATTGTTTGCAAGCGACGGTAACGTTCAGCATTTGCCGGATCGAGCATAGTCATCATTTTGTACTGGTTAGACAAAATAAGACGTTGCGCGTTGGTCATTTCCATTGTTGACTCCTGTATCACTTTACTACGGTGAAAAAAAAGAAGGCCGATGTCTGCCTTCTTTTATATGCGTAATCAGGGATCAATTACAAATCATCAAGGAAAGTTTTATCCAGTTGTTTGAAGGCGCGCTTAAGCGTGTCAGCTAATGCCTGATAGTCAGGCTTGCCTTCTACCGGTGCTAACGCTTGCCCGGCTTCCTGCAATTTACCGCGAACTTCATAAAACCAACTCAGGATCGCTGGCGGTAATGGCGTAACGGAACGCTTGCCCAGCCACCACAATCCCTGCATCGGTAAACTCAGAGCGAACAATGCTGTAGCAACTGCCGGACCAAGCTGACCGCCCAGCGCAATCTGCCAGCAGAGAGTAAATACGGCGATCGGCGGCATAAAGCGGATCGCATAACGCGTCATCTTAATAACGCGATTTTCAACAAACACCGGGGCAAGGCGTTTTTCCAGCGGCCACGTCTTTGAGTAGTGCTGTCCCCGGCGGAACAAACTAAAAAAATTAACAGAACGATTATCCGGCGTTGACATGCTTCACCTCAACTTCACATATAAATATTCAAAAATTTGTGCAAATTCACAACTCAGCGGGACAACGTTCAAAACATTTTGTCTTCCATACCCACTATCAGGTATCCTTTAGCGGCCTGAAGGCCTAAGTAGTACATATTCATTGAGTCGTCAAATTCATATACATTATGCCATTGGCTGAAAATTACGCAAAATGGCATAGACTCAAGATATTTATTCCATCATGCAAAAAAAATTTGCAGTGCATGATGTTAATCATAAATGTCAGCGTCATCATGCGCTACGCTCTATGGCTCCCTGACGTTTTTTTAGCCACGTATCAATTATAGGTACTTCCATGTCGAGTAAGTTAGTACTGGTTCTGAACTGCGGTAGTTCTTCACTGAAATTTGCAATCATCGATGCAGTAAATGGTGAAGAGTACCTTTCTGGTTTAGCCGAATGTTTTCACCTGCCCGAAGCACGCATCAAATGGAAAATGGACGGCAATAAACAAGAAGCGGCTCTAGGTGCAGGCGCCGCTCACAGCGAAGCGCTCAACTTTATCGTTAATACTATTCTGGCACAAAAACCAGAACTTTCTGCGCAACTGACTGCTATCGGTCACCGTATCGTACACGGCGGCGAGAAGTATACCAGCTCCGTAGTGATCGATGAGTCTGTTATTCAGGGTATCAAAGATGCAGCTTCTTTTGCACCGCTGCACAACCCGGCTCACCTGATTGGTATCGAAGAAGCACTGAAATCTTTCCCGCAACTGAAAGACAAAAACGTTGCTGTGTTCGACACCGCGTTCCACCAGACTATGCCGGAAGAGTCTTACCTCTACGCCCTGCCGTACAACCTGTACAAAGAGCACGGCATTCGTCGTTACGGCGCACACGGCACCAGCCACTTCTATGTAACCCAGGAAGCGGCGAAAATGCTGAACAAACCGGTAGAAGAGCTGAACATCATCACCTGCCACCTGGGCAACGGTGGTTCCGTTTCTGCTATCCGCAACGGCAAATGCGTTGACACCTCTATGGGTCTGACCCCGCTGGAAGGTCTGGTAATGGGTACTCGCTCTGGCGATATCGACCCGGCTATCATCTTCCACCTGCACGACACCCTCGGCATGAGCGTTGACGCAATCAACAAAATGCTGACCAAAGAGTCTGGCCTGCTAGGTCTGACCGAAGTAACCAGCGATTGCCGCTATGTTGAAGACAACTACGCGACGAAAGAAGACGCGAAGCGCGCAATGGACGTTTACTGCCATCGCCTGGCGAAGTACATCGGTGCATACACTGCGCTGATGGATGGTCGTCTGGACGCAGTTGTATTCACCGGTGGTATCGGTGAAAATGCCGCGATGGTTCGTGAACTGTCTCTGGGCAAACTGGGCGTGCTGGGCTTTGAGGTTGATCATGAACGCAACCTGGCTGCACGTTTCGGCAAATCTGGTTTCATCAACAAAGAAGGCACCCGCCCTGCTGTTGTGATCCCGACCAACGAAGAGCTGGTTATCGCGCAAGACGCCTGCCGCCTGACCGCCTGATTCCACACCGCCAGCCCTGCTGGCGGTGCTGTTTTGTAACCCGCCAAACTGGCGGTAACGAAAGAGGATAAACCGTGTCCCGTATTATTATGCTGATCCCTACCGGAACCAGCGTCGGTCTGACCAGCGTCAGTCTTGGCGTGATCCGTGCAATGGAACGCAAAGGCGTTCGTCTGAGCGTTTTTAAACCTATCGCTCAGCCGCGTACCGGTGGCGATGCGCCCGATCAGACAACGACTATCGTGCGTGCGAGTTCTTCCACCACGACAGCCGCTGAACCGCTGAAAATGAGTTACGTTGAAGGTCTGCTTTCCAGCAATAAGAAAGATGTGCTGATGGAAGAGATCGTCGCGAACTACCACGCCAACACCAAAGATGCCGAAGTGGTTCTGGTTGAAGGTCTGGTCCCGACACGTAAGCACCAGTTTGCCCAGTCTCTGAACTACGAAATCGCCAAAACGCTGAACGCGGAAATCGTCTTCGTTATGTCTCAGGGCACAGATACCCCGGAGCAGTTGAAAGAGCGTATCGAACTGACTCGCAACAGCTTCGGCGGTGCAAAAAACACCAATATCACTGGCGTTATCGTTAACAAACTGAATGCTCCGGTTGATGAGCAGGGTCGTACTCGCCCGGATCTGTCTGAGATTTTCGATGACTCTTCCAAAGCGAAAGTCAACAATGTTGATCCGGCGAAGCTGCAAGACTCCAGCCCGCTGCCGGTTCTCGGCGCTGTGCCGTGGAGCTTTGATCTGATCGCAACTCGTGCGATCGATATGGCACGCCACCTGAACGCCACCATCATCAACGAAGGCGACATCAACACTCGCCGCGTGAAATCTGTGACTTTCTGCGCACGCAGCATTCCGCACATGCTGGAGCACTTCCGTGCCGGCTCTCTGCTGGTGACTTCCGCAGACCGTCCTGACGTACTGGTTGCCGCTTGTCTGGCTGCAATGAACGGCGTAGAAATCGGTGCTCTGCTGCTGACTGGCGGCTATGAAATGGACGCGCGCATTTCTAAACTGTGCGAACGTGCTTTCGCTACCGGCCTGCCGGTATTCATGGTGAACACCAACACCTGGCAAACCTCTCTGAGCCTGCAAAGCTTCAACCTGGAAGTTCCGGTTGACGATCACGAGCGCATCGAGAAAGTTCAGGAATACGTTGCTAACTACATCAACGCTGACTGGATCGATTCCCTGACTGCAACTTCCGAACGCAGCCGTCGTCTGTCTCCGCCAGCGTTCCGTTATCAACTGACCGAACTGGCACGCAAAGCAGGCAAACGTATCGTTCTGCCGGAAGGCGACGAACCGCGTACCGTTAAAGCAGCCGCTATCTGTGCCGAACGTGGTATCGCAACGTGCGTACTGCTGGGTAACCCGGCAGAGATCAACCGCGTTGCAGCGTCTCAGGGCGTAGAACTGGGCGCAGGCATTGAAATCGTTGATCCAGAAGTGGTTCGCGAAAACTATGTTGCTCGTCTGGTCGAACTGCGTAAGAACAAAGGCATGACCGAAACTGTTGCACGCGAACAGTTGGAAGACAACGTGGTTCTCGGCACGCTGATGCTGGAACAGGATGAAGTTGATGGTCTGGTTTCCGGTGCTGTTCACACCACCGCAAACACCATCCGTCCGCCGCTGCAGTTGATCAAAACTGCACCGGGCAGCTCTCTGGTATCTTCCGTGTTCTTCATGCTGCTGCCGGAGCAGGTTTACGTTTACGGTGACTGCGCGATCAACCCGGATCCGACCGCAGAACAACTGGCTGAAATCGCAATTCAGTCTGCTGATTCCGCCGCTGCTTTCGGTATCGAACCGCGCGTGGCTATGCTCTCCTACTCCACCGGTACTTCTGGTGCAGGTAGTGACGTAGAGAAAGTTCGCGAAGCAACTCGTCTGGCTCAGGAAAAACGTCCTGACCTGATGATCGACGGTCCTCTGCAGTACGACGCTGCGGTAATGGCTGACGTTGCGAAATCTAAAGCGCCGAACTCTCCGGTTGCAGGTCGCGCTACCGTGTTCATCTTCCCGGATCTGAACACCGGTAACACCACTTACAAAGCGGTACAGCGTTCTGCCGACCTGATCTCCATCGGGCCGATGCTGCAGGGTATGCGCAAGCCGGTTAACGACCTGTCCCGTGGCGCACTGGTTGACGATATCGTCTATACCATCGCACTGACCGCGATTCAGTCTGCACAGCAGCAGTAATCTCGTCATTATCCGCAGCCATGCGCTGCGGATATCTGAACCGGAAATAGTCACTATTTCCGGTTTTTTATTCTCTTAATTTGCATTACTCCTTTCTGATTATCTTGCTTAACTGCGCTGCATCAATGAATTGCGCCATCTCACTTTGCATACTTACCACTTTGTCTTGTGCAAGGGAAAATTTGCGCTATGTCCGCAATAACTGAATCCAAACCAACCAGAAGATGGGCAATGCCCGATACGTTGGTGATTATCTTTTTTGTTGCTATTTTAACCAGTCTCGCCACCTGGGTTGTTCCGGTGGGAATGTTTGACAGTCAGGAAGTGCAATATCAGGTTGATGGTCAGACGAAGACTCGCAAAGTTGTAGATCCTCACTCATTTCGCATTCTGACCAACGAGGCAGGCGAACCCGAGTATCACCGAGTACAACTGTTCACGACGGGAGATGAACGCCCTGGTTTGATGAACTTCCCGTTTGAAGGGCTAACCTCTGGCTCGAAATATGGGACAGCCGTTGGCATCATCATGTTTATGCTGGTGATTGGCGGCGCGTTTGGTATCGTGATGCGCACAGGAACCATTGATAACGGGATTCTCGCGCTTATCCGCCACACTCGAGGGAATGAAATTCTTTTCATTCCGGCACTGTTTATTCTCTTTTCACTCGGCGGTGCGGTATTTGGCATGGGGGAAGAGGCCGTCGCCTTTGCCATCATCATTGCCCCACTAATGGTACGCCTGGGTTACGACAGTATTACCACCGTCCTGGTAACCTACATCGCAACGCAAATCGGTTTTGCCAGCTCGTGGATGAACCCGTTCTGCGTGGTTGTCGCCCAGGGGATTGCTGGCGTTCCTGTCCTTTCCGGCTCCGGGTTGCGCATTGTGGTGTGGGTTATCGCCACTCTGATTGGCCTCATCTTTACCATGGTGTACGCCTCACGGGTGAAAAAGAATCCTTTGTTGTCACGCGTGCATGATTCCGATCGCTTCTTCCGCGAAAAACAAGCTGATGTTGAACAGCGGCCGTTCACTTTCGGTGACTGGCTGGTATTGATTGTCCTGACCGCCGTCATGATCTGGGTGATTTGGGGCGTGATCGTTAACGCCTGGTTTATTCCAGAGATTGCCAGCCAGTTCTTCACTATGGGTCTGGTGATTGGCATCATCGGCGTTGCCTTCCGCCTTAACGGTATGACCGTTAACACCATGGCCTCGTCATTTACCGAAGGGGCGAGAATGATGATTGCTCCTGCACTGCTGGTCGGTTTTGCCAAAGGGATTTTACTGCTGGTTGGCAATGGCGAAGCGGGTGATGCCAGCGTGCTGAATACTATTCTCAATAGCATTGCCAATGCCATTAGCGGCCTGGATAACGCGGTCGCGGCCTGGTTTATGCTGCTCTTCCAGGCGGTATTCAATTTCTTTGTGACATCCGGTTCTGGTCAGGCAGCGTTAACCATGCCGTTACTGGCACCGCTTGGCGATCTGGTTGGCGTTAACCGTCAGGTTACCGTGCTGGCGTTCCAGTTTGGCGATGGCTTCAGCCATATCATTTACCCGACCTCGGCTTCGTTAATGGCGACGCTCGGTGTTTGCCGGGTAGATTTCCGTAACTGGCTGAAAGTGGGTGCAACACTGCTTGGACTGCTGTTTATTATGTCCAGCGTCGTGGTGATAGGCGCTCAGTTAATGGGTTACCATTAAGTCAATAATCCCCTTGCCAGTCTCTGGCAAGGGGAACTGATTACAATAGCTCTCTGGCTGCCGCCACAATATCATGCGCGGTTAACCCGTACTCTCTCTGTAAAAAGTCCTGAGTTCCAACCTGACCATAACGCTCCTTCACGCCCACGCGACGCATTGGTATTGGGCAACTTTCGACTAATACCTCGGCAACGGCTGACCCTAGCCCATTGTGAATACTATGGTTTTCACAGGTCACAATACGCCCCGTTTTCTCGGCATAATTTTTAATCAACATTCGGTCAACAGGTTTAAGAGTAAACATATCAATTACTGCCGCACTTACACCGCTCTGTTCCAGTTGACGTGCGGCCTCCAGGGCTTCAGCCACCATAATGCCATTAGCAATCAGCGTGATGTCAGTACCTTCACGCAGTACATTGCCTTTACCAATAGAGAAGGTTGTCCCAGGAGAATAAATACTTGTCGCTTGCTTACGGATCGTACGAACCCAGTAAAACCCATCAAGCTCTACAAGCTGGCGTAAAATATCACTAAACATCACCGCATCGGTCATCTCCATCACCACCGAATGCGCCAGCCCACGCACAATTCCCATATCTTCAAATGACATATGTGTCCCGCCATTGTGGCAAGCGGTAACACCCGCATCAGAAGCAATCACTTTGACATTAGCACGCTGGTAATCAAGCGACATAAAGAGCTGATCAAAACAGCGACGACTGGCAAATGCGGTAAAGGTATGCACGAATGGCTTGCGCCCGGTTAAGGCCAGCCCTGCAGCGGTGCCGATAACATTAGCTTCCATAATGCCGCAATTAATGACGTACTGTGGATAATCCCGCGCCACGCTGTCCATTGCCATGGAACTCATTAAATCAGCCTCAAGGGCAATGACAGAATTACCGTTTTCAATCTGTTGCGCAATAAAGCCTGCATAAATTTTGCGCATCTCGATGCTGTCTTTTTGTCCTGCCGGTGCGAGCTTAATCATGCATGGCCTCCAGTTGGCGAATTGTTTCGTTTAGCGTCTCCTTCATTTCTTCCGTGAGGCGTAAATGATGAGAATTACTGAGTTGCTCAAGACACGCTACCCCCTGCCCTTTGATACTATCGAGAATGACTACTCTCGGTCTCGCCTCGGCTGGTAGAACAGGTTTAACTACATTCAACAACCCCTCAATATCATCGCCCTTCACTGTCACGACATCAAAACCGAAAGTGCGAAATTTTCCTTCTAAATCAAATGGATTAATAATTTCATCCAGTTCGCCATCAAGCTGCTGTTTGTTCCAGTCCACAAACACAGTGAGATTATTCAAACGATGATGAGCAATAAACTGGAAGGCTTCCCAACATTGGCCTTCGTTAAGTTCACCATCGCCAACAATACAAAAAACCCGATTCTTGCGCCCCGCCAGTTTATGCGACAGCGCCATCCCTCCTGCAATGGATATCCCCTGCCCCAGCGATCCTGTAGTGGCATCAACACCACGCGTTTTTAGCCGATCCGGATGACTTGGTAAGCGAGTTCCGTTCTGATTTAAGGTGCTTAATTCTTCCAGTGGAAAATAACCTTTCAGCGCCAGAGTACTGTAGAGCGCAGGTCCGGCATGCCCTTTTGACAATACAAAATAGTCACGATCAGGCCAGTCGGGATCAGCAGGATCAATTTTCATCACCGCGCCATAAAGAACTGCCAGCGTTTCCACAACAGACATGCTGCCACCATAATGACCAAAGCCAAGATGAGTTAATGATTTAAGCGTCTGGATACGAATATCCCGTGCAAGTTGTGTCACTTCTTTAACATTCATGATTTGGCTCCGCTCTTCTCCTGCACTTTGGCAGCGAGTTTGTTATTGGCGAAAATGTTCCAGGCAACCAGCAGCACAAATAGCGCTACTACAAGTCCGGTTATGGCAAAAGGCGAGAGATAACGCGCCAGGTTCCCGAGAACGATGCCGACAGCACCAAAATCCGCATCGGAAAAGGTCGTATTTGCAAAGCCTATCGCCCCCAGAACTGGCAATAACAGCACTGGCAGGAAGGTAATCAATAAACCATTCGCAAAAGCACCAATCATCGCGCCGCGACGCCCACCCGTAGCATTACCAAATACACCCGCAGTTGCTCCGGTGAAGAAGTGAGGAACGACACCAGGAAGAATCAGCACCAGTTTCATCTGTCCCAACAAAAATAGCCCCACCAAACCACCAAGAAAGCTAAATAAGAAGCCAACTAACACTGCATTTGGCGCATACGGATACACAACCGGACAATCGAGGGCGGGACGCGCATTCGGCACCAGCTTTTCTGAAAATCCGGTAAATGCCGGAACAATTTCAGCAAGGATTAAACGCACACCTTGCAGAATGATAAATACGCCTGCGGCGAAGGTGATGGCCATAATAATGGCGTAGACAAGGTAGTTTTGACCGCCACTAAACTGGCTTTCAACGTACTCGCGCCCCGCACTGATCGCCATGATCAGATAAATCACCATCATCGTAAGGGAAATAGAGATGGAGCTATCGCGCAGGAAGCTCAGATTTTTGGGCAAATTCATCTCTTCGGTGGAACGCGAACCTTTACCGCACATGCTGCCAATCCAGCCAGAGAGTACATACCCCAAAGTACCAAAGTGACCAAAAGCGATTTCATCATTCCCAGTAATACGCCTCATGTAACGTTGTGCTAACGCAGGGAAAAACGCCATCACTAATCCCAGAATAAGAGAACCGGTAAATACCAGTGATATACCTTCAAAACCAGCCACTGTCAGAATCACACCAATCATGCAGGCCATATAAAATGTGTGGTGTCCGGTCAGAAAAATATATTTCAGGCGGGTAAAGCGGGCAACAATAATATTCGCCACCATACCAAATGCCATAATAAGCGCCGTCGACGCGCCATATTTTTCCAACGCAATAGAAACAATAGCCTCATTATTCGGAATGATACCCTGAATATTAAAGGCATGTTCAAACATACTACCCAGCGGATTTAAAGAACCAACCAGAACAGTGGCACCACCGCCCAGAACAATAAATCCGAGAATGGTTTTAATTGTGCCTTTAACAACATCTGAAAATGCTTTTTTCTGAGCAACCAGACCGATTAAGGCAATCAAGCCGACCAGTACCGAGGGTACTTTGAGTATATCAACAACAAAATTCAGCGTTTCAAGGATAAACATATCCACCTCGCTTCAATTAAGGTTATTGTTTTGCGAACCAGTTACGCAGTTGCGTTTCAAGTTCATTAATATCAATGATGTTGTTGATAACCACCAACTGACTTTCCGGTACGCTGGCACTGGCGGCAATATCTTTAGCCATCACAAATAAATCGGCAGCCCCTGGCGTTGCTGATGAGAGATCGGAATGTTCCACTTCCGCTTCTATCTCCATTTTTTTCAGAACTTTTTTAATATTCATTTCGACCATAAAACTACTACCAAGCCCTGAGCCACAAATAGCCATAATTTTCATTATATTCACCATGTTAAGTTGTAGAAGTTCTCATCACGCAACGGCGTAATGTTGTGACAAGACTGAATTTTGAATGTAATTAGAATCGTGAAATTATCGTTTTTATTTCCTCCAGGTTGCGAGCCTGATGCAATTCCTGTAAATCCTTCTCACTGGAGAATAACTCAGCCAGTGCAGATATCATTTCGATATGGCTGTGTTTATCTGGTGCGGCAAGTAAAATGATGACATCTACAGGATCAAATTCCTCTGCATTAAAACTGACACCTTCTTCGAGTTTTAATAATGATAACCCCAATCCTTTTGCACCTTCTTCTGGTCGGGCATGGGGCATTGCCAGCCCAGGCGCCAGGACATAATAAGGCCCCAGTTTTTCATGTTGTGTTTTTATCGCACTGAGATAATCCGTCGTAATTATCTCCGCCTCCAGTAACGGTCTGGCACAAATATCTAATGCTTGCTGCCAGGTTGTGACATTCTTTCGTAATGCGATTGTTGAATCAGAAAGCCAGGTATTAAGCACTTGTCCTCCTCATTTTCCGTGTCAATGAGCAGACTTTAAGCAAGCAACGGCGGCATATCTGAGATCAATCTCACAAAGATAGCGCTATCAGTATGTATCATTCATATTTGTGATAGCGCTATCAAAACGGATTTCACTGATGAAATCCAAACTTCTACCAGAAATTAAGGGGTATACTCTGCTACCAACAGGAAGCCGTTGATGATAAGTAAAAAAAGATCTCCATATGTAGTCGCTGAGCAGGATTTTGTATGGCAATAACCCGAAAACGTCGTAGTACTGGTAAAGTCACTATCGCCGATGTCGCGCAACTCGCAGGAGTTGGCACAATGACTGTATCCAGAGCGTTACGCACTCCCGAACAAGTTTCCGATAAACTGCGGGAGAAGATTGAAGCCGCAGTTAATGAATTAGGGTACATGCCCAACCTCACTGCAAGCGCGCTGGCATCGGCATCTTCGCACACGATTGTAATGGTCGTACCAAACCTGGCTGAAGCAGGATGCACGGAAATGTTTGCCGGGCTGCAACATGTACTACAACCAGCGGGATATCAGATAATCCTGGCTGAGTCACGCCATCGTCTGGAGCAAGAAGAAAAACTGCTGGAAACTCTGCTGGCTTCTAATATCGCCGCAGCGATTTTGCTCAGTGTTGAGCATAATAATACCGTGCGTAACTGGCTCAAAAATGCCTCGATTCCCGTTATGGAAATCGGTGCCATTCGTACCGATCCGATTGATATGAACATTGGCATTGATAATGTCGCAGCAATGTTCGAACTGACGGATATGCTGGTACAACGTGGTTATCAGAATATCGGTTTGCTATGCGCCAACCAGGAACAGTGGATCTTTCAGCAGCATTTACAGGGATGGTATAAAGCTATGTTACGCCATCATATGTCTCCCAACCGTGTTATTAACGCTGCTCTGCCACCGGTTTTTTCCACCGGAGCATCACAATTACCGGAATTTTTACTCGCATGGCCGGAACTGGATGCCCTGGTATGTGTGTCAGATGAGTTGGCCTGCGGTGTTCTGTATGAATGTCAACGAAGACGCATCAAAGTACCAGACGATCTCGCCGTAGTGGGATTTGGTGACAGTGACGTTAGTAAAGTTTGCCAACCACCATTAACAACAATGGCCGTTCCTCACAGGAAAATTGGTCTGGAGGCAGGAAAGGCTTTGCTGGAACGAATTAGAGAAGGTAACTGGAGCGATCAGGTACTCATCGCTCCCAGTTTGTGTTTACGTGAAAGCTGCTGAAACTTATTAAGCCTCTTCTGGATCTTCTTTCGTTTCTACTTCATTCCTGGCATTGCGCTTCATCCACAATGCCAGGGCTTTCAGCGAGTCTGGTGTGAACTCATCGCAACGTGCGGTAATTTCTTCCGGCGTCAGCCAGCAAACCTCACTGACTTCATCTTCCTGGAGAGCGAAAGGACCGTGGGAGACACAACTGAATAACGCGCCCCAGACACGGCAATTTTTATCTTCGAAATAGAACTGCCCGTGCTCGGCAAAGGGGACTCCGGCAATGCCCAACTCTTCTTCCGCCTCGCGACGTGCGGATTCCAGCAGTTGTTCATCGGCCTGGACCACGCCACCTGCGGTCGCATCTAACATGCCGGGTAAAAAGTCTTTTGTCTCGGTACGACGCTGCACAAGAATTTTGCCCATACCATCATGCACAACGATGTAAGTTGCACGATGGCGCAGACACTGTGCCCGCATTTGTTCCCGGCTGGCTTGTGCAATGACTTCGTTCTCTTCATTGACAATATCCACCCATTCAGTACTTGCCAAACGACGCTGTTCCATTATCAGGAAACCTTCTTTTTCTGGCGCTCTTACGGCGCATTTTGAGTTGTGGGGTAAATTACGGATTAATCGCGACCTGCGCAATGATACTTTGATCATTGAGTGCGATTACGCTTAGTACGTCATCATCCAGCGTGCCATAACTCGCCGGATAGCCGCCTTTCGGAATGCTTACCGAACCGGGGTTAAAGTGGAAAATATCCCCCCGCTTTTCCGCTACTGGTAGATGGGTATGACCATACACCAGCACGTCGTTCTGGTTTAAAGCAGGCAGATTATCCGGGCCAAACAGATGGCCATGCGTCAAAAACAGACGTTGTTTTTCCAGTAACACCTGTTGCCACGGCGCGGTTATCGGGAAATGCAGTAGCATTTGGTCCACTTCGCTGTCGCAGTTGCCGCGCACGGCGATAATGTTATGCGCCATCTCATTCAGCCGTTCGGCTACTTTGGCTGGCGCATACCCTTCAGGCAGGGCGTTTCGCGGCCCATGATTCAGCACGTCTCCGAGAATCACCAACCACTGGGCACCGCTTTGGGCAAATAAATCCAGAACACGTTCCGTCGCCGGTAACGACCCATGAATGTCCGATGCAAACATCAGTTTCATCACTCACTCCTCGTCGAAAAAACGTAAGCTATGATACTGGATTCTGTCGTTGCTATCAGCCAGATTGCTTTGCTGAAAGTGCAATAAAACGCTGAACTGAAGCCCGCTGCCACTGGAATGCCGCATAATCCACCAGACGTTCCGACACCTCATCACCATGTAGTACCAGACGATTAATCATTAACGCTAAATCAGTATCCGCAATACACCATTCGCCAAACAGATTCGGCTGACCATGCGCCAGTAAATGTTCTGCCATCGCGAACAGTTTCTCCGCGCTGGCTTTTCCCATTGCCGATAGTGGCGCTTTCTTCGCACCGGCAAAAACGACATCCGTAGAACGTTCTTCGCGGATGGGCATCAGATCGCTGCGTAGCCAGGCCTGAATCTGCCGTGCCCGCGCCCGGTGTTGTAAATCAAGCGGATAAATACGCTCCCAGGTCGGCGGCGCAAAACAGTCCTCCAGATATTCTGCAATGGCAGAGGATTCACTCAACTCAAAATCATCAATTTGTAACAACGGCACGCGCCGTGTCTGCCCATAACCTTGCCACGTCGGCTGCAAATGTTCACCGCTGTCGAGGTCGATGGTCTTCATATGAAAAGGCAGACCTTTTTCCTGCAACGCCACCCAGGCGGATAACACATAAGGGGAGAAAAAATGGGCATCTGACCAAAGCGTGATAGCGGGTTTACTCATTATGTCCTCAGCGATAAATGGGCTTGCTATCAAACTATAGAGCCTTTTTGTCACCGTTACGTGATGAAAACTCACACAAGTCGCCACGGTTTCTATACTTGAGATGTTCAGATTATTAGATAACCGGAGCTGCGATGATCGATCTCTATTTCGCCCCCACACCGAATGGTCACAAAATCACGTTGTTTCTCGAAGAGGCAAGGCTGGATTATCGCTTAATCAAAGTTGACCTCGGTAAAGGCAGTCAGTTTCGCCCGGAGTTTTTGCGCATTTCACCGAACAATAAAATTCCGGCAATTGTCGATCACTCCCCAATTGACGGCGGCAAACCATTAAGCATGTTTGAGTCGGGGGCTATTTTGTTGTATCTGGCAGAGAAAACAGGGCTCTTTTTGAGCCATGAACCGCGTGAACGCGCCGCCACATTACAGTGGTTATTCTGGCAGGTTGGCGGCCTGGGGCCGATGCTCGGGCAAAATCATCATTTTAACCACGCTGCACCACAAAGCATTCCTTACGCAATTGAACGTTATCAGGTTGAAACCCAACGTCTCTATCACGTACTGAATAAGCGGTTGGAAAACTCCCCCTGGTTGGGCGGAGAAAACTACAGCATTGCAGATATTGCCTGCTGGCCGTGGGTCAATGTCTGGGCTCGCCAGCGCATTGACCTCGCGATGTATCCGGCAGTAAAAAACTGGTATGAGCGAATCCGTTCGCGTCCTGCTACCGGGCAGGCGCTGCTAAAAGCGCAAGTAAATGATGAGATTTCGAATAGTTAACAGAACCGGGTTCTCGTGTATTATTTAATCCTAAATAAAACAACGGAGAACCTGCAATGGCACAACCTGCCGCTATTATTCGTATAAAGAACCTTCGTTTACGTACGTTTATCGGAATTAAAGACGAAGAGATTAACAACCGTCAGGATATTGTTATCAACGTTACGATCCACTACCCCGCCGATAAAGCGCGCACCAGCGAAGATATTAACGACGCGCTGAATTATCGCACCATTACTAAAAACATCATCCAGCATGTAGAGAATAACCGTTTCTCTTTGCTGGAAAAATTAACTCAGGATGTGCTCGATATCGCACGTGAACATCACTGGGTGACGTATGCTGAAGTGGAGATCGATAAACTTCACGCGCTGCGCTACGCCGATTCGGTATCAATGACCTTGAGCTGGCAGCGTTAACCGCCATATCGGGAGGCTGCATGAATATAGTGATCACCGGAGGGACGGGATTAATTGGTCGTCATTTAATCCCTCGTTTGCTGGAGTTGGGGCATCAGGTCACGGTGATGACGCGTACCCCGCAGAAAGCCAGCTCCGTCCTCGGCCCTCAGGTGACACTATGGCAAGGGCTTGCCGAACAACGTAATCTCAACGGCGTGGATGTGGTGGTCAACCTGGCTGGTGAACCCATTGCTGATAAACGCTGGACTCACGAGCAAAAAGATCTCCTCTGTCAAAGTCGCTGGAATATCACGCAAAAACTGGTGGATTTGATTAACGCCAGTGACTCGCCGCCGTCAGTGCTTATTTCAGGCTCGGCGGCGGGATATTATGGCGATTTAGGTGAAGTGGTGGTCACCGAAGAAGAACCGCCGCATAACGAATTTACCCATAAACTCTGTGCCCGCTGGGAAGAAATAGCTTGTCGGGCACAAAGTGACAAAACACGAGTATGCCTGCTACGAACCGGTGTGGTGCTGGCACCAGATGGCGGTATCCTCAGCAAAATGCTGCCACCGTTTCGCCTTGGTCTGGGAGGTCCGATTGGCTCCGGTCGGCAGTATCTGCCCTGGATTCA
This sequence comes from Escherichia sp. MOD1-EC6098, assembly GCF_002965865.1. Lineage (NCBI taxonomy): Bacteria > Pseudomonadati > Pseudomonadota > Gammaproteobacteria > Enterobacterales > Enterobacteriaceae > Escherichia > Escherichia sp. MOD1-EC6098. Next base: position 289,645 of record NZ_PTSN01000001.1, read on the forward strand.
TATTGATGATATGGTTAACGGTATTCTCTGGCTGCTGGATAACGATCTGCGGGGACCATTTAATATGGTTTCGCCATATCCGGTACACAATGAACAATTTGCCCACGCGCTAGGCCATGCACTGCATCGCCCGGCGATTATGCGCGTCCCTGCCGCAGCCATTCGCTTGCTGATGGGGGAATCATCGGTTCTGGTATTGGGCGGACAACGTGCGCTGCCAAAAAGGCTGGAAGAAGCGGGGTTCGCTTTTCGCTGGTACGATTTAGACGAAGCGCTGGCGGATGTTGTTCGCTGATACGCTTTGCCGCGAACATCCGCCAGGTAGCCTCGGGGTTTACTGGATCAGTGACTTTGCGCCAGAAGCTCATCTGGCGAAAGTCGGGTTACCATCAGAACTAACTCTCTGTCTAAACCTCTCTCCAGCATCTCCTGGGCAATACGCAGAGCTTCTTCATGTTTGCCCTGCATTGAGCCCTCTTCACGTAATCTGTCAGCAATAGTCATCAGTTTCTCCTTTTCTTGTGGTGCTCGTTCCGCTATCTCACCAATAAATGCACGGAAACGCTGGGCATCCCCCGTTTGTAAAACGTAATTAAACAGTGCTTGTAGCTGCCTGTCATTAGTGTTCCCTGTAACTAAAAGAGAAACAATTTGCTCCACTAAACCCAATAAGTCGCGCTGGCGAATATGTTTCTGAATTAACTCCAGCAATGCCATTTTACGGTGTTGCATAATCTCGTCATCCGGCACTACAGTAATATCTACCAACGGAAAAGCCGATGAGTAAATTTTGCGGGCAATCGCAGGTTCTGCAAATTCATCAAGCCAGCAGAGAGAATAAGGATAAGGACTTCTGCAACCATGATAAAACAGCATTGGGATCACCAAAGGAAGCTCTTTATAGCCCGCATCCAGATGGTTTTGCATCGCCGCGATGGAATAACGCATCATGCGAAAAGCCATTAATTCTTCCGCCTTACTTTGGTGTTCAATGACGACATAAATATACCCCATCCCCTCCTGTGTTTTCACTGACCACAAGACGTCGGAGTAATATTGTCGCAGGTTTTCATCAATAAAACTGTTTGGTTCCAGTTTTAACGTTGTTAAATCACACAGATTGCGCAGCGGTGCTGGAAGATGAATATCAATAAAATCTCGTGCTGTATCTGGATGGCGTAAAAAGGATTTAAATACCGCATCATGCGGCGTGGAAGTGGTCGATATTGTCATGGCGTTCCGTCACCCATCAAATTTAAGAGGACGAGACAATAACTACCCTTTATAACCAATGCAGTAGGCAGTTTTTATATTTGGACAACGAATTCAGAAGTATTTTAAGTGGGCTGAAATATATACATTTCAATGGAAGCTAACTCGCAAATTAGCCTTGAAAATACTCCGGCAGCATTAGCCGCCGGAGAGGCAATTATTTCAGTGATCCTTTAAGGAACTGTTGCAGACGCGGGCTTTGCGGGTTGCCAAATAACTGTTCCGGCGTCCCCTCTTCTTCTATTTTCCCCTGATGGAGAAAAATGACGTGGGTAGAGACATGGCGAGCAAAGCCCATTTCATGAGTCACCACCACCATGGTTTTCCCCTCTTCCGCCAGTTGCTGCATAATGCGCAGAACTTCGCCTACCAGCTCTGGATCGAGCGCTGAGGTAGGTTCATCAAACAGCAAAACTTCCGGTTCCATTGCCAGCGCCCGTGCAATGGAAACACGCTGTTGCTGACCACCGGAAAGATGCACCGGGTATTTCCCCTGCGCACGTTCGTCTATGCCAACTTTCGCCAGATATTTCACTGCCCGCTCGCGTGCTTCCTGCTTGCTCAGCCCCAACACCTGAATCGGCGCTTCCATGACGTTTTCCAGCACCGTCATATGGCTCCAGAGATTGAAGTGCTGAAACACCATCGTCAGGCGCGTGCGCAGTAAACGTAGCTGATTTTTATCGGCAACTTTGAGTTGGCCGTCTTTATCGCGCACCAGATTGATGTTCTGCCCGTTAACCACGATCGCGCCTTCGCTCGGTTTTTCGAGGAAGTTAATACAGCGCAGAAAGGTACTTTTCCCTGATCCCGACGATCCGATGATACTGATCACATCCCCGGCGTTCGCTTGCAGTGAAACGCCTTTCAGCACTTCGTGTTCGCCGTAGCGTTTGTGCAAATCGATAACGTTTAATTTATTCTCGGACATCGTATTCTCAGTGCGTTGAAGAAGGTTTCACATGCTGCAACCAGCGTTTTTCCGCTTTGCGAAAGAGACTGATCAGGACATAAGAGATGATTAAATAGAGCACCGCGGCAATGCCAAAGGCAGTAAAAGGTTGATACGTGGCGGCGTTGATATCGCGGGCAATTTTCAGCAGATCCGGCACCGTGGCAGTAAACGCCAGCGCAGTAGAGTGCAGCATCAGAATCACTTCGTTGCTGTAGGCCGGTAATGCAATACGCAGTGCCGACGGCAAAATAATGCAGCGATACATTTTAAAGGTTGAGAAACCATAGGCTCTGGCAGCTTCAATTTCCCCATGCGGCACCGACCGGATCGCCCCGGCAAAAATCTCAGTGGTGTAAGCACAGGTGTTGAGCGTCAATGCCAGCACGGTACAGTTCAGGCCACTGCGGAAAAAGGCGTTAAGGAACTCGGTGCCTTTAACAATCTCCAGCGTGTACATGCCGGAATAGAACACCAGCAACTGAACATACAGCGGCGTACCGCGAAAAATATAAGTAAATAACCAGATGGGAAACTGAATGTATTTATTACTTGAGACGCGCCCAATCGCCAGAAACAGCGCCAGAATCCCCCCCATCACCACCGACAGAATCAGCAACCAGAGAGTGATCGCCACACCGGTAAAGCGATAACCGTCAGTCCACAGCAGCGGTTTCCAGTATTCATGTAAGATTTCGATCACAGGTCGGCCCTCTTCACACCCACGGAGTAGCGGCGCTCAAGGAACAGCAGCACACCATTGGAAACGGTGGTAAAAACCAGATAAATCACGCCACAGACGATGGCGAAATAGAATGGTTCCCAGGTACTTTTGCCTGCCAGTTGAGTGGCTTTCACCACATCTTCCAGTCCGAGTAACGAAACGAGAGCCGTTGATTTAAGAATGACCTGCCAGTTGTTGCCAATCCCCGGTAGGGCGTAACGCATCATCGCCGGGAACATAATCCGCCGAAACACTTGCCCACGGGTAAAGCCGAATGCTGTTGCCGCCTCAATATGCCCTTTCGGCACCGCCATAAACGCGCCGCGGAACGTTTCGGTGAAGTAAGCGCCGTAGATAAACCCCAGGGTTATAATACCGGCGACCATCGGGTCGATATCAATCTGTCCGACGCCCATCGCCTCCGTCACCGTGTTTAGCGCGATCTGCAAACCGTAGAATATCAGCAGCATTAACACTAAATCCGGCACACCGCGTATCAGCGTGGTATAGCCTTCGAAAATCAGTCCCGATAACCGATTTTGCGAAAGCTTACCGCCAGCGCCAATAAGACCGATAATTACAGCGAGCACTACAGAGCTGATAGCCAGCTCCAGCGTGACGAGCGCCCCCTGTAAAATTACACCTGAAAACCCATACAACATGCTGCCTGTCCTGTTGTGTGTGGTGAATTTACCGCCTCTTATCTCCCTCCGGTGCCTCGAAGGGAGCGGGCTTTCTTTCACCGATGGCGATTAGCCACCATAAACATCAAAATCGAAGTACTTTTTCGCTAATTTCTCGTAAGTACCGTCAGCGCGCATTTCAGCAAAGGCTTTGTTCAGTGCCTCGCGCAGTTCGTTATCTTCTTTACGCAGCCCCATGCCGGTGCCTACGCCAAACAGTTTTTCATCTTTAACAGACGAACCACCGAATTTGTAATCTTTACCGACTGGCTGTTTGAGGAAACCTTCACTGGCGGCAACTTCATCCTGGAACGCGGCATCAATACGTCCGGCAGTCAGGTCTGAGTAAATATTGTCCTGCCCCTGATAAGAGACGATTTCAATGCCTTTGGGAGCCCAGTGTTCGTTACCAAATGTCTCCTGGGTGGTGCCCTGCAATACCCCTACCCGCTTGCCTTTCAGCGATTCTACTGTCGGCTGGATGTCAGAATTTTTCGCCACCACCAGACGAGAATCGGCAGCATACAGTTTGTCGGTGAAGGCAATTTCCTGCTGACGTTTTTCCGTGATGGAAAGTGATGACATGATGGCGTCAATCTTCTTCGCTTTTAATGACGGAATTAACGCATCCAGCGGATTCTCAACAAAGGTACATTGCGTATTGATGCGTTTGCACAACTCCTTCGCCAGATCAATATCAAAGCCAACCAGTTCGCCTTGTAAATTTTTTGATTCAAATGGTGCATAGGTTGGATCGGTGCCGATACGGATATTTTGCGGAATAGCAGCAAACGCAGCGGTTGCGCTGGAGAAGGCCAGAACCAGAGAGAGCGATAGCACCAGTTTTTTCATAATGTCCTCAACTGACAGTCTTTTTATAGGGAATATTTACAGGTTTGTTACAGTTATCGTGCCATAAAATTGACCAACAAGGCAAAATATCCAGGCCAGTTAGTCGTATTATTTTTCATTAAAATTGCTTAAGTATGCATTTTAATGCACCACGATAGTGCAACAAACCTGGAATGCACCATGATGATTCCCCATCAGGCGCTACTTCCCTGCGACGTATCAGCCACCATAGACATTAAAGTCGAAATACTTTTTCGCCATCTTGTCGTAAGTGCCATCCTGACGCAGTTCGCCAAGCGCCTTATCAAAGGCGGCTTTCAGTTCGGCATCATCTTTACGTAGCCCTACACCTGTACCATCACCGAAGTATTTTTTGTCTTTCACTGATGAACCAGCAAAGGCGAACTCTTTACCGGCGGGTTGCTTGAGGAAACCTTCGCTGGCAGCGACTTCATCCTGCAGAGCGGCATCCAGACGACCTGCATCCAGATCGGAATAGACCAAATCCTGGTTAGCATAGGCCACCACATCGACGCCTTTACTGCGCCAGTTGTCATTGGCGTACGCTTCCTGGGTGGAGCCTTGCAGCACACCAACATGTTTACCTTTCAGCGAATCCAGCGTTGGTTGGATCGGTGAACCTTTAGCTGCAATCAAACGAGAATCCGCGGCATACAGCTTGTCGGAGAAGGCAATCTCCTGCTGACGTTTATCAGTAATAGAGAGCGATGAAATAATGGCATCGATTTTTTTCGCTTTCAGTGACGGGATCAGCGCATCAAAGTCACTGGCAACCCAGGTACATTTAACCTGCATGCGTTTGCACATCTCGTTACCCAGATCGATATCAAAGCCAACAAAGTCACCTTTGGCATCTTTCGATGAGAACGGCGCATAGGTGGTATCCGTTCCGATACGTACCGTCTCCGGCAGTGCCGCAGAGCTGGAAGCTGCTGCGGACAGACCGACTAACAAAGACAGAGCAAGAATCGACTTCTTCATACATAACCCTCAAGTGAAATGGCTTTTTTATGTTGTGTATTGTGTTGTGTGTTTGCAGGCTCGTTCATGCAGGTCTTATGCCATCTTGACAACAGCTCAAACATCCAACGTTAAATATGTTAATAAGACGTTGCATTATTGTCCTGAAGTTGAAGATAGCAGGTATGCCGGTTGAATCGCAGCGTTTCGATTCAATGGCAGGAACAAAATGTCGAGGATTTGATCACGGTTGCAAAATTGCCCCGAAACAGGGCAACAGCAAAGTTATGCGCCCTGCCAGCGGGCAAAGAGATCTTCGGGAAGGGTTATCGTAAACTGATCAAGTACACGGTTAACCGTTTGATTTATCACATCATCAAGCGATTTCGGACGATGATAAAACGCCGGAACGGGAGGCATAATTACCGCACCAATTTCCGCAGCCTGAGTCATTAAACGCAAGTGTCCTAAGTGCAGCGGCGTTTCACGCACGCAGAGCACCAGTGGGCGACGCTCTTTCAGTACCACATCTGCTGCTCGGGTCAGTAAACCATCGGTATAGCTATGGACAATGCCGGAAAGGGTTTTGATTGAACAGGGTAAAATCACCATCCCCAACGTCTGGAAAGACCCGGAAGAGATGCTGGCGGCAATATCGCGCGCATCATGGGTGACATCGGCTAATGCCTGAACTTCGCGCAGGGAAAAATCCGTTTCGAGGGATAAAGTCTGGCGCGCTGCCTGGCTCATCACCAGATGCGTTTCAACATCTGCGACATCACGCAGAACCTGTAATAAACGTACGCCATAAATCGCGCCGCTGGCACCGCTGATGCCTACAATGAGTCGTTTCATAGATAATTGCCCTGTCAGACTTGCAGGCAGACTTTGCAGGATTTCGGCGGGAGTTGCAAGTCAGGGTGCCAGACCGGCACCCTGAACGAAGGTATTATCCTTCGTTATGCATTTCCAGGTTTTCAACTTCGTTCTGACGTTGCACTGCTTTAGCGTCGTCATTACGTAAAGTATCGAGGAAATCGAGGTAGCCTTGATCAACGTCTTTGGTGACATAGACGCCATTAAACACCGAGCATTCGAACTGCTGAATATCCGGATTTTCAGCGCGAACGGCTTCGATCAGATCGTTTAGATCCTGGAAGATAAGCCCATCAGCACCGATGATCTGGCGGATTTCATCCACTTCACGACCGTGTGCGATCAGTTCCGTGGCGCTCGGCATATCAATACCATAAACGTTCGGGAAACGAATTTCCGGCGCGGCAGAGGCGAGATACACTTTCTTCGCTCCGGCTTCACGCGCCATCTCGATAATCTGCTCAGAGGTGGTGCCGCGGACGATGGAGTCATCGACCAGCAGAACGTTTTTATCGCGGAACTCAGCGCGGTTGGCGTTCAGTTTACGACGAACAGACTTACGGCGCAGTTGCTGGCCCGGCATGATAAAGGTACGGCCAACGTAGCGGTTTTTCACGAAGCCCTGGCGGTACGGTTTACCCAGAATGCGAGCGATTTCCAGTGCGATATCGCAGGAGGTTTCCGGAATCGGGATCACCACGTCAATATCCAGATCTTCCCATTCACGGGCAATTTTTTCGCCAAGCTTGGTGCCCATATTAACGCGGGCGCTATAAACGGAAATTTTGTCGATGAACGAATCCGGGCGGGCAAAGTAAACATACTCGAACAGGCACGGATTGCTGACCGGATTGTCGGCACACTGACGGGTAAACAACTGCCCTTCTTCAGTGATGTAAATCGCTTCGCCCGGTGCGACGTCACGCAGGAACTCAAAGCCCAGGGTATCGAGCGCAACGCTTTCAGAGGCAACCATATATTCTGTGCGATTGTCATCAACATCGCGTTTTCCCAACACCAGCGGACGAATGCCGTTAGGATCGCGGAAAGCAACCATACCGTGGCCGATAATCATCGCCACACAGGCATATGCGCCACGGATCAGACGGTTAGTGGCGGCAATGGCGGCGAAAATGTTATCGGCTTCCAGCGGATAGTGGCGGAAGTTATCCAGTTCGCTGGCGAAGATATTAAGCAAAATTTCCGAGTCAGAAGTGGTGTTGATGTGGCGGCGTTTTTCTTCAAACAACTTTTTACGCAACTCGTGAGCGTTAGTCAGATTGCCATTATGGGCAAGCGTGATGCCATACGGAGAGTTAACGTAAAACGGCTGCGCTTCAGAAGCACTGGAGCTGCCAGCCGTAGGGTAACGCACATGACCAATGCCCATATTGCCCTGCAAACGCTGCATGTGGCGAGCTTCAAATATATCGCTCACCAGACCGTTCGCTTTACGCAAACGAAAGCAGTTATTGGCATCAATGGTGATGATGCCTGCGGCATCCTGACCGCGATGCTGAAGCACCGTTAAGGCATCATAAATCGACTGGTTAACCGGCATAACACCGGCGATACCGACAATACCGCACATACGTCTTTTTCCTCGTTAAGCCACATCTCAGAGCACTTACGCTCTGGGCAAGAAACTTGACGAGCTTTGCAGATAATCAAAAAACCATCTGATGATAAAACTGAACTGTGGGATCAGCTGTGATTTGCTCCAGTCTTCGCTTTTCGACACTCCGGTAAAGGAGTCGAGAAAGAAAAGAATAGCGGCAACAATCAATACGCCGCGCAACGCACCGAAACAGACGCCCAGCACCCGATCGGTGCCTGACAACCCCGTTTTCTCCACCAACTGACCTATCACGAAGTTCACGATAGCGCCAACGATAAGCGTAGCGATAAACAGTACCGCGATGGCAATCCCATTTCGAACCAGTTCGTCTTCAAAGCCCGTAAACCAGGCTGACAGGTAAGTGTAGTAATGACTGGCGACAAAGAACGCACAACCCCATGTCACCAGCGATAATGCTTCACGAACAAAGCCGCGGATCAGGCTAACCAGAGAAGAAAAAGCAATCACCGCGATTATGGCGTAATCAATCCAGACCATATGTGTCCCACGATTTTACGCCCTGTCATCCTGTTCGGGGCGCATTCTAACAGAAAAAGAAAACGTTTGCGTAGGGATTTCCTTCCCGCGCATCAATAAAAATGGCGCTGAAAAAATATTCAACGCCATCGACTTTTTGTGCCTTTGCGGCACCGGCTATACGTGTCGGATGCGGCGTGAACGCCTTATCCGACCTGGGGTTATGCTCCCGCGTAGACCTGATAAGACGCGTTAGCGTCGCATCAGGCAAACCGTATTAATTCGGCGTATAGCCCATCACCACGCCGCTCAAGCCAGAAAGCTGCCTCAACTCACCCAGCGAACCTTTCAGCTTCTCTTTAGAAGCATCCGGCCCAACCAGAATGCGGGTGATTTTACCCTGCACTGGCGTCGACGGCGACGTATAAACGCGATATCCCGCGCCACGCAGCTTAGCAACAATCTCATTCACTTTATCGGCATTTTTCAGCGCGCCCAGTTGCACTACATACGCTTTACCCGTCGGTGCCGCTTTTTCTTCGACGGCAGGTTTTGGTTCTGGCTTCGGCGCTGGTGGCGTTTCCACCTTCGGCTTCGGCGGTTCCACAGGTTTCGGCTTCGGTGGAGCAACCGGTGCAGGTTCCGGTTCAAACTCAGTATTATTGGCTGCAATGATTGCCGGATCGAGTGACGGTGCCGCTGCATCTCCCGCACGCACCTCCTCTGCAGCCCCTTCAGGCGGCTGTGTCGGCAATGCCTGGGTGGCGGCAGGCATCATATCAGGCTCATCGCGATCGCCTGGTTTTGGCACCAGAGGGATCGCTGCAAACTCATCCTGATAATGTTTTTTCTGCCCATCGAGCAGCCCTGGAAGCACAATCACCCCCAGCGCCACCAGCACTATTGTGCCAACTAACCGATTCTGAAACTTACTCGCCACCGCTTCTCCTCGCGTCAATCACTTCCATGACATGTGCGACCGTATGGAATGAACCACACACCAGCACGGTATCTTCCGGTTTAGCGTCCGCCATCGCGGCATCCCATGCCTGCGCAACGCTGTCAAATGGTTTGCCATTACCCAGATGTTCCAGCAGTTGCTCTGCTGTAGCACCGCGCGGCCCTTCCAGTGGCGCACAATACCAGTCATCAACTACGCTTTTCAACCAGGCCAGAGTTCCGGCAATATCTTTATCATGTAGCATACCGATAACCGCCAGCACGCGCCCGCTTTTCGGTAACGCTTGCATACGTCCGGTGAGATATTCTGCCGCATGTGGATTATGGGCGACATCAAAAATGACGCGTGGCAACTCACTCACAATCTGGAAACGTCCCGGTAAAATTGCACTGGCAATGCCCTCGCGAATTGCCTGTTCACTGACCTCCAGGCCGCTGGCGCGAAGTGCTGCCAGCGCCGTTGCGGCATTTGGTTGTGGGACAAGCGGCAACGGCAGGTTTTCTAGCGTACCGTGAGCATCGGTAAACGACCAGTCATGGTCTGTGACAGAATAATTCCACTCAACACCGCGACGTTGCAGCAATGCACCTTTTTCCTGCGCCACATCGGCAATGGTGTACGGCATTTCCGGTTCACCGACAATCGCCGGTTTTTCACTGCGGAAGATCCCCGCTTTCTCGCGACCAATGCTTTCGCGATCTGGCCCCAGCCAGTCGGTATGATCAAGCGCAATGCTGGTCACTACCGCGACATCAGCATCAACAATATTGGTGGCATCCAGACGACCGCCCAGCCCGACTTCCAGAATCACCACGTCAAGTTGTGCCTGTTTGAACAGCCACAACGCCGACAGCGTACCGTATTCGAAATAGGTCAGAGAAATATCACCGCGTGCCGATTCAATCTCAGCAAAAGAGGCAGTATGGGCCGATTCCGGTAATTCCTGACCCTGCACACGAACGCGCTCGGTATAACGCACCAGATGCGGCGAACTGTAGACCCCCACTTTGTACCCTGCCGCCATCAGAATCGACTCCAGCGTGCGACAGGTTGTGCCTTTGCCATTAGTACCCGCGACAGTAAACACAAACGGTGCTGGTTTCAGAATGCCGAGACGCGCTGCCACCTGGCTTACGCGCTCAAGGCCGAGATCGATAGTCTTACTGTGCAGGTTTTCCAGATAAGAAAGCCACGAAGCCAAAGGCGACGCGGCTTGAGGTGTGCGTTTGATAATCATGGTATCCGCTGATTCATTACGGGGATAATAGCAAAAGGGCAGAGCCAGCGGCCCTGCCCTTATCAGTTATCAGGCCTCTGGTTCCTGATCCGGTGCTGGTGGCACCACTTCGCCTTCGCGTGGCGCTTCAGGATTCGGCGCTGGCAGATTCATCAGCTTCGCCAGGATGCTCGCCAGTTTCAGGCGCATTTCCGGGCGGCGGACAATCATGTCGATCGCGCCTTTCTCGATCAGGAACTCACTGCGCTGGAATCCCGGCGGCAGTTTTTCGCGAACGGTCTGTTCAATAACACGCGGACCGGCAAAACCGATTAACGCTTTCGGTTCAGCAATGTTGAGATCGCCCAGCATCGCGAAACTCGCAGAAACACCGCCCATGGTTGGGTCAGTCAGCACGGAGATGTACGGCAGACCGCGCTCCTGCATTTTCGCCAGCGCAGCAGAGGTTTTCGCCATCTGCATCAGCGACATTAGCGCTTCCTGCATACGTGCGCCACCGGAAGCGGAGAAGCAGATCAGCGGGCAGTTGTCTTCCAGCGCCTGCTCAACGGCACGCACGAAACGTGCACCCACCACAGATCCCATTGAACCGCCCATAAAGGCAAATTCGAATGCCGCAGCAACGACCGGCATTCCATACAAGGTGCCTTTCATTACTACCAGCGCGTCTTTTTCGCCGGTTTCTTTCTGTGCAGATGCCAGACGGTCTTTATACTTTTTGGAGTCACGGAACTTCAGCACATCTTTCGGCTCAAGCTCGCTACCCAGCTCCACAAGGCTTCCTTCATCCAACAGGCTATGCAGGCGATTACGCGCCGTCATACGCATGTGATGGTCACACTTCGGACAGACCTCAAGATTACGTTCCAGCTCAGCACGGTATAAAACCTGACCGCAGCTATCACACTTAGTCCACACGCCTTCAGGAATGCTCGCCTTGCGGGTGGGAGTAATGTTGCTTTTAATTCGTTCAATCCAGCTCATTAGGGACCTTTCTGTCTGAACCTGGTTCGATGCCAGCTTTATCTTTGGGGACGCATAATGCCATTTTTGCCCCCAACAGACCATGAATGTTGCACATTAAAACATAACAGCCCGAAACTTTGGATAAAAAAGTGGTCGAACCGCGGAGTTACTTTTTATTTTGCGGCGCGTGCCGCAGCGCGTTTGTGACGGATAATTTCGATGACGCCCGGCAGAATGGAAACCACAATAATCCCGACGATCAGCAGCTTAAGGTTATCCTGAACCATTGGGATTGTACCGAAGAAATAGCCTGCGTAGGTAAAAAGTAGAACCCACAACAGCGCGCCGATCACGTTATAAGCGGCGAAATGACGGTATGACATGTGGCCCATCCCCGCAACGAACGGGGCGAACGTTCTGACGATTGGCACAAAACGGGCGAGAATAATGGTTTTGCCGCCATGTTTCTCATAAAACTGATGGGTTTTGTCGAGATAACTGCGACGGAAAATTTTCGAGTTCGGATTGCTGAATAATTTCTCACCGAACAACCGCCCAATAGTGTAGTTAACGGCATCGCCAACAATCGCGGCAACCAGCATCAGTACTACCATCATATGGACATTGAGATCGTTAGTTCCCAGCGAGGCCAGCGCCCCGGCAACAAACAGCAGCGAATCTCCCGGCAGAAACGGTGTCACTACCAAACCAGTTTCACAGAACAAAATCACAAACAAAATGGCATAAACCCAGACGCCATACTGCGCGACCAGTTCCGCCAAATGCACGTCAATGTGCAGGATAAAATCGATGAGGAAATAAATCAGGTCCATATTTGCCTATGCCTTGTACGACTAAAATTAGTCCGCCAGAAAGAGCGGGCCCATTGGCGGCTTTGGAAGATCGAATCTGTCCGGGTAATCCACCGCGACCAGATACAACCCTTCCGCTTTCGCCGTTGCTGCCGCCAGCGTCCTGTCCTTAGCCGCCAACAGCTCTGCTATCCAGCTCTCCGGCTGGTTGTGGGCACCCACTTCCATCAGGCTGCCGACAATATTCCTCACCATATGATGTACAAAGGCATTCGCTTTGATATCTACCACCACATAGGGACCGTGACGCGTGACGTTGATATGCATAACGTTACGCCACGGCGTTCGGGACTGACACTGCACCGCGCGGAACGAGGTGAAATCATTCTCGCCCAACAGGCATTGTGCCGCCCGATGCATCCGTTCGGCATCCAGCGGTTCGTAAAAGTGGGTAACACCTTTACTCAGTACCGCCGGACGCAGTCGATGATTGTAGATGATGTAGCGATAACGGCGAGCCGTAGCGCTAAATCGGGCGTGAAAATCATCGGGTACAGCTTTAACCCAACGCACGGCGATGTCACCAGGTAAATTCGCATTTACGCCTAACGTCCACGCAGCGTCTTTGCGTAACGCGGTGGTTTCAAAATGCACTACCTGCCCGGTGCCGTGTACCCCTGCGTCGGTTCGCCCGGCACAGAACACGGTGATGGGTTCGTTCGCTACCTGCGAGAGCGCCTTTTCCAGCTTTTCCTGCACACTGCGGACTTCATTCTGCCGTTGCCAGCCGTAATATCTGCTGCCGTCGTACTCAATACCCAGCGCAATTTTATAAACTGGCGGTTGTTGCTGGTCGGACATTAGTACAGGTACTCCTGCACCAGTTTTTCAGCGATCTTCACCGCCATCAGTGCCCCCCCAAAACGGACGTTGTCGGCCACCGACCAGAACTGGATTTGCTCTGGCATGCCATAGTCATTACGAACACAGCCGACAGAAAGATGCGGAGAACCAGACGCATCGCCCACCTGCGTTGGGAATTCATTCTCTTCAGAAAGCACAATATCTTCGCTTTGGGAAAACGCATCACGCGCTTCTTCTGCCGCCAGCGGACGTAATGCTTCGAAGTTGACCATCTGAGCATGACCGTAAAATACCGGTGCCTGAACGACACTAGCCGAAATCATCAGCCCTTCGTCCTGCATAATTTTGCGCACTTCATCGACAATACGGCGCTCTTCACGTACGTTACCTTCGCGATCCGGTAGCAAGGGCAGCATATTAAACGCCAACTGACGACCAAAGAAATCATCTTCATCAATCGGAATACCGTTGAGCAATTTCGCGCTCTGCCCGGCTAATGCATCCACCGCTTTTTTGCCCTGAGCGGAGGCAGAAATCAGGCTGGTAACGCTGATGCGCGACAAACCGCCCTGATCGATTAACGGTTTCAGTGCAGCCAGTAACTGGCTGGTCAGGCTATCAGGAACAGCAATAACGTTACGGTTACGGTAGTCCGCCAGTACAAACGGATTCACGTCCGGCACCACCAGCGGAACATCAGGTTCGAGAGCAAACAGGCCGCTGCTATCAATGACCAGACACCCCGCGTTAGTGGCTTCTTCAACCCAGGCGGCGGTAGCTTCTTTACCTGCAACAAAAAACGCCAGTTGCGCCTGCGTCCAGTCAAAATCGGCAGCATCCTGCACGGTGATTGTCTTACCACCAAAACGCAGATGTTCACCTGCGCTTTCGTTACGTGCCAGTGCATAAATTTCCCCAACCGGGAACTGACGTTCAGCCAGCGTTTCAATCAGGGCTTCGCCCACAGCGCCAGTTGCGCCCAGGACAGCAATGTTCCAGCCTTCAGACATGGTGGTTTACTCCAGAAATAGCAAAACTCCCTGCCGATATTACAGCAGAGAGCATGAAGAAGAGATTAACGTGCCGGATGATGAACGGCGTTAAAACCCAATTTACACAGTAATGCCGCCGCGTTGGCGTCATCGCAAATCACATACAGAGACGACCATTCACGGCGTTCAAGGTAATTTTTGCGCAGTTTATCGAACTCACCCGGTATCCCGGCGACTTTACGCAGCGGTGCGTCATCGCGGCGTACATCATACACCAAATGCACCAGCCTTTTTAGCGTTGGCTGATCGAGCGAGCCATGCAGCGTAATACGGCCAAATTCTGGTGTTGGCAATAAGGTATCCAGCGCGATGTGCTGTTCATGACCAATAAACTTGCTATAAGCCTCAAACACTTGCGTGGTGCCACGCGCTTTACCTTCGAGGGTATAGCCCGCGATATGCGGCGTGCCGATATCCACTTTTTGCAGCAGCTCGACGTTGAGTTCTGGCTCGCCCTCCCAGACGTCCAGCACCACGCTTAACTTCTGGCCTTCATTCAGACAGGTCAGCAGTGCGGTATTATCGACGACTGCGCCACGGCAAGCGTTAATCAAAATCGTCCCCGGCTTCAGGCTGCGGATCAGTTTTTCATCCGCCAGATGCCGCGTTTTGTACGGACCATCTTTAAAGAGTGGTGTATGGAACGTCAGAATATCCGCGTGCTGAACCAGCTCATCAAGAGAACGGAAATCTCCCTCATCCCCACGATCGGCGCGTGGCGGATCGCAAAGCAAGGTTTTAATTCCCAACGCCTCCAGCCGCGCCTGTAATCGACGACCAACGTTACCAACTCCCACGATCCCCACGGTACGGTCATGCAGTGAAAATCCATCGCGTTCGGCAAGCATTAGCAACGACGAGAAAACATATTCCACTACCGCAATCGCATTGCAGCCAGGTGCGGCAGAAAAACCGATCCCTGCCTGCTGCAACCATGCCTCATCAACATGGTCGGTCCCCGCAGTGGCGGTGCCAACAAATTTTACTGATTTCCCCGTCAGCAGCGACGCGTTCACTTTCGTGACCGAACGCACCATCAACGCATCCGCGCCATCCAGTTCTGCGACTGGAATTGGACGCCCCGGAACCGCTTTCACCTCACCCAAACGGCTAAATAATTCGCGGGCATAAGGCATATTTTCATCAACAAGGATTTTCACGTTTGTGCTACCTGTATGAGAACGAGAGTTAACCGGACAAGTGTGCCATAATCTCGCGGCCAGGCATACTTGCGATGATTTCAGGTATAAGGATACGTAATGATACAACCTCTTTCAGGCCCTCCTCCTGCGCAACCACCAGGTCAGGGGGATAACCTGTCGTCTGGCGCAGGCAATCAGCCTTTATCCAGCTTGCAACGTACCGCGTTGGAAAGTTTGATGATCAAAGTGACTTCGCTGACGCAACAGCAGAGCGCAGAGTTGTGGGCCAATATAAAGCACGACATCGGTCTGCCGGGTGATTCACCTTTGCTTTCACGCCATTTCCCGGCAGCAGAACAAAACCTTGCGCAACGTTTGCTGTCTGCGCAAAAAAGTTATTCTGTCCGCCAACTTTTGGCCCAATTGGGGGAGTATTTACGTCTGGGGAATAATCGTCAGGCCGTCACGGATTATATCCGGCATAACTTTGGTCAGACGCCTCTAAATCAACTCTCACCAGAGCAATTAAAAACCGTCCTGACGCTACTACAGGAAGGGAAGATGGTTATCCCGCAGCCGCAACAGCGCCAGGCGACCGACCGACCTTTATTACCAGCGGAACACAATACGCTCAAGCAACTGGTCACCAAACTCGCGGCGGCAACAGGGGAACCCAGCAAACAGATTTGGCAATCGATGCTGGAACTTTCAGGGGTGAAAGATGGCGAGTTGATTCCGGCGAAACTGTTTAACCATCTGGTCACCTGGTTACAGGCTCGTCAGGCGTTAAGTCAGCAACACACTCCGACGCTGGAGTCACTCCAGATGGCGCTAAAGCAGCCACTGGATGCAAGCGAGTTGACGGTATTATCGACGTATGTTGAGCAAAAGTATGGGCTTTCAACACAATCAGCCCTGACGTCTGCACAGGCCGAAGATATCCTTAACCAGCTCTATCAGCGGCGGGTGAAAGGCATTGAACCGCGTGATATTCAACCGCTGCTCAATCCCTTTACCCCATTAATTGACACGATGAAAGAAATGTCAATGCGCCCCAGCCTGTGGATATTATTCGTCGTCATCATTGTGATGTTGATCTGGCTAGTGGGTTAACCCCGGCGAAACGACAGTATCGTCACAATAATCCCCAGCACCGCCGATATCGCCCCGGCAAGAAATACCGAAGAGTAGCCAAACGAGGTCGCCAGAACACCCGCCAGCGGCCCGGAAACACCGAGGGCGATATCCTGAAACGCGGCATAGCCACCGAGCGCTGTGCCGCGCACCTGGGAAGGAACGCGTTTAACCACTTCCACACCCAGGGCCGGGAATATAAGCGAACACCCAGCCCCGGTTAACGCCGCGCCCGCTAATGCGACCCACGCTCCCGGTGCCTGCCAGAGCATCAACAAGCCGGCCGTTTCTACCAGCAGAGAGACTATCGCCACTTTTACGCCACCAAAACGGTCTGGCATCCAGCCAAACATTACGCGCATTACGACAAATGCGCCGCCAAAGGCGGTGAGCGTAAAGCCCGCCATCGCCCATCCTTTGCTGGCAAAGTAAAGCGAAACGAAGGTCCCGATAACCGCAAAGCCCACGCCCTGAAGCGCCAGGCCCAGCCCAGGCTTCCAGATAAGACCGACGACACTCCACAGCGAGGGGCGTTCTCCCGCCAGAGCTGGTACTTTGCGCACCGTGCCATTGCAGGCCCACGCCAGCAACGGCAGTATCATTGTCGTAAGTGCCAGGACGGCAAAACCGTAATGACTATGGATCAGTAAGCCAAGCGGTGCGCCGACAGCCAGTGCGCCGTAAATCGCCATCCCATTCCACGACATCACTTTTCCGGAGTGTTTTGGCCCGACGATGCCTAATCCCCAGGTCAGAGCACCAGTCAGCAACTGACTTTCACCAAAGCCAAGGATCAAACGCCCGACGACCAGCAGGGCAAATTTAATCGGCGCAGAAACGGGTAAAAGCGCGGCCAGCAATAAAGCACCACCGGCCAGGCCACAGGATAACATGCCCTGAAGTGCTGAACGTTTTGCCCCATATTGATCGGCCAGCCGTCCGGCATAACCTCGTGTTAATACCGTAGCCAGAAACTGAATGCCAACGGCAATTCCGACCATGGTGTTGCCATAGCCTAGCTCATGATGGACAAAAAGTGGGATCACCGGCAAAGGTAACCCTACGGTCATGTAGGTCAAAAAAACCGCAAAAGCGATGCGAAAAAGCGAAAAATTGGCAGAAGATCGTGTTTCTGTTTGGCTTACAGCAGTCATGCATTACTCCAGAATGCAGCGCAAGGCGAAGAATTTCCCCGTCTTATCTCTCTGGTTTTCAGGGTTACAGTGCGTTGGAAGGGTTTAACGCGTACGTATTTTCAGCAGGAAATCGACAAAGCAAGAAGTTTGCCTGGAACAAACAGCGATTGTCAATGATGTGAAAAAGGGAACCATCAGGCTCCCTTTTGCGTTACTGCCGAATGCGGAGCTGGCGCGTAATGTCGGATGCGACGCTTACGCGTCTTATCCGACCTGCTCCAACCGACTCCGACATGTCGCAGAATTAATCTTTCAGCTTACGCATTACCAGCGTGGCGTTGGTGCCGCCGAAGCCGAAGCTGTTAGACATAACGGTGGTCAGCTCGCGATCGGTCGTTTCGGTTACGATGTTCAGTCCCGCAGCCTGCTCGTCCAGCTCTTCAATGTTAATGCTTGGGGCGATAAAGCCGTGTTCCAGCATCAGCAGAGAGTAGATTGCTTCCTGCACACCCGCAGCGCCCAGTGAGTGACCGGTCATCGCTTTAGTTGCAGAAATCGCCGGGCTATTATCACCGAACACTTCCCGGATAGCTGCCAACTCTTTCACATCGCCAACCGGAGTCGAAGTACCGTGAGAGTTCAGGTAGTCGATTGGGGTATCAACGCCGTGCATCGCCATCTTCATGCAGCGAACCGCGCCCTCGCCAGACGGAGCAACCATGTCTGCGCCATCAGACGTTGCGCCGTAGCCAACGATTTCAGCGTAGATGTGAGCACCACGAGCCAGCGCGTGTTCCAGCTCTTCAACCACCACCATACCGCCGCCGCCAGCGATAACAAAACCATCGCGGTGAGCGTCATAAGTACGGGAGGCTTTTTCCGGGGTGTCATTGTATTTGGTAGACAGCGCGCCCATCGCGTCAAATTCGCACGCCATTTCCCAGCACAGCTCTTCGCCACCACCAGCAAACACGATGTCTTGTTTGCCCAGTTGGATCTGCTCGACTGCGTTACCGATACAGTGTGCGGAAGTCGCACAAGCGGAGCTGATGGAGTAGTTAACACCGTGGATTTTAAACGGTGTGGCGAGGCAGGCAGAAACGCCAGATGCCATCGCTTTGGTGACCACATACGGGCCAACCGCTTTCAGGCCACGCGGGCCGCGCATTGCGTCAGCACCGAACACCTGGAAACGCGGGGAACCGCCGCCAGAACCTGCAATCAGGCCAACGCGCGGGTTATTCTGGTAAGCTTCCGGGGAGAGGCCAGCATCTGCGATTGCCTGCTCCATAGAAAGGAATGCATAGATGGATGCGTCGCTCATAAAGCGCACAACTTTGCGGTCAATGAGGCCAGTGGTATCCAGTTTTACGTTGCCCCAGACGTGGCTACGCATGCCGGAATCCTTCAGCTCCTGAGAGAAAGTGATCCCTGAACGTCCTTCACGCAGAGATGCCAGGACTTCCTGCTGGTTATTACCGATGCTGGAAACAATGCCCAGGCCAGTAATCACTGCACGTTTCATTCAATACCTCTGTAAGTCGCACATAGAGTAAGTTTCGAATGCACAATAGCGTACACTTGTACGCCGAACAAGTCCGATCAGACAATTTATAGAGAAATTTGCGCAGCCTGACACACATCGCTAAGATCGAGCCACCGCCTGTAAGACGAGTAACTTACGTGAAACACTACGCTATACAACCTGCCAACCTCGAATTTAATGCTGAGGGTACACCTGTTTCCCGAGATTTTGACGATGTCTATTTTTCCAACGATAACGGACTGGAAGAGACGCGTTATGTTTTTCTGGGGGGTAACCAATTAGAGGCACGTTTTCCCACATATCCACATCCTCTGTTTGTGGTAGCAGAGAGCGGCTTCGGCACCGGATTAAACTTCCTGACGCTATGGCAGGCATTTGATCAGTTTCGCGAAGCGCATCCACAGGCACAATTGCAGCGATTGCACTTCATTAGTTTTGAGAAATTTCCCCTCACCCAGGCTGATTTATCGTTAGCACATCAACACTGGCCAGAACTGGCACCGTGGGCGAAACAGCTTCAGGCGCAGTGGCCTTTACCCTTGCCCGGTTGTCATCGTTTATTGCTCGATGAAGGCCGCGTAACGCTGGATTTATGGTTTGGCGATATTAACGAACTCACCAGCCAACTGGACAATTCACTAAATCAAAAAGTGGATGCCTGGTTTCTGGACGGCTTTGCGCCAGCGAAAAACCCGGATATGTGGACGCAAAATTTGTTTAACGCCATGGCGCGTCTGGCACGTCCTGGCTGCACGCTGGCAACCTTCACGTCTGCCGGTTTTGTCCGCCGGGGCTTGCAGGAAGCTGGATTCACGATGCAAAAGCGTAAGGGTTTTGGGCGGAAACGGGAGATGCTTTGCGGCGTGATGGAACAGACATTATCACTGCCCTCTTCCGCACCGTGCTTTAATCGCACAGGTAGCAACAAACGGGAAGTGGCGATTATTGGCGGCGGTATCGCCAGCGCGTTGTTGTCACTGGCGCTGTTGCGGCGCGGCTGGCAGGTAACGCTTTACTGCGCGGATAACGCTCCCGCGCTTGGTGCTTCTGGTAATCGTCAGGGAGCGCTGTATCCGTTATTAAGCAAACACGATGAGGCGCTGAACCGCTTTTTCTCTAATGCATTTACTTTTGCCCGTCGGCTTTACGGTCAATTACCCGTTAAATTTAATCATGACTGGTGCGGCGTAACGCAGCTAGCCTGGGATGAGAAAAGCCAGCACAAAATCGCGCAGATGTTATCGATGGATTTACCCGCAGATCTGGCGATGGCGGTCAACGCAAATGAGGTTGAAAACATTACAGGTGTTGCGACAAATTGTGGCGGTATTACTTATCCGCAAGGCGGCTGGCTATGTCCGGCAGAACTTACCCGTAATGTACTGGAACAGGCGGAACAGCAAGGTTTGCAGATTCGTTATCAACATCAGTTGCAGGATTTATTGCGTAAGGATGACGGGTGGCAACTGACATTTGCAGATCATCAGCAGGTGATGCATAGCGTGGTGGTACTGGCGAACGGGCATCAAATCAGCCGATTCAGCCAGACGTCACCTCTACCGGTGTATTCGGTTGCCGGACAGGTCAGTCATATTCCGACAACGCCGGAACTGGCGAAACTGAAGCAGGTGCTGTGCTATGACGGTTATCTCACACCACAAAATCCGGCGAATCAGCACCATTGTATTGGTGCCAGTTATCACCGCGGTAGTGAAGATACGACCTACAGTGAGGACGATCAGCAGCAGAATCGCCAACGGTTGATTGATTGCTTCCCGCAGGCGCAGTGGACGAAAGAAGTTGATGTCAGTGATAAAGAGGCTCGTTGTGGTGTACGTTGTGCCACGCGCGATCATCTGCCCATGGTGGGAAATGTCCCCGATTATGACGCCACGCTCGCGGAATATACCTCGCTGGCGGAACAGAAAGATGAAGCGGTAAGCGCACCAGTCTATGACGATCTCTTTATGCTTGCTGCTTTGGGTTCGCGCGGTTTGTGCTCTGCCCCGCTGTGCGCCGAGATTCTGGCGGCACAGATGAGTGAAGAACCTGTTCCGATGGATGCCAGTACGCTGGCGGCATTAAATCCAAATCGGTTATGGGTACGGAAGTTATTGAAGGGTAAAGCGGTTAAGGTAGGGTAATCTGCTTTGGCATTGTTTGTCGGATGCGGCGTGAACGCCTTATCCGACCTACGTGTGACCTGTAGGCCTGATAAGACGCGATAAGCGTCGCATCAGGCATGGTGCTCCCAATGTCGGATGCGGCGTGAACGCCTTATCCGACCTACGTATGACCTGTAGGCCTGATAAGACGCGATAAGCGTCGCATCAGGCATGGTGCTCCCAAGGTCGGATGCGGCGTGAACGCCTTATCCGACCTACGTATGACCTGTAAGCCTGATAAGACGCGATAAGCGTCGCATCAGGCATGGTGCTCCCAAGGTCGGATGCGGCGTGAACGCCTTATCCGACCTACGTGTGACCTGTAAGCCTGATAAGACGCGATAAGCGTCGCATCAGGCATGGTGCTCCCAATGTCGGATGCGGCGTGAACGCCTTATCCGACCCACGTGTGACCTGTAGGCCTGATAAGACGCGGTAAGCGTCGCATCAGGCATGGTGCTCCCAATGTCGGATGCGGCGTGAACGCCTTATCCGACCCACGTGTGACCTGTAGGCCTGATAAGACGCGGTAAGCGTCGCATCAGGCATGGTGCTCCAGACGCCACAACTTACTGCTGTGAAGCCTGCTGAAACAGGTGTTCCCACATATCGGTCACCAGCGCCTGATCGCGTGGCGACAATTCACCCGCACCAATCGCTTTCTCCAGACTCTGGCTAACGGTTGTATGCACCGCCTGGGCGGAGTGGTCATCACCACTTTCCAGTTCTGCGATGGCTAACGTCAGGTGGCCACGCAAATACCCACTGGCAAACAACTCATCATCACTGGCATGGTCAACCATACCGTCGATTAATGCCAGAATGCGTGATTCAAACTCCGCGATCATCTTCTTTCCTCATTGTAAACGTGGCGCTGGCTTCAGTTGAGCGCTTCCGGCCACGGGAACTGTTCCGCCGTAAGTTCCGGCGTGTGATAATAATTTCGTAATGCTTTTATGAAGCGTGCCGGACGTTCAGGAATACCGTTCGCCAGATAATCCATCACCTGCGCATGAACCCGTCGTTGGAATACCACACGATCCGGTTCGACGTCGCCTTCCAGGTTGTCGCAACTGACGTTAAACGGATATCCCGCCGCCACGCAGAACAACCAGTCAAGCGCCTGCGGCTTAACTTCAACATCTTCAAACTGGCTTTGCGTCCGGGCATCGCGTCCGTCAGGGCAATACCAGTAACCAAAATCAACCAGTTCACGGCGCGCTTTCCCGGCAATACACCAGTGCGAAATCTCGTGGATAGCACTGGCGTAAAAGCCATGAGCAAAGACGATTCGGTTATATGGAACTTCCGCATCAGCAGGAAGATAGATCGGTTCGTCGTCGCCTTTAATCAGACGGGTATTAAATTCATCGGCAAAGCAGCTATTAAAAATTTCAATCAACTGCTTGTAGTGGTGTGTACTGTTCATTAGTTCATCCCCAACCAGTGGAGGATCTCCTGTCCATGGCTATCATAAAGTAATTTGGCACTCATCACCGCCGAGACGATAACGATCATCGGGCGGATCAGTTTTTGTCCTTTGCTCAACACCAGTCTTGAACCCATACGCGCGCCGAGGAACTGCCCCACCAGCATCACGAATCCTGTCGCCCAAATCACTTTGCCGCCGAGAATAAACAGCAGCAGACCGCCGATGTTTGACGTTGCGTTAAGTAATTTGGCATGGGCGGTGGCTTTGGCGAGGTTAAAGCCGCACAGCGTAACGAAGGCCAGTGCGTAAAACGATCCGGCTGCCGGGCCAAAGAATCCGTCGTAAAAACCAACGCAGCCCCCTGCGACCAGCGCAAATGGCAGCCCATACATCCGACGCTGGCGATCTTCTTCTCCCAGTTTGGGCATCAGTAAGAAATAAAGACCGATACAAATCACCAGAATCGGTAAAATTTGCCGCAGCACATCAGCTTTAACATACTGCACCAGCAGTGCGCCGCTCATCGAGCCGACAAAGGTCATGGCGATATTGAGTTTCTGATCGCTTAAGCTGACGACTTTGCGGCGAATAAAGTAGATGGTGGCGGAAATAGAGCCACCGCAGGCTTGCAGTTTGTTAGTTGCCAGCGCGTTAGCCGGAGACATCCCCGCCGCCATCAATGCCGGAATAGTGAGTAACCCACCACCACCGGCAATCGAGTCGATAAATCCCGCCAGTATCGCGACAAAAAAGAGAACTCCCAGCAACAGCGGGGAAACCATAAACAGGCTATTAAACGTTTCCATTAGATCACGTGCTCATCCAGTAGCGCCTGGCAGGAAGGCGGCAACGGAGGCGGTGTCTTCTTCTCAGGCTTTGTTGTTCCCGGTTTTGGTGGTTCAAACCAGCTTTGCAGTTCTGCCCCGCAACCATCGCCCGGCGGTGGTAAAGGTTGGTCTTCACACTCCAGGCTATCGGCAGGACAACGTAATCGTACATGCATATGTGCGCGATGCTGGAACCAGGGTCGCACTTTCCGCAACCAGTCACGATCGGTGCCTGCATCAAGGCAAAGTTGTTGTTTAATCGCCGG
Source organism: Escherichia sp. MOD1-EC6098 (assembly GCF_002965865.1). Taxonomy (NCBI): domain Bacteria; kingdom Pseudomonadati; phylum Pseudomonadota; class Gammaproteobacteria; order Enterobacterales; family Enterobacteriaceae; genus Escherichia; species Escherichia sp. MOD1-EC6098. The sequence goes on from NZ_PTSN01000001.1 coordinate 313,620, forward strand.
ATTAACAAAAATGCGCGTCACGTCTTTGTCCTGCGCAGCAAGTTTGATCAGACTGAAAATTTCCGGCTTCCACAGCGTTGGGACGACATGCTTGCCATCACGGGAAACCAAATCCAGCGCCTGCGGACGCAAAAGTTGCGCGGCGGTCCAGCGAGTTTTCGGCAGTTGCAGGAAGATATCGACATCCAGTCCGGTCTGGTGGCTGGCGTGGCCGCCGTTGAAACGCCCACCTGCGGGCATCCCCATATCGCCAATCAGCACCGTCCCCATACCCAGATTGTTCACCTGGCTACTCAGACGCTGGATAAACATCACCAGATCCGGATGACCGAAATAGCGACGCTGATCGGTACGCATCACCTGATAATGTTCGGACTGTATCGGCAGCGTGTCAGCGCCGACGATACAGCCATTGGAAAAACTGCCTATCGATTGTGCGCTACCCGGCACAGGTTGGGTAATTTTTTGCCACGGCGTTGCTGCCAGGCTGGTGCTACTGGCAAGCAGGGCCAGCAGCGCAATCGCAGTTTTGTTCATTTTTTACCAGCGTGGAATATCAGTCTTCACATCGGCATTTTGCGCCCGTTGTCGTAACAGGTGATCCATCAAAACGATTGCCAGCATCGCTTCAGCGATCGGCACCGCGCGGATCCCGACACAAGGATCGTGACGGCCTTTGGTGATCATCTCAACTTCTTCGCCAAAGCGGTTAATTGTACGCCCAGGCACGGTAATGCTGGAGGTCGGTTTTAGCGCCATATGGGCAATGATTTGCTGCCCGCTGCTGATACCACCGAGAATACCGCCCGCATGGTTGCTCTGAAAACCTTCTTTGGTGATTTCGTCGCGGTTCTGGCTGCCACGCAGCGCCACCACGTCAAAACCGTCGCCAATTTCCACGCCTTTCACCGCATTAATGCTCATCAACGCGTGGGCGATGTCAGCATCCAGGCGATCAAATACCGGTTCGCCAAGTCCGGCAGGTACGCCACTGGCAACAACAGTCACTTTCGCACCGATGGAGTCGCCCTCTTTTTTCAGCGCGCGCATCAACTCATCTAACGCGTCGATTTTATCCGGGTCCGGGCAGAAGAACGGATTTTGTTCAACTTGCGACCAGTCTTTGATTTCCAGTGGAATGTCGCCCATCTGGCTCAGGCAGCCGCGAATTTCGATGCCAAATTTTCCGGCGAGATATTTTTTAGCAATTGCTCCAGCCGCAACGCGCATGGAGGTTTCACGGGCGGAAGAACGTCCGCCGCCGCGATAATCGCGCAGGCCGTATTTTTGTTCGTAGGTGTAATCAGCATGGCCCGGACGGAAAACGTCTTTAATTGCGCTGTAATCTTGAGAGCGCTGGTCGGTGTTTTCGATCAACAAGCCAATACTGGTGCCGGTGGTGACGCCTTCAAAAACGCCGGAAAGAATTTTGACCTGATCCGGTTCACGACGCTGTGTGGTATAGCGCGATGTCCCCGGGCGACGCCGGTCGAGATCGTGTTGCAGGTCTGCTTCCGTCAGCGGGATGCCTGGCGGAACACCATCGACGATGCAACCGAGCGCAAGCCCGTGCGATTCACCGAAGGTGGTTACGCGAAAGAGTTGTCCAATTGTGTTTCCAGCCATCACGGCTCCGTTATTGTTGTGTTTGCATTTTTTACTCTAAATAATTCAAGTTGCAGGAAGGCGACAAGTGAGTGAATCCCCAGGAGCTTACAGAAGTAAGTGACTGGGGTGAACGACAAATCCGCATGGAGCGGATTTGAACGCTACTTGCAGCGGCCCCGTAAGGGGGGAGGCCCATGGATGAGCCGAATAACCCGCAGACGCAGCACATGCAACTTGAAGAATGACGAGTAAATTTAATCTTTATAAATACCAAAATGTTCTCGTGCCGCAATAAGCTGCGCTTTGGTGAGCATAAACACACCATCGCCACCGTTATCAAACTCCAGCCAGGTGAACGGAACATCCGGATATTGTTCCATCAGATGTACCATGCTGTTGCCGACTTCACAAATCAGTACACCATCATCAGCAAGATAATCCGCCGCGTTGCCGAGAATGCGACGTGTCAGTTTCAGGCCATCAGTGCCAGACGCCAGCCCCAGCTCCGGCTCGTGACGGTATTCGTTTGGCAGGTCGGACATATCTTCCGCATCGACATACGGCGGGTTGGTGACGATCAGGTCGTACTGCACTTTCGGCAAATCACGGAACAGATCGGAACGAATCGGTATGACGTTGTGGATCAGACCATGTTCTTCAATGTTCTGTTCGGCTACCGCCAGCGCGTCGGGAGAGATGTCCACCGCGTCGACTTCCGCTTCCGGGAAGGCATAAGCGCAGGCAATAGCAATGCAGCCACTACCGGTACACATATCCAGAATATGTTGCGGTTGCTTGCTGATAAGTCCGGCAAATTTATTGTTGATCAGTTCACCAATCGGTGAACGCGGCACCAGCACGCGTTCATCGACGTAAAATTCATGGCCGCAGAACCAGGCTTTGTTGGTCAGATAGGCAACCGGAACGCGCTCGTTGACGCGGCGGATCACGCGCTCAACAATACGGTGTTTTTCGCTGGAGGTCAGGCGGGCGTTGCGCATATCTTCCGGAATATCCAGCGGCAGGTAGAGCGACGGCAATACCAGTTGCACCGCTTCGTCCCACGGGTTGTCGGTGCCATGACCGTACCAGATATTTGCCGCGCTGAAGCGGCTAACCGACCAGCGCAACATGTCCTGAATGGTTTGCAGTTCATTTACTGCTTCATCAACGAAAATTTTATCCACGTATTCCTCCAGGGCATGGTCGCATTAATTTCGGCGGCTAGTTTGCCATGAAGATGACGATAAATCAGCATTCACGCGGCAATGACGCAGGAAAATTATGTTTTGGCCGATCGATTGCGCTACGAGTCGGGTAAACTGTAGGAAAAATAAAATAGAGATGCATAGATGAAAAAGAAAACAACTCTCAGCGAGGAGGATCAGGCCCTGTTTCGCCAGTTGATGGCGGGTACTCGCAAGATTAAGCAGGACACGATTGTCCATCGACCACAACGAAAAAAAGTCAGCGAAGTGCCGGTCAAGCGGTTGATTCAGGAGCAGGCTGATGCCAGCCATTATTTCTCTGATGAATTTCAGCCGTTATTAAATACCGAAGGCCCGGTTAAATATGTCCGCCCGGATGTCAGTCATTTTGAGGCGAAGAAACTGCGACGCGGTGATTATTCGCCGGAGTTGTTTCTTGATTTGCACGGCCTGACGCAGCTACAAGCCAAACAGGAACTGGGCGCATTAATTGCCGCCTGTCGCCGTGAACATGTGTTTTGCGCCTGTGTGATGCATGGGCACGGTAAGCATATTTTGAAGCAACAAACACCGCTGTGGCTGGCACAGCATCCGCATGTGATGGCATTTCACCAGGCACCAAAAGAGTACGGCGGCGACGCGGCGTTATTGGTATTGATTGAAGTGGAAGAGTGGCTGCCGCCAGAACTTCCCTGACATTCAATACAACAAGAGCCACTTAAGTGGCTCTCTGAAAGTTGATATGCGATATAAACGTTGCGTAATTATATCGCTTTTGCCATTTTCAAATTACACGGGCTCATCTGCCAGTTAAATTCGCCTTTTCCGCTTTCATCAAGCGTTACGCTGGCAATAGCTGAAGTGGTAAACATAGGCGGCGTTTCGCCCGGACATAACTCGGCTACCAGATAACCGACTAAGGGTAAGTGAGAGATAACCAGTACCGACCCGACTCCCTCGTTGGTCAATGCCTGAAGATAAGCACTAACCAGACCGACATCGCCGCAGGGCGTCAATTCTGGCAGAACTTCGACACTGGATGGCAGTTCCATACAATCACCTACGACATCCAGAGTTTGCTCGGCTCGCAGGAACGGGCTCACCAGAACACGTTCGACTTCCACTTTTTGACCTTTCAGCCAGTTCGCCATCAGGCGAGATTCGTCACAACCGTTAGTGGTCAGAGGACGAACCGAATCACTGGCGGCATCGAGGGCTGCGTCGCCGTGACGCATGATAAAAACTTGCATATTGCACCGCTTTTGTTAACCAGATTCACCCGTCTTCTTTCATCTGAAACCAGAGAAAGAAGACGGTGGCCGGCATTGTGCCTTATCCATTCACCGAATGAAACGCTGTTTTTTACCTCAATGGCGTAAGTATAGTCAATATGCGTTTACATTTTAACCAAAGCTCCACCATTCAGCGCGGATTCATATAGCTTTGACCTTCTTATTGCAGGTCAGTTGCAGTTGTTTTCCAAAAACTTTCCCCATGCTCACTCATCTCAAGTAAACGCTCGCAAGGGGTAAAACGGGAACCATATTGCGCGGCCAGTCGTTGCATTATTGCAACCACTTCGCCCGCGCCGAGAGAATCGATATAGCGGAACGGACCACCGAGAAATGGCGGAAAACCAATTCCAAATACTGCGCCAATATCCCCGTCTCGCACGCTACGGATAACCTGCTCGTCCAGACAACGTACTGCTTCATTCAGCATCAACATCACACACCGTTCAGCAACCTGCGGTGCGGACAGTCGCCCCTGCCCTTGCGCGCCAATCAACGGGTAAATGGCGGGATCAACCTGTTTTTTGCTTTTACGCCCTTTTTGGCGGTAAAGATAGAAACCCCGGCCATTTTTTCTACCTTTGCGATCGTCGTTCAAAATTGAAGAAACAACATTTGCAGGCGCACTAAAACGTTCTCCATAAGTTGCTTCCAGTACAGGAATAATTTTAGTCCCTGTGTCGATTCCTACCTCATCCAAAAGTTGGATTGGTCCCACCGGAAAACCAAATTTAACCAGTGCGGCATCAATGTGCTCAACACGCTCACCTTCGGTCAACATGCGGATAGCTTCATTAATGTAAGGTGCCAGAATGCGATTAACGTAAAATCCGGCTTTATCCTGCACCACGATTGGCGTTTTGCCCTGTTTTTTCGCCAGTTTTACCGTAGTGGCGAGGGTTTGCGCCGATGTCCCGGCGTGAGGAATGATTTCTACCAGCGGCATTTTTTCTACCGGGCTGAAGAAATGCAGGCCGATAACCTGCCCTGGTCGTGAGGCGTGAGCGGCAATATCGCTAATCGGTAAAGATGAGGTATTGGAGGCAAAAATTGTATGAGGGGCGCAGTTTTGCTCCACTTCCGCCACCATCTGTTGTTTTAATTCGAGATTTTCAAACACTGCTTCAATAATCAGATCGCGATGGGAAAAACCGTGATAATCCATAGAACCTGAAATCAGCGCCAATTGTTTGTCGCGTTCACTGGCTTTGATATGCCGGCGGCGCACTTTCCCCTCCAACTGATCCCAACTGTATTTCAAAGCATGATTTATGCCCTGGGCGTTGATATCTTTAATTCTTACAGGTAGCCCCGCTTTACCGGCTGTAACGTAAGCAATACCACCGCCCATCAAGCCACCACCTAATATCCCCACGCTATTTAATGGGGCGGGGGCAACATCGCTGCCAGGATCTTTCTTCACGTCGGTACTGGCAAAAAAGATATTACGCAGAGCCTGTGATTGCGATGTCATTGCCAGTTCGCCAAAGGCCCGTGCTTCAGCGTCATAACCGCTACTGGAGCCCTGCGCTAATCCTGTTTCGATAACCTCAAGAATGCGTTCTGTCGCCGGGTAGTTGCCCTGGGTTTTCTGTTCTGTTTTCTTGCCTGCCATTTTGAATAACAGCGCACGACCTAATGGCCCGGCCATCACTCGTTCACGAATCGGGAGAGTCCGAGAAACTGTACGCTCCTGCTTCGCCAGCTCTACAGCGGCTTCCAGTAAAATAGAATGCGGAACGACGTCATCCACCAGCCCCAGCTTTAACGCCTGCTTTGCCCGTAGTTGCTTGCCAGTGAGGATCATCTCTAGTGCTGTGCTGACGCCGATCAGGCGCGGTAAACGCTGGGTGCCGCCTGAACCAGGTAACAACCCAAGTTGTACTTCCGGCAAACCGAGCACGGTTTTAGGATCGTCTGTACAGATACGACCGTGGCACGCCAGTGCCAGCTCCAGACCACCGCCCAGGCAAGCGCCGTGAATGGCGGCAATAACAGGAACTGGCAAAGCATGAATTTCCGCCATCAACTGTTGGCCCTGCCGCGCCAGTGCTTCCGCTTCTTGCGCGGTTTTGCAGTTGCCAATCATGTTGATGTCTGCACCGGCAATAAAGTTGTCCGGTTTAGCGGAGATAAACACTACGCCTCGAAGTTCTTTATTTTCGCGGAGTTGTTTAATAATGGCGCGCACCTGCGAGGCAAACTCTGCCTTCAGGGTATTCATTCTTTCGCCGGGAACGTCAATGGTGATGACGGCAATATTGTCCAGACGTACATTGAGGGTAAAAGCCGATACCATTTCCATTATTCCGCCTCCAGAACCATTGCCGCACCAAGTCCACCTGCGGCACAGGCGGTCACTAAACCAAATCCACCGCCGCGACGGCGAAGTTCGTGTAATGTCTGGGTAATCATCCGCGCGCCTGTTGCCGCGAAGGGATGACCATAAGCAATGGAACCGCCAAGCACGTTAAATTTGCTATCGTCCACTTCGCCAGTGGCATGTGCACGCCCCAGCACATCGCGGGCAAAACGTTCGCTACCCAGCAACTGAATATTTGCCAGCGTCTGGGCGGCAAATGCTTCATGCATATCAATCAATGTCAGATCGGCCATCGTCAGGCCTGCTCTCTCCAGCGCCAGCGGCGTTGACCAGGCCGGACCAAGCAACATATCCTGCCAGACATCAATAGCGGTAAACGCGTAACTGCGCAGATATCCCAGCGGCACCAGCCCTAATTCTTTCGCTCGCGATTCGGTCATCAGGATCACTGCCGCCGCGCCATCGGTCAGAGGCGTACTGTTCGCCGCAGTTACCGTTCCGTGTTTACGGTCAAATGCCGGACGCAGTTTTGCGTAATCAGCAAGCGTGGAATTACCGCGAATATTGTTGTCTTCCGCGAGGGGTTGTTTATAAGGAGGGATAAAGGCGGTCATCACCTCTTCTTTGAGTTTGCCTTCTGACCATGCCTGGGCAGCACGCTGGTGCGAACGGTGCGCCAGTGCATCTTGCTGTTCGCGGGTGATACCGTAGGTTTTCGCCATTTGTTCGGCGGTATCGCCCATTCGCAAACCGGTGGAATATTCCGCTACCGCAGGCGGAACAGGCATTAAGTCACGCAAACGCAAGCTGGAGAAGAGTTTAAGACGCTGGCTCAGCGTGCGGGCTTTGTTGACATCAACCAACACGCGCGCCAGTTTTTTACTGACGCCAATTGGCAATACCGAAGAGGAATCGGCCCCGCCAGCAATACCGGAGCGGATGGTTCCCGCCATCAGGCTTTCGGCCACGTTCGCAACCGCCTGGAAACTGGTAGCGCAAGCTCGGCTGACGCTGTATGCGTCGGTATGGACGTTCATTCCAGTGCCAAGAACAATTTCACGCGCAATATTGGGAGCCTCTGGCATTTGCACAACCTGACCAAAGACCAGTTGTTCAATCACTTCGGCGGGGATCTCACTACGTGCCAGCAGCTCACCGACGACCATCTTCCCCAAATCAACAGCGGGAATGCCATGAAAAGCCGTTGCCTGGCGAGCAAAAGGCGTACGTAACCCGCTAACGATGGCGATGCGATCGCCCTGGCGGGTAACCAGCGGTAAAACCTGACCCATAACACTCCCCTGTAAAAAAAGACATAAAGTGGTCTGACCTGATCATAGTCTTAACTATTTTTTTACATTTAGCCAAGTGGAGAAAAGGGAAAGTGGGAGCTATGACACAGAGAGAAAAGAAGAAGAGAAAATAAAACGCCCCTGCCAACAACCTGGCAGGGGCGTATGTACCCGAGAGGAATTAACGCAGACCCAACTGGAAAATCAGCATTTCAGCTTCGCAGGCAAAAGTGAAATCAATATCCAGGCGAACACCGTCAGACTCTTCAGTGAAAGTCGGGGTGATTTTGCATGGTTCGGATTCTACGCTACGGGCTTTTTCAGTCAGCGCCGCCAGCGTTTGTTCTGCTTCTGCGCGGTTTGCAAACACGCGGCTGTAAGACGCGGTGCAATCGGAGTTGTCCATAATGGTGCCAACATCCATACAGCAGCAAACCGGGGTTTCATCAGCACTACATTTACTCATCGTTGATTTCCTCTGTATGTGCACCCAAGGTGCCAGATAAACGTTACGGATATTTTACGCTTCTGAAAAGTGCTGCTCCAGTTGTTAATTCTGCAAAATCAGATAAGTGACCGAAATCACACTTAAAAATGATCTAAAACAAAATTCACCTGGATGAATGAGTGCGCCACCTCCAAATTTTGCCAACTGGATCGCGTTTCTTAGATCATATTTGAAAAAATATAGAAACATACTTGCAACATTCCATCTGGTCAGACCTATACTCTCGCCACTGGTCTGATTTCTAAGATGTACATCAGCCCCTACACTTCGCGCTCCTGTTACAGCACGTAACATAGTTTGTATAAAAATAAATTATTGAGGTTATGGTCATGAGCCAGAAAACCCTGTTTACAAAGTCTGCTCTCGCAGTCGCAGTGGCACTTATCTCCACCCAGGCCTGGTCGGCAGGCTTTCAGTTAAACGAATTTTCTTCCTCTGGCCTGGGTCGGGCTTATTCAGGGGAAGGCGCTATTGCCGATGATGCTGGTAATGTCAGCCGTAACCCCGCGTTGATTACCATGTTTGACCGCCCGACTTTTTCTGCGGGTGCGGTTTATATTGATCCGGATGTGAATATCAGCGGAACTTCTCCGTCTGGTCGTAGCCTCGACGCGGATAACATCGCACCTACAGCATGGGTTCCGAACGCACACTTTGTTGCGCCGATTAACGACCAATTTGGTTGGGGGGCTTCCATTACCTCTAACTATGGTCTGGCGACAGAGTTTAATGACACTTATGCAGGCGGTTCTGTCGGTGGTACAACCGACCTCGAAACCGTGAATATGAATTTAAGCGGTGCCTACCGCTTAAACAACGCCTGGAGTTTCGGTCTTGGTCTTAACGCCGTCTATGCTCGTGCAAAAATTGAACGTTTTGCAGGTGATCTGGGGCAACTGGTTGCTGGTCAGATTATGCAATCTCCCGCCGGACGGACACCACAGGGACAAGCGCTGGCTGCAGCCGCTAACGATATTGAAAGTAACACCAAAATTGCTCATCTGAACGGCAACCAGTGGGGTTTTGGCTGGAACGCCGGGATCCTGTATGAACTGGATAAAAACAACCGCTACGCGTTGACCTACCGTTCTGAGGTAAAAATTGACTTCAAAGGTAACTACAGCAGCGACTTGCCAATTGGCCTGAATAACTACAATCTCGGTTTGCCTGGTGCTACAGGTGGCGCAACGCAGTCGGGTTATCTGACGCTGAACCTGCCTGAAATGTGGGAAGTGTCTGGTTATAACCGTGTTGATCCGCAGTGGGCGATTCACTATAGCCTGGCTTACACCAGTTGGAGTCAGTTCCAACAACTGAAAGCAACCTCAACCGGTGGCGACACGCTGTTCCAGAAACATGAAGGCTTTAAAGATGCTTACCGCATCGCGTTGGGTACAACTTATTACTACGATGATAACTGGACCTTCCGTACCGGCATTGCCTTCGATGACAGCCCAGTTCCGGCACAGAACCGTTCTATCTCCATTCCGGATCAGGACCGTTTCTGGCTGAGCGCAGGTACTACTTACGCATTTAATAAAGATGCTTCTGTAGATGTCGGCGTCTCTTATATGCACGGTCAGAGCGTGAAGATCAACGAAGGTCCATATCAATTCGAGTCTGAAGGTAAAGCCTGGCTGTTCGGGACTAACTTTAACTACGCGTTCTAATAACACGTTAGCTTAATAAGAAAAAAGGTGAGTTTTACGACTCACCTTTTTTATTTGCATCTTATTCAGAATCGATATCTTTTAAATCATCCTGAATCGCTTGCGCGTTCGGGTTTTCCTGCGGTTTGAGTTCGCCGCCATTGGCGATGAAATCATGACGCTGGAAGTAAGCCTCGCGAACCATAATATAAGGATCGGACGACTGACGAAGCAGACCGTCGGAATCCAGTAACTGCGCACGGGTTTCGATCCCTTCAAGCGTCCATTTACCCACAGACATCGGCCAGGTCAACCAGGAAAGTACCGGGTAAAGAGCATCTGCCATATCACCGCCGTCATCACGCAGCGTGAAACTACCGTAGAACGGTAACTGAACATACGGCCCATAGCCCACGCCATAGTGACCGAGCGTACTACCAAAACGGTGAGGTTCAGTACGTTGCAGTTTCGGATTCGCCATCCCCGCAACATCAATAAAGCCGCCCATCCCCAAAATGGTGTTCAGGAAAAAGCGGGTAAAGTGAACCATCCCCTGATAAGGGTCGCCCTGCAGGAAATAGTTAACCATCACCGCAGGTTCTTCAAGGTTGCCGGTAAAATTGCTCAAACCGTTACGCGCCGGTTGCGGAACATAATCACGCCAGGCGACAGCTACCGGTCGAACCACATACGGGTCTAACACATTGAAGTTAAAATTGTACATGGTGCGGTTGAACCCTTCTAACGGGTCTGAACGCCCTTGCTGATCTGTACCGGAACTCGCACACCCCACCAGAAGCGTAGTTCCCAGAGCAAGCGCCGACAGGCGAAGCTTCATAAATGTCTCCCTGTTTTTTATGGCTTTTTATGGCTTATGCAGTTTGCCATCCATGACGGAACGATACCGTATCCGCCTGTTTAGGTGTGGGCGATTGTAGCAGCACGTCAACTGATGTCCAGACGCCCTGAAATGCTGATTCGATCATAGCCTGGTAATCGCCGCTCTGTAGGCTACTTGATTCCGTAGAAACAGAAAAAGGCAAACGCGGCCTTTTATACATTTTCAGAGTAACTCCCGCCAGTTGCGAGCAAAAAAGCCGCTACGCTTTAGCTATGCGTGCTAATTCAAGAGACGACACCATGGATAACGACAAAATAGATAAACACAGCGACGAACTTGAAGTAGAGAGTGAAGAAAAAGAACGCGGGAAAAAAATAGAAATAGATGAAGACCGACTCCCCTCCAGAGCGATGGCTATTCACGAGCATATCCGCCAGGACGGCGAAAAAGAGCTGGAACGCGACGCAATGGCGCTACTGTGGTCAGCTATTGCTGCGGGCCTGTCGATGGGCGCTTCGCTACTGGCAAAAGGTATATTTCATGTCGAACTGGAAGGTGTACCGGGGAGTTTTTTGCTGGAGAATCTGGGTTATACCTTTGGTTTTATTATCGTCATTATGGCACGCCAGCAATTATTTACTGAGAATACCGTAACTGCGGTACTGCCGGTAATGCAAAAACCGACTATCGGCAACATCGGCTTACTGATGCGGTTATGGGGCGTCGTGCTGCTGGGTAATATTCTTGGAACAGGTATTGCGGCGTGGGCGTTTGAGTATATGCCTATCTTTAATGAAGAAACCCGCGATGCGTTTGTCAAAATCGGCATGGATGTAATGAAAAACACCCCCAGCGAGATGTTTGCCAACGCGATTATCTCCGGCTGGCTGATAGCCACAATGGTATGGATGTTCCCTGCGGCAGGAGCGGCAAAGATTGTGGTAATTATATTAATGACGTGGCTTATCGCCCTGGGTGACACCACTCACATCGTCGTGGGTTCTGTAGAGATCCTCTATCTGGTATTTAACGGCACGCTGCACTGGAGCGATTTCATCTGGCCATTTGCGCTACCTACTCTGGCGGGGAATATTTGCGGCGGCACTTTCATCTTCGCGTTAATGAGCCATGCACAGATCCGCAACGATATGAGTAACAAGCGTAAAGAAGAGGCCCGCCAGAAAGCAGAATGTGCGGAAACTATTAAGAAAAATGATAAAAACCCGGTGTAAGTGGCGAGGGTTTAAGCAATCGAGCGGCGGTGTACTTACTCCGCTGTTTAATAGCGGTTATACTCATGCCGCATTGTCCTCTTAGTTAAATGGATATAACGAGCCCCTCCTAAGGGCTAATTGCAGGTTCGATTCCTGCAGGGGACACCATATCTCCCCCTCATTACCGCCTTCCATACCCCACCATAAAGCGGATCATCAAGCCACAAGCCGGGGCAAGAAACATAAATATCCCCGTTGCCAGCTCATTACCGCCAGTTAACCACATAGTGAAGTAATAAATGAGTGCGGCAAGGATCACCATGCCAAAAAAAGAAGAAACGGCAGATGCTATATTCAGTACCTGACCGATATACCCACTAACACAGACAATGCAAAGCGCGAGAAACATCCATAAATAAATCATAGCTCAACCTCCTGCCGTGCTAAAAAACCTGTAACTTCAGTTACTTTTATAGTAAGACAATCCTTATATACTTGCAATTTATGCAACAATTTATCAACATTCTTCTCTTACCCGACCAGCAGTGGAGTTAAAACAAGGTGTTACAAACGGTTCTTTGTCAGGTGGAAAAATATTTATTCAGCATGATTAATAAAAAGTGGCTGAAAACGATCTGCCAGTGTTACAGTAGAAGTACCGCATTCATGCTCCTCGTGGTTTTGTCCTGGCTAGTCTTTACACTCTTTACAGGAACCATTGTCGTACATGATGGCCTAATATATTGAGTGTACCGCTGTCGACATGGAATCTTCTGCGATACAACAATTAGTATCTACAGAAGGTAACTATGTTTCCACAACGCAAATTTTCCCGCGAGTTTCTCCATCCTCGCTACTGGCTCACGTGGTTTGGTCTTGGCGTACTCTGGCTTTGGGTACAACTTCCTTATCCTGTTCTGTGCTTTCTTGGCACACGTATCGGCACGATGGCCAGACCATTTCTGAAACGTCGCGAATCCATCGCGCGTAAAAACCTTGAACTTTGTTTCCCGCAGCATTCTTCTGAAGAACGCGAGAAGATCATTGCCGAAAACTTTCGCTCGCTTGGTATGGCGCTGGTTGAAACCGGAATGGCGTGGTTCTGGCCCGATCGTCGCGTGCGTAAGTGGTTTGATGTCGAAGGCCTGGATAACCTGCAACGCGCACAAATGCAAAATCGTGGCGTAATGGTCGTCGGCGTACATTTTATGTCGCTGGAACTGGGTGGCCGCGTAATGGGACTTTGCCAGCCAATGATGGCAACTTATCGTCCGCATAATAACCAGTTGATGGAATGGGTGCAGACTCGTGGCCGCATGCGCTCTAACAAAGCGATGATCGGCAGAAATAATCTGCGCGGTATTGTCGGCGCTTTGAAAAAAGGTGAAGCCGTATGGTTTGCCCCCGACCAGGATTATGGTCGTAAGGGTAGCTCCTTCGCCCCGTTCTTTGCGGTAGAAAATGTCGCAACAACCAATGGCACCTACGTATTGTCTCGCCTTTCAGGTTCCGCCATGTTGACTGTGACAATGGTTCGAAAAGCCGATTACAGCGGATACCGTTTGTATATCACCCCAGAAATGGAAGGTTACCCGACTGATGAATGTCAGGCTGCCGCTTATATGAACAAGGTTATTGAGAAAGAGATTATGCGTGCACCGGAGCAATATCTCTGGATCCACCGCCGCTTCAAAACACGTCCGGTGGGTGAAGCGTCGTTATACGTTTAACAAACGACCCATTCTCTTTCCCTCTTCAAATTAGCCACAATAACTCAATGGTTTTTATGGCTTTTTTCTTAAGGCTTTTCCCTTCGCTAAATCGTGAATTATTACTGGCAGAAATTAAACTGTCGTCGATATGAGACACTCGTAAGTTACTAAAAGTAAATAAGAAAATGCCACTTGTTTCAATTTAGTTTTAGGCGTACATTAGCGCCGTCTCGAGCAAATCAGCTCAGAATTCTGGGATGATGCCCACGGCAAAGCTGAGGACTTTTAAGGTCGTTTTGCCCGGTGTCAACTCACTGTACCAGATGTAGTGAAGTCATTCAGGCGTAACAGTAATTACGCGGAGAGATGTAAAGTGAAATATTTCTTTATGGGCATTTCTTTTATGGTCATCGTTTGGGCCGGTACTTTTGCCCTGATGATCTAAAAGCAAACTGTGCAATGAAAAACAGGAGCCGTCTGGCTCCTGTTTGCTTTTCTGAGAATACATTTATTCGCCGTTTTCGTGAATATGTTTACTGCTGGCTGGCAGTAAGCCATCAGCGCGGAACATTGCTTTGATGCCTCTGACAGCCTGACGAATGCGGTCACGGTTTTCAATTAACGCAAAGCGTACATGGGTGTCACCGTAGTCACCAAAACCGATACCCGGCGAGACGCAAACCTTCGCTTCATTGAGCAGCTTTTTGGCAAATTCCAGAGAGCCCATCGCTGCATATGGTTCCGGGATTTTTGCCCAAACATACATTGAGGCTTTCGGTATTTCGACCATCCAGCCCGCTTCATGCAGCCCTTTTACCAGCACATCGCGACGGCGCTTATACTGTTCGGCAATGTCGCGCACACACTGCTGATCGCCTTCCAGCGCCGCAATAGCCGCCACCTGCAACGGTGTAAAGGTGCCGTAATCGTGATAGCTTTTGATGCGTGCCAACGCGCTGACCAGCGTTTTGTTGCCAACCATAAAGCCGATACGCCAGCCTGCCATGTTGTAACTTTTCGACAGCGTAAAGAACTCGACCGCTACGTCGCGTGCGCCCGGAACCTGCATAATTGACGGCGCTTTCCAGCCATCGTAGACGATATCGGCATAAGCCAGGTCATGAACCACCAGCACATCGTAGCGTTTCGCCAGCGCAACAACCTTTTCGAAGAACTCCAGTTCCACACATTGCGCGGTTGGGTTCGACGGGAAGCCGAGGATCATCATCTTCGGTTTCGGATAACTCTCGCGAATAGCACGTTCCAGTTCATTGAAAAAATCAACACCCTCCACCAGCGGTACTGAACATACCTGCGCCCCGGCAATCACCGCACCGTAGATATGAATCGGGTAGCTGGGATTAGGCACCAGCACCGTGTCACCGTGATCCAGCGTCGCCAGCATCAGGTGCGCCAGCCCCTCTTTCGAGCCAATGGTGACGATGGCTTCTGATTCCGGGTCGATTTCAACGTCGTAACGATCCTGATACCAGCGAGAAATGGCGCGACGTAACCGTGGAATGCCGCGTGAAGTGGAGTAACCGTGCGTATCCGGGCGCTGTGCTACAGTGCATAACTTTTCAACAATATGCGGCGGAGTTGCGCCGTCAGGGTTACCCATACTGAAATCGATAATATCTTCGCCGCGCCGACGCGCAGCCATTTTCAGTTCAGCGGTAATGTTAAAAACGTAAGGCGGGAGACGATCAATACGCGTAAAGCGACGTTCAGGGCGAGTGTCAGCCATAATTTCCTCAGATTAACGTGAGCGCCCGGACCGTCCGAGCGACGCTACCACGATAGGTGGCTGTTTTGAAAATAGCCTGAATAAAATCTGTCTGTCGAGCGTTTTAGCAAAAAAATTTTTGCTGCCATAAAAGAGGAACATCAGTAATAAAACAGGAAATTCTCACCTTTTCCCAAGAAAACACCACCACATTAATTAACATTATAATTTCAATAAATTTACCAACCTGATGTGCATTATCAAGATATGTATTGCCAATGCACCATTTACCTGACAATCCCCTTTTAAATTTGTGGTTTTTCCTCAAAAATGGTCTGCTGGTCATCAGCCCTCAGGTTACCTATCATAGAGGTTTAATCCTTATCCAGAGTTACCCGTGCACGAAATATTCAACATGCTGCTGGCGGTCTTCGATCGGGCAGCGTTAATGCTTATCTGCCTGTTCTTCCTTATTCGTATCCGCCTGTTTCGCGAGTTGTTACACAAGTCGGCGCACTCACCAAAAGAGTTGCTTGCCGTTACCGCCATTTTCTCGTTGTTCGCCCTGTTCAGCACCTGGTCCGGCGTGCCGGTGGAAGGCTCACTGGTTAACGTGCGTATTATTGCGGTAATGTCAGGCGGGATTTTATTTGGCCCGTGGGTGGGCATCATTACCGGCGTAATAGCCGGGATTCACCGCTATCTTATTGATATTGGAGGCGTGACGGCGATCCCCTGCTTTATCACCAGTATTCTGGCGGGCTGTATTTCTGGCTGGATTAACCTGAAAATCCCCAAAGCGCAGCGTTGGCGCGTCGGTATTCTGGGCGGTATGCTCTGCGAAACACTAACCATGATTCTGGTGATTGTCTGGGCACCAACCACCGAGCTGGGGCTGGATATCGTCTCCAAAATCGGGATTCCGATGATCCTCGGCAGTGTCTGTATCGGCTTTATTGTACTGCTGGTGCAAAGCGTTGAAGGCGAAAAAGAGGCCAGCGCTGCGCGGCAGGCCAAGCTGGCGCTGGATATTGCCAATAAAACCCTGCCGCTGTTTCGTCACGTGAATAGCGAATCGTTACGTAAAGTCTGTGAAATTATCCGTGACGACATTCACGCCGACGCGGTGGCAATTACCAATACCGAGCATGTACTGGCCTATGTCGGTGTGGGCGAGCATAACTACCAGAATGGCGATGACTTCATTAGCCCAACGACGCGTCAGGCGATGAATTATGGGAAAATCATCATTAAAAACAATGATGAAGCCCACCGCACACCGGAAATCCACTCGATGCTGGTGATCCCATTGTGGGAGAAAGGCGTTGTGACCGGAACGCTGAAAATTTACTACTGCCACGCGCACCAGATTACGTCCTCATTACAGGAGATGGCGGTAGGACTGTCGCAAATTATCTCCACCCAACTGGAGGTTTCCCGTGCCGAGCAGTTACGTGAAATGGCAAATAAGGCAGAGCTTCGCGCCCTGCAAAGTAAAATTAATCCCCATTTCCTGTTTAACGCACTGAACGCAATCTCCTCATCGATTCGTCTGAATCCAGATACCGCTCGCCAGTTGATCTTTAATCTGTCGCGTTATCTGCGCTATAACATTGAATTAAAAGACGATGAGCAAATCGATATTAAAAAAGAGCTATATCAAATCAAAGACTATATCGCCATTGAGCAGGCCCGCTTTGGTGACAAGCTGACGGTTATCTATGATATTGATGAAGAGGTGAATTGCTGTATTCCCAGCCTGCTGATTCAGCCGTTGGTGGAGAACGCCATTGTCCACGGCATTCAACCCTGTAAAGGAAAAGGTGTTGTAACTATTAGCGTCGCAGAGTGCGGTAATCGGGTCCGCATTGCGGTCAGAGATACCGGGCACGGCATCGATCCACAAGTGATTGAACGAGTCGAAGCGAACGAAATGCCAGGTAATAAAATAGGCCTGTTGAATGTGCATCATCGCGTGAAGTTATTGTATGGCGAGGGGTTGCATATCCGCCGTCTGGAACCCGGAACGGAAATTGCGTTTTACATTCCTAACCAACGCACCCCTGTCGCCTCACAGGCTACGTTATTGCTTTGAGCCGGAGTGATATTGTGAAAGTCATCATTGTTGAAGACGAATTCCTGGCGCAACAGGAACTGAGCTGGCTAATTAAAGAGCATAGCCAGATGGAGATTGTCGGCACCTTTGACGACGGTCTGGACGTGTTGAAGTTTTTGCAACATAACCGCGTCGACGCCATTTTTCTGGATATCAATATTCCGTCGCTGGATGGCGTGCTGCTGGCGCAAAACATCAGCCAGTTCGCCCATAAACCGTTTATTGTGTTTATCACCGCGTGGAAAGAACATGCGGTAGAAGCGTTTGAACTGGAGGCGTTTGACTACATTCTCAAACCGTATCAGGAATCACGCATCACCGGGATGCTACAAAAACTGGAAGCGGCCTGGCAGCAACAGCAAACCAGCAGTACGCCTGCGGTAACAGTAACGCGGGAGAATGACACCATTAATCTGGTGAAAGATGAGCGAATTATCGTCACGCCAATTAATGATATCTATTACGCCGAAGCGCACGAAAAAATGACCTTTGTCTATACGCGGCGTGAATCCTACGTGATGCCGATGAACATCACCGAGTTTTGCAGCAAATTGCCGCCGTCGCATTTTTTCCGCTGCCATCGCTCATTTTGTGTCAATCTGAACAAAATCCGCGAAATCGAACCGTGGTTTAATAACACCTACATTCTGCGACTGAAAGATCTGGATTTTGAAGTGCCTGTCAGCCGCAGCAAAGTTAAAGAATTCAGACAATTAATGCATCTATAAATCGGGGATATCCATGAAAGCAACAGGCTTGCCCGCCGATCAACAATTTTTCGCAGATCTGTTCAGCGGCCTGGTGCTTAACCCACAGCGACTGGGGCGCGTCTGGTTTGCCAGCCAGCCCGCCTCGTTGCCGGTAGGCAGTTTATGTATTGATTTCCCCCGGCTGGATATTGTGCTGCGCGGCGAATACGGCAATCAACTGGCAGCAAAACAGCAACGCATGGTGGAAGGGGAAATACTGTTTATTCCGGCGCGCGCGGCTAATTTACCGGTCAACAACAAACCTGTTATGTTGTTAAGCCTGGTGTTTGCACCAACATGGCTGGGGTTGTCGTTTTACGATAGTCGCACCACCACACTGTTACATCCGGTTCGCCAGCTCCAGCTTCCCAGCCTGCAACGCGGTGAAGGTGAAGCAATACTCACCGCCCTCACCCATCTCAGCCGTTCGCCGCTGGAGCAGAATATCATTCAACCGTTGGTACTCAGTTTGCTGCATCTTTGCCGCAACGTGGTAAATATGCCGCCGGGTCATTCGCAGCCGCGCGGCGATTTTCTCTATCACAGCATTTGTAACTGGGTTCAGGATAATTATGCCCAGCCGCTCACCCGCGAGAATGTGGCGCAGTTTTTTAATATCACGCCAAATCACCTGTCAAAACTGTTTGCGCTGCATGGGACGATGCGATTTATCGAATATGTGCGTTGGGTGCGGATGGCGAAGGCGAGGATGATTTTGCAGAAATACCACCTGTCAATTCATGAAGTAGCACAACGCTGCGGCTTTCCGGATAGCGACTATTTTTGTCGCGTCTTCCGGCGTCAGTTTGGTCTGACGCCAGGAGAGTACAGCGCCCGTTTTCAGGGCTAAATTTAAAAAGTTAGCTCTGTTTCGAGCAGTGTCAGAATACTTTGAGCATCTTTGGCGGCAAACAGCGATTGGCGGAAGTTTTTATTCACCAGTTTGCGCGCCAGTTGCGAAAAGACTTTCACATGGTTCATTCCTTCGCTAGCGCCCAGCGTCAACATGATCACCAGTTCGACATCGCCCATCTCTGACTGCCAGTCGACAGGTTTCACCAGGCGGGCAATACTGATACTGGAATGGCGGATCCACTGAGATTTGGTGTGCGGGATCGCCACGCCAAAACCAACGCCAGTGGTGACAATCTCCTCACGCTGCCAGACATCTTCTTCCAGCTCGAACGGATGCTCAGTACGCCCGTTAACGCCAAGGTTGCCGCACAGGAACTGAATAGCCTGCTCTTTATTGCTAACAGTCTGATCAACGAAGATATTCTCCAGCGCCAGCAGCGGACGAACGTCTTCTTGCGGTGTAAACGCAGTGAGTAACGCTTCAATTTCCTGCGCGCTGCGGCACTCGCACGCCTGACGCGCCAGTTCCTGACACGCCTCGCTATCCAGTTGCCGAAGCTGGTTTTTCACCGCCGGAATGCGTGGGCTACTCATACTTAACTCATCCAGACCCAGCCCAAGCAGTAGCGGCAGATAGCGGCTTTCGCCACCCAGCTCCCCGCAAATTCCCACCCATTTGCCCCGCTGATGCGCAGTGGTAATGATCTGCCGCAACATGCGCAGGAACGATGGCGTAATCGGGTTATACAGCGGCGATACGCGCGGATTATTACGATCGACCGCATACAAATACTGGGTCATATCGTTGGAGCCGATACTGAAGAAATCGACCTCATCACAGAAGTGGTCGATGATGTAACACACCGACGGCACTTCCACCATGATCCCAAGCGGGATCGATTCTGCATGGCGCAGGCCATCGCGTTTAAGCTCAACGATTGCCTTCTGGATCTCACTCTTTACCCATAAGATCTGATCGAGGCTGTGCACCATTGGGATCATCAACTGAGCGTTGCCAAAACTGGCAGCACGCAAAATAGCCCGCAGTTGAGTGCGGAACAGACCAGCAAATTCCGGGTAAATACGTACCGCACGATAGCCGAGGAACGGGTTCTCTTCCTGGGGAATGTTGAGGTAAGGAATGCTTTTATCGCCGCCGATGTCCATCGTACGGAAGATAATCGGCTTTTCGCCCGCTGCCAGTAACACCTGCTGGTAGGCTTCAAACTGTTCCTGCTCGTCCGGCGCACTATCGCGATCCATATACAGCATTTCGGTACGGAACAGCCCGACGCCTTCCGCGCCGTTAGCAAACGCGCCTGGTGCTTCCAGAGCAGTGCCAATATTCGCAGCAATATCAATACGCTTGTGATCGCGGGAGTACGCCTGTTGCGCAGCGGCAAGTGCTTGTTGCTGCTGACGTTTATCCGCCAGCGTCTGTGCCACCTGGTAATAACCACTCACCGCATCATCAGGATTAATCGCCAGCACGCCGCACTGGGCATCAAGCACCGCCGGTTGTCCGGCATAGCGTGCTATCGCATCCAGCGGCAGGCCGCTAAGAACGGGGATCATCGAAGCGCGTGCCAGAATCAGGGTATGCGAGGTGCGCCCGGTTTTCTCCAGAATCATGCCCGCGAGATTTTTTAGATCAAGGCTCAAAAACTGGCTTGGCGTTAAATCCTCAGCAACCAGAATGGTCGGTTTTTCAAGCACCAGATTATTGCGTGGCTTCAGCTCCGGCCAGGTGATATGCAACAACTGTTCGCTGATATCGCGGATATCGCTGACCCGCTCACGCAGGTAATCGCTGGCAGAGGCAGAAAGTTTGTCGCAAACCTGTTCCATATTACTGATGATCGCCGCGCCCAGCCCCTGATGCTGTTCAGCCATCAGCCGACGGATATTGCCTGAAAACTCGTCATCCTGAATCAGTGACAAATGGGCGCTGAGAATAGTTTTGCTTTCGCCGTCACGCTCACGCAGTTGCTGGTTCAGTTGCTCGGCAAGCGTTGCCAGGCTGTGTTCCAGTCGGGTGGAATCTTGTGCACAGGCGGGGATCACGCGAT
The DNA here is from genome assembly GCF_002965865.1 of Escherichia sp. MOD1-EC6098. Classification (NCBI taxonomy): domain Bacteria; kingdom Pseudomonadati; phylum Pseudomonadota; class Gammaproteobacteria; order Enterobacterales; family Enterobacteriaceae; genus Escherichia; species Escherichia sp. MOD1-EC6098. The sequence continues at coordinate 334,782 of NZ_PTSN01000001.1, forward strand.
AACTGTCGAGATTATCGCTCTGTAATAAGGTCAGTGTACCAATGCCGATACCGCTCGCCAGCACATTTCCATACAACAAATCTGGATTCAGGCGGCTTAATGAACGCGGTAACGGATGTGCCATCAGCTCTGCCTGCGTCGGCTGGACGCTGTCGCTGTCGATAAAGCGCACCTGGATATATTCTTCCAGCACCCGCCGCGCCTGCTCTTCATCGCTGCCGCTAATGTTCAGGCTGCAACTGTCATTAAATAAGGTTCCGGTGCCAATCAGTGCCAGCGAGCTTTTTGCATCGGCCTTCGCATTCTGGCGATGGTTGATGAAGGTCACTGCACTTTGCCACTGGCTGCACTGTTCTTTAAGTTCCCACGCCGGGCGAGCATGAAGACCGTTAGGCAAAGGGCAAAGAAATTGAATCGTTAACATAACCGCTCCGGGTTAATCAGGAGATCATCTGAAATCCGTCAGTTGAACAACGGTCTCACGCGTAATACGTTGAATAAGTGCAGATAAAAGTTGCTGCATTTGCAAAATGTCGCGGCAATCGGCAATCGACGCGGCACAATGGCCGTGGCGGGTGGCAGGGCCCATCACCACTGTGGGTATGCCTGTGCCGGTTAAGTGAATCGCTCCACCGTCCGTGCCGCCGTTGCTGAGCATATCCGCCTGCAACGGCACACCAATTTCTGCCGCCACGCTTTCAATCCACGCGATGAATTTTGGCGGCGCAATCAGCGATTTATCACTTAACACCAGCATCGGGCCGTTACCAATCTGGCGATGGTTAGCCGCGCCATAATCAAAGTTTTTCGCCCAGCAGGCGGTATCCAGCACAATGGCGACGTCCGGCGACACTGCGCGGGTGGCGGTTTGCCCGCCGCGTAAGCCAACCTCTTCGCTGGAACTGGCCACCAGCCAGACTTCCACAGGGAGTTCGGCGTCGTGCAGCTCGCGCAGTAAAGTCACCAGCAGGTAGCAACCGAGGCGGTCATCAAAGGCTTTGCCCATTACCCGCTGGTGAGGGAGAACCTGAAAAGTGGTATCGAAGGTGACGCGATCGCCCGGACGAACTCCCGCCTGCATGACTTCGTCATAAGAACGTGCGCCAATGTCCACGCGCATTGCGCTAACGTCATTTCCCTGCCTTTCGCCATCGAGCAGGCCTGGAATTTTGCATTCTTCACGGGTGGTGATCCGCACCGGCTGAAGCTGGCGGGCGGCCATGCGCACATTACCAACCGGCAGCACGTCGATAGCACCCTCACAGGAGATGCTGCGTACCATAAATCCCACTTCGTCCATATGCGCGCAGATCATCACCTTCGGACCTGTCGATTCATTGAGGCGGATCAGCACCGATCCCAGACCATCAAAACGGACCTTTTTTTGCAGGCGATCCGCTTCCTCCAGCAGGATCTGCCGCACTTCCTGTTCCGAGGAGGCGATTGCATCTGCCTCGCTCAACGCTTTTAATAGCGATAAATCCATTATGCCTCTCCCGTGAGCAACACTGTTTTCGGCATGGCGTACAGCACTTCTGCGCCTTGCGGGGTAACCAGCACGACATCTTCGATGCGCACGCCCCCTTGCCCTGGCAAATAAATCCCCGGCTCCACGGTCAGTAACATACCTGGCAGGAGCATCGTGGTGTCCCGCGGTGAAAAGCGCGGATCTTCATGCACTTCAATACCGATGGCGTGACCGGTGTTATGACCGAAATACTCGCCATAACCAGCCTCGGTAATCACCCGACGCGCGGCGTCGTCAACCTGCTGACAACGCACACCGGGGCGAATCGCAGAGATTGCAGCCAGTTGCGCCTGCAGGACAATCTGATACACGTTAAACAGCGGGTGAGATTCGGCGCTCACCCCTTCGCCATTCACCAGAAAGGTGCGCGTCATATCAGAACAGTAGCCCTGATACAGCGCACCGAAATCGAGAGTGACAAACTCGCCCGCGGCAACAATCTTGTCGCTGGCCTTGCCGTGCGGTAGCGCCCCACGCCAGCCACTGGCAACAATGGTGTCAAAAGAGGCTTTTTCCGCGCCCTGCTGGCGCATAAACCACTCCAGTTCAGCGGCTATCTCACGCTCGCTCATCCCCGCCTGTATAAACCGGCGGATATGTTGCGCACCGCGATCGGCAATCCCACAGGCGAGGCGGATTTTCTCTACCTCCTCCGGCATTTTGATTTGCCGCAGTACGTCCGGCGTGGCGCTGACCAACGTTGCATTGAGTTCAGTCTGCCAGCGATGTGCGCTTTCCCAACTCACCTGCTGGCCTTCAAAACCAAGCGTTTGCAGTTGCTCATCGGCAATGAGCTGATTGACGATGGTTGCAAGCGTCTGCGCCGCATCGAGTAAATGTAGCTGGTAGCCTTGCGCACGGGCTTCCACATCCGCGTAATAGCGTGAGTCCACCAGAATGTGCGCGCTCTCACAGCTAATCACCACATAGCCTGATCCGGTGGAGAGTCCCAGATGTGGCTGCTTGTTCTGCCGTGAAGAGAGAAGCACCGCATCAAGCTGTTGTTCCGCAAGCCAGTCGCGCAGCGAAGCGAGTAATGTCATCAGGATTGTCCTTCTTAAAGGCTATCGATTAACAATTTGCCTTTGCGGAACATCATCAGACGCAGGAACACCACCATCAGCGCAGTGATGATTGCCCCCAACGCGATCCCCGCCATATAGACGCCGAGGTTAGTAACCAGCGGCCATGCCCAGATAGCAGATTCCGGGAACCACTGCACTGCACCCAGCCAGACAGCGGCAGTGGAACCAACAATCGCACCTACCATATAGGACGGAATGGCGGTGATGGGACTTTCCAGCGCGAACGGAATAGCACCTTCACTGATACCCATAAACGCAAGGAACATGGCGGTTTTGCCCTGTGGATAAAGCTGGGCGTTGAACAGGCGTTTGCCGGTTAAACGACGGTCGATAATGGTCGCCAGGCCCAGACCAATCGGCGGAATAACAATAGCGATAGAACGCGCGGTGACGGGTAGTACGTGGTCTGTCGTAAAGCTGAAGGCAACGAAACCTGCCGCTTTGTTGATTGGCCCCCCCAGGTCAATTGCCGTTGCTGCGGCAATTCCCATTGCGTACATCAGCGCGCCTTTTTCACCTGCTGCCGTCAACATGGCGCGAATGCCACCGTTGATCCAGCCACCAAACGGCGTGATCACGTAATACATCGCCAGCATGACAAAAATGGCGGAAAGAATTGGTAATAAAAAAGTGGTTTTGAACGCTAACAGGAAATCCGGCATCTGGATTTTCTGGTTCATCCATTTCACGAGGTAACCCGCAACAATAGAAATAATCAGCGCGCCAATGAAGGTGGACGGCACGGGCGAAGAGGTCGCCCACTGCATGGTGCTGGGGTCAAAATTCAGCAGTTGCGTGGGCTGGGTAGACATCAACCCGCCGATAAACCCTGCCGGGAACGCCAGTTTGCCACCAATGGAGTTAGCCACAAAGGCGGCGAACATCGGAATGGCAAAGCCAAATAGCACACCGCCAAACGACTGCGACAGCCAGGCAAATTTCAGTAACGAGAGGTCGAAACCGGTAAATTTCCCACTATTGAGCGCATCCATAATGCCAATGTCAGCGGGAATTTTCAGCCAGCTATAAGCAATCAACTGGCTGAAAGCGAGGATCACACCGCCCATAATTAAGGTCGGCACCATGCGTGAAATCCCTGACATCACGTGCTGCGGGAGTTCACCCCAGAAGCTGCTTTTAGAGGCCTGCGGATTCTTAACTGCCGCTGCCGCACCGGATGCGCCAGGCACAACGGTTGCACTGCGTTTTTTAATGGCCATAACAATATCCCTGTAAAAAATTACGCCTGTTCAGCGGCAATCATCTCTTCGATTTCTTTGATGATGCCCGCAGCGTTTTTAATTGCGTCCTGCAAAGTGATTTCATAAACATCGCGTGACTCAAAACGTTCGTTATCTTCCGGGGTAACCGCCACGGAGTGGATGATGATGGTCGCCTCTGCGATATCTTGCGCCGTAAGACGGTTCTGGATGCCATCTGCGCCCTGGGTTTCAATTTTCACTTCATAGCCTGCTTCTACCGCCGCTTCTTCCAGCGCCTGGGCAGCCATAAAGGTGTGCGCCAGCCCCATCGGGCAAGCACACAGGGCAATCAGTTTCTTACTCATCGTTATTTCCTCGCTTGGTTATAGTTAGCGAGTGAAATTATGAACGTGCAAAACAAATCGCTGTTACCAGACAAATAATGCTTTTACTGGATAATTAATCCCGTTATACGGAAGTGTGACGCAGGTCGGCCTTGTGATGAAACACAAAGAAAAATCTAATTAACTCTATGATTTAAATGACTATCGGGAGAGATTCCTCCCGATATGACAGGAAGGTTTTACAGGATGTGGCCTAAGGTCTGGCGTAGATGTGCGCCCGAACCGAGAAGTCCCGGATTGTCATGGACGATGAGATAAACCGGAATATCATGGACATATTCTTTAAAGCGGCCTTTGTCTTCAAAAGCGGCGCGGAAACCAGAAGCTTTGAAGAACTCGAGGAAACGCGGCACGATACCGCCTGCAATATACACACCGCCAAATGTCCCGAGATTGAGCGCCAGATTGCCGCCAAAACGTCCCATTATGACGCAAAACAGCGACAATGCCCGACGACAATCGGTGCAACTGTCGGCCAGTGCACGTTCGGTAATATCTTTCGGCTTGAGATTTTCCGGCAGGCGGTTATCGGCTTTCACAATCGCACGATACAGATTCACCAGCCCAGGGCCAGAAAGCACGCGCTCCGCCGAGACATGGCCAATTTCCGCACGCAGTATTTCGAGGATAATGGCCTCTTCTTCGCTATTTGGCGCAAAATCAACGTGACCGCCCTCACCCGGCAGGCTGATCCAGCGTTTATCTACATGGACCAGATGCGCAACCCCAAGCCCTGTTCCGGCACCGTACACCGCGATTGGTTTACCTTCTACTGGTTCTGCTCCGCCAAACTGGATCAGGTGCTCTTTTTTCAGCATCGGGATCGCCATCGAAACCGCCGTAAAATCATTGATAATTTCCAGATGGCTAAAACCGAGGCTCTTTTTCATTTCAGCAATCGAAAATGCCCAGGTGTGGTTGGTCATTGCCACCCAGTCACCGGTGATTGGGCAAGCGATGGCAATACAGCCGTCTTTCACCTCAACCTTATGTTCTTCGAGATAAACGCGAATGACCGCTTCCAGGCTGGGATAATCAAGCCCTGAATAGGTTTTAGCCTGCGAGATTTCGCCACTGGCAATATCACACAGGGCAAGACGTGCGTTGGTGCCGCCCACATCACCGACTAATGCATACTTTGTCATTCTTCTACTGCTCCGCTAAAGTCAAAAGAATTCTTTCTCACACTGTAAATACCTGGGGGCATAACAACAACGCCGGAAAGGCTGGCTCCCTGTAAATATCGATCTGGGTCACACAATTACTTTATCGTTTCAGCACCAATTGCAGCGATGCCTTTATGCAAGCTGGGCAAACTAAGTATCTGATCCCGCATAAGGAATAGAACATGCTCCATCCGCGAGCCAGAACCATGTTGTTATTATCGCTTCCCGCGGTGGCAATTGGGATTGCGTCCAGTCTTATTCTGATTGTAGTGATGAAAATCGCCTCGGTATTACAGAGTTTGCTCTGGCAACGACTACCGGAAAGTCTGGGGTTAGCTCAGGACTCACCGCTGTGGATCATCGGAATATTAACGCTGACAGGGATCGCAGTAGGACTGGTTATCCGTTTCAGCCAGGGTCATGCCGGGCCAGATCCGGCCAGTGAACCACTGATCGGCGCACCGGTTCCCCCCTCTGCGCTACCGGGACTGATCCTGGCATTAATTCTCGGTCTTGCTGGTGGCGTCAGCCTCGGGCCGGAACATCCGATCATGACCGTTAATATCGCTCTCGCAGTGGCGATTGGCACTCGTCTGTTACCACGAGTTCACCGGATGGAGTGGACTATTTTAGCCTCAGCCGGAACTATCGGCACGCTGTTTGGTACACCTGTTGCGGCAGCGTTGATATTTTCGCAAACCTTAAATGGCAGTAATGAAGTCCCGCTATGGGATCGGCTCTTTGCACCGTTAATGGCGGCGGCGACTGGTGCTCTGACCACAAGTCTATTTTTTCATCCTCATTTTTCGCTACCCATTGCGCATTACGAACAGATGCAGATGACCGACATCATCAGCGGTGCCATTGTGGCGACGATTGCCATCGCTGCGGGGATGGTTGCTGTGTGGTGTCTGCCACGGTTGCACGCGATGATGCATCAGATTAAAAACCCAGTACTCATGCTGGGAGTTGGCGGTTTTATGCTGGGTATTCTGGGCGTCATCGGCGGACCTGTCTCACTGTTTAAAGGACTGGATGAGATGCAGCAAATGGTGATAAATCAGGCTTTGAGCGCCAGCGATTACTTTTTGCTGGCGCTCATTAAACTTGCCGCCCTGGTTATTGCCGCCGCCAGCGGATTTCGTGGTGGGCGAATCTTCCCGGCCGTGTTTGTTGGCGTAGCGTTAGGGTTGATGCTGCATGAACATGTTCCCGCAGTCCCGGCGGCGATTACCGTTTCCTGCGCTATTCTCGGCATAGTACTGGTGGTGACGCGCGATGGCTGGTTAAGTCTGTTTATGGCGGCGGTCGTTGTACCTGATACCACTTTGCTACCGCTGCTTTGTATCGTCATGCTTCCGGCGTGGCTATTGCTGGCAGGTAAACCAATGATGATTGTGAATCGCCCGAAGCAACAGCCCCCCCACGATAAGCTTTAACAAAAAATGCTCTCCCTCACGATTTAAGAGTTATGGCGATGAAACGGGGCTTTACCTCCCCGTAATATTGCGTTAACAGGCCGCTGACGGCTTCGATCGTGAAGGAGAATAACAATGTTCAGGTCACTGTTTCTGGCGGCCGCCCTGATGGTATTTACCCCACTTGCGGCAAACGCAGGTGAAATTACCCTACTGCCATCGATAAAATTACAAATTGGCGATCGCGATCATTACGGTAATTATTGGGACGGTGGTCACTGGCGCGACCGTGATTACTGGCACCGTAATTACGAATGGCGTAAAAACCGCTGGTGGCGTCACGATAATGGCTACCACCGTGGCTGGGATAAGCGTAAAGCGTATGAACGAGGCTACCGCGAAGGCTGGCGCGACCGTGATGATCATCGCGGAAAAGGTCGTGGACATGGGCACCGTCATTAAACACATTCGCCAATGGAGTACGATGCCTGATGCGACGCTGGCGCGTCTTATCAGGCCTACAAACCCGCGCCATTAAACACGTAGGGCGGATAAGGTGTTTACGCCGCATCCGCCAGTGGCACCACATGCGACGCCAGTTGAACTACAACCCTAGTGCCGTTCCCACCAGCAGCCAGATATTCAACGCGACCACCAGTACTACAATCACCCAACCGGTTTGTTTAACCCATTTGCTGTTAACCAGATCGCCCATCAACTTACTGTCACTGGTGAAAATCAACAGTGGCACCAGCGCCAGGGCAATACCAAAACTTAGCAGCACCTGACTCATGACCAGAATCCGCGTCGGATCCAGCCCCATCAGAATAACAATAAAAGATGGCAACATGGTCACGGTACGGCGCACCCACAGCGGAATATGGAAGCGAATGAATCCCTGCATCACTACCTGCCCCGCCAATGTTCCCACCACCGTTGACGAAAGCCCCGCCGCCACCAGACTTAAACCAAAGACCGTCGCGGCAGCATTGCTTAACAGCGGTTGCAGCGTCAGGTAGGCTTCGTCAAGATCAGCGACCCCCGTATGACCGGAAAAATGGAACGCGGCGGCAGCCGTTGCCATCATCGCCAGATTAACAAAACCGGCAATAGTCATGGCAATAGCCACATCCCATTTGGTGGCGGAATAACGTTGTTGACGCGAACCACCATGTAAATGCTGAGTGAGCGAAGAGTGCAAATAAATCACGTGCGGCATAATCGTCGCCCCTAACACGCCAGCCGCCAGGAAGACCGCCTCCGAGGTTGGTAAACTCGGAATCACCATCCCTTTACTCAACTGCGCCAGGTTAGGCTGAGAGAAAATCAGCTCGACAATGTAAGCCGCGGCGACAAACAGCAGTAGCCCGCCAATCACTTTCTCCAGCGGTTTTTGCCCGCGACGTTGCAGCATTAAAATCAGGAAAGTCGCGATACCCGTCAGCACCGCCCCCTGCAACAACGAAACACCAAGAATCAGTTTGAAACCGATCGCTGCGCCAATAAATTCCGCCAGGTCGGTCGCCATCGCAATAATTTCCGCCTGAACCCAATAGAACCACACTACGGGGCGCGGGTAGTGATCGCGGATTTGCTCTGCCAGATTTTTACCGGTGGCTATCCCCAGTTTGGCTGAAAGAATCTGAATCAGCATCGCCATCAGGTTCGCCCAGACAACAACCCATAGCAGTTGATAGCCGAAGCTGGCTCCCGCCTGAATATTGGTCGCAAAGTTACCGGGATCGATATAACCAATCGCTGCAATGAACGCAGGTCCCATTAATGCGAGCCTCATCTTGCGCGCCGCCCGTCCACTGCTACTCTCAACGCGATAGTTTGTCATCTTGTTGTGCCTCTAAAACATAGCCTTTGCTATGTTTCATGCTATGCTAAACGAGAATGATTATCAAATTCATTTAATTGGATTAGGGTGATTTCTCTGATAGGCCAGGATTATGACTACGAAAAGATTGATGAGTTAAATGTTATGATTATGTTTAATGTTAGCACATTTACATAACTTTCAGCTTCCATACACAACATAGCAGAAATGTATAACAGCTCACTATTTTTGAAGCTTGTCACAGGACATCATTATAGTGTGTGTCAGATCTCGTTTTCCTTAACCATGTTACATAGAATGTGCACGGAAACTTAACCTGCCTCATATTTGGAGCAAATATGGACCGCGTCCTTCATTTTGTACTGGCACTAGCCGTTGTTGCGATTCTCGCATTGCTGGCAAGCAGCGACCGCAAAAAAATTCGTATCCGTTATATAATTCAACTGCTTGTTATCGAAGTGTTACTGGCGTGGTTCTTCCTGAACTCTGACGTTGGTCTGGGCTTCGTGAAAGGCTTCTCCGAAATGTTTGAAAAACTGCTCGGGTTTGCCAACGAAGGTACTAACTTTGTCTTTGGTAGCATGAATGATCAAGGCCTGGCGTTCTTCTTCCTGAAAGTGCTGTGCCCAATCGTCTTTATCTCTGCATTGATCGGTATTCTCCAGCACATTCGCGTGTTGCCGGTGATTATCCGCGCGATTGGCTTCCTGCTTTCCAAAGTCAACGGAATGGGCAAGCTGGAATCTTTTAACGCCGTCAGCTCCCTGATTCTGGGTCAGTCCGAGAACTTTATCGCCTATAAAGATATCCTCGGCAAAATCTCCCGTAATCGTATGTACACTATGGCAGCCACGGCGATGTCCACCGTGTCGATGTCCATCGTTGGCGCATACATGACGATGCTGGAACCGAAATACGTGGTTGCAGCGCTGGTACTGAACATGTTCAGCACCTTTATCGTACTGTCGCTGATCAACCCGTACCGTGTTGATGCCAGCGAAGAAAACATTCAGATGTCCAACCTGCACGAAGGTCAGAGCTTCTTCGAAATGCTGGGTGAGTACATTCTGGCGGGCTTCAAAGTAGCCATTATCGTTGCAGCAATGCTAATCGGCTTTATCGCCTTGATCGCAGCACTGAACGCCCTGTTTGCTACCGTGACTGGCTGGTTTGGCTACAGCATCTCCTTCCAGGGCATCCTGGGCTACATCTTCTATCCGATTGCATGGGTGATGGGTGTTCCTTCCAGTGAAGCACTGCAAGTAGGCAGCATCATGGCGACCAAACTGGTTTCCAACGAATTCGTTGCGATGATGGATCTGCAGAAAATTGCCTCTACGCTCTCTCCGCGTGCTGAAGGCATCATCTCTGTGTTCCTGGTATCCTTCGCTAACTTCTCTTCTATCGGGATTATCGCGGGCGCGGTTAAAGGTCTGAACGAAGAGCAAGGTAACGTGGTTTCTCGTTTCGGTCTGAAATTGGTTTATGGTTCTACGCTGGTGAGTGTGCTTTCTGCATCAATCGCAGCACTGGTGCTGTAAGGCAATCCATTAAAAAAGCCGGGGATTATTTATCCCCGGCTTTTTTATCCCTGCTAATCAACTAATGGCTGCGGGCGACCAATTAAATATCCTTGCAGATATTGCACCCCAAGTTTATGCAATAGCGCTTGCTGCTGTTGCGTCTCTACAAACTCTGCAACCACACTTAACGACTTCGCTTTCGCCAGATCGGTAATCGAGCGCACAATCATCGCATCCAGCGTGTTCGTGACGATATCTTTCACAAAGACGCCATCAATCTTGATGATATCGGCCTTCAAACGTTTTAACCGCTCGTAGTTGGCATAGCCAGTGCCAAAGTCATCAATCGCAATACGGAAGCCAAATTTATGCAGTTGTTCAATGTTATACATACTGCTTTCTGCGTTAGAAAACGCCTGCTCCTCGGTGATTTCGAGAATGACAGCCTCCGGGGAGATGTGATAACGCTTAAACAGGCGAATAATCCGTCCGGCGATATTTTTTTGTAGCAGAGTGAGCGGCATTAAATTTACCGAATATCGCGGCCCTTTTTTGTCACAAGGGTGAGTTGCCAGCCACTTCAACAGGGACTCCAGCACCTGCAAATCGAAACGCGCGCTTAGGTTAAACTGGGCGATAAGTGGCAGAAATTTATCCGGCGTCATAATGCCGCCGTCATATTTCAGACGAGCAAGGATCTCATCATAGCCTTGTCCCTCTTTGTTACGAATGGGCTGGGCGTAGAGAAGCAAATCACCATTATCTAATGCTTTACGAATGGTGTTCAGCAATAGCACCTGTTTGGTAGTCTGCCCGGACGCCATCTCCTCTCGATTATCCAACGCCAGAACGTGATGATGAACGCAGGATTGTTCCGCCAGCCAGCTTAACTGCCCCAGCATGGGCTGCAGGGTTTCCTGATTGCCATCAAAACGCCCCCAGGCCGCGCCGTAGCCCATATCCAGGCCGGTGTTGTTCCAGTGAATCTGCCGACTATTGAGGACATTAACCATATGCTGGAGCCGCCCTTCCGTTTCCGGCCCGGTCAGTACCAGCAGCAATTCACTGCCCGGTAGTTGATACAACTTTTCGTTTTCCTGCATCAACGGTAGCAGTGTACGGTAAATTGAGCGGATGCAATGAACGCGCATCACCAGACCGTAATGACGACTCATAAACTCAAGATTATCAATACGCAGGCAGCAAAAACTCTTTCCGGCCTCTTGCTCTTGCGATTGCTCCAACGCGCGAAAGTTGGGTAATAGCGTTAAAGGGTCGGTCAGCGCCTGCAAATGCCAGCGACGGTTAAGCCATTCACTACGATAATAAATGCGCACCATGTAGAGCAGGCAAACGCTAAAAGAAATCAGTACCGCCAGAATAAATGCCAGCGAATATTCTGTTTCCACCCCTTGTAAAAAGTTCTGGTTGTAATTCAGGAGGAAAAGAGTCGAGACAGCCCAGGTGAGATTTAAAAACGGATAGCGAAGCTTACCGACACCAAGAGTAAAGATGATAAAGAAAACGGGCACCAGATAACCGGCAATGAAGTCGTTTTCATAAGGCGTACACATCAGAAGTAGCAGCACGGTAAGAACAGCAAGCCAGCTTAAGGTAAATGCACGTTTCTCTTTGTTCAGTGACGGTGCGATATCTCTGCGCCACAATATCTGCGCAAAGTGGGGACTTACAATCATGCGAGTGAGATAGTAAAAGAACATGTTGTAAATCAACACCGCAGTGAAAAGGCTAAGCAAATCAACGACCGTGAAAATAGCATCTGCATCCCCGAAAAATGTCGATATTTTTAGCGGGAAATCAAAGAAGTTGCCTACAAGATACATGCTGCATTTGATGCCGATCGGCGTCACCAAACCAAGCCAGAAGAGACGTTGCCAGACGTTTCGGGTGGTCAAGCCATAACGCCAACGCGTTCCCAACTGCCAGCGTAATATTGCACAGGCACACAACACAGCGAAAGTCTGGCTGCCAAGCATGACAGCGGTTTGCAAAAATGAGAGATGAAAATTCCACAGATTAGTGCAAAACATCCCGCATAAAACGGGAACGACACCACGCCAGCCAAAGATGAACACTATTGACAGCATTACGCACAGAGGCATCCACGCCAGAAAGATATAACTGGAATGGATAACTGCAAGTGGCGAAATAAAACGAGATAGCTGAATAAGTACCACGGTGAGCGTAAACGCCAGTGTGAATATCTTGATATTTTTTATCAGGTTATGCTCCACAAACATGAGTACACTACTCTCACTGATCGGGTTTTTCAGGCACACAAATAATAAGTTTATTCGCATCGCGAAGCAAGCAGGGGCCGGCCTGCTGCTGTTTTTTTGTCCAGTGATGTTTTCACCAGGCGGCGCTAACCCGGGCGTGGACTGTATTACAAAAGCGGCAAAAAGCAGAGACAAAAAACCCCCGCTTCGCAGCGAGGGTTTGAAATTTGGTGGAGCTAAGCGGGATCGAACCGCTGACCTCTTGCATGCCATGCAAGCGCTCTCCCAGCTGAGCTATAGCCCCACGAGGCGTTTACGTACCAAATTTGCTGGGTGCAAAATTTGGTGGAGCTAAGCGGGATCGAACCGCTGACCTCTTGCATGCCATGCAAGCGCTCTCCCAGCTGAGCTATAGCCCCGTCACGTAAAGCTTGTCGAGTTGACGGGCGGCATCATATGAATTCCGCCCTTATGTGTCAACGGCAAATTGCAGCACCTGGTTTCAATCGCTGAAAAATCAGGCAAATGAACATTTTTGGATTACGTCTCGCATTCAGTAGTTATTCATATCACGGTTTCCTGTAAATTGATGCTATAAAATGAACACTTAATAGACCCACAACTATTCAGGGAATTGTTATGTTCAAGGAGAGGATGACGCCAGATGAACTTGCCAGACTGACCGGTTATAGCCGCCAGACCATTAATAAATGGGTACGCAAGGAAGGCTGGACGACATCACCAAAACCAGGCGTCCAGGGTGGCAAGGCCCGACTGGTACACATCAATGAACAGGTTCGTGAATATATTCGCAATGCAGAACGCCCACAGTGTCAGGGAGAAATACCCGCCCTGTCTGGCGATGCGCCGCTTGAAGTGCTGTTAGCGACGCTGGCGAAAGAGATGACGGCAACTGAACAAAAACAGTTTACATCCTTGCTTCTGCGGGAAGGGATTATCGGGTTATTACAACGCTTAGGGATTCGCAACAGCAAATAATATGAAAAGATTACGCAATAAAATGACCACCGAAGAACTGGCGGAATGCCTCGGCGTGGCTAAACAAACCGTTAACCGCTGGATTAGAGAAAAAGGCTGGAAAACGGAAAAATTTCCCGGCGTGAAGGGCGGCCGTGCCAGACTTATTCTGATCGATACGCAGGTTTGCGAGTTTATTCAAAACACACCGGCCTTCCATAACACGCCGGTTTTTCTCGAGGCCGAAGAACCTCTTGCTGAATACGCACCTGGTATGCGAACTCCGGCTTACCGGCAAATAATCAGCGCGATAGACAATATGACTCATAGTGAGCAAGAAAAAGTTGCGCAGTTTTTATCGCGTGAAGGGATTCGCAATTTCCTTGCCCGTCTCGACATTGACGAATCAGCATAAATAATAAGTAAAAAACGGCAGGATATTATCTCCTGCCGTTTATCTTTTAAGTATTAATTACTGCTGGTTTTCGCGTTCAGCAATAAATGCCAGCGCTTTATTGATGCGCTCAATGCTGCGTGCTTTGCCAATTGCGTGAACCGTAACATCCAGCGCCGGAGACTGGCCCGCACCGGTAACAGCTACGCGCAGCGGCATACCGACTTTTCCCATACCCACTTCCAGCTCATCCGCTGTTGCCTGAATAGCGTGGTGAACATTTTCAGCCGTCCAGTCAGTAATTGCAGACAGTTTGTCACGTACCACTTCCAGCGGCTGGCGAGCGACCGGGCGCAGATGTTTTTTCGCTGCATCAGCATCAAACTCGGCAAAATCTTCGTAGAAATAACGGCAACTTTGTGCCATCTCTTTCAGGGTTTTGCAGCGTTCACCCAGCAGTTTCACCAGTTCCGCCAGTTGCGGGCCGTTGCGGGTATCAATATTTTCCTGCTCGATATGCCACTGTAAATGAGTAGCGACATACTCCGGCGGCAACGCGTTAATGTAATGATGGTTTAGCCACAGCAGTTTGTCTGTGTTAAACGCACTGGCAGATTTGCTAACCGCGTTCAGGGTGAAGTATTTGATCATTTCTTCACGGGTGAAGATTTCCTGATCGCCGTGGGACCAGCCCAGACGTACCAGATAGTTCAGCAACGCTTCTGGCAGGTAACCATCGTCGCGATACTGCATTACGCTGACCGCACCGTGGCGTTTGGACAGTTTTTTACCGTCATCACCGTTGATCATAGAAACGTGCGCGTAAACAGGTACTGGCGCTTTCAGGGCTTTCAGAATGTTGATCTGACGCGGTGTATTGTTGATATGGTCTTCACCACGGATTACGTGGGTGATTTCCATATCCCAGTCATCAACAACCACACAGAAGTTATAGGTCGGAGAACCATCGGTACGGCGGATAATCAGATCATCCAGCTCCTGGTTACTGAACTCGATCGGACCACGGATCTGATCGTCAAAAACAACGGAACCTTCCTGCGGATTAGCAAAACGCACGACGCACGGTTCATCATCAGCATGATGTTCATGACTGTGGCGGCAGCGACCGTCATAACGCGGCTTCTCGCCTTTTGCCATCTGCTCTTCACGCAGTGCTTCCAGACGCTCTTTAGAGCAGTAGCATTTATAGGCCGTCCCCTCTTCCAGCATCTGATCGATAACCGCGTTATAGCGATCAAAACGTTTGGTCTGGAAGTACGGACCTTCATCCCACTCCAGACTCAGCCAGTTCATGCCATCCATAATGGCTTCGATAGCTTCCGGCGTGGAACGCTCAAGATCGGTGTCTTCAATACGCAGCACAAACTCACCACCGTGGTTACGTGCAAAAAGCCAGGAGTAAAGAGCAGTACGCGCGCCGCCAACGTGCAGATAGCCTGTTGGGCTTGGCGCGAAGCGAGTTTTGATTTTCATGAAATGGCCTTACGTTTAGAAAGATGCCGACAACCGGCAAATCCTGGAAAAATTGAGTGGGCGATATTCTATCACTCCAGCCTGATTCCTCAATGTAGTTCGGGTTGCTACATGATGCATTATTGTTTTCGTTGAGAAATTGCGCAACACGGTCTGTTTTGCGATCATCCTGCTTAAATTTACGACGAACGAACAATTTCTTTGGAAAAGGCGTTGACTCATTTTGAACTCTCCCTATAATGCGACTCCACACAGCGGGGGTGATTAGCTCAGCTGGGAGAGCACCTCCCTTACAAGGAGGGGGTCGGCGGTTCGATCCCGTCATCACCCACCAACTACTTTATGTAGTCTCCGCCGTGTAGCAAGAAATTGAGAAATGGGTGATTAGCTCAGCTGGGAGAGCACCTCCCTTACAAGGAGGGGGTCGGCGGTTCGATCCCGTCATCACCCACCACTTTCTCGCCAGCTAAATTTCTTGTAAAAATGTGAAGTACCGAAGTGGGTGATTAGCTCAGCTGGGAGAGCACCTCCCTTACAAGGAGGGGGTCGGCGGTTCGATCCCGTCATCACCCACCACTTCGGGTCGTTAGCTCAGTTGGTAGAGCAGTTGACTTTTAATCAATTGGTCGCAGGTTCGAATCCTGCACGACCCACCAATGTAAAAAAGCGCCCTAAAGGCGCTTTTTTGCTATCTGTGATTTGCGAAATTGCCTGATGCGCTTCACTTATCACACCTACTATTTCCGGCAATTCCTGTCCCCTCACCTACTGTGTCAATGCTGCCAACAGCTTAACCATCGCAGGCGTCACCTGCTGTGTTTCATAAACAATATATAAATCCGCAGGGATGCGCTCTTTGAGCGGACGGAAAATGACACCTGGCCAGTTCATTTGTGCGTAGCTGTCCGCTATCAATGTGATACCAATACCCATACTGACCATGGCGAGTACCGTTTGCGGTTCATTAACTTCGCGAATAACAACCGGTGAAAATCCCACCTGCTGGCAAACTCGCTGCAAAAAATCCCAGTCAGTGTACACAGGCGGCATTGTAACAAAATACTCGTCACGTAGCGCCTCCAGTGGGACGGTGGAAAATGATGAGAGATGATGCTCTTCAGGCATCGCCACCAGAAACGCCGATTCATGCAACCGTAAGCTGGTAAAACCTGCCGGTGGTTCTGTCGCCATTCGCCAGATCCCGGCATCGAGTTCACGTCGTTCCAGCAGGGCCATTTGCATCGCGGGCATCTTTTCGCGAAAAAGAACTTCAACGTTAGGATTTTCCCTGAGGAATCGCCGCATAACCGGGCGCATCCGTCCCCACATTGCCGTTCCCACTACGCCGAGTTCAATCCGCCCTGCTTCTCCCCGACCTATTTGTTCAACCCGAGCCAATACATTATTTGCATTCACCAGCAATCGACGCGATTCTTCCATCAAGATTTTGCCCGCGTGTGTCAGTACGACGCTGCGCGAATGGCGAATAAAAAGCTGCGTGCCGAGTTGATTTTCCAGCTCTTTAATATGAATACTGAGCGGAGGCTGAGACATATTTAAACGCGCTGCTGCGCGGCCAAAATGCAACTCTTCCGCTACGGCAAGAAAATAACGGAGCAACTTAAGATCTGTTCTGTATACGCGTTCCATAATTAAGTGCTCCATATAATAAATACATCGTATTAAATTATCATGGCATAAAGTATTTCACCACCAGATATCCGACATACATAAACACAATGGATAATATACCCGGTAATACATTTGGTACAGGAATAGGCAAGCGCACGATTGTAAATAAAGCACCAATACCAAAACCAACGCCGGAAGAAAATAAAATATCTTTCACTAATTAACCTTTATCATAAAAGCAGCTCTGAAGAGCAGAGCTGCGAATCCTTTTAATGAGTCACCGCTTGATGCTTTATCTTTTCAGGGTCATGATTATATTTAAACCCAAAGAAAAATATCACTGCGAGAAAAAGAGCATATCCTGCAAACACCAGCCAGATAGTTTGCCAGTCTTTTACGCCATCTACCGAGAAGTAATCTACTGCCATACCACTCAGAATCGAGCCAACCCATGCGCCGACACCATTTACCATGGTCATAAAGAGCCCCTGCGCGCTGGCACGGATGCTGGAATCAACTTCCTGTTCGACAAATACCGAACCAGAAATATTGAAGAAATCAAATGCACAGCCGTAAACAATCATCGACAGCAGCAGCAAAATAAAGCCGGTTGGTGACGGATCTCCATAGGCGAAGAAGCCAAAGCGCAGCGTCCAGGCCACCATACTCATCAGCATGACGGTTTTGATGCCAAAACGCTTCAAAAAGAACGGAATCGTCAAAATGAAACCGACTTCAGCCATCTGTGAAACTGACAGTAAAATGGAGGGATATTTCACCACGAAGCTATCAGCAAACTCCGGGTTACGGGCGAAATCATGCAGGAATGGATTACCAAAAACGTTGGTAATTTGCAGTACCGCACCCAGCATCATGGCAAAGAGGAAAAAGATGGCCATGCGTGGATTTTTAAACAGCACGAAAGCATCCAGACCCAGCTTGCTGGCAAGCGACGTGGTCGATTTTTTCTCCGCAACCGGAATCTTAGGCAAAGTCAGCGCATAAGCCGACAGCAGCAATGACGCACCAGACGCAACATACAACTGCAGGCTGCTCAATTCCAGATGCAGTAAGCTGACCGCCCACATCGCGACAATAAATCCTACCGTACCAAAAACGCGAATGGGCGGGAAAGCAGATACGGGGTCAAGCCCTGCCTGAGCAAGACAGGAATACGAGACGCTGTTCGATAATGCGATAGTCGGCATAAATGCCATCGCATTAATTAACATCACCCAAAACATCGTATCCGGATCACTCACCGACGCCGCATAAAAAAGTACACCAGCGCACACCAGATGACACAGCATATATGCACGTTCAGCGCGCAGCCATTTGTCCGCGATGATCCCCATAATACCGGGCATAATGATCGCGGCGATACCTTTGGAGCTATAGACCATACCGACGTTCGCGCCGGTGAAATGAAGGGTATTAATCATGTAAGATCCAAGGGTAACCAACCAGCTCCCCCAGATAAAATATTGCAAAAAGGACATTACCTTTAAGCGCATAGCGATGCTCATAATCGTTTCCTTGTCGCATCATATGGCCTCACCCGCGAGGCCGTTTCTTATTGTTTTTCTCAGGCAATTTTGCGCAGAAAGCCGCAAATAAGGTTGATGAAGTTCTGCTTAGAGAGCTCCGCAGCCGCCAGCGTTTGGGCATGTGACAATTTCACATCGCTTAAACCTTCCGCCATATTGGTAATCGCAGAGACCGCAACTACTTTAAGGTCGCAATGGCGAGCTGAAATAACCTCAGGCACCACAGACATACCAACAACATCCCCACCAATAATTTGCATCATGCGAATTTCCGCCGCAGTCTCGAAATTCGGCCCCGGATACGAGACGAACACGCCCTCCGTCAGAGGGAATCCCTCTTCTTTCGCCACTTTTTGTAACAGTGCGCGGTATTCCGCATCGTAGGCATTTGCCAGTGAGAAGAAACGCTCTCCAAAACGATCATCGTTAAGACCCACCATCGGCGTACCTGGCATGGTGTTGATATGATCTTTCAATGCGACCAGGCTGCCTGCCCCCACTTCCGGACGCAGTGAGCCTGCCGCATTGGTGCAGAACAGTAGCTCGCAGCCCAGCAGCTTAAAGGTACGAATTGCGTCAGTCATGATGGTCATTCCACGACCCTCGTAGAAATGTCCGCGACCTTTCATACATACCACCGGTACGCCCTGGAGATGGCCCAGCACTAACTCCCCCGCATGACCATGTACCGTACTTACCGGGAAACCTGGCAGCTTTTCGTAGGAAATTGCGACAGCGTTCTCAATCTGATCGGCCAGCGCGCCCAGCCCGGAACCTAAAATAAAGGCCACTCGTGGCGTGAAATTAGGTTTATAAGTCTTGATAATATCTACGCAAAACAGCGAGTTATGAGAAAATTGAACCTGAGACATATATATCCTTTTTCTGTAGGGTGGAATCTAACGCCTTTTTATAGCGAGGTTGTCCCGGTTCTTACCAATACACTTTTCTCACGCATTCAATAGCGATTCGATATCGATGGATTTATATCTTTTCTCTATTAATCAATGGTAAAAACTGTATTGGCGATATTAATTCCTTTGCATTAACAATATATCGTTTTTAACAAACCACTTTATTAAGCAATCTACTAATAACGATCAGCATAGGGATTTATGCTATGAAAAAACATCTTTTAACTCTGACTCTATCCTCTATATTAGCGATACCTGTTATATCTCATGCAGAATTTAAAGGCGGTTTTGCAGATATCGGCGTGCATTATCTGGACTGGACCAGTCGGACTACCGAAAAATCGTCAACAAAATCACACAAAGATGATTTTGGTTATCTTGAAATTGAAGGTGGCGCTAACTTTAATTGGGGAGAAATGTACGGGTTCTTCGACTGGGAAAACTTCTATAACGGTCGCCATAATAAACCAGGTAGCGAGCAGCGTTATACCTTTAAAAATACCAACCGTATTTACCTGGGTGACACCGGATTTAATCTTTACCTGCACGCGTATGGTACCTACGGATCTGCAAATCGCGTGAATTTCCACGACGATATGTTCCTGTACGGTGTCGGCTACAATTTCACCGGCAGCGGTTGGTGGTTCAAACCGTTCTTTGCTAAGCGTTATACAGATCAAACCTATTACACTGGCAACAACGGCTATGTAGCCGGCTGGGTTGCAGGTTACAACTTTATGCTGGGCAGTGAGAAATTCACTCTCACCAACTGGAACGAGTACGAGTTTGACCGTGACGCTACCTATGCGACGGGTAATGGCGGTAAAGAAGGGCTGAACGGCGCAGTTGCACTGTGGTGGAATGCAACATCACACATCACTACGGGGATTCAGTATCGATATGCGGATGACAAACTGGGCGAAGATTTTTACCAGGATGCGATAATCTACTCCATCAAATTTAACTTCTGATTAATTACTGCCGGGGCTCCCGGCAGTATGAATTCATTCTATATCTGATACAACGGATCCCCTTCCCGCTCAGCCATTAGCGCATGACCCTGGTCTCGTACCACATCCCATAACGCTTCAGCGGCAGTGGAAAGTGAACGGTTCTTCCTGCGCACCAACATCAACTGGCGTTCCACCACCGGCGTAATACGCTTTACCACCAGTGGGCTACCTTCAGGTAATGGCAGCGCCAGTGCGGGAAGAATACTGATGCCGATGCCTGCGGCTACCATCGGGAACAACGTCGCCGGATGACCAATCTCCTGCACAATATTCGCCTGAATACCGTTGCGCGCCAGCGCTGCATCAATCAGCGGTCGGCTGCCTGACGCGTAATCCTGCAACACCAGTTTCGCTCCCTGTAATGCCTGCCAGGGTACATAATCTTCCGCGGCCAGAGAGCTATCGCGATGGCAAAGCAAGAAGAAAGGCTCGGAAAGAATCGCTTCACATTGCAGATCGCCCACTGGGCCTGGATCGATGACGATGCCAAAATCGACATCTCCCTGGCGAATACTTTCCATCACCCACTGCTGCGGACGATCGTGCAGGACAAACTGAATATCTGGATAGCGGCGATGGCTTTCAGCAATGCATTGCGGAATAAGATGCGCGGAAATGGTCTGGCTGGCAGCGACCCGAACTTTCCCGCTCAGTTGTTGCCCCATACGCCCGGTATCGCGCAACGTGCTGTTTAGTTCATCCAGCAGTCGCTCAAGACGCAAAGCCAACTGCAGCCCAGCATCTGTAAGCACCACTTCACGCGTGGTTCTGTCCAGCAGGCGAACACCCGTATGGTTTTCCAGCTCCTTCACACTGTGACTCACTGCCGACTGGCTCAGGCCAATACGCTCTCCTGCGCGACTAAAACTTTTCTCCTGCGCTACTGTGACGAAAACCTTTAATTGTTTTAAAGAATAATTCATCTATTTTCTTCATAAATGGATGCAATAAATCAATTTTATTTCTCAAACTGGAAGAAGCACAATAGAACCATCGATCATCTGGAGTCTTTATGAAACTTTTTCGTATCCTCGATCCTTTCACCTTAACCCTGATCACAGTGGTATTACTGGCTTCCTTCTTCCCGGCCAGAGGCGATTTCGTCCCGTTCTTTGAAAATCTGACTACGGCAGCTATTGCCCTGCTGTTCTTTATGCACGGCGCAAAATTGTCGCGTGAAGCGATTATCGCTGGCGGTAGTCACTGGCGGCTACATTTGTGGGTAATGTGCAGCACCTTCGTGCTGTTCCCAATTCTGGGCGTACTGTTTGCCTGGTGGAAACCGGTAAATGTCGACCCGATGCTCTACTCCGGTTTTCTCTATCTGTGCATTCTTCCGGCTACCGTGCAGTCCGCAATTGCCTTTACCTCAATGGCGGGTGGTAATGTCGCGGCTGCAGTTTGCTCTGCGTCAGCATCCAGTCTGCTGGGGATTTTCCTTTCGCCGTTGCTGGTTGGTGTGGTGATGAATGTTCACGGTGCAGAGGGTAGCCTCGAGCAGGTCGGTAAGATTATGCTGCAACTGTTGCTGCCGTTTGTGTTGGGGCATCTTTCCCGCCCGTGGATTGGTAACTGGGTGGCGCGCAATAAAAAGTGGATTGCGAAAACCGATCAAACATCCATTCTGTTGGTGGTTTATACGGCATTTAGCGAAGCAGTCGTTAACGGTATCTGGCATAAAGTCGGCTGGGGATCGCTATTGTTTATTGTGGTGGTTAGTTGCGTGCTGTTGGCTATTGTGATTGTGATTAACGTCTTTATGGCGCGCCGACTGGGTTTCAATAAGGCGGATGAAATCACTATCGTCTTCTGTGGCTCGAAAAAGAGTCTGGCGAATGGTATCCCAATGGCAAACATTCTGTTCCCGACATCGGTGATCGGTATGATGGTGCTGCCATTGATGATTTTCCATCAGATCCAACTGATGGTTTGCGCGGTACTGGCGCGTCGTTACAAGCGCCAGACCGGGCAGTTACAGTCGCAGCAGGAAAGCCACGGAAAGGTTTAAAGCGGGCGTTTCAGGGGCTGGACCAGTTGCGTCAGCCCCTCCATTTTAATCAGCAGCGTGATTTGCATTAGCTCACCGAGTTTCCCTGCCGGAAATTCATCTTTGCGGGCAAACCACAGCAGATACTCCTCCGGCAGGTCAATTAAGCGACGCCCTTTGTACTTGCCAAACGGCATTATCGTATTGGCTATTTCAATCAACTGCTCTTTTTCCATCTCAGTTGCCCAGCAAACGCAGCATTTCAGCTTCGTCGATCACTTCAATGCCCAGTTCCTGCGCTTTCGCCAGTTTAGAACCTGCGGCTTCTCCGGCAATCACCAGGTCGGTTTTCTTCGACACGCTGCCCGCCACTTTCGCGCCCAGTTCGACCAGGCGAGCTTTAGCGTCATCACGCGACATCTGACTTAAGCTACCCGTGAGCACCACCGTTTTACCAGCAAACGGGCTGTCGATCTCTTCCGCGTTGATGACTACCGGCGCAGGCCAGTGAACGCCTTCCGCCAGCAGTTCACTGATGACATTACGGTTACTTTCTTCGGCAAAGAAGTTGTGCACATGAGATGCGACGACAATTCCAACATCGGGCACTTTTTGCAGCTCTTCAATCGAAGCCGCTTCCAGCGCTTCCAGCGTGCCGAAATATGCCGCCAGACCTGATGCCGTTGCCTCACCGACTTCGCGGATGCCAAGCGCATAAAGGAAGCGGGCAAAGGTGGTTTCTTTCGCTTTTTCCAGTGCGTTAACCACGTTTTGCGCCGATTTCGGCCCCATTCTCTCCAGCCCGGTGAGCTTACCCGCCGTTAACTTGAACAGATCCGCAGGCGTATGGACATATTCTTTTTCAACCAACTGGTCGATGATTTTGTCTCCCATACCGTCAACGTCCATCGCGCGACGGGAAACAAAGTGTTTCAGCGACTCTTTACGCTGGGCGGCGCAAATCAAACCACCAGTACAGCGAGCCACAGCCTCGCCTTCCACTCGTTCCACGTCAGAACCGCATACCGGGCAATGCGTCGGGAATACTACCTCACGAGTATCTTCCGGGCGTTCAGAAAGCACCACGTTAACCACTTGCGGGATCACGTCGCCAGCACGGCGAATCACCACTTTATCGCCAATACGTAAGCCAAGACGTTCGATTTCATCGGCATTGTGTAGGGTGGCGTTGCTCACCAGCACACCCGCGACATGGACAGGTTCGAGACGTGCAACAGGCGTAATCGCGCCAGTACGCCCAACCTGAAACTCGACGTCACGCACAAAAGTCATCTGCTCCTGTGCCGGAAATTTAAACGCCACTGCCCAACGAGGGGCGCGCGCAACAAAGCCAAGCTGTTCCTGCTGCGCCAGGGAGTTGACCTTAATTACCACGCCGTCGATATCAAAGCCCAGCGTCGGGCGGTCTTCTTCTACTTTATGGTAGAACGCCAGCACCTCTTCCGCCGATTCGCATAACGTGACGCGATCGCTGACTGGTAATCCCCACTTTTTAAATTGCAGTAAACGACCAAGATGAGTATCTGGCAGCTCACCGCCTTCCAGCACGCCAACGCCGTAGCAGAAGAAAGTGAGCGGCCGCTTGGCTGTGATACGCGGATCAAGCTGACGCAATGAACCTGCCGCCGCATTACGTGGGTTAGCAAACACTTTTCCGCCCGTGCGTCGCGCATCTTCGTTGATCTTTTCGAAGCCCGCCTGCGGCAGGAACACTTCACCACGCACTTCCAGACGCGCCGGGATATTCTCACCGTGTAGTTTCAGCGGAATGGCGCGAATAGTACGGACGTTAGATGTGATGTCTTCCCCGGTAGTGCCATCGCCACGGGTTGCTGCGCTCACCAGTACGCCATTCTCATACAGAATGCTGACGGCAAGGCCATCGAGCTTCAGCTCACAGCACCAGGTCACTTTTTCGTTACTTTTCAGACGATCCTGAACGCGTTTGTTGAAAGCAAGAAAACTCTCTTCATCAAAAACGTTATCCAGCGACAGCATCGGTACTTCATGACGGATCTGGCTGAAAGCCGCTAACGGTGCTGCACCTACACGTTGAGTGGGTGAATCAGGGGTAATCAGTTCTGGATGTTTGGCTTCCAGCTCGCGCAGTTCGCGCATCAGGCGATCGTATTCAGCGTCAGGAATTTCTGGCGCATCCATCACATGATAAAGATATTCATGATGACGAAGCACCGTTCGCAGTTCTGTCAGTTGTTGTTCGATTGATTCCATATCGCACCATCAATGCTAAAAACCCCCGACAAGCGGGGGTTCGAAGAGAAGTTGATTTAATTTAAGTGTATCAGGCGTTAGCGTCTTTCACTTCGCGGATGATGTCCTGATACTCGCGCAGTTTCTGCGGAGTCATCATACGGCGCTGATCATCAAGCACCACGCCGCCCACTTCATCAGCGATATGCTGCGCAGATTGCAGCATCAGCTTGAAGTTTTGCAGTTCATCACCATAAGACGGCACCTGCATAAAGATAGTGACACCCGGTGTAGTGAAATCCTTCATTTCAGGATCAAATGTTCCCGGTTTCACCATATTCGCCAGGCTGAATAACGCCGGGCCACTGCCGTCCGGGCTAAGATGACGATGGTAAATATTCATATCGCCAAAGATAAAGCCCGCCTGCTGAATGCTGTTAAGAAGCAGTTCACCATTCAGCTCGTTACCGTGATGCGCTGCGACGTTCATAATGATCACCGCTTCTTTGCGCTTCGGCTTATCCATGACAGGCACCGGTTCAGCCGCAGGCTCAGGCTGCGGTGCTGCTACGGGTTCCGCAGCCTGGAAAGCCTGCTGCGCCGGTTGGGGCGCTGGCTGTGTCGGCTGCGGAGCTGACTGTACCTGCGAAGCAACAGGCTGTTCAGGCTGCGGCGGGTAGGCCGGCTGCTGTACTGGCTGTGGTTGCTGAACAGGATGCGCTGAATGCGGAGCATGTTGCGGCGATACCTGCGCTTCAGGCGGCTGCTGAACCGGTTGACGCGGCTGCGCAGACGCATAAGGCGGTTGGTACTGGTGTTGCGGCGACGGACGAGCAGCCTCATGCTCCTGGGCGTTAGCCGGGGCATGATTTACGCGGTGAACACGAACCTCACCAACGCCCTCATCATCTTCGACATCCTCGTCATAAGAATCGTCGTCACGTTTTGACTTCATTCGTTTTAATGGCCGATCGCGGAACATAGAAGATCGTTCTTTACGGCTGGTCCAGAAACCATGTACCAGTAAAGCGATTATGGCGATCGCGCCAACAATGATTAATATCAGACGCAAATCCTGCATCATTATATTCTCTGTTGTTCTAACACCTTGCCACCACGGCAAACATTTACTCACTAAGAGTATTTGCCGATTACCTCAAGTGCAAGTGCACTCTTAACTTTCACAGCACAAAGATAGATGAAATCGTGCTTTTTGCTGTTTTTTCGAACATATCCTAACTGTCCATTGCGCAATTACCCGGTAAAATACGCAGAATTTTCCTGGGATTGGTCAAAAGGAGCATATCCTGATTATGATTTCAACATTCACATCTTCCCCACGCAGCGGTTTTTACTATTTTGCGCAAGGCTGGAAGCTCGTCTCGCAACCCGGGATTCGGCGTTTTGTTATTTTACCTCTGTTGGTCAATATTTTGTTGATGGGAAGTGCATTCTGGTGGCTCTTTACTCAACTGGATGCCTGGATCCCATCATTAATGAGCCACGTGCCTGACTGGCTGCAATGGTTGAGCTATTTGCTGTGGCCTGTCGCGGTTATCTCCGTTCTACTGGTTTTTGGCTATTTTTTCTCAACTATTGCGAACTGGATTGCCGCACCGTTTAACGGTTTATTGGCTGAACAGTTGGAAGCCAGGCTGACAGGCGCTACGCCGCCGGATACCGGCATCTTTGGCATCATGAAAGATGTGCCGCGAATTATGAAACGCGAATGGCAAAAATTTGCCTGGTATCTGCCACGCGCCATCGTATTGCTGATCCTCTACTTCATCCCGGGCATCGGGCAAACCGTCGCGCCAGTACTGTGGTTCCTGTTCAGTGCCTGGATGTTAGCCATTCAGTACTGCGACTATCCGTTCGACAACCACAAAGTGCCGTTCAAAGAGATGCGCACTGCCCTGCGCACGCGCAAAATCACCAATATGCAGTTTGGCGCATTAACCAGCCTGTTCACGATGATCCCGGTGCTCAACCTGTTCATCATGCCAGTGGCCGTCTGTGGCGCGACAGCAATGTGGGTCGATTGTTATCGCGCTAAACATGCATTGTGGAAGTAACAGTCCCCTGGTTATTTTGTAAACTTTTTGTATGGAAGAGGGGTGGCTTATGCCACCCTTATTCCATCTTGCAAGCCATTATTTCCCTTCTGCATATAGATATGCTAAATCCTTACTTCCGCATATTCTCTGAGCGGGTATGCTACCTGTTGTATCCCAATTTCATACAGTTAAGGACAGGCCATGAGTAAGATTTTTGAAGATAACTCGCTGACTATCGGTCACACACCGCTGGTTCGCCTGAATCGCATCGGTAACGGACGTATTCTGGCGAAGGTGGAATCTCGTAACCCCAGCTTCAGCGTTAAGTGCCGTATCGGTGCCAATATGATTTGGGATGCCGAAAAACGCGGCGTACTGAAACCCGGCGTTGAATTGGTTGAACCAACCAGCGGCAACACAGGTATTGCTCTGGCTTATGTGGCTGCCGCTCGCGGTTACAAACTCACCCTGACCATGCCAGAAACCATGAGTATTGAACGCCGCAAACTGCTGAAAGCTCTGGGCGCAAACCTGGTGTTGACCGAAGGCGCGAAAGGCATGAAAGGCGCAATTCAAAAAGCAGAAGAAATTGTCGCCAGCAACCCAGAAAAATATCTGCTGCTGCAACAATTCAGCAACCCGGCGAATCCAGAAATTCATGAAAAAACCACCGGTCCGGAGATCTGGGAAGATACCGATGGCCAGGTTGATGTATTTATTGCTGGTGTTGGTACTGGCGGTACGCTGACCGGCGTCAGCCGCTACATTAAAGGCACCAAAGGCAAGACTGATCTCATCTCTGTCGCCGTTGAGCCAACCGACTCTCCCGTTATCGCCCAAGCGCTGGCAGGTGAAGAAATCAAACCCGGCCCGCATAAAATCCAGGGCATAGGTGCTGGCTTTATCCCGGCTAACCTTGATCTTAAACTGGTCGATAAAGTTATTGGCATCACCAATGAAGAAGCTATCTCTACCGCACGTCGTCTGATGGAAGAAGAAGGCATTCTTGCTGGGATCTCTTCTGGCGCGGCGGTTGCCGCTGCATTGAAGCTGCAAGAAGATGAAAGCTTTACCAATAAGAATATTGTGGTTATTCTGCCATCATCGGGTGAACGTTATTTAAGCACTGCATTATTTGCCGATCTCTTTACCGAGAAAGAATTGCAACAGTAATGCCAGGTTGTTAGAAATGCGTAAAAAAGCACCTTTTTAGGTGCTTTTTTGTGGCCTACTTCAAATTTTCGCCCCTCCTGGCATTGATTCAGCCTGTCGGAACTGGTATTTAACCTGACTAATTATTTTGATGCGCGAAATTAATCGTTACAGGAAAAGCCTTAGCTGAATCGATTTTATGATTTGGTTCAATTCTTCCTTTAGCGGCATAATGTTTAATGATGAACGAAACGTCAGCGGCCAACATCCGCCAGCAATGGACTGCATAGAACACTTCGTGCGTCGCGTCTGTTAAAACTGGCGCTAACAATACAGGCTAAAGTCAAACCGCCAGGCTAGACTTTAGTTCCACAACACTAAACCTATAAGTTGGGGAAATACAATGTTCCAGCAAGAAGTTACCATTACCGCTCCGAACGGTCTGCACACCCGCCCTGCTGCCCAGTTTGTAAAAGAAGCTAAGGGCTTCACTTCTGAAATTACTGTGACTTCCAACGGCAAAAGCGCCAGCGCAAAAAGCCTGTTTAAACTGCAGACTCTGGGCCTGACTCAAGGGACCGTTGTGACTATCTCCGCTGAAGGCGAAGACGAACAGAAAGCGGTTGAACATCTGGTTAAACTGATGGCGGAACTCGAGTAATTTCCCGGGTTCTTTTAAAAATCAGTCACAAGTAAGGTAGGGTTATGATTTCAGGCATTTTAGCATCCCCGGGTATCGCTTTCGGTAAAGCTCTGCTTCTGAAAGAAGACGAAATCGTCATTGACCGGAAAAAAATTTCTGCCGACCAGGTTGATCAGGAAGTTGAACGTTTTCTGAGCGGTCGTGCCAAGGCATCAGCCCAGCTTGAAACGATCAAAACGAAAGCTGGTGAAACGTTCGGTGAAGAAAAAGAAGCCATCTTTGAAGGGCATATCATGCTACTCGAAGATGAGGAGCTGGAGCAGGAAATCATAGCCCTGATTAAAGATAAGCACATGACGGCTGACGCTGCTGCTCATGAAGTTATTGAAGGTCAGGCTTCTGCCCTGGAAGAACTGGATGATGAATACCTGAAAGAACGTGCGGCTGACGTGCGTGATATCGGTAAGCGCCTGCTGCGCAACATCCTGGGTCTGAAGATTATCGACCTGAGCGCGATTCAGGATGAAGTCATTCTGGTTGCCGCTGACCTGACGCCGTCCGAAACCGCACAGTTGAACCTGAAGAAGGTACTGGGTTTCATCACCGACGCGGGTGGCCGTACTTCCCACACCTCAATCATGGCACGCTCTCTGGAACTGCCAGCCATTGTGGGTACTGGTAGCGTCACCTCTCAGGTGAAAAATGACGACTATCTGATTCTGGATGCCGTAAATAATCAGGTTTACGTCAATCCAACCAACGAAGTTATCGATAAATTGCGCGCTGTTCAGGAGCAAGTAGCTTCTGAAAAAGCAGAGCTTGCTAAGCTGAAAGATCTGCCAGCCATTACGCTGGACGGTCACCAGGTAGAAGTGTGCGCTAACATCGGTACTGTTCGTGACGTTGAAGGTGCAGAACGTAATGGCGCTGAAGGCGTTGGTCTGTATCGCACCGAATTCCTGTTCATGGACCGCGACGCGCTGCCGACTGAAGAAGAACAGTTCGCGGCCTACAAAGCTGTGGCTGAAGCGTGTGGCTCGCAGGCGGTTATTGTTCGTACCATGGACATTGGCGGCGACAAAGAGCTGCCGTATATGAACTTCCCGAAAGAAGAGAACCCGTTCCTCGGCTGGCGTGCTATCCGTATCGCGATGGATCGTAAAGAGATTCTGCGCGATCAGCTCCGCGCTATCCTACGTGCCTCTGCTTTCGGCAAATTGCGCATCATGTTCCCGATGATCATCTCTGTTGAAGAAGTACGCGCACTGCGCAAAGAGATTGAAATCTACAAACAGGAACTGCGCGACGAAGGTAAAGCGTTTGACGAATCAATTGAAATTGGCGTGATGGTGGAAACACCGGCTGCCGCAACAATTGCGCGTCATTTAGCCAAAGAAGTTGATTTCTTTAGTATCGGCACCAATGATTTAACGCAGTACACTCTGGCAGTTGACCGTGGTAATGATATGATTTCACACCTTTACCAGCCAATGTCACCGTCCGTGCTGAACTTGATCAAGCAAGTTATTGATGCTTCTCATGCTGAAGGCAAATGGACTGGCATGTGTGGTGAGCTTGCTGGCGATGAACGTGCTACACTTCTGTTGCTGGGGATGGGGCTGGACGAATTCTCTATGAGCGCCATTTCTATCCCGCGCATTAAGAAGATTATCCGTAACACGAACTTCGAAGATGCGAAGGTGTTAGCAGAGCAGGCTCTTGCTCAACCGACAACGGACGAGTTAATGACGCTGGTTAACAAGTTCATTGAAGAAAAAACAATCTGCTAATCCACGAGATGCGGCCCAATTTACTGCTTAGGAGAAGATCATGGGTTTGTTCGATAAACTGAAATCTCTGGTTTCTGATGACAAAAAAGATACCGGAACTATTGAGATCATTGCTCCGCTCTCTGGCGAGATCGTCAATATCGAAGACGTGCCGGATGTCGTTTTTGCGGAAAAAATCGTTGGTGATGGTATTGCTATCAAACCAACTGGCAACAAAATGGTAGCTCCGGTTGACGGCACCATTGGTAAAATCTTTGAAACCAACCACGCGTTCTCTATCGAATCTGATAGCGGCGTTGAGTTGTTCGTCCACTTCGGTATCGACACCGTTGAACTGAAAGGCGAAGGCTTCAAGCGTATTGCTGAAGAAGGTCAGCGCGTAAAAGTTGGCGATACTGTTATTGAATTCGATCTGCCGCTGCTGGAAGAGAAAGCCAAGTCAACCCTGACTCCGGTTGTTATCTCCAACATGGACGAAATCAAAGAACTGATCAAACTGTCCGGTAGCGTGACTGTGGGTGAAACCCCGGTTATCCGCATCAAGAAGTAATTCTTGCCACAGTGAAAAATGGCGCCCGTGGGCGCCATTTTTTTATGCTTCCGCCAGCGGCGGCAAAATCAATTCATCGCTTTCATGCTGCTGGGTATAACACATCACCTCCAGCACGCGTAAACCTGCGCTGTGCACTGCGTCGGTTAACGCCTTCCCTTTCAGTAATCCACTGATAAGTTGAGCGCAAAACAGATCGCCAGTACCTTTAAGATCCGTTTTTACCCGAGAGTGGGAAATGACATTCACGCTATCGGCACTGACCACCACCACCTGCATATCCTGATTGTCTTCATTGCCGGAAGCGCTGGTAATAACCACCCATTTTAATGTCTCTGAAAGCAAACTTTTTGCTGCGGCAATGGCGCTGTCGAGATCGCGGCAGTTTTTACCGGTCAGGATTTCCAGCTCAAAGATATTTGGCGTAATCCCCTGCGCCAGTGGCAGTAAATATTGCCGATACGCATCGGGAAGGTCAGGTTTGACGTAAATACCACTATCAATATCGCCAATCACCGGATCGACCATAATCAGCAAGTCAGGATGCTCTTCGCGTAAGACTGTCAGCCATTCGGCAAGGATTCTAATTTGTGACGCTGTCCCCATATAGCCCGTAGTCACCGCACGTAACTTACGCAGCGCATCACGCTCTTTCAGTGCGCGCAAATAACCGCTAAACCACTCGTCCGGAATCGCACCACCGTAGAACGTGTCATAATGCGGCGTATTACTCAGCAACACGGTCGGTACGGCAAAGACATTCAGGCCGTTCTGTTTAATGGCAGGCACGGCAATGCTGTTGCCTACGCTGCCATACACCACCTGCGACTGCACGGCGACGATATCCGCCTGCAACGCCCTGCTCTTATCGTTAAACAACAACAAACTACTCATTTAATAATTTCTCCTTGCCGATGATCCCCATCGTACCCCAACCGAAACTTTACCTGATTCTGGCAGTCAAATCGGCTAATACAACACAAGGATAAGGCAATTCAGTGAAGAAAATCATTTGTCTGGTCATCACACTGCTGATGGCACTCCCCGCTTACGCGAAGTTAACTGCCCACGAAGAAGTCAGAATTAACGCCATGCTGGAGGGATTAGCGCAGCATAAGGATTTGATATTCATACGCAATGGCGATCAACATACTTGTGATGAAGCAGTTTCTCATCTGCGCTTGAAGCTGGGTAATACCCGTAACCGCATTGATACTGCCGAGCAATTCATTGATAAGGTTGCTTCGTCGTCATCCATTACCGGGAAGCCTTACATCGTGAAGATGCCCGGTAAGAGCGATGAAAATGCGCAACCTTTTTTACATGCGCTGATTGCGCAGACGGATAAAACAGTGCCTGAGGAAGGGAATTAATCCGCTTTGGCAAGGCATTTACAGGAGGTAACATGAAAAAATGCTTTATTTATAACGATGAAAAATCGAGTAAATTTTGGTGGATAGATTACGAAGGGGATAGTTTAGCTGTCAACTATGGCATTTGTCGGCAGCAACAACTGCCGACAAATCAGATTATTGACAAAGTGCACTTTGTTTAGCCGGATGCGGCGTAAACGCCTTATCCGGCCTACAAAATATTGCTAATGCAATATATTACAGGAACCTTGTAGGCCTGATAAACGTAGCGCATCAGGCTGTTTTGCGTTTGTCATCAGCCTCCAATGCTATTAATCCTTAAATCCCCGCCCCCTGGCTAAAGTGTTCTTCGCCAAACACCCCGGTGGAAAGGTAGCGATCGCCACGATCGCAGATGATCGCTACCACCACTGCGCCAGGGTTGGCTTTTGCCACGCGTATCGCACCGGCAACCGCGCCGCCGGAGCTGACGCCGCAGAAAATCCCTTCCCGCACCGCCAGTTCGCGCATGGTGTTTTCCGCGTCGCGCTGGTGAATATCCAGTACCTCATCCACCAGAGAAGCGTTAAAGATGCCCGGCAGATATTCCGCTGGCCAGCGGCGAATCCCCGGAATGCTGCTACCCTCTTCCGGCTGCAGGCCAACAATCGTTACCGGTTTGGATTGTTCGCGCATAAACCGTGACACGCCGGTGATGGTGCCAGTCGTCCCCATGCTGGAGACAAAATGCGTAATGCGACCGCCGGTTTGCTGCCAGATTTCCGGCCCGGTGGTGGTGTAATGCGCATAAGGATTATCGGGGTTATTGAACTGGTCGAGCAGCTTGCCTTCACCACGATTCGCCATCTCCAGCGCCAGATCGCGTGCGCCTTCCATGCCCTGCTCTTTAGTGACAAGAATCAGTTCCGCACCGTAGGCACGCATCGCCGCGCGACGTTCCTGGCTCATGTTGTCGGGCATCAGCAATTTCATGCGATAGCCTTTTAGCGCGGCGATCATTGCCAGCGCAATGCCTGTGTTACCACTGGTGGCTTCGATTAACACATCACCGGGTTTAATTTCCCCACGCTTTTCCGCCTCGACAATCATTGATAATGCCGCGCGGTCTTTCACCGAACCCGCAGGGTTATTCCCTTCCAGTTTTAACCACACTTCACTGCCGTTATCCGGCCCCATTCGCTGCAACTTCACCAGAGGCGTATTGCCAATTGTTTGTTCTAATGTACTCACGATCTCTGTCCATACGTGGTGTTGCCTGATGCGACGCTTGCGCGTCTTATCAGGCCTACAGGTTACAAACCTTGCCATTAAAAAGCCCGGATCGCGGGATGCGCCTCCGGGCGTTTAACATTTACTCAACCTATCAGGCGCTTTGTGCGAGAGCAAGCTCCTCATCGCGGGTTTCAATACGCTGATCGCCGTTATACAAGCGCGCATGTTGCAGGCCAACGAATAAACGCTCACCGCGTTGCGGGGCGTCATCGCCATGCATCACAACTGTCAGCGGTTCGTTGTACCACCCCAGCGGTTGTACGACTAATTGGGTGTAGTGTCCTTTCGGACTGGCTTCCAGTACCTGTACCGGCAGCGGCGAATCGAGGCTGGTGCGGCGACTGATATCCACTTCCCACGGACGCAGGAAGAGATCCACCGGCCCCTGATATGCAGGCGTATACCCCAGCGGCCAGCGATGCGCGCCAACGTGGAACTGCCCGCCGCGAATAATTCCCTGTAAGCGGTTCACTTCGCCCATAAATTCGAGCACAAAGCGGGTCGCCGGTTCACGCCAGACCTGATCCGGCGCATCCGCCTGTTCGATATTGCCCTGGCTCATCACGACCACACGATCGGCAACTTCAGTCGCCTCTTCCTGATCGTGAGTGACGAACACACTGGTAAATTTCAACTCTTCGTGAAGCTGACGCAGCCAGCGACGCAGTTCTTTACGCACCTGCGCATCCAGCGCGCCAAACGGTTCATCAAGCAACAGAATTTGCGGTTCCACGGCAAGCGCACGCGCCAGCGCCACACGCTGTTTCTGACCACCAGAAAGCTGCGCCGGATAACGATCTGCCAGATGAGCAAGCTGCACCATCTCCAGTAACTGGGTGACTTTCGCTTTGATCGCCGCCGCATTTGGGCGCTCTCGACGCGGCAGCACCGTCAGGCCAAAGGCGATGTTGTCGAACACCGTCATATGGCGGAACAGCGCGTAATGCTGGAACACAAATCCCACTTTACGATCGCGCGCGTGCAGGCGGCTGACGTCGGTGCCGTGGAAGCGAATATGCCCGCTGGTTTGATGCTCCAGCCCGGCGATAATCCTCAGCAGCGTGGTTTTCCCGGAGCCGGACGGCCCCAGTAACGCGACCATCTGACCAGAAGGAATATCCAGTGAGATATCGTTCAACACCTGGGTGCGACCAAATGACTTCTTAATCCTGGCAATCTCAATACTCATGATGTACCTCCTGCTGCGCGCGTTTTTCCTGATTCTCCAGACGCCACTGCAACATACTCTTTAAAAACAGGGTGATAATCGCCATCAGCGTCAACAGCGCGGCGGCGGTAAAGGAGCCGACGGTATTGTAGTCCTGCTCCAGCAATTCAATCTGTAATGGCAGCGACAGGGTTTCGCCGCGAATCGAGCCGGAAACCACCGATACCGCACCAAACTCGCCAATCGCGCGGGCGTTAGTCAGCACCACACCATACAGCAGCGCCCAGCGGATGTTCGGCAACGTAACGCGGCGAAACATCTGCCAGCCAGACGCGCCAAGCAAAATCGCCGCTTCGTCTTCCTGGCTGCCCTGACTTAACATCACCGGCACCAGTTCACGCACCACAAACGGACACGTCACGAAGATAGTCACCAGCACCATTCCCGGCCAGGAGAACATAATTTGCAGATTATGTTCGTCAAGCCAGCCGCCCAGCGGGCCGTTGGAGCCGTAGAACAGCAGATACACCAGACCGGCGACTACCGGCGACACCGCAAACGGAATATCCAGCAGCGTCAGCAGCAACTGACGCCCCGGAAAATCAAAACGCGTCACCAGCCAGGCCAACAGGATGCCGAACACCAGGTTCACCGGCACAGCAATCAGCGCAATCATCACCGTCAGCCAGATGGCGTGCAGCATGTCCGGGTCTGCCAGGTTCTGTAATACCGGCATGATCCCCTTGCTGAATGCCTGCACAAAGATGTAAATCATCGGCACCAGCAGGATGAACGCCGACACCAGCATCCCGGTGCCAATCAAAAACCATTTGCCCCAGTTAATCGGGCGCGCGTCATAACGCTTCAACTGTGTAACTTCCGCCATTAATGACCTACCACACGCCGACCGAAGCGACTTTGCAGAGTGTTAATAGAAAACAGCAGCAACAGCGATGCTGCGAGGATCACCGAAGCAATCGCGCTCGCCGCCGGGTAATCAAATTCCTGTAAGCGAACAAAAATCATCAGCGACGTTACTTCCGTCTTCCAGGCGATGTTCCCGGCGATAAATATCACCGCGCCAAACTCACCAAGACTACGGGTAAACGACAGCGCCACGCCCGCCACCAGCGCCGGAGAAAGCTCCGGCAGCACCACTTTGCGGAAACTCTGTAAACGTGTTGCGCCGAGCGTTTCTGCCGCTTCTTCGTATTCCGGCCCTAATTCTTCCAGTACCGGCTGCACGGTTCGCACCACAAACGGAATGCTGGTAAAGGCCATCGCCACCGCGATCCCCAGCCAGGTATAGGTCACTTTGATATCAAACTTCGCCAGCCATTCGCCGTAAAAACCGTTCACGGAAAAGAGCGACGCCAGGGTTAAACCCGCGACCGCTGTCGGTAGCGCGAAGGGTAAATCCATCAGCGCATCAAGCAGCGTGCGCCCCGGAAAGCGATAGCGGGTTAAGATCCACGCCATTAACAGACCGAAAACGCCGTTAAAAATCGATGCCACAAACGCTGACAGCAGCGTCACTTTGTAGGCCGCGACCACCTGCGGATTGGTGATCACCTCCCAGTACTGCGCCCAGCTCATCTCAGAAAGCTGCATCACCAGCGCGGAAAGCGGCAGTAACAATATCAGGCACACAAACAACAGACTGGTGCCAAGGCTTAAGGTAAAGCCCGGCAGCACGCGTCTTGAAGAAACTGCAAACATCAGTTACGCCCCGCAGCCAACAGCTTGTCTAACTCACCGCCGCTGGTAAAGTGGGTTTTCATCACTTCTGGCCAGGAGCCAAACTTATCTTCCACGCGGAACAGTTCGGTCTGCGGGAATTTATCTTTCAGCTTGTCCATGACTTCTGGGTTATTCACGCGGTAGTAATAGTCGGTGATGATGGTTTGCGCCTGCGGGCTGTAGAGCCAGTTCAGATAAGCTTTTGCGGCTTTTTCCGTACCGTTGGCCTGCACGTTTTTATCCACCCATGCCACCGGGAATTCCGCCAGAATATTGGTTTTCGGAATCACCACTTCAAAACCCTGCGCTTCATACTGTTTGCGGATGTTGTTCACTTCCGACTCAAAACTTATCAGCACGTCGCCCAGGCCACGCTCGGCAAAGGTTGTGGTCGCGCCACGACCGCCGGTATCGAACACTTCAACGTTTTTCAGGAACTGGGTCATAAACTGTTCGGTTTTGGCTTTATCGCTGCCGTCCGCTTTATCGGCTGCGCCCCAGGCTGCTAAGTAGGTATAACGCGCGTTACCGGAGGTTTTCGGATTCGGGAAAATCAGCTTCACGTCGGAACGCACCAGATCGTTCCAGTCGTGGATATTCTTCGGGTTGCCCTTACGCACCAGGAAACCCATCGTGGAGTAGAACGGCGAGCTGTTATTCGGCAGGCGCGACTGCCAGTCCGCCGGGATCAGTTTGCCTTTGTCGTGCAGGATCTGCACGTCGGTCACCTGGTTATAAGTTACAACATCGGCTTTTAAGCCCTGCAAAATCGCCAGCGCCTGTTTTGATGACCCGGCATGAGATTGTTTTATCGTCAGTTTGTCACCGCCGTTATCTTTTGCCCATTGTTGCTCAAACGGCGGATTCAGGGCGGCAAACAGCTCGCGGGAGACGTCATAAGAACTGTTCAGCAGTTCCGTTGCCTGCACGTGGCCAGCCAGCAGCAGAGAAGCGACCAGCGCGAGAGAGTTCTTTTTCAGTAAGTTAACGGCCATTGCGCACCCTTATATATTTAATGACTTTCTAATAGCCATCATATTTATAACGGGCGTGAAAGGAGTAACGGTTTTATATACCGTTTGGTGATTTGGAAGTTAAAAAGAGAATAAGGCGAAATCCTCCCCACTGATGCAGGGAGGAAACAGAGGTGAATCAGATGCCGACGCTGACCGTCTCTGGCAGTGTGCTGCCGCCATCGATCACATTCTGTGTACCCGTTAAATAGCTGGATTCATCCGACGCCAGAAAGGCTGCCAGCTCGCCTACTTCCAGCGGATCAGCGAGGCGACGCAGCGGAATTGCTTTCGCCATTTCAGTCAGTACTGATTCCGGATCTTGCGGATTCGACTGGCGAGCGATGTTTTCCGCCATTGGCGTGCGCACGTAACCAGGGCAGATTGCGTTAACGCGAATCCCCGACTGAGCATACTCCACTGCCAGCGATTTGGTCAGGCCAACAATCGCCGCTTTCGACAAGGCATACGCCGTTTCGCCCGGATCGGCCACCATATCGCCAGTAACCGAAGACATCATCACAATGCGACCATCTTTGCGGGCAATCATCTCCGGTAGGACTGCCTTCGTGACGTTCCACACGCCTTTGATATTGATATCAATATGGAAATCGCGATCGTCATCGCTCATTTCCAGAAAACTACCCAGACGGCAAACACCTGCGTTATTCACCAGAATATCAATGCGCCCTTCTTTTTCCTTCGCGCGCTTGATCGCTGCCGTAACCGACGCCGGGTCGCGTACATCGGCAATTACCGCCGTACAGCGATGACCGCGACCACACAGCTCGTCTGCCAGCTTTTCAATCTCAGGGGAGATATCCAGCAAGATTAGGTTTGCGCCATGACGCGCAAAGGTTCTGGCAATACCTTCGCCAATACCTTGCGATGCGCCCGTAATCAGTGCTGTCTTGCCCGTGAGTTTACCCATTTCAAGTTTCTCCTTTTGAATACAGAGCATTACACCCTATTGTCCCTACCATACCTGAATGACAGATCAATGCTGAGGAGTGGATCTAAATTCAGGGAAATCTTAAGTAAAATCACCCATAACCACAACTCAGCCATTGCGCGAATTCACTGCTGTACATAATCAGGCAGGGAGATATGATTCACGCCAGATGAAATTATTTGAAGACAAATATTTAAGGTGATTGCCTATGCAACTTGAAAAGATGATTACTGAAGGCTCCAACAATGCCTCTGCTGAAATTGACCGCGTATCGACGCTGGAAATGTGTCGGATCATTAACGAAGAAGATAAAACCGTACCGCTCGCCGTTGAGCGCGTACTACCGGATATCGCAGCGGCGATTGATGTTATCCACACCCAGGTGAGCGGCGGCGGTCGTCTGATTTATCTCGGCGCGGGAACTTCCGGTCGTCTGGGTATTCTCGATGCCAGCGAGTGCCCCCCCACTTACGGCGTGAAACCAGGTCTGGTCGTTGGTTTGATTGCTGGCGGCGAATATGCCATCCAGCACGCGGTGGAAGGCGCGGAAGACAGCCGGGAAGGCGGCATCAACGATCTGAAAAATATTACTTTAACGGCGCAGGATGTGGTGGTTGGTATTGCCGCCAGTGGACGCACGCCATATGTGATTGCCGGGTTGGAATACGCGCGCCAGTTGGGTTGCCGTACGGTCGGTATTTCCTGTAATCCGGGAAGCGCGGTTTCCACCACCGCAGAGTTTGCTATTACGCCAGTCGTCGGGGCTGAAGTGGTTACCGGTTCTTCGCGGATGAAAGCAGGTACGGCGCAGAAACTGGTGCTCAACATGCTCTCCACCGGGCTGATGATTAAGTCAGGCAAAGTGTTTGGCAACCTGATGGTCGATGTGGTCGCCACCAACGAAAAATTGCACGTGCGCCAGATCAATATCGTCAAAAACGCGACCGGATGTAGCGAGGAACAAGCGGAAGCGGCATTGATTGCCTGCGACCGTCACTGCAAAACGGCCATTGTGATGGTGCTGAAAAATCTCGATGCCGCAGAAGCGAAAAAACAACTGGATCAATACAATGGCTTTATTCGTCAGGTTTTAGACAGGGAATAACCCATGACAAATTTGAAGACATCTCCTGGCTGTTCATACACCTGAGCAGTGATCCGCTCAGTTGTGCCGTGCTGTTTACACCACGCTCTTTGGCTGCCATAACGTCAATCTGGACTAAGCAGTAGCTTAGAGACAAAACAGCCCGATGCGCTACGCTTATCGGGCCTACAGGTTGACTGCAATTTATTAAGTTTGAACGATCTTACACGCCGGATTAAGCATTTACGCCGCATCCGGCAAGACGCTACAAGTGCGTGAGTAAAACTTACAGCGCCATCAGTTTGTCCAGCGACGGTGCAAAGTAATAGCCGCCAGTGACTGGTTTGGTAAAACGTAACATTGCGTCACGTTTGCCATCGGTATCGCCAAACATACTCAGCAACTGCTGCTCAATGTTATGCAAACGTGCGCAGTAAGCGCAGAAGTACAGGCCATGCGTGCCGCTGGCGGTGCCATATGGCAGGCTCTGGCGAACAATCTTCAGGCCTTTGCCATCTTCTTTCAGATCAACACGGGTCAGGTGAGAAGTTTCCGGACGCTCATCGCCATCGATCTCTTCGTTGGCTTCTTTAGTACGGCCGATCATCATTTCCTGATCGTGAACGCTCATACGGTTGAGTTGCTTCAGGTTGTGTTCCCAGCGCTGCACAAACACATAGCTGCCGCCCGCATCCACACCGTCTTTGATGACCGCCACTTCGCGACGCGTCTCTTCACCCGCCGGATTTTCCGTGCCGTCAACAAAGCCGCTCAGGTCACGCTCTTCCACCCAACGGAAGCCGTGGATCTCTTCTTTTACCTCAATGCAGCCGCCAAAGGCTTCCATCGCCGCCTGGGCCACGGAGAAGTTTACGTCGTGACGCAGAGAAAGAATGTGGATTAACACATCGAACTGGGTCGTCGGCGCAAGACCTTTTCCGTAACCCGGAAAATCTTTTAGCTCTTCGGCTCCCACGCCGCCGCTCAGAGCACGCCAGGTGTTGTTGCCAAAGGCGACAACCGCGCCAAGATGCGCGTCCGGGTATTTTGCTTCAAAGGTTGCCAGTTTATCGGCAAAGTTTTTACTGGCCGCACGCAGGGCATCAACTTCCCCTTTTACGTTGGCTTCGATCCAAATCGCCGCGCGGCAATGTTCTGGCAAAATGCCACTCTGAACCTGAGACATTGTTCCTCCTGAAATAAGAATGCCACGCAATCCGTGGCATTGTTGAGCGCTATTTTACGTGTTTTTTGTGGCGACGGTTTGTTCAGACGCAAATTAACGCCGCCAGATGATTTTACTGACTTTCCAGTTTTTCAGGGTATCGTCAGAAGGCATTAACCCTTCAGGACCACTCCACTCACCGCTAAACTGGTAGCTAATATGTTGACTGCCTTCGGCTTTACATTCGACGGCACGATTATCATCACCGTCCGCTTTTTTGCAATTGCCAAATGCTTTGCTGTAAAGGTCACTAAACGGTGTACCGATTTTAACCCCCGTGTCAGCAGGAATATCGCTATCTGAGACATCAATGCGGCTGATTGTACCTTGATCACCGTTGATAACCATCGCCACGCTGTCGCCCTTCATCACTTCAAAAAAGCGCACCACATTACCGTTCGCGGTTTTCATTCCGCTGCGCAGCCGATAATCACCATCAAGCGCATCGGCAATGGCTTGTTCTTGTAGTGGCGTGGACGCCGTTAATTTGCCAACGCCTTGCTCGCTCACTTTAGTGGACGAACCAAACCAGTTCCACGGATTAGCGGCAGACCAGTTAACTGACGACATGGTGGAACAGCCGGTCAGCATCAACGGCATAGCGCATAACATTAAACGCAGCGATTTCATGTCACTTCCTTTGGTTATTCAATAACGTTGCTTGGAGTGCGAATTTGCAAAAAAGTGCCGTTATTCTTTTTCTTCCACAAAACAAGCGCGTAAACGTCGATTGGTCAACAGCCAGATTAACGCCACAATATCCGCGATAACCAGCGCCAGACCGATACCGCTGACGGATTCACCATTTAGCCACAGCCACGGTTGCCAACAAAGCAAAACGAGCTGCGCCAACAGCAACAGAAAATAGAGCACGTGCCAGATACGGGGAAACGTATCCCGCCGACCACTCAGTAAGAATGCCAGCACCGCCGGAATGCCCGGTATCAACCCCAGCCAGAAATTATCGTGATCGGGATAAAACAGATTCAGCAGCGCAGTGCCCTGCTCGCGCGACGCACCGGCAATGACAAACAGCACCCAGGTTCGCGCCTGAAGCAATAGCACAAACCAGAAGAGGAAGGGTAAACGCAGGCGTCCGTGCACATCATAATGGACAGGATGAAACTCAGTACTCTTCATCTTCAATCAAACGCTTACCCAGACTCAGCACATCGGCGTGTTCATATCCCAGGCGTTCGTACATTCCGAGTACCATATCGTTGTCTTCCGGTACATTGATCTGAATTTTCGGACAGCCGCGAGCAATAAGCTTTTTCTCCAGCCGATTAAGCAATGCATTGGCAATTCCACGCCCGCGAAACTCCGGATGCACGCCAAGATAATAAGCAGACCCGCGATGCCCGTCATAACCGCCCATCACCGTTCCCACTACTTCGCCGTTAACTTCCGCGACCAGGAACAAACTGACGTCATGGTTCATCTTGCGCTCGATGTCCATTTCCGGATCGTTCCACGGACGCAGCAAGTCGCAACGCTCCCAAAGGGTGATGACCTCTTCGAAATCTGCCTGGCGAAATACGCGTATCTCCATGGTATGAGTTACCTTTTTGGGGGTTAAAAGGGTGATTATGGCGTGAACGACCGAATTAGCCAATATCTGACGAAAATCGGTTGAAAAAGTGGCATAATGACGCGTTGTCATTTATTGAAATGAAAAGTAAAACAATTCTCACCAGCAAACCGTCGTAACGGATTACGCGATACGATATAACATCTGGAACTTTATTATTACAACTCAGGCCGTATGAGCACTTTTAAACCACTAAAAACACTCACTTCGCGCCGCCAGGTGCTGAAAGCCGGATTGGCTGCCCTGACGTTGTCAGGAATGTCGCAAGCCATCGCCAAAGAAGAGCCTTTAAAAACCAGTAACGGACACAGTAAGCCGAAAGCCAAAAAAGCCGGAGGCAAACGGGTAGTCGTTCTCGATCCAGGTCACGGCGGGATTGATACCGGTGCGATTGGTCGCAACGGATCAAAAGAAAAACACGTGGTGCTGGCAATCGCCAAAAATGTCCGTTCTATTTTGCGCAATCATGGCATTGATGCGCGTTTAACGCGTTCTGGCGATACGTTTATTCCACTGTACGATCGCGTTGAAATCGCCCATAAGCATGGCGCAGATCTGTTTATGTCAATTCACGCCGACGGCTTCACCAACCCGAAAGCCGCGGGGGCATCGGTCTTTGCCCTCTCCAACCGTGGCGCGAGTAGTGCGATGGCAAAATATTTGTCGGAACGCGAAAACCGCGCTGATGAAGTCGCCGGGAAAAAAGCGACTGACAGGGATCATCTATTGCAGCAAGTGCTGTTTGATCTGGTGCAAACAGATACCATTAAAA
Source organism: Escherichia sp. MOD1-EC6098 (assembly GCF_002965865.1). Lineage (NCBI taxonomy): Bacteria > Pseudomonadati > Pseudomonadota > Gammaproteobacteria > Enterobacterales > Enterobacteriaceae > Escherichia > Escherichia sp. MOD1-EC6098. Next base: position 377,764 of record NZ_PTSN01000001.1, read on the forward strand.
ACAGCCTGACGCTTGGCTCGCATATTCTGAAGAAGATTAAACCAGTGCATAAGCTGCACAGCCGCAACACCGAACAAGCCGCGTTTGTGGTGTTGAAATCACCGTCGATTCCTTCGGTGCTGGTGGAAACCTCATTTATCACCAACCCGGAAGAAGAGCGACTGTTAGGCACGGCGGCGTTTCGTCAGAAAATCGCCTCTGCCATTGCCGAAGGCGTGATCAGTTATTTCCATTGGTTTGACAACCAGAAAGCACACTCGAAAAAACGGTAAGTTATGAAGCCCGACGCACACCAGGTTAAACAGTTCCTGCTCAACCTTCAGGATACAATTTGCCAGCAACTGAGCGCCGTAGATGGCACACAGTTTGCCGAAGATAGCTGGCAGCGCGAAGCTGGTGGCGGCGGGCGTAGCCGGGTGTTGCGTAATGGTGGTGTTTTCGAACAGGCGGGCGTCAACTTTTCTCACGTCCACGGCGACGCGATGCCCGCTTCTGCCACTGCTCATCGCCCGGAACTTGCCGGGCGCAGTTTCGAGGCGATGGGTGTATCGCTGGTAGTGCATCCGCATAATCCGTATGTTCCCACCAGCCACGCCAATGTGCGCTTTTTTATTGCCGAAAAACCGGGTGTCGATCCCGTCTGGTGGTTTGGCGGTGGTTTTGACTTAACCCCTTTCTATGGCTTTGAAGAAGACGCCATTCACTGGCACCGCACCGCCCGCGACCTGTGCCTGCCATTTGGCGAAGATGTTTATCCACGCTACAAAAAGTGGTGCGACGAATACTTCTACCTTAAACATCGCAATGAACAGCGCGGCATTGGCGGGCTGTTCTTTGATGACCTGAACACGCCAGACTTCGACCACTGCTTCGCCTTTATGCAGGCGGTAGGCAAAGGTTACGCCGACGCATACTTGCCGATTGTTGAGCGACGTAAAGCAATGACATATGGCGAGCGCGAGCGCAATTTCCAGCTCTACCGTCGCGGTCGTTATGTCGAATTCAACCTGGTCTGGGATCGCGGTACGCTGTTTGGCTTACAAACCGGCGGGCGCACCGAATCAATCCTGATGTCAATGCCGCCACTGGTACGCTGGGAGTACGATTATCAACCGGAAGAAGGCAGCCCGGAAGCGGCGTTGAGTAAATTTATTCAGGTCAGGGATTGGGTGTAATTTCATCACCCTAACTCCTGCATCCGCTGATGCAGCGTCAGTGATGGCTTCTCGGCAAACAGTTGCTGATAATCCGTCGCAAATTGCCCAAGATGCCAGAATCCCCACTGCATGGCGGCGTCTTTTACCGTCAGACTTTGCGACCACGGGCTTATCAGCTCGCGGCGCACGGCGTTCAGGCGAATGCGTTTCAGCCACGCGTTCGGGCCAATGCCCAAAATAGCGTGAAATGCGTTTTGTAAGGTGCGGCGACTGACGTGCAGTTGATTGCACAAGTCCAGCACCGTTACCGGTTCGAACATATTCTCCAGCACATATTCGCGGGCGCGGGAAAGCAATCGTCGATAGCCCTGATGGCTGATGCTTTCCGCCGTTACCATTGGCTGCGCTTCTTCCAGCATCACTCCCATCGCCAACAACAAGTTATCGCCAAGCACTTTACGCACAGCGGATTGATGTAAGTTCTCCGGATTCTCGCAAAACGTCGCCAACGCCTGTTGAACAAAGCCCCACAGTGCGGCTTTATGCTGCTCCTTCACTTCCAGCGCCGACTGATTACGCAACATATGCAGCACCCTTTCCGGGTTATGCAGAAAGTTTGCGTGACGGGAAATGACATCTTCCGAGATCACCACGCCAAGAATGGTGTAATCGTCCGGCGTACTTAATTCAAACTCAGTGCCGCCAGGCCGCGTGGCTATTTCTGCGCTTCCCAGACATTGCGAACCGATAAATCCCTGTTCACCGCGCGTCGCCGGAATACCAAACCAGAATGAGTTCGGCCAGACCAGACACGACTGGCGCAGCGCCAGACCGGTGTATTCACGGAAAACCTGAATATCATCAAGCAGGATTTCCGTAAATTCACCATGAAACTTTCCCGGATGCAGTTGATCATAAATCTGCTGCCAGGCGGTAATTGTCAAAGCATGTTCATAGACATCTGTTGTCTGTTGTTGATGAACATTATCCACTTCAACCTTCGGCGTGAGCCTCAGATTTTCGGGTAAGGGTTCATGATAAAGATGGTGCAAGTTGGCTGTACGGGTCTTTTTCATGATGTTAATGCCGGGTGTTATATGACACCCGGCACCTCCGACAGGTTAATGGGGCTTGAGACGATAACGACTACTGCGTTTACGCAACGTCCCGGCAGAAAAGAGCTGTTCGAGCGCATTTCTGGCTTTTTCCAGCGGCCAGCCAAAGTGGGCGGCAACTTCTCCGACCGTCATTCCCTGACGTACTGATGTTAACAACGCCAACAACTCGTCGGCAGATTCCGTGACGATCGCTGGCGCGCCAGGTTGCTTTAGCTGTCGGTTAAAGCCAGCAACCAGCCACTGGGTGTCATCATCAGGTCGACCAATTTCCTTGCGGCTGATAACTCGCCCGGTACGCATTGCGGCGGCATAACCGGCATCCAGCGCCGCACGACACGCCGCCAGATCGCCTTCCACCACCAGCGTTAAGCGACCGGGGTCAAGCACTTCATGACTGAGCAGACGCACGTTTGCCGCTTTCAGCATGGCATCTGCCGCATCGATTGCGGCGACCATGCCGTCAACTTCCAACAAACCCAGTGCATTGTTCATCGGCAACCTCCGTTACGCACGTTGGATTGGATTACGCGCGATTTCCAGCACTGCATCAGTAAAGGCGTTACAGGCCGCTTTACACGCTGCCTGGCTACCGGTCAAAAATGCCGCTGAATAGTTGGTTTCTGACGGTGGCGGAACATAAGTCACCAGTTGCACATCAGCAGATTTCAACGCAGCATCAATGCCGTAGGTCGCTTCCAGCGGCGGTGCCACCAGATACGCCATCGGATCACCGAGCGTAATGCCCGCAGTGGAAGAGAGATAAGAACCGGTACGCGAAACCACATGAGCGAGGAATGCCGTATCTTGCTTATCGTTCGCCCACTGGAACGCCGCGCCGTTTTCAATATGCGCGACCATCGCATCCAGACCGGCACGCACTTCCGCCGGGTTTGGCCCGCCGAGCATAATCAATACTTCACCGGCAGTCGGTGACGGGCCGTGCGCCGCGCCGGCATACAGCGAGCGACCATACACCACTTCAACCATCGCCTGTTTTGTCGCTTCATCAGCCGCAATGTAGGTGACATCATCAGAATCGGCGGAAATCAGCCCGAGGCTACGAATATGCGGCGGCAATTTCAGTTCACGCGCAAAATCAGCGTTAACGGAGGCAATCACCCGCATGGCAGTGACCGACGGTCGAATCAAATCTAAAGCTGGCATGATGCCTCCTTATCGGGTCATGTTGATGCCGGATGCTTTCTGCTCCAGCATACGTTTCGCCAAATCCACAATGACGGCTGCGGCTTCAACCGGCGGCGTGCCACCCTGGTGAATGTTAGAGATACAGGTGCGATCGGCCTCCACGGTAGTTGCCATACGCGGTGAGTAAACGGCGTAGCAGGAGAGGCTCTCTGACTGCCCTAACCCCGGACGTTCGCCCACCAGCAGGATCACCACTTTCGCGCCAAGAAGCTCGCCAATCTGGTCTTCAATTTTCACGCGACCATAACGCACAAAAAACGGCGTGCCGACTTTCAGCCCCGCATGTTGCAAGCCCGCCATCAGCGGCGGCAGAATTTCTTCGTAGTTCACAGTGATGGCATCCGTAGACAGACCATCGGAGACAACGACCTGCACGTCAGGATTGGCGACACATTGCGCTTTCAAAGCCTCGACGGCTTCCGCACACAGACGACGTCCCAGATCCGGGCGCGTCAGATAAAGGTTTTTGTCGCTAATTTCAGAACGTACTTCCAGCAGCCCCTGCGCTTTCACCCACTCTTCCGGCACCTCTTTCAGCACCGTATCTTTAGAGCGCGAGTGGTCGGCCAGGAAACGCAACAGCGCCTGGGTACGCGGACGCGGACCGGCACGACCGGTACAGACGCGGGCCACGGTGCTGCGGCGCAGTTCGGTTAATACGTCTGCGCGATGCGGATTTTCAACGCCAATCCACGCCTTCGCTTCAGCAGAACCTAAATCCAGCGCGCAGCTTTCCGAGGTCACCGGTGTTGCACAGGTTGTGGTGGCGCATTTTGCTTCTGACGGTGCGGCGGCCGCTTGTCCCATTGACGCCATCACGCTGCGTACAATTTCTTCAATCTGTTTTTGATCCATGATGTGTTATCTCCGCGTCATCAGAAGAACAGTGACGGATCGCCCGCCCGTTTGGTCAGGCGACCGTTTGCCATAATGCCCATGCTTTCCAGCCAGCGTTCAAACTCCGGTGACGGACGCAGATTCAGTAACTGACGCACAGTAGCGGTGTCATGGAACGCCGTGGTCTGGTAGTTGAGCATGATGTCGTCACCCAGCGGCATCCCCATGATGTAGTTGCAGCCTGCGGTAGCGAGCAGGATCATCAGGTTTTCGTTGAGGTTCTGGTCAGCGTCAGCGTGGTTGGTGTAGCAGCAGTCACAGCCCATAGAAATGCCGCTCAGCTTGCCCATAAAGTGATCTTCTAAGCCCGCACGGATAATCTGCCGGTCGTTGTAGAGATACTCCGGCCCAATAAAACCGACCACGGTGTTGACGATAAACGGATCGTAATGACGCGCCAGCCCGTAGTTACGCGCTTCCATCGTCACCTGATCTGCACCGAAGTTGGCACCAGCGGAGAGTGCAGAACCTTGTCCGGTTTCGAAGTAGAGGCAGTTTTCCCCGGCAATACGGTTGAACTCTGCGCCCACTGCGCGGGCTTCGTCCAGCATTGCCAGTTCCACGCCGAACTCTTTCAGCCCTTTCTCGCTGCCACAAATACTCTGGAAAATCAGCCCGCCCGGTGCGCCGCGACGAATCGCTTCAATCTGGGTGGTGACGTGCGCCAGCACGCAGCCCTGAGTCGGAATGTTGAATTTGTCGATCACCCCGTAGATGGTGTCCAGCACGCGGCTTAAGTTTTCCACATCGTCCGTCACCGGGTTGACGCCGATCACCGCATCGCCTACCCCGAAGGAAAGCCCTTCATAGATTTGCGCGGCGATACTTTGTACGTCATCACGGGTATCGTTTGGCTGCAAACGGGCGCTGAAAGTGCCTGGAATACCGATGGTGGTATTGGCCTTTTTGATAATCGGCATTTTCTTTGCGCCGTAGATCAGATCCGCGTTAGAGCAAATCTTCGCCACTGCCGCGACCACTTCCGAGGTCAGCCCTTTACGGGTAAAGGCAATATCATCAACGCTGGTTTCGTCGCTCAGGACGTACTCACGCAGCTCGCTGATGCTCCAGTTTTTAATCTGGTTGTAGGCCGTTTCGTTAACGTCATCCTGAATCAGCCGCGTCACGCAGTCTTCTTCATAGGCAATCACCGGGTTATTGCGGATATCCGCCACGGTCATTTCCGACAACACCTGCTTTGCCGCTACCCGCTCCTGCGAGCTTGTTGCCGCAACCCCCGCCAGCACATCCCCCGAACGCAGTTCGTTGGCCTTCGCCAGCACCTCTTTTACATCCTTGAATTGATAAACATTGCCAAACAATGTGGTCTTTAGTTTCATAAGTCGTTCCCTCAGGAAGGAAATGCGAGTGATTTCACCGTCACCGGCACAACCGATCCGCCAAAAAGAGGCGTACCAATGTCGATATAGTCCCCCGCGCGAACAATCACTTCGTCAATGACTGCCAACGGGAGTTGTTGTAGCTGTGGGCGCAACAACATGCCCAGAGCTTTACCAAAGTCCTGCCCGGCCACCACCAGCAGGGGATGCGGATTCGGAAAACGCGCGACGAAATCGACCAGCGCGTTGATGACCGTCAGTACCGCGGCGTAACGCACGGGAAGCCCGGCGGGAAGCGCCAGCACGTACGCGTCAGAGTTGGGATCAAGATCGAGCTGAATCAGCGCCTGTTGCCAGCCATTCACCAGATCCGTTTCATCAATCGGGATCGCCACCGGCAAATTGCGCAGCGGCAGTTGCACGCCCTCCAGCCAGATAGTGCTGCCAGAGAGCGAAAGGGTATGCGCACCCGCGCCAATCACCGTGGCGCGCACGGTTTGCGCCGGAAACTGCACGCGCATCTCACGCAGGCGCGGATGGTCATGCAGCGCTGTTGCCAGCAGCGGCCCAATATCGGCAAAACAGAACGGGTCAGCGGGCTGATGGCGATAACATTCGCCCACGCCGCCAGAAAGAGTAATGATTTCGGGCGTAACGCCTGCGGGCAGCAAACCGGTTTGCATCAATGCCTGCGCGAGCGGCGAGAGCGTTCCTTCAATCACTTCGACAATCAGTTCCGCCATCCGCCGGGTAACCTGCACCAACTGCGCACCGGTCAGTAAACGGGCGTCAGTGCCTGTGCCGAAGCACTCATCCACAATCATCTGCCCCGGTTTATGAGCGTAAATCACGCGCCCCTGGCAGTCGGTTTCCAGCAGCCGACCGCCGACGTTGAGGCAGGCAGTCCCGCTGATTTTTCCGGCATCGAACAGGGCGTAGTTCGCCGTGCCGCCACCGATATCGATATTCAGCACCCGACATAACCGTTGTTCAGAGAGTGTTTGCGCTCCGGCACCGTGCCCGGCAATCACCGATTCGAGATGCGGTCCGGCACTGGCGACGACAAAATCGCCCAGCGATTGAGAGAGCGTCATCACCGCCGGACGGGCATTGCGGGTTTTCGCGCTTTCGCCGGTGATAATAATGGCACCGGAATCGACGCTCTCCGGTGCAATGCCCGCAGCCTGATATTGCTCAAGGATTAAAGTTTTCAGTTCCGCTTCTTTTAATCCGCCCTGTTTGTCGACAGGGGTAAAGAACACCGGGCTTTGCCAGCTAATTTCGCGTTTGATGAATTCGTAACGCGGCACCTGCGACACTGCCGCACGGTTAACCAGTTCCAGGTGGGAGAAGATCACCTGGGTGGTGGTGGTGCCGATATCGATACCGACGCTCAGTAGCTGGCGAGTGTTCACGATTGCGCCTCCGCTTCGGTTTTAGCCGTGGTCGCATCTTCTTTTGGCACCAGCATCATCGCCACGCCAATCGCCGTAACACCGCCGATCAGCTTGCCGACAATCATCGGGAAGATCATGGCGTTCATGTTGGCAGCGGCGAAACCTAAGTGGTCGCCCAGGGCAAAGGCAGCGGAAACGGCGAAGGCACAGTTGATCACTTTGCCGCGGGTATCCATCTGCTTCATCATGCCGAACATCGGGATATTGTTGGCAAGCGTCGCCACCATACCCGCCGCCGCAATATTGTTCATATTCAGCAACTTACCGACACTCATCAGCGGTTTTTCAAACCAGCGGGTCAGCAGCAGCACCATCGGGTACGCCCCCAACAGAACGCAGGAAATCGATCCGATCACTTCAATGGCGCGCATCACTTCGCCGGGTTTGTCGCCAGGAGACATAAAGATGGGATCAAGACCGGGGATCAGTTCCCAGCCAAGCAGGAATTTCACCACCGCAGCGGCAAGACCGATGGTGATTAATGCCACGAGAAATTTGGCGAAGATCTGGAAACCGTTGATCATTTTTTCCGGGATGAATTTCAGCCCCAGCGCCACCAGAATCGCGACAATGATCACTGGGATCATATTCATCAGGATCAGCGCGAAGGTAAATTCCACTGGCTGGCCGTTGATCTGCACACCGGAATACATCGCCACCAGACCACCGGCGATACAACCAATCGGAATGGTCACAATACCGGCCAGCACGCCGAGTGCGAGATAACGGCGGTCAGACGGTTCGATGATGCCAAGCGCCACCGGAATGGAAAACACAATCGTTGGCCCCATCATCGACCCGAGAATTAACCCAGAGTATAGCCACGCTGCCACATCGCCGCCCGCCAGTTCTTTGGCGAGGAAGAAGCCGCCCATATCGCACGCCAGCAGTGTTCCGGCGAACATTGACGGGTTTGCGCCGAGCATTTCGTAAACCGGGATGATTACCGGCCCAAGTACGTGTGCCAGTACAGGCGCAAGCGCGGTCATACCGACCATCGCCAGACCCAGAGCGCCCATTGCCATAAAGCCTTCTTCAAACTGGCCGCCCGATCCCTCAATGCTTTTACCGAATTTACCGAGGAAACGCGCTGAACCGCCGAACTGCGACAGAACCCTGTCTACGGCAGCTATCAGCATAAAGAACATCATGATGTACATGATGATTTCATTAATTCCCATCGCCTTTACTCCCTGTTAGTTATTATTTATTGGCGGATGCGGCGTAAACGCCTTATCCGCCCTACATGTGCAATCCTGTAGGCCGGATAAGACGCGACAAGCGTCGCATCCGGCACTTGTACCACGCCACTGGCGGATGCGGCGTGAACGCCTTATCCGCCCTGCATGTGCAATCCTGTAGGCCGGATAAGATGCGACAAGCGTCGCATCCGGCACTTGTACCGCGCCACTGGCGGATGCGGCGTGAACGCCTTATCCGCCCTGCATGTGCAATCCTGTAGGCCGGATAAGATGCGACAAGCGTCGCATCCGGCACTTGTACCGCGCCACTGGCGGATGCGGCGTGAACGCCTTATCCGCCCTGCATGTGCAATCCTGTAGGCCGGATAAGACGCGACAAGCGTCGCATCCGGCACTTGTACCACGCCACTGGCGGATGCGGCGTGAACGCCTTATCCACCCTGCATGTGTAATCCTGTAGGCCGGATAAGACGCGACAAGCGTCGCATCCGGCATCTGCACCGCGCCACTGGCGGATGCGGCGTGAACGCCTTATCCACCCTGCATGTGTAATCCTGTAGGCCGGATAAGACGCGACAAGCGTCGCATCCGGCACTTGTACCACGCCACTGGCGGATGCGGCGTGAACGCCTTATCCGCCCTACATGTGCATCCTGTAGGCCGGATAAGACGCGACAAGCGTCGCATCCAGCACTTGTACCGCGCCACTGGCGGATGCGGCGTGAAGCCTTATCCGCCCTACATGTGCAATCCTGTAGGCCGGATAAGACGCGACAAGCGTCGCATCCGGCGTTTATTGCGCCGCTGCGTACAGGCTGACAATCTGCTCCAGGCTGGCGGTACGCGGGTTGCTACGCAGACAAATATCTTCCTGCGCGGCCTGCGCCCATGCATCGTAATGCGCAGATGTCGCACCAACATCGCCCAGCCGTTTACCAATCCCAACTTCCACAATCAGCTCACTTACCGCGTTAATAGCGTCACGATCGTCCGATTTTTTAGTTCGCAGCGCCCGACCAACCTGGCTAAAGCGTTCACGACAAACCATTCGGTTAAACTCCATCACCGTTGGCAGCAACATGGCGTTCGCCAGACCGTGCGGAATATGCAGCGCCGCACCCGACTGATGCGCCATCGCGTGACACAACCCAAGCCCCGCGCTGGAAAACGCCATTCCGGCCATACATGAAGCCAGCAACATGCTCTCGCGCGCAGCAAGGTCATGCCCGTAGCCCACCGCTTTCGGCAACGATTTACCGATCATCGCGATTGCGCCAATCGCCAGACTGTCGGTAAACGGTGTGGAGTTCAACGCGCTGTACGCTTCAATGGCATGAGTTAACGCGTCGATACCGGTCATCGCCGTGACATGCGACGGCACGCCTTCGGTCAGCGCGGCGTCGAGAATGGCAACATCCGGCATCAGCGAAGCATGTGCTAATACCTGCTTGCGCCCGCTCACTGCGTCGATAATCACCGTCACGTTAGTGGTTTCAGAGCCGGTTCCGGCAGTCGTTGGAATGGCAATCAGCGGCAGGCGTGATTGCAGAACGCTGTTTTCTGACATCCCGGCCAGTGTGCTATCGGGGTTCGTCACCAGCAACGCAACGGCTTTCGCCGCATCCAGCACCGACCCACCGCCAAACGCGATCACCCCATCGCAACCCGATTCACGCAGTTGCGCCACAGCCGCACAAACGTCAGTAATACACGGTTCGCCCACCGGACACGGCCAGAGCGTGATGGCAATTCCTTTGACGGCCAGACTACGCATAAGGCCAGCGGTCATCCCCGCCTGATGTAAAAAGCTGTCTGCCATTACAAACAGATGTTTCAGGCCACGGGTTTGCGCTTGTTGTCCACAACCGCTCACCGCGCCCAGACCGCTGAGCGTCACTGGCGGAACGCTAAATGTTTTTACCCGTTGCAGATTCAGGGTATCGAATGCCTGAAAGAGCGCCGTTTGCAATTCATTTTGCATAGATCCCCTCCGCTTTCTCTCGCCCGCTACTGGCTATCGCCAGCGGGGTCATAAACAAACTGTGCTGCGGTAAATGCACCTGTAATGCAGGGAATTGTTTGCGAAACAGTTCCGCCACGCCCGGTTGCATACAGGAACCACCTGCCAGCCATAAATCAGTAATGCTCTGCCCTGCGATATGTCGGGCGACAATGTCCGCCATTTTTTCGTATACCGGCTTCACCGCAGGCCAAATTTCTTTGCCGTGACCGCGCTTGTAATGCTCCGCCTCTTCCAGCGGAATGCGACGATTTCCGGCGAGGGTCAGAGAGATATGATGTCCGCCAGTCGCTTCATCTGCCGAGTAAGTCACTTTGCCCTGTTTCACAATGGCAATACCGGTGGTGCCACCGCCGATATCCACTACGCCAGCGTTGTCCAGTTGCAGCAGGTCTGCCACCGCCGTTGGCTCATCCAGCACATGACTCACTTCCAGTCCGGCAGATTCCAGCACGTTGATGGAAATACGCGCATCCGTCCCCGGGGGAAATGACGTCGCCGCATGACTAAAACGGCGACCCAATTGCTGCTCAAGGGTGTCAAGATGGCGACGAACAATGGTGACTGCGCCGAAGAAATCCCAGACGATGCCGTCGCGGACCACATCGGCCCAGTCGAGGCATACCGCCACCGGCTGACCGTCGCGGTCGACGACCATTGACACCACATCGCAGGTGCCCAGATCCACCCCCAACCACAGCGGAGATTCCGTCGCCGCTGGCGTCTGGTTACACAACGTTGCCGCTGTTTGCAGACGTGGGGTGAGCCATTGTTCGTCGTGCGCCATCTGTTACTCCTTAAACAATGCGAAACGCATCGACTAATACACAACGGCGCAGACGAACAAACGTCCGCGCGCTGGTTACCCCTTCACCGGTTGGCGTGGTGATGGTCATCGTGGTCCAGCCTTCTCCGCCCAGCCCCAGCCCGGCAATGCACGACCCGTTCTTGACGAAAATGCTGGTATCAATGGCGTTTGCCATCTGGTTCATGTTGTCGATATTGCGCGAGTGCATTGCCGCCGTGTGGTGGCAACCACCTTCCAGTTTCACCGCCAGCGCAATGGCATCAGCCACGTTGGTGACGCGCACGACAGGCAACACCGGCATCATCAGCTCGGTAACGGCAAAGGGATGTTCTGCAGTGGTTTCCACAAACAGCAAACGCGTTTCTTGCGGGACGTTCAGGCCAATTGCTGCCGCGATTTTCGCCGCGTCACGACCTACCCAGTCACGGCTGACGGTGCCTTTTCCGCGCTCGTCGATATTTTTCAGCAACACAGATTGCAGTTGCTGTGCCTGCTCTGCGGTCAGTTTCACCGCGTGCTGGCCTTCCATCAGGCGCATCAGTTCATCGGCTACGCTATCAACGACAATCAGTACCTTTTCATCGGCACAAATGATGTTGTTATCAAAAGAAGCGCCTTTGACGATGGAATGCGCGGCACGGGCGAGGTCGGCGGTTTCATCCACCACCACCGGCGGATTACCGGCACCTGCGGCAATCAGGCGTTTATTGGTGTGTTTGCGCGCCGCTTCCACTACCGCTTCGCCACCTGTCACCACCAAAAGGCCAATGCCCGGAAACCTGAACAAGCGTTGCGCGGTTTCGATATCCGGATTTGCCACGGTAACCAGTAAATTTTCTGGCCCGCCTGCGGCGACAATCGCCTGGTTGAGTAACGTAGTCGCCCGCTGAGAGACTTTTTTCGCCGCCGGATGTGGGGCGAAAATGACGCTGTTGCCCGCGGCGATCAGGCTGATGGCGTTATTAATTACAGTTGCCGCCGGATTGGTTGACGGTGTCACCGAAGCCACCACGCCCCAGGGTGCGTTTTCAATCAAGGTCAGGCCGTTATCACCGGTCAGCACCTGCGGAGAAAGGCATTCAACACCCGGCGTACCGCGCGCCTGAGCGACGTTTTTGGCAAATTTATCTTCAACGCGACCCATGCCGGTTTCACTAACGGCAAGTTCCGCTAAATCTCTGGCGTGCTTTTCGCCTGCTTCACGAATAGCAGCAATGGCTAACTGGCGCATCGCCACACTTTTTAACTCAGGTTGCGCCACTTTAGCAGCCGCAACGGCGTCATCCAGGGAAGCAAAAACGCCCATCTCATGAACGGCGGCGGGCGGTGTATCACTGCTTTGCATTTTCAGCAGCACCGCTTTCACCACCTGTTCAATATCCTGTTGATTCATGATGTTCTGCCTTATTTGTGGAAAATGACCTGACCGCCAGACACCACCTCATCGACAATGCCAATCACGCACAAGTCGACCGGCGACGTTTCGCTTTTATGCGCCTGGCGGGCGGAACTGCCACTCACCAGCAACACCCACTCTCCGGTTCCTGCGCCAATATTGTCGATAGCGACGGCACACTGCCCATCGGGATTTCCCTGTGGATCAATCATTTCCACCATCAGCAATTTGTCATGCGCCAGTCCGTGATGGCGTACGGTACAAACAATTTGTCCTGTGACGACTGCCAGTTTCATACCCGCCTCCATGGCGTATTTCAGGTAAAAGCTCCCCCTACCCTCCGCAGAAGGTAAAATGAACAAGGAGAGAGCGTGACGCCCGAATCGACGTCACACAGGGTGATTACAGGTTGCTGCTGTCGCCTTTCAGGCCGATCGGAAAGACTTCTTCCAGGTCGCCGTGCGGACGCGGGATAACGTGTACGGATACCAGCTCGCCAATACGCTGTGCCGCTGCGGCACCGGCATCGGTCGCGGCTTTACAGGCAGCAACATCACCGCGAACCATTGCAGTCACCAGACCGCCACCAATCTGCTTAACACCAACCAGTTTGACGCGCGCGGCTTTCACCATCGCATCAGAAGCCTCAATCAGTGCAACCAGGCCCCGGGTTTCGATCATTCCTAATGCTTCCATTGTGTTTTCCTCTTTATAGGGGTCCAGAACGGGACCGTTCATTCAACCAGTGTGGGTAAACTGCTTTCGCGGTTCACTTTTGTCTGACGCGGTACGGCGGCCACCAGCGCCAGCTCGATAATTTCCTGCACGCTACAACCACGCGAGAGATCGTGCATCGGCGCGGCAAGTCCTTGTATCAATGGCCCGACGGCACGATATCCGCCAAGTCGTTGTGCGATTTTGTAGCCAATATTTCCCGCCTCTAGCGACGGAAAAACCATCACATTGGCGTTGCCCTGAAGCGGGCTGGCAGGCGCTTTTTGCGCTGCCACTTCCGGCACAAAGGCGGCGTCAAACTGCAACTCGCCATCCACTACCAGTTGTGGCGCGCGTTCACGGATTATTTCTGTCGCCTGCTGAACGTTAGCAACGCAGGGGTGGCGGGCGCTGCCGTTGCTGGAAAATGACAGCATCGCCACGCGCGGCTCTTCTCCGGTGATAGCCCGCCATGTCTCGGCGCTGGCAAGCGCGATATCAGCCAGTTGCGCCGCCGTTGGTTGCGGCACTACGCTGCAATCGGCAAAACCCAACGCAGGGCCGCTGTACTGCGGCAACATCAGGAAAATGGAGGAGAGCGTTTTACAGTCAGGTTGCAAACCAATAATGCGTAATCCGGCACGCAACACATTCGCCGTGGAAGAGAGATTGCCCGCGATACAGACATCCGCTTTACCGGCGCTAACCATCGCGGCGGCGAACATCAACGGGTCGGTGAGTTTTTCCAGCGCATCCGGCGGCGTTTTTTCTCCCGCACGGGTCAGCCAGCGCTGGGCAAATTCTTCCCGCATTGCGAGGTTGCCATGCGGATCAATGGCCTGTAGTCCATCCATCGCCACACCATGAGTGAACGCAAACTGGCGAAGTTCAAACGGACTGGCGACCAGAATGGGCGTCGCCAGGCCTTGCTGATGCAGATATTGCGCAGCTTTCAGCACACGCTGGTCTAACGCATCCGGAAAAACCACTCTGGCGGGCGCTCGCAACGCCAGTTCACGACAACGTTCAATAATCATTGCGTTTCCCCCAGTCGTTGTTGGATCTGTTTCACCGTTAGCGGCTGCTTCGTTACGCTCAAAATCATCATCACGTAAACCGTGCTGGAAAGGCGGTTCAGCGCCTGCAAGATGTCCGGACGCAGTACGTTAAAACTGCGGGTAATAAACACCTGCGCCGCGACGGTTTCGGTTTCCCGCACTTTGGTTCGCAGCAGGTTCAGCAACGCCGCATCGCGTCCGTGGCTGGCTTCCGGCACCAGATGATCGTGGTCGAGATAACGCAGCGGCTGGTGAGAAAGCCGATGCAGCTCTTCGTCAGAAAACCCGACAATCGCCTGATCGGCCAGCGGTTCCCCCAACGCATCGGCACGCATAATGTTGCCAAGACGCGAACGGATATCCGCCAGCCACGGCTGCCACGGTTCCGCCAGTTCAATTTGCAGCCACACTGTCAGCGCAATGGTGCTGTCGAGGACAGCGCGAAAACCCAGGCGCGGATCGCTTTTAGCGACCATTTTTTCCGCCGACAGGTGAGTCAGCGTGTCAGGCTTTTTTGCCACCGGCTGGCGACACAGTTCGCAGCACGCTTGCGGATATTCATCGCTACTGGTCAACCCGTGAACACGCTGCGGCTGCTGCAGTTCATCGTCAACAAACAAACTCCCCTGCTCATCAATAAACTTGATGCGCAGATGGCGGCTTTCCAGCAACTCCCGGGCAGAGGGCGTCAGGCGACTGTCCGCAGGGAGATGGATCTCTGCGCCTTCGCTGAGCGTATGGTTTGCTCTTAGCCATGCTTCGGTGATGAAATCTTTCATAGGGATTGCCAGTTCGCCGGCCAGGCGACATACAGGAACTTCACGCTGGATGTCGTACCAAATTCGATGCTGGAACCTTTCGGGATAAACATCACATCGCCCGCTTTGGCGATCATGGTTTCGCCTTCGTGGCGAACATGCAGTTCCCCTTCCAGTACCATGTCGATTTCGTCGTAGTTCAGGGTCCACGGGAAGAAGGCGTTCTCCCACTGCATAAAACCGGCGGCCATGCTGCTGCCGTCGTCTCCGGTCACGAGATCAGTCAAGCCCACGCAGTGCGGTTGTGCGCCATCGAAACGACCAAATTTCACGCTGCCGCCATCAATCACTTTGATGCCGCCTTTGCCGGTCACCGATTTAAAGCTCGGCTGCATTGCGCCCTGCTCCAGCGACTGTTTTTCCTTCATCACTTTTTCCATCAGTTGCGCGACCAGGCTTTCGGTAAACTGGCCTTCCGGTAACTGGGCGATGATGGTTTCGCGGATGCGCTGGTTTTCGGTTTTATCGGCTGGCGCGCTGGCGGGAACGGATGCCGTTACCGGCGTCGATTCATCGCACTCGATGATGGTAACCCCCAGCAGGGCCGCCACTTCTCGCGCTTCCGGGGTAATAATGCTGGCACGCAGAACCACGGACATTGCCTGTTCGCCGCGTGAATGTGCTTCACGAATATCATTCGCTGTGATGAGTTTTTTCACCTGCTTCCTCCTGTTCGGTGAGAGATGCCAGATAATCCACCAGTTGCTGCACGCTTTGCGGGTCGTGGCTGTTTAGCGCGAAAATCGGTTCTTCGAAGCCCGTCTCAAGCAATAGCTGTCGCGTAGCGGCGATGTCAGCATCTGGCATGTCCGTTTTACTGATGACGGCGATTTGCCGTTTAATAACGCCAATATCCAGCAACCCGACAGGTAATCGGCTTTCCGGGTCATTCGCGCCGTGGACACAGATCAGCATGTCCACATCCTGTAGCGTGGTAATTAAGGCGTGATACAGGCGGGGATGGCTAAAATATTCACCTGGAGTATCAATATCACCCTTATCATTAAATTCCACAGCCTGCGTTTTTCTGGCGAGAGCGTAATTCCCCTGCAAAGCATTAAAAAGCGTTGTTTTTCCTGCCCCGACGGCCCCCACAAACGCGATTCGTTTCATGAATGCCTCGTATTAACTTTTCGTCATTTCACACAGCGTATAATTTAATAAGCGCCCTAAACCGCTAACGGTTTGTAATAAAGCTTCTTCCACTGCGCCCACCGAGCCATAAATCACCAGAGCACCACTGAAGCGGTCGAGAAAACCAATGTGTACGTCGGCGGCTTTCAATGCTAAATCACCGGCAATCATCGCCGTTTCTCCGGGAGTTAGCGTCATAATGCCGATTGCACCTGCATCCGGAACACCGATTTTCTTCGCCAGTTCCTCGCCAGGGTGCGCAATGAGATGTGCCAGCGTGACCTGTTTCCCGGGCACAAATTCCTGAATGATGCGTTCTTTATCCATGAGTCGCCGCCTGTGAAAAACTTGCGGCTATCGTGACAATTTTTCGTCAGAGTAAATAACAAAATTCGGCAAGCGAGTTTGAAAGGTGAGGTAGATCACTAAGAATGGGGAGATATTTTATGTAATGCATATATTTTCACGTGCAGCACATGAATATAATTAAATTGATATTGATTTATTTTTATATGGCGTACTTTATTATTCGAAAAACCAGTAATAATCCCTTCTGATATATTGCGGTAAATCGCTTACCCCGAATAATTCAGGGTAAGCGTGATTTAACATTAAGAATTACAGCGGTTGAGTTTGCGCTTCAACCACGGCCAGCGCCACCATGTTAACGATACGACGCACTGACGCGATTGGCGTTAATACGTGAACCGGTTTTGCCACGCCCATCAGCACCGGGCCGACCGTCACACCTTCCGAGCTGGAAACGCGCAACAAGTTGTAACTAATGCGGGCGGCTTCCATGTTCGGCATCACCAGAATATTGGCGGAACCTTTCAAAGGGCTGTCCGGCATACGGTCGTTGCGAATCGCTTCTACCAGCGCCGCGTCACCATGCATTTCACCATCAATCATCAGTTCAGGAGCACGTTCTCTCACCAGCTCCAGCGCTTTACGCATCTTGCTTGACGACGGGCAGTCAGAAGAGCCGAAGTTGGAATGCGACAGCAGAGCAACGCGCGGCTCAATACCGAAACGACGGACCGTTTCTGCCGCCATCAAGGTGATCTCCGCCAGCTCTTCTGCATCTGGCTCATTATTGACGTAAGTATCAGCAATAAAGGTGTTACCACTCGGCAGCAGCAGCGCGTTCATTGCGCCAGCGGTGTGAACACCATCGCGATAGCCAAACACATTTTTCACCACGCTGAAGTGTTCGTGATATTCGCCCACCGTACCGCAGATCATTGCATCGGCTTCGCCACGCTGAACCATGATCGCGCCGATCACAGTCGGGTTGCTGATCAGAGCACGCTGCGCCTGTTCCTGAGTTACACCACGACGCTTCATGATCTGGAAGTATTCGCTCCAGTACTCTTTAAAGCGCGGATCGGATTCGTTATTGACGATCTCAAAATCAACGCCCGCTTTGATCTGCAAACCCAGTTTCTGAATGCGCATTTCGATCACATTTGGACGACCAATAAGAATTGGTTTTGCCAGTCCCAGCGTTACCAGTTCCTGAGTCGCGTGCAGAACGCGCGCCTCTTCCCCTTCAGGCAGGACAACGCGCTTCGGCGCTTTGCGAGCCTGGGAGAAAATCGGCTTCATAAACAGGTTGGTTTTGTAAACGAACTCGGTCAACTTGTCGATGTAGGCGTCAAAGTCGGCAATCGGGCGCGTCGCCACACCGGACTCCATTGCCGCTTTTGCCACCGCTGGCGCGATCTTGACGATCAGGCGTGGATCGAACGGTTTAGGAATAATGTATTCCGGGCCAAAGCTCAGATCCTGATCGCCATAGGCAGAAGCAACCACTTCGCTCTGTTCCGCATGAGCCAGTTCAGCAATTGCGCGTACCGCTGCCAGTTTCATCTCTTCGTTGATGGCCGTTGCGCCAACGTCCAGCGCGCCACGGAAGATGAACGGGAAGCAAAGCACGTTGTTGACCTGGTTCGGATAGTCGGAACGACCGGTACAGATGATGGCGTCCGGACGCACTTCTTTCGCCAGCGGCGGCAGAATTTCCGGTTCCGGGTTCGCCAGCGCCAGAATCATCGGCGCGCGAGCCATTTTCTTCACCATCTCCTGGGTCAGCACTTTCGGGCCGGAACAGCCGAGGAAAATATCCGCGCCTTCAATCACATCGTCGAGGGTACGTTTGCCGTCATCCACAACTGCATATGCCGCTTTGGTTTCCGCCATGTTCGGCTCGCGCCCCTGATAGATAACGCCTTTTGAGTCGCAAACTACGATGTTGTGTTTTTGCAGACCCAGCGCCACCAGCAGGTTCATACAGGCGATTGCCGCTGCACCTGCGCCAGAAACCACCATCCTTACGTCGGAGATATTTTTCTCCACCACGCGCAAGCCGTTGAGGATGGCGGCGGTGCTGATGATTGCCGTACCGTGCTGGTCGTCATGGAATACCGGAATGTTCATTCGCTGGCGCAGTTTCTGCTCAATGTAGAAACATTCTGGCGCTTTAATGTCTTCAAGGTTGATACCACCGAACGTCGGTTCGAGTGCGGCGACCACTTCAATAAATTTATCCGGGTCCAGCTCATCAACTTCGATGTCAAACACATCTATCCCGGCGAATTTCTTAAACAGAACGCCCTTGCCTTCCATTACCGGTTTGCCTGCCAGTGCTCCAATGTTACCGAGCCCCAGCACTGCCGTACCGTTAGAGATCACCGCCACCAGGTTACCGCGCGCTGTATATTTGTAGGCTTTTAACGGATCTTTTTCGATTTCAAGACAAGGCGCGGCGACGCCAGGCGAATAGGCCAGCGCCAGATCACGCTGCGTTGCCAGAGGTTTGGTCGGAGAAACCTGGATTTTCCCTGGGACTGGAAATTCATGGAAATCAAGTGCACTTTGTTTTAACTGGTCATCCATTTGGTTGTTCCTTTCACGTAACGTTCACAAAAATGTGTGGGTTGCTGCCTTCGCCCACAACGTGGCGCACATTATCACCTTGCCGGAGCTTTCAGACTTTGAGCAAGTCCAAACTCTCCACATCAAAATAATGTTTCGGTAATAATCCTATAACACTGATGTTACCTGCTTAATCCAGCAATACCATGCCTGTCTGCTATGCTTTTTTGATGCGTTTCGCGAAATTTGTCAGAAGTGTGAATTAACGCACTCATCTAACACTTTACTTTTCAAGGAGTATTTCCTATGAACGAGTTAGACGGCATCAAACAGTTCACCACGGTCGTGGCAGACAGTGGCGATATTGAGTCCATTCGTCACTACCATCCTCAGGATGCCACCACCAATCCTTCGCTGTTACTCAAGGCTGCCGGATTATCACAATATGAGCATTTAATAGACGATGCTATTGCCTGGGGTAAAAAAAACGGTCAAACCCAGGAACAACAAGTCGTCGCGGCCTGTGACAAACTGGCGGTCAATTTCGGTACAGAAATTCTCAAAATCGTACCCGGTCGTGTGTCGACAGAAGTTGATGCACGCCTCTCTTTTGATAAAGAAAAGAGTATTGAGAAAGCGCGCCATCTGGTGGATTTGTACCAGCAGCAGGGCGTTGAGAAGTCACGCATTCTGATCAAGTTGGCTTCGACATGGGAAGGAATTCGCGCGGCAGAAGAGCTGGAAAAAGAAGGTATTAATTGCAATCTGACGCTGCTGTTTTCCTTTGCTCAGGCACGAGCCTGCGCAGAAGCAGGCGTTTTTCTGATTTCACCGTTTGTGGGCCGTATTTATGACTGGTATCAGGCGCGCAAACCAATGGACCCATATGTGGTAGAAGAAGATCCGGGCGTCAAATCAGTACGCAATATCTACGACTACTATAAACAGCACCGTTACGAAACCATCGTGATGGGCGCAAGTTTCCGCCGTACCGAGCAAATCCTCGCTTTAACCGGTTGTGACCGTCTGACCATCGCGCCGAACTTGCTGAAAGAATTGCAGGAAAAAGTCTCGCCGGTGGTACGTAAATTAATCCCGCCTTCTCAGCATTTCCCGCGCCCTACCCCTATGAGCGAAGCGGAATTTCGTTGGGAACACAATCAGGATGCGATGGCGGTAGAAAAACTGTCTGAAGGCATCCGCCTGTTCGCTGTCGATCAACGCAAACTGGAAGATCTTCTTGCCGCCAAACTGTAAACCAGCCACGGAGTGTTCTATGTCCCGAAAAGACCTTGCCAATGCGATTCGCGCGCTCAGTATGGATGCGGTGCAAAAAGCCAATTCTGGTCATCCCGGCGCGCCGATGGGCATGGCCGATATTGCCGAAGTGTTGTGGAACGATTTTCTTAAACATAACCCCACCGACCCGACCTGGTATGATCGCGACCGCTTTATTCTCTCTAACGGTCACGCATCGATGCTGCTCTACAGTTTGCTGCATCTGACCGGTTACGACCTGCCGCTGGAAGAGCTGAAGAACTTCCGTCAGCTACATTCAAAAACACCAGGTCACCCGGAGATTGGCTATACGCCGGGCGTAGAAACCACCACGGGGCCGCTGGGTCAGGGGCTGGCGAACGCAGTCGGACTGGCGATAGCAGAACGCACGCTGGCGGCGCAGTTTAACCAGCCGGATCATGAGATTGTCGATCACTTCACTTATGTGTTTATGGGTGATGGTTGCCTGATGGAAGGTATCTCCCATGAGGTCTGTTCACTGGCGGGAACGCTGGGACTCGGTAAGCTGATTGGTTTTTACGATCACAACGGGATTTCGATTGATGGTGAAACTGAAGGCTGGTTTACCGACGATACGGCAAAACGCTTTGAAGCCTATCACTGGCATGTTGTCCACGAAATCGACGGTCACGATCCGCAAGCGCTGAAGGAAGCTATTCTCGAAGCACAAAGCGTGAAAGATAAGCCGTCGCTGATTATCTGCCGCACGGTGATTGGCTTTGGCTCGCCTAATAAAGCGGGTAAAGAAGAGGCGCACGGCGCCCCACTGGGTGAAGAAGAAGTGGCGCTGGCACGGCAAAAACTGGGCTGGCATCATCCACCCTTTGAGATCCCCAAAGAAATTTACCACGCCTGGGATGCCCGCGAAAAAGGCGAAAAAGCGCAGCAGAGCTGGAATGAGAAGTTTGCCGCGTATAAAAAAGCCCATCCACAACTGGCAGAAGAGTTTACCCGCCGGATGAGTGGCGGTTTGCCGAAAGACTGGGAGAAAACGACTCAGAAATATATCAATGAGTTGCAGGCGAATCCGGCGAAAATCGCGACCCGCAAAGCCTCGCAAAATACGCTTAACGCTTACGGCCCAATGCTGCCGGAGCTGCTTGGCGGTTCAGCGGATCTGGCTCCCAGCAACCTCACCATCTGGAAAGGTTCTGTGTCGCTGAAGGAAGATCCGGCAGGGAATTATATTCACTACGGGGTGCGTGAATTTGGTATGACCGCTATCGCCAACGGCATCGCGCACCACGGTGGATTTGTACCGTATACCGCAACGTTCCTGATGTTTGTTGAATATGCCCGCAACGCCGCGCGTATGGCGGCACTGATGAAAGCGCGGCAGATTATGGTTTATACCCATGACTCGATTGGTCTGGGGGAAGATGGCCCGACGCACCAGGCGGTTGAGCAACTGGCCAGTTTGCGCTTAACGCCGAATTTCAGCACCTGGCGACCGTGCGATCAGGTAGAAGCGGCGGTGGGCTGGAAACTGGCTGTTGAGCGCCATAACGGACCGACGGCGCTGATCCTCTCCAGACAAAATCTGGCCCAGGTGGAACGCACTCCGGAGCAGGTGAAAGAGATTGCTCGTGGCGGTTATGTGTTGAAAGACAGCGGCGGCAAGCCGGATATTATCTTGATTGCTACCGGTTCAGAGATGGAGATTACCCTGCAAGCGGCAGAGAAACTGGCGGGCGAAGGACGCAATGTGCGCGTGGTTTCCTTACCCTCGACGGATATTTTTGACGCCCAGGATGAGGAATATCGTGAGTCGGTGCTGCCCTCAAACGTTTCTGCCCGCGTAGCGGTAGAAGCAGGTATTGCCGATTACTGGTACAAATATGTCGGTCTGAAAGGGGCGATTGTCGGAATGACAGGTTATGGCGAATCTGCTCCGGCGGATAAACTATTCCCGTTCTTTGGCTTTACTGCCGAGAATATTGTGGCAAAAGCGCATAAGGTGCTTGGGGTAAAAGGCGTCTGATGCTGATTGCCGGATGCTGATTGCCGGATGCGACGCTGACGCGTCTTATCCGGCCTGGCGCGTCTTATCAGGCTTACATGTTCCCGCCATGATGTTTAACGGGTGATCCACAACGTGGGCCAGGCGTCTGGTCCATGCCAGTTATCGCAAGTTGGCTCTGCGGCGTAACGCACCAGACGAAAGCGCTGGCCGTCAAAACGCCAGCGAGTCTGGATACCACAATCGCTTAACCCACGCCCTTTCGCTAACGTCACCAGTTCACGCGACTTTTCATCAAATGTCGCGTTCATCAACTCCAGTTCATTCGTCTCCTGACCGTTGTTGAACGGTAAGCGCAACCTTACCGGGCGCGATGCCAGCGGTTTTTTACGCGAAACGATCCACGCCAGATCAATGGTGTTATACGCGCCAGCCTCACAGCCAATCATCATTAATGCCTTGTCGTCGGTCAGCGCCGTGACGCTCACTTCACGACGCAACGGGTCAAGCGAACAACGCAGCCCCTTCATCCGCCAGTTACCGTAATCCAGCAAATCGTTACGTTCTTCAAGTGAGAGTGGCGTTGGCGTTGGATTCACTACTGCGACCTCTTTCAGTGCAGGCGCAGGCGGCACGCTAAGCGGCGGCTCATCCCCTTTCTTGATCCACGCGGTTTCACTACCAACGCGCTTTTGTTGGGCATCAATAAATATCAACGCCGCTTTTAAACCGCTCAAAGAAATGGTCTGCTCGCCGTCACGTAAGGTGATTGCCTTCCCATCCTGAACCCTCTTTAAAAACGCGGTGATGGTCGCCGTATCATCGGTCACTAATAACCACGGCGAAATTCGCCACTTATCTCCTATTAATGCCAGCGGCTTTCCATCTAATAGTAGTCGTGGCGCTATCTCCTCTTCCAACGCATCCGGTGATTTCAAACCACCACGCTCAATACGTAAAACGGCGTCGGTATGCGCCCCGGCACTGCGGCTAAGAGTCATCACCAACCCATTGTGATCGCCTGTGTTGCGCGCTACGCAGAAATTTTGATTATTACAAGTGACCTGCCAGTCGGAAAACGTCCGTTGCGCTGGTGCTGCTCACGCTAAAGACGTCGGCAACAAAGCGATAAACATGAGAAGGAAAATGCGATAGCGCATGGACGGTACGACCCCAGAAGTTCAAACAAACAGCACAAGTCGTATCTTCGTTGCGCAGATAGCGCGGCTCAATCGGATTTATCGGATTGAGCCAATAATAATCAGCGAAATATTATTGTTACTTTTCAGTCCATTAAATGTGACGCTTGCAAATAGTTAAGCAATAACACCGTCTTACCGTCACGTATCTCGCCAGTTTTGATCATCTCCAGCGCCTGGCTGAACGGCAGCTCGAGCACTTCAATATCTTCATCTTCTACGCCGCCACCCGCGTTAGCGCGCTGACTGTCACTGTATTCCGCGATAAAAAAGTGGATTAACTCGGTTACACCGCCAGGCGACATATACAGTTCAAATAATTTGCGTACTTCGCCAACTTCATAACCCGTCTCTTCAATCGCTTCTTTGCGAATACAGACTTCCGGTTCATCGTTATCCAGCAGCCCGGCGCAGGTTTCAATCAACTGCCCACTTTCATTGCCATTAACCCAGGTGGCAACGCGGAACTGACGAATCAGCACCACGGTCTTTTTCTTCGCGTTGTACAGAAGGATCGTCGCACCATTACCGCGATCATAAACCTCACGTTTATGGCGGATCACTTCGCCATCTTTGCGCGTAAGATCATAAGTAATGTTGTGCAGGGTGAAATAGTTATCGGAGAGAATTTTGTCTTTGATGAGGGTGATTTGTTGCGTCATACCGACTCCACAGCGCGAAATGAACTGTTATCTTACGCTGTGAAGTCGGGTTTGTCTGTGTATGAAATTAGTGAGATTTGACTGATTTTACCCCCAGCCAGTCAATAATTCCCTGCGCCGCATGACGCCCTTCCGCCATTGCGGTAACCACCAGATCCGCACCACGCACGGCGTCGCCACCGGCGAAGATTTTCGGGTTCGTCGTCTGGTAACGGTACTGGCTTTCAACGTCCGCCACAATACGGCCCCATTTATCCACATTGACACCGTGCGACTCCAGCCACGGCATCCCATGCGGGTTAAAACCAAACGCCATAATCACCGCGTCGGCTGGCATGACAAATTCACTACCTTCAACCGGCACCGGACGTCGACGTCCTTGTGCATCCGCTTCACCAAGACGCGTGCGCAGGAAACGAATTCCGCAAACGTGACCTTGTTCATTCAGCTCAAGCGCCACCGGCTGGACGTTAAATTCGAAGTTCGCTCCCTCTTCGCGGGCGTTTTTCACCTCTTTTTTCGAGCCAGGCATGTTAGCTTCGTCACGACGATAGGCACAGGTGACGTTACTCGCGCCGTGACGCAACGCGGTGCGCACACAGTCCATTGCGGTGTCGCCACCGCCCAGTACCACGACATTTAGTCCGGCGGTATTGATAAACGGCTCTTCCGGTAATTCTTCAAGCCCCATCACCTGTTTGGTGTTAGCAATGAGGAACGGCAGAGCGTCATAAACGCCCGGCGCATCTTCATTGGGTAAGCCCGCTTTCATGGAACGGTAAGTACCTACGCCAACGAAGACCGCATCATACTGTTCCAGCAACGCATCCAAAGAGACATCTTTGCCCACTTCACAATTGAGTTCGAAGTGAATTCCCATCGCGCTGAAGATTTCCCGACGACGCGCCAGCAGAGATTTATCCAGTTTAAAAGAAGGAATGCCAAAGGTGAGCAGGCCGCCGATTTCCGGATGGCGATCGTACACCGTCACCTCAACACCGTTACGCGTCAGGACATCCGCACAAGCCAGCCCCGCCGGCCCCGCGCCGATAATCGCCACCCGCTTGTCGACTTTGGTGACGTGGCTTAAGTCAGGCCGCCAGCCTTTCGCCAGCGCCTGATCCGAAATGTAGCGTTCAATGTTGCCGATGGTTACCGCGCCGTGTTCATCGCGAATGGTGCAAGCACCTTCACACAGGCGGTCTTGCGGGCAGACACGCCCGGTAATTTCTGGCAGGGTGTTGGTCTGGTGAGAAAGCTCGACCGCTGCGTCGATGTTTCCGGCTTTCACCAGTTCAATCCACTGTGGAATATGGTTATGCAGCGGGCAAGTCCATTCACAGACGCTGTGTTCACCGCACTTCAGGCAGCGCGAGGCTTCTCGCTGCGCCTGATCGGCACGAAACGGTAGATAAATCTCATCAAAGCCAGTTTTACGCGCTTCAATTGCCAGTTTATCCGGCTCGCCGCGCGCGGGCGTTGCCTGCATTTGCTCAACTTTACTCATCACCGGCATTTCTTGTGCCGTTGTACTGGCATGCCAGGGTTGATGTTCCTGAAGAGCGGTGCGTAAGCGGCGGGATTTCGCCATGCCGGATAATGTGGAGTCGGTGACCAGTTGCAACGCATCCGCCGGGCAGTTTTCGACACAGGCGGGGCCGTTTTCTCGCCCTGCGCACAGGTCGCATTTATGCGCTGTAGCTTTCACTTTACCCGCAGCGACGGGGGTCAGGACGATTTGCATGGTGCCAAACGGACAGGCCACCACGCAGGATTTACAGCCAATGCACTTTTGTTGATTGACCTGAATACTGTCATCAACATGGCTGATCGCGCCATTGGGGCAGCTACGGGCACAGGGCGCATCTTCGCAGTGATGGCAGGTTACCGCACTACGCTGTTGCTGATGTTTAATAACCGTAATTCGGGGGTGAAAATGGTGTTGGCTCAAGACATGTTGTTCATCATTG
Source organism: Escherichia sp. MOD1-EC6098 (assembly GCF_002965865.1). Classification (NCBI taxonomy): domain Bacteria; kingdom Pseudomonadati; phylum Pseudomonadota; class Gammaproteobacteria; order Enterobacterales; family Enterobacteriaceae; genus Escherichia; species Escherichia sp. MOD1-EC6098. The sequence continues at coordinate 404,056 of NZ_PTSN01000001.1, forward strand.
TGAGCCATGACACAGGCGATTTCACAAGCATGACAACCCAGACATTGCTGACTGTTGGCCATAATAAAACGATTCATAACGACCTTCTTTTTTGGTTGTAAAAACCTTATTCTTTATATGAGTGTTGTTATTACCCGACTTACAGGGGAATCGGCAATATTCATTTGCCCAGGGCAAGTAACTATTTCGCTATAAACTGTGGCAGATCAAATAATCTCATCGCTTATTAAATTGCGTTTCAGCGACCTGAAACATTAATTATTTTATGTGGAGAAGACGCGTGTGATTGTCAAACGACCCGTCTCGGCCAGTCTGGCCCGGGCCTTTTTTTACATTGTGCTGCTGTCGATCCTTTCCACTGGTATTGCTCTGCTAACTTTGGCGAGCAGTTTGCGCGATGCCGAAGCGATCAATATTGCCGGATCGCTACGTATGCAAAGTTATCGTTTGGGTTACGATCTGCAACGCGGCAGCCCGCAGCTCAATGCGCATCGCCAACTGTTCCAGCAGGCACTGCATTCACCGGTATTAACCAATCTCAACGTCTGGTATGTGCCAGAAGCGGTAAAAACTCGCTATGCGCATTTAAATGCCAACTGGCTGGAGATGAATAACCGGCTCATTAACGGCGATTTGCCGTGGTATCAGGCTAATATCAATAGTTATGTCAATCAGATAGACCTGTTCGTGCTGGCTTTGCAGCACTACGCTGAACGCAAAATGCTGCTGGTGGTGGCGATTTCTCTGGCTGGCGGCATCGGTATTTTCACGCTGGTCTTTTTTACTCTGCGCCGCATACGCCATCAGGTGGTTGCCCCTCTGAATCATCTGGTGACCGCCAGTCAGCGTATTGAACACGGGCAGTTCGACTCACCGCCACTGGATACCAGCCTGCCGAATGAACTGGGGCTGCTTGCAAAAACCTTTAACCAGATGTCGAGCGAGCTGCATAAGTTGTACCGCTCGCTGGAGGCGTCAGTAGAAGAAAAAACCCGCGATCTCCACGAAGCGAAGCGCCGTCTGGAAGTGCTGTACCAATGCTCGCAGGCGCTAAATACCAGCCAGATTGATGTACATTGTTTCCGTCATATTTTGCAGATTGTTCGCGACAATGAAGCGGCTGATTACCTGGAGCTTAACGTTGGTGAAAACTGGCGGATTAGCGAAGGAAAGCCAAACCCTGAACTGCCGATGCAAATTTTGCCGGTGACCATGCAAGAGACAGTATATGGCGAACTACACTGGCAAAATAGTAACGTGTCAGCGTCAGAACCGCTGCTTAACAGCGTTTCGTCGATGCTGGGTCGTGGTTTGTACTTTAATCAGGCGCAGAAGCATTTTCAGCAGTTGCTGTTGATGGAAGAACGCGCAACCATCGCCCGCGAGTTGCACGACTCGCTGGCACAGGTGCTTTCTTACTTACGTATCCAGTTGACATTACTGAAGCGTTCGATACCGGAAGATAACGCCACCGCACAAAGTATCATGGCCGATTTTTCCCAGGCGTTGAATGATGCTTATCGGCAGTTGCGCGAGCTGTTGACCACTTTCCGTCTGACACTCCAGCAGGCGGATCTCCCCTCTGCGCTGCGTGAAATGCTGGATGCGTTGCAAAACCAAACCAGTGCCAGACTGACGCTCGACTGCCGTCTGCCAACCCTGGCGCTGGATGCACAAATGCAAGTGCATTTGTTGCAAATTATTCGCGAGGCGGTGCTGAATGCGATGAAGCACGCCAACGCCAGCGAAATTGCCGTCAGTTGCGTCACCGCGCCGGACGGCAATCACACGGTCTATATCCGTGATAACGGTATCGGCATCGGTGAACCGAAAGAGCCCGAAGGTCATTATGGTCTGAATATCATGCGCGAGCGTGCAGAACGGCTGGGTGGTACGCTGACTTTTTCGCAACCTTCTGGCGGTGGCACGTTAGTGAGTATTAGCTTTCGCTCTGCGGAGGGTGAGGAAAGCCAGCTTATTTGACATCCATGCTCGAAATAAGCCGACTTTAAATAAGGCTCTACGACTGATATAAGCCTGATACATTTACTTACCCGGCTGCGAAACAACACCGGGTAAGCCCTCTGTATTTTACCAACTGTAACGCAGGTTCAGACTGCCATTAAGATCGTTATAGTTATGGCTTCCTGTCTCACCAACAACCTGGCCAGTAATACTCCACTGGCAGTCCTGGTTCGCCTGAATCCCTACTTTCGCCTGCGCCCGGTTAGTCGGGCTATCCTGTTTCATCTCCGCGCCATCGAACGAAACTGAAACATCACCGCTAGTGTACAACCAGTTCACTTCGGCAAATGGCTGGATCATGGATGTTGCGTTCCTGTGCAATTTACCATCCACACGCAGCCCCAGACGGGTGGTCCAGCTATCACTATCCTGATCGTCAATACGAGTGCCGTTATTGTCGATAACGCTGTCAGCATCATACTTCTGCCAGGTCGCCTGCGCCTGTGGTATCAGGCTCACTGTATTCTGGTTACTCAGCGCAATATCGTGGCGGTAGCCCGTCTCCAGCGAGATGGCATGTGCCGTGGAGTCATAACCCTCAGAACCTACATCACCGTTACTCACGCTGTTGTTGTAGAAGCCATACTGATACCAGCTATCGACATAAACCCCTTGATGGTTTTGCGCATCAGCAAACTAGGTCGCATATACTCCGAGATTGTAGCCATCAACATTACCTGTCGCGCTGAACCGACTGCCGTCCGCGCCACGATTACCCTCGCTGTCGGTGTCTGCGTTGATGTAACTGGCCATCACGCCGACTTTCAGACTCTGCCTGTCGTTATCCCACGCCAGGATATCGCCGCCCAACTGAAACTGCGAATAGTTGTTGTTGATATCAACATTGCCGTCAGCCGCCTGCGACCCGGCATTACCCGCCTTGAAACGCATCCAGACACTGCCATCTTCATTATGGTACTGACTACCTTCGCGATCGCACAACGTCTGCATTTGCAGGTTACGCACCATCCACTGGTTACCGAGGTAAGCGCCGATATCAGGGCGATATTGCGGCGTTACCGGGACATCGCCACTATCATCCGGTTCCGGTGGAACGGTGGATTGTGAGCGTAAATACCAGTCGCCTTCATCTTCATACAGACGGTATTCATACAGCCCAATCTGCACCTGGTTACCCTGGGTAAAGACACCTTCTGACTGGCCGCCGACATCGATCACTTCAATACCATTTTTCGTCTGTGCGCCTTTACCATTGACGTTAGCAACATAGACCGTCGTGTTACCCGAAGTATCACCGGAGATGACCAGTTTATCGGTTGGTGAACTGTCGTCGCCCAGTTGCGTGTTGAAATACAGATTACCGTTGTCGCCAGTGTAGTTACCGTTGATGGTTAGTGTGTTGCCCGTTTCGCCTTCATGGCTCATAGCAATCTTGCCACTGTTGTAGACATCGCCGTTCACTACGCCGCTGCCGCCGAAAGTGGCACCAGAGTCAACATTTACAGCCCCCTGGCCAGACGCATCCGGCACGCCAATTACTCCGGTATCCGTCAGCCACAATGTGCCTTCGGTGACGCGAGTTTCACCGCTGTAAGTGTTGGCAGTGTTCAGGATCAACGTGCCGTCACCCGCTTTGGTCAGCGTTTTGCCATCCCAGCCAGTCACGCTGTTCGGGTCGACATCCGCCAGCACCGTATTCAGCGTAAAGCTGCCATCGGGATCGCTGAGGGTAAAGATGCCGTGCGCATCCGTCGCCGCATTATTTTCATCCGCATACCAGGAGAGTGACGCCGTCAGTTCGTATTGCGAGTTATCGGCGGGTACTACACGGCTGTCAACCGTCAGGAAATCCGTTTCTTTGGCTTCGATTCCGGCGACGGTCAGGTCGTCAAAGTCCCCACTAATGGCGCTGTCGGCATCGATCAGCGTGAAGGCGTAAGGGGCATGGGTAAGCGGATCCTGAATATTGCCAATCCCGGTGATATTCAGCGTGCCGTTCAGGCTGACGCTGTCGGCGGTAATGATTGGGCTACTGGCATCCGCGCCTAAATCAATGCTCAGCACGCTGCCCTCCTGCTGGTCAAGCACGGTCGTACTGAGCGTTGCGCTCGCCGCCAGCGAGGTGGTGCCGCCGCTAAACGTCGTCAGGTTCGCCAGTACATATTCTCCCGCCGCATTCAGATTCAGCATGGCGTAGTTATCCACGTCGCCCATCCCCAGCGCACCAACGTCACTGGCATTCAGCGTGCCTTCGGCAATCAGCGTGCCGCCGCTGTAAGTGTTGGCATGCGCAATGGTGATGGCGTTAGCGCCCTGTTTCACCACTTTACCCGTGCCAAGCGCGGAAGCATCAGCCACCCGGAAACTGGCATAATTACGGAGGGTCCAGGAGCAGCTAAACCCGCTATTGTCACCGCTGAGGGTGGTATCGCCTGTGCTCCAGACATCGCCGCTGCCGCTGATGTTGTTATCCAGAGTACCGGATGCGGATTCAATGAGCAGCAGGCCATCAGCCACAATACGCCCACTGCCAAGTTCCAGGGTTTGAGCCTCCACCACGGCATACTGCTCAATGTCGATACTCGCACTCAGTCCGCTGAGATCGCTCGTCTGCCCGATAATAAGATCGCCGTACACATCCAGCAGGCCGCCGCCGGTCACGATGCCGTTAAACCAGGAGGTCATATAGCTGTCGCCTCCCAGAGTCAATTTACCTCCGTCCAGATCCAGCGTGCTCCCGACATCGCCATATACGTACTCAAGGTTCTGGCTCATGCCATCCAGGTCAAAGGTGGAGCCAGATTCCAGCTCCAGCCCCCCCTCTTCACCCAGCGAGTTATCGACTCCGGCAATCAGGGTGCCACCGTTAACGAGCGTGTTGCCGCTGTAAGCATTCGCCGCCTTCAGGATAAGCGTGCCGTCACCCGCTTTGGTCAGCGTTGAACCATCCCAGCGAGTGGCGTCGTTCGGGGCAACATCGGCCAGTATGGTGTTCAGCGTAAAGCTGCCATCGGGATCGCTCAGGGTAAAGGTTCCGTGAGCATCTGTGACCGCACTGTTTTCATCTGCGTACCAGGACAGCGAGGTGGCGAGCTCGTACTGCGAGTTATCCGTGGGGTTAATACGACCCGCGACCGTCAGGAAGTCGATCGCTCTCGTCTTCATTCCGGCGATGGTCAGGTCGTCAAAGTCGCCGTTGATGGTGTCATCGGTGTCGATCAGCGTGAAGGTGTAGGGATCATGGCTGAGCGGCTCCTGAATATTACCCACCCCAGTAATATTCAGCGTACCGTCCAGCGAGGCGCTGTCGGCGGTGATGATTGGGCTACTGGCGTCTTCCCCAAGGTTGATATTCAGAACGCTGCCATCCTGCTGGGTGAATACGCCGGTGTTAAGCGTTGAACCCGCCGCCAGCGTGGTGGTGCCACCGCTAAATGTCGTCAGGTTCGCCAGCACGTATTATTCCTTTTTAATTAAAGTTCAATAAAGCGCCTTATTTTGAGGAAAGAAACAAACTCACCTATTATGATTTTCATAACAGAGAACTTTTTATCCCAATGCTCTGGTAATAAACACATATTGCGCGCAATATAATTTAATAAAATTTGGCGCAATATCCCCCTTACCCATAACAAGTATTGAAAAACATCCAAAAACATTCATCAGAGTAAAGTTTTTTATTTTTGGCGCTAACACGCCACCGTTGCTGATATTTAACCAACAACGTAAAATCATTATTATCGACAAGTTAGTGATTAATCACTTCCATATTACATCTTCATCTACCGTTCACTAGTTAATAGTGGACTACTGTTAGCCTGCCTGAAACAAGGTGCCAAAACAGTCTTTAAAATGTTCCGCACAAAGAAAAAATATAAATAAAATCAATTAATTATAATCAATAAACATAAACACACATAATGCAAAAGTTAATAAAAAACCATTGCAAACCATGCCAATACATTTTATTGGCAATAGTTCATCCGGAGCGACACCCCCTCCATGAAATAGATATTAAAAATAGTAACAGTTTATTTAAATAAAGTCATATAGTTTTTATAGATCGATCCATATGAAGAATAGTTCACGGTGTACCTACCAAGATGATTAAAATATTTTCTCAGAAAGCTAAGAATATTTACCACATCACTTAGCACATGATTTTCAACCAAAAAAATGGTCTTCTCATTTTAAGAACCATAGAGGAAAAAGATACCCGACGTTAATTAATAAGATAGAGAGCAAGTCATATTCGTATAAAACAATAGATATCAAAAATAATTCCACACAAACAAAATACAAGAATCATACATGACATCGATTTAATATCTCTATATATTCATATGATTATTAGCAGAAGTCATAAAATAGTGTTTAGTATGTTGATGAGCGTCAGCAAAAACGAGCAGTTTCCTCGCTTATTGATATGGAACCAGACAAACGAAATATCCGCTTTTTGCAAGCTCTCCGGGAAAAACGATGCCGGGCAACGATTCCGTTAAGAAGAAATTTTGTTAACATCCTGCTGCGGCTTTACATTTGTAAAGGTGAGTTTTCGCTGACAGGGTTCGAATGATGCTCTTCCTTGCGATATCAAAATAAAAAACCGCTATATTTTTTATTAAAAATTCAACAAATTAGAAAAACATTCCGTTCATGCACCGCAATGGAAAGAGATAGCTGCCGTTACTTTACGCTTATGCAAACTTTGCTACAGAGTGCTGATAATTTACATTATCTCCTTTTTTTCTCCACGATTGGCTCGTACCTTGCCGCTACAGTGAAGCAAGGTATGCCCATAACGATACGCAGAAACACGAGGTCCTCTTTTAATGGCGAATTTCTTTATTGATCGCCCCATTTTTGCCTGGGTACTGGCAATCCTGTTGTGTCTGACAGGAACCCTGGCGATTTTTTCATTGCCTGTTGAACAATACCCGGATCTCGCCCCCCCTAATGTGCGAGTAACGGCTAACTATCCTGGCGCGTCGGCCCAGACGCTGGAAAACACCGTGACCCAGGTTATTGAGCAGAATATGACTGGCCTCGATAACCTGATGTATATGTCGTCACAAAGCAGCGGCACCGGCCAGGCGTCGGTGACGCTCAGTTTTAAAGCAGGCACAGACCCGGACGAAGCAGTGCAACAGGTGCAAAACCAGTTGCAATCAGCCATGCGTAAACTCCCCCAGGCGGTGCAAAATCAGGGCGTAACGGTACGTAAAACCGGCGATACCAATATTCTGACCATTGCCTTCGTCTCTACTGATGGTTCAATGGATAAACAGGATATTGCCGATTATGTTGCCAGTAATATTCAGGATCCGTTAAGCCGTGTTAATGGCGTTGGTGATATTGACGCTTACGGTTCGCAGTATTCGATGCGTATCTGGCTTGATCCGGCAAAACTGAACAGTTTCCAGATGACCGCCAAAGATGTCACTGATGCCATTGAGTCGCAGAATGCGCAGATTGCGGTTGGGCAACTTGGCGGAACACCTTCTGTTGATAAACAGGCGCTAAATGCCACCATTAACGCTCAGTCGCTGTTGCAAACGCCTGAACAGTTCCGTGATATCACCTTGCGGGTGAATCAGGACGGTTCAGAAGTAAGGCTGGGCGATGTCGCCACCGTCGAAATGGGAGCGGAGAAATATGATTATCTTAGCCGCTTTAATGGTAAGCCAGCCTCGGGTCTGGGAGTAAAACTGGCCTCCGGCGCGAACGAAATGGCAACGGCGGAGCTGGTGCTCAACCGTCTGGATGAACTGGCGCAGTATTTCCCCCCCGGACTGGAGTACAAGGTGGCATATGAAACCACCTCGTTTGTTAAGGCCTCCATTGAAGACGTGGTGAAAACTCTGCTGGAAGCTATCGCACTGGTTTTCCTCGTCATGTACCTGTTCCTGCAAAACTTCCGTGCCACGCTGATTCCGACTATCGCCGTACCGGTAGTGTTGATGGGAACCTTCTCCGTGCTTTACGCCTTCGGTTACAGCGTCAACACCTTAACCATGTTCGCGATGGTGCTGGCGATCGGCCTGCTGGTGGATGACGCCATCGTGGTGGTGGAAAACGTCGAACGTATTATGAGCGAAGACGGACTTTCGCCCCGCGAGGCGACGCGGAAATCGATGAGTCAGATCCAGGGCGCGCTGGTCGGGATTGCGATGGTGCTTTCGGCTGTTTTTGTGCCAATGGCCTTCTTCGGCGGCACCACCGGGGCTATCTATCGCCAGTTCTCCATCACTATTGTTGCGGCGATGGTGCTGTCGGTACTGGTGGCGATGATTCTCACTCCGGCACTGTGCGCCACGCTACTTAAGCCACTGAAAAAAGGTGAGCATCACGGGCAGAAAGGCTTTTTTGCCTGGTTTAACCAGATGTTCAACCGCAACGCCGAACGCTACGAAAAAGGGGTGGCGAAAATTCTCCACCGCAGCCTGCGCTGGATTGTGATTTATGTCCTGCTACTTGGCGGCATGGTGTTTCTGTTCCTGCGTCTGCCAACGTCGTTTCTGCCACTGGAAGACCGTGGCATGTTCACCACCTCGGTGCAGTTGCCCAGCGGCTCGACCCAGCAACAAACCCTGAAAGTGGTGGAACAGATCGAGAAGTATTACTTCACTCATGAGAAAGACAACATCACGTCGGTGTTTGCCACGGTCGGTTCTGGCCCTGGCGGCAACGGCCAAAACGTGGCGCGGATGTTTATCCGCCTGAAAGACTGGAGCGAACGCGACAGTAAAACCGGCACCTCGTTTGCCATTATCGAACGTGCAACGAAAGAATTTAATAAGATTAAAGAAGCCCGAGTTATTGCCAGCAGCCCGCCAGCAATTAGCGGTCTTGGCAGTTCTGCGGGTTTTGATATGGAGTTGCAGGACCACGCCGGGGCGGGTCACGATGCGCTAATGGCTGCACGTAACCAGTTACTGGCGCTGGCGGCAGAAAACCCGGAATTAACCCGTGTGCGCCATAATGGTCTTGATGACAGTCCGCAGTTGCAGATTGATATCGACCAACGTAAAGCCCAGGCGCTGGGCGTTGCCATTGACGATATTAACGACACGCTGCAAACCGCGTGGGGTTCGAGCTATGTAAATGACTTTATGGATCGCGGTCGCGTGAAGAAAGTCTATGTGCAGGCTGCCGCGCCGTATCGCATGCTGCCAGATGACATCAATCTGTGGTATGTGCGTAACAAAGACGGCGGCATGGTGCCTTTCTCTGCCTTCGCGACCTCCCGCTGGGAAACAGGTTCGCCGCGTCTGGAACGCTATAACGGTTATTCCGCGGTAGAGATTGTCGGGGAAGCTGCGCCGGGCGTCAGTACCGGTACTGCAATGGATATTATGGAATCGTTAGTTCAGCAATTGCCGAATGGCTTCGGTCTGGAGTGGACGGCAATGTCGTATCAGGAACGGCTTTCCGGCGCGCAGGCTCCGGCGCTGTATGCGATTTCATTGCTGGTCGTGTTCCTGTGTCTGGCAGCACTGTACGAAAGCTGGTCGGTGCCGTTCTCGGTGATGCTGGTCGTGCCATTGGGGGTTATCGGCGCGCTGCTGGCAACCTGGATGCGTGGGCTGGAAAACGATGTTTATTTCCAGGTGGGACTGTTAACGGTCATTGGTTTATCAGCGAAAAACGCCATTCTGATTGTCGAGTTCGCTAACGAGATGAATCAAAAAGGCCACGACCTTTTTGAAGCAACGCTTTATGCCTGCCGCCAGCGTTTACGCCCGATTTTAATGACCTCGCTGGCGTTTGTCTTCGGCGTACTGCCGATGGCAGTCAGCAGCGGTGCTGGCTCCGGCGGACAACATGCGGTTGGTACTGGCGTAATGGGGGGGATGATTTCCGCTACCATTCTGGCAATTTACTTCGTACCGCTATTCTTTGTGCTGGTACGTCGCCGCTTCCCGCTGAAACCCCGGCCGGAATAAACAATAAAAAAGGCGACATGCCAACGTGTCGCCTTTTTCAACTTTCTGATAAAGAACCTGTTCATCAGGTTCTTTCATTTTACCTTTTGTCCTGGTAATTACTTACGAAGCATAACTTCGATAAAGTCTTTCCAGTTCCCCAGTTCACGTTCAATCATAACAACCTCTCTTATAATTATGGGTATTCTACGGAAACAATATACCGTGGTGAAGCTAATTTATTCGATTGCTGTGATTACTACCTCCGGGGCAAAACCTATGTAAATACTATGGCCCTGAGACAGGGATTTTTATGTGATGCAAAGCAACATTTCAACATATTCATACGGATTCTAATACTGAATCAATTCTGCTTGAAATACAGACAGATACCTAGGGGAATATTCTTAATAATTGCGTTCAAACTGCTCACAATTATTTAATAGTTGTTAAGTGAAATACCTTAATAATGTTATATTCTCTGACAATCATTTGCAGGGGAAATGTATTGCCCGTTAAATGATTATTTATTCTTAATAATCGCAAAAGGATTCATTATGGTTACCCTTTACGGCATCAAAAACTGTGACACCATTAAAAAAGCCCGCCGTTGGCTGGAAACCAATAGCATTGACTTTCGCTTTCACGATTACCGTGTTGATGGTCTGGACAGTGAATTGCTGAACTCATTTATCAACGAATTAGGCTGGGAAGCGTTACTCAACACCCGTGGCACCACCTGGCGTAAACTGGACGAAATCACTCGCAATAAAATCACCGATGCGGCGTCTGCTGCGGCATTAATGACTGAAATGCCTGCAATTATCAAACGCCCATTGCTCTGCGCGCCCGGGAAGCCTATGCTGCTGGGTTTCAGTGAATCCAGTTATCAGCAATTTTTCCATGAGGTGTAGTCTATGTCGTGTCCGGTTATTGAGCTGACACAGCAGCTTATTCGCCGCCCATCCTTAAGTCCTGATGACGCAGGGTGTCAGGCAATTATTATCGAACGTTTACAGGCGATCGGTTTTACCGTCGAACGCATGGACTTTGCGGATACGCAGAATTTCTGGGCGTGGCGTGGACAGGGAGAAACGTTAGCCTTTGCCGGACATACCGACGTTGTACCGCCTGGCGATGCCGACCGTTGGATCAACCCACCATTTGAACCGACCATTCGTGATGGTATGTTATTCGGGCGCGGCGCGGCAGATATGAAAGGGTCGTTGGCGGCGATGGTCGTGGCGGCAGAACGCTTTGTCGCGCAACATCCCAACCATAAAGGTCGACTGGCGTTTCTGATCACCTCAGACGAAGAGGCCAGCGCCCACAACGGCACGGTCAAAGTGGTTGAAACCTTAATGGCGCGTCGTGAACGGCTGGATTACTGCCTGGTTGGCGAACCGTCGAGTATCGAAGTTGTCGGTGATGTAGTGAAAAATGGCCGTCGCGGCTCGTTGACCTGTAACCTTACTATTCATGGCGTGCAGGGACACGTAGCCTACCCACACCTTGCAGATAACCCCGTGCATCGCGCAGCACCTTTCCTCAATGAGTTAGTGGCTATCGAGTGGGATAAGGGTAATGAATTTTTCCCGGCAACCAGTATGCAGGTAGCTAATATTCAGGCGGGTACTGGCAGTAATAACGTCATTCCGGGTGAGCTGTATATACAGTTTAACTTTCGTTTCAGTACTGAACTGACAGACGAAATGATCAAAGCGCAGGTTCATGCGTTACTGGAAAAATATCAGCTACGCTACACCGTTGACTGGTGGCTTTCCGGACAGCCATTTTTGACCGCGCGCGGTAAACTGGTCGATGCGGTAGTCAACGCTGTTGAGCACTATAATGAAATTAAACCGCAGCTACTGACCACAGGCGGAACGTCCGATGGGCGCTTTATTGCCCGCATGGGGGCGCAGGTGGTGGAACTCGGGCCGGTCAATGCCACCATTCATAAAATTAATGAATGCGTCAATGCTGCCGACCTGCAGCTACTTGCCCGTATGTATCAACGTATCATGGAACAGCTCGTCGCCTGATGAGTAGTTCTGCAAGAGGAAATAAGCATGGACTGGCTGGCTAAATATTGGTGGATTCTGGTGATTGTCTTTTTGGTGGGCGTTCTGCTGAATGTGATCAAAGATCTCAAGCGCATCGACCATAAGAAATTTCTCGCCAACAAGCCGGAGCTTCCCCCGCATCGTGATTTCAACGATAAGTGGGACGATGACGACGACTGGCCGAAGAAGGATCAACCGAAGAAGTAAGCTGGAGGAGCCGGACAATGTCTGGCCTTCAACCGTAGGCCTGATAAGACGCCTCAGCGTCGCATCAGGCACCATAGCCGGATGCGGCGTAAACGCCTTATCCGGCCTACGCACCTGGCACCTGTTTTTCACATCATTTCAATCACATCATTATCACCGGGCTTACCGCCGCTTAACGCTTCGTCGAAGTAATGTTTCGGAATGGTATAACGCAAGTGATCCAGGGCAAATTGCATACTGCGATTATCGATCGCATGCCCCAAATCTTCCACGATATCCAGCGTGACATCACCACCAGCGTTAATTAACGCTTCTTGCGCCGCAACCGCATGTGCCAGATCGATAACCGGATCTTCACCACCGTGAATCAAGTGAATTGTCGTGGCAGTAGATGCGCTTTCAGGCAGGCTGGCATAACGCCCGTTAAAGGCTATTACGCGTGAGGCAAGACCCGGTTCGGCCTTAATGCTCTCCAGCGCCATAATCGCCCCTTGTGAGAAACCGATCAGCGCCGTGGCGTTAGCCCCTACTCCGCTCTGTTTCTGCCAGTAGCGTACCGTCTCAATAAACGTCGGCATGATGGCATCTACCCGCGCCTGGCGATTTTCTTCCGTTATACCCTGTACCGAAAACCATTGACGCCCTGCCGGATTACCACTCGGCTCCGCGCCGCCGACACTCACCACCAGCGCATCCGGAAACAGCGGCGCAAACCAACTGCCGATTTCCCCCATCGCCACTGGATTATCCCCAACACCGTGGAAAAGCAGTAACAACTGTTGCGCTGGTTTGTCCGGACTTTGAACAACAAAATGGTCATGTTTCATGGCGAACTCCTTAACTGATGTCAGTAATTTTACGCCGCTGACTCACAATGACCATGAGAGAAAATTGAAGGAGTCAGTGAAAAAATTGCCATTGCGTTATGCCATCGCGCAGGCGTTCAGTGCGAACATCATCAAGTGCCAATAGCGCCTGCACGGCTTCTTCGCGTTGGCGGGCCAGCAATGCCTTACGGCCTGAAAGTTTAAGTGTGGTACATAACCGCGCGTCGCTGACGCTTTTCTGCAAGCGTCCACGCAGCGCCGGTAACGCCAGTTCACTGGTTTGTAGCAGACGCGTTAAACAACCTAACGACGTTAAAAGCGGACGATGGGCGAAAGCAAAACCAGCCAGTTCAAGCCAGTCGTCGTCAGAAAGCACGGTGTCGTTTAGCCGATCAACCGGAATAGTTTCGCCATTCCACTGCGCGAGAATTTGCGCATCGCGGCGTAAACGGTCATGCTCACGCTCCGCCAGTTGTTTCCCCGCTTCGCTAACAGGTAACAGCGCTATCGCCGTATAACAGCCGCTGCTGGCTTCGCGATGGTTACCTATCCGCACCAGCACAAAACCACATCGTTGCCAGAAGCGCCATAATTCATCGGTGTAACCAAAACTCACAGAAAGATAATCGAGGTCATACGTATATTTCAGGGCGCTGACAATAAGCTGTTGTCCTATGCCTTCCCGTTGACGCGCCGGATGAACGGCTATCCGGCTGACACGCCGCCCGCGTAATGTCGCCGCCAGTGGATTGCTGCCGTGCGCTGCCAGCGATTGAGCCACCAGATTTCCCCGCGGACGACGAAAACCGGCCCAGACCGCCTGACTGAGTTGTTCAGATAATCCGCCTTCATCCACCAACCATAGCGCCCCGGCGATCTCGTTTTCGCAAGTCGCCTGTAGGAAATGTTGCCCGGGTGCGTCCATCATCCGCCGTAAATCCAGTGGCGACGTCCGGTAGTGCGCACCAGACAATAATTGATAAACCTTTAACGGTGTTTCCGGCTCACTGCGCCATAATATCTGTTCAAATGGAGAAATGGTGATCTCGCCTTGTGGTGAGTGCGTGAAATTTTCATCGTCAAAAACCAGTGCCTCGCTGACCACTTTTTCCAGTGGACACCCCAGCGCCCAACGGATCGGTTGTTGCAATTCAAAACGTTGCAGATGCGGAAAACGAGCGCAAAATTTCAGCAAAAATCCGCGCCCGGTGCCTTCATAGCCCTGCACCGTAGTGGTTAACAAAGTACGCGGAAAACGCGATACCAGTTGATGCAGTAACGGTGCGGGAATGGCTGCGGCTTCATCGACCACCAGCCAGTCGGCTTTCTCATTGCTGGCTAATAATACATCTGGTGCCACAAAGCGATACTTCTCGCCCGCAAACTGTGCCAGCACATCCGTTGCGGCTTTCGCAGGCGCAGTAACAATCGCACGACCTGCGATACGGGAAATGAGTTGCCCCGCCAGTGCCGACTTACCGCGCCCGCGCGCAGCAGTTACCGCGGCCACGCCAGGCGGCATGGTCAGAAGCTGCTGTAGTATCTGTTGCTGTTCCGGCTGTGGTGCGCCAGTAGCGGGTTGCCAGTCAGTACGGGGAACAAAGTCAGCCAACGTTAGCGGCTGGTTTTGTCGCCAGAGAATAGCATCGTTCTCCGTCGTAAGGACGCATTTGAGATGTTGGACAAAATGTGGAGTAGCAATGGGACTGGAGCAATCACTCCAGCGCAGAGAATCGGCATCGGGATGGTTTTCCCATTCTTCCCATACAGGAAGCAACAAAACCAACCAACTTCCCGCTTTCAGTGTCCCACTAAGCGCCGCAAATGCTGCAGCATCAAAGCCCTGGTGGGCGTCAAATACGGCATGACAGAACTCGCGCCCCAGCAAAGTTTGTAGCGCCGATGGCGTACAGTGGTTTTCAGTAGTTGGCTGCGGCGAAACCCACAACCAGTCACCGGGTAATGTGTCACGCAATTTCAGTGCATGTTCACAGCACCAGCCCTCTTCCCCGCTCAACACCAACAAGCGGCGAATCCCTTCGCGTTTCATTTGCGCTGTTAATGTGTGTAGCGCAGTCAGTTCAGCCATCCCTGCCCCGAGAGTTAAATACTTTTACCGAAAGTATTGCATTGTGCCGGATCGCCACTGTCGAAACCACGTTTAAACCAGCTATAGCGTTGTTGAGAAGTACCATGAGTAAAGCTGTCCGGCACCACCTGCCCCTGACTTTGCTGTTGTAAGCGGTCATCGCCAATAGCTTGCGCCGCATTCAGAGCCTCTTCCAGATCGCCAGTTTCCAGAACGCCTTGCTGCTGCATACTATGTCCCCAGACACCGGCAAAGCAGTCGGCTTGAAGTTCCATACGCACAGATAAGCGGTTCACTTCCGCCTGCGTCGCATTTTGTTGCAGTTGACGGACTTTCGGCTCGATACCTAACAGTTTCTGTACATGATGACCGACTTCATGGGCGATAACATACCCTTGGGCAAAATCGCCATCCGCGCCCAGCTTGTCTTTCATGTCATCATAGAAGGAGAGATCGATATAGACCGTGCCATCCGCCGGGCAATAGAACGGCCCCATAATGGACTGCCCGGCTCCGCAACCGGTGCGCGTCATCCCGCGATACATCACCAGCTTCGGTTGCTGATAAGTCTTCCCCATCTTCTCAAATTGCTGCCCCCAGGTATCTTCTGTGGTAGCCAGAATCACCGAGGTAAATTTTGCCGCTTCGTCTTCATTTGGGCTAATTGAACGCGTTGATTGCTGCTGAGAAACAGGTTGTCCAGTCATCAGCCCGGTTAAATCAACACCATAGTAGCCAGCGACCAGCACCACTACCAGTAAAATCAGCCCACCTTTACCGCTTGGCAGGCGAAAACCGGGACCGCCCATTGACGGACCACCAGAACTGTTTCGCCTGTCTTCAACATTGTCACTTTCACGACGCCCTTGCCAGCGCATAGATACCTCAACAATATATTCATTATAGTGATGATCGTAGGTGGTTCAGAGGAAGATTACCACAGGAAAACAGGAGGAAATGATGGAGGAATGAGCGTTCAATTCACGTCTTACAAAAGCGGTTGTCTTGCCGTGCCAACAGCACGGCAAGATGATGAGCGAAAAAATCAGTCCAGCTCTACACCCAGGCGGCGGGCGACGGCTTCATAGGCTTCGATCACGCCACCGAGGCTCTGGCGGAAACGGTCTTTGTCCATTTTCTCCAGCGTTTCTTTGTCCCACAGACGGCTGCCATCCGGGGAGAACTCATCGCCCAGTACCACTTCACCTTTGTACAGACCAAACTCCAGCTTGAAATCGACCAGAATCAGACCGGCATCGTCGAACAGTTTTTTCAGCACGTCGTTCGCTTTGTAGGTCAACTCTTTCATACGCGCCAGGTTCTCTTTGCTTACCCAGCCAAAAGTTTCGCAGTAAGATTCGTTAACCATCGGGTCGTGCATTGCATCGTTTTTCAGGAACAGATCGAACAGCGGCGGGTTAAGCTCAATACCTTCTTCGATTCCAAGACGTTTCACCAGAGAGCCAGCGGCGCGGTTACGTACGACACACTCAACCGGCACCATATCCAGCTTTTTCACCAGACATTCAGTATCAGAGAGCAGACGCTCCATTTGAGTCGGGATACCCGCTTCAGCCAGTTTGCTCATAATGAAGTAGTTGAACTTGTTGTTCACCATACCTTTGCGATCAAACTGCTCAATGCGCGCGCCATCACCTGCTGACGTATCATTGCGGAATTCGAGCACCAACAGATCCGGGTTTTCCGTGCTGTATACGGTTTTCGCTTTACCACGATACAACTCAGCTTGCTTTTGCATCTTTATCACTCCTGGGTGTGAATTAACGTTTTAAAATCTTTTGCTGTCTGGTGTGCCAGATGTTTTGTCGGATGCGGTGTGAACGCCTTATCCGACCTGTGTCCGACAAACAAATTTCGTGCGAATTAACGCTAAAATTGCGTTTTTCTGTCGACGCACACGTTTGCGTGTCATATCAGAAAAAAGGGCCGGATGATTCCAGCCCTGTATTTTTACTTGCTAAACGCAGCCTGGAAGACAGATACCAGTGCGTCGTTTTGGCTTTGAGTCAGCGTATGACCTTTCGGATCGATGAACTGTAAGCTGCTGCGGTTATCTAAATCACCGACCTGCAGTTTATAGTCGCCGGATGCCAGGCCTGGATCGCGAGCGCCCAGTTCCTGCCAGTCGCTGTCAGACAGCGGCTTATAGGTCACGGCCATGCTGCCCTGCGAACGGGTGCTGTCGGTCACTTTCATGCCCACTTTTTCCAGCGCCGCTGGCAGACGTTGCCAAACCACGTTGAACGGCCCGCGAACAACCAGCATTGGTAAACCGGTGTCGTCAGCAGCACTTTGTACGTCCATGGTGGTGGAAGCACGATTTTGCGCTGCATTCGCCGCGTCAGTAACGGATTTATCCAGGCCAGCGGAAATGACGTTCATCATCTCCGCGCTGTAACGCTGCATGGAAGCCGCGTCTGCAACCGGTTTGCCCGCCTGCTCCAGGTTCAGCAGTTTCACCGTTACCGCCTGCTGATAACCCTGCGGTTTAACAGAGATTTGATAACGGCCGCGATACTGCTCGTCTTCGTCCAGACGGTTCCATTGCACCCAATCGGTGGTCAGCGTCTGACCGGCATCATCGCGTTGGGTTATGGTGTAGTTTTTCGCCTGCAGCACGCTAACCACCTGCGGCCACAGAGTATTGCCACGACCATTTTCTACCAGCAGTGAAGCGGTATCGCCCGTGAACTGGGTACGTGCGCCAGATACCAGCGCCAGCGGCTGGGCTGGTGGACGAATATCCAGTGCCTTACCGACAGCACCGCTACCGTTGGTCACCGGGATTGCATAATCACCGGAGGTCACCGGCAAAATCATGCCTGCCGGGGCATGAAGCTCCGCAAGCGGTGCTGCTTCCAGGTAGGCTTCATCACCACTTACCTGACGCTTATAGCGTGAGTCAGAACTACAGGCAGCGAGTAATAAAACAAGCGAAACCCCCGCAACCTTCGCCAAGCGCGACTTTTGAACAGAGTAAGCCATCAAATCTCCCTAAACTTTACAGCAAACCGGCATGCTTAAGCGCCGCTCTGACCGTCTCACGACCATTGTCGGTGATTGGCGTCATTGGCAGGCGCAGCGTATCGGTCGCCACAAGACCCAGTTCCTTACATGCCCATTTCACCGGGATTGGATTGGGTTCGACAAATAGTTTGTTGTGTAATGGCATCAGACGCTGATTAATAAGGCGTGCCTCGGCAAAATACCCTTCTGCCGCCAGTTTGCACATCTGAGCCATATCACGCGCAGCAACGTTAGCCGTAACGGAAATAACGCCATGACCACCTAATTGCATGAAGTCCAGCGCGCTCGCATCATCACCGCTCAGCAGAACAAAATCGTCTGAAACCAGCTCTTTGATCTGGTTAACACGTGTTAAGTTCCCTGTTGCCTCTTTGATTCCGATAATATTTTTTACTTTCGCCAGGCGGCCGACCGTTTCTGGTAGCAGATCGCAGCCAGTGCGGGACGGCACATTATACAGAATTTGCGGCAGGTCAGTATGTTCAGCGATGGCTTTGAAATGCTGATACAGACCTTCCTGCGATGGGCGGTTGTAATAAGGGGTTACCGTCAGGCAGCCAACGATGCCAGTGTCATTGAAACGCTGTGTCAGGTTAATGGCTTCCGCAGTAGCATTAGCGCCGGTTCCGGCAATCACCGGAATACGCCCGTCAGCCAGTTCCAGCGTCATCATCACCACATCAACATGTTCGTCATGATTCAGGGTAGCGGACTCGCCAGTGGTGCCAACAGAAACAATCGCCGAAGTACCGCTGGCGACATGATAATCAATCAGTTTTTTTAAGCTAGCCCGACAGACATTACCTTTTTCATCCATCGGAGTAACAATCGCGACAATACTTCCCGTGAACATGGGCCATCCTCTGTGCAAACAAGTGTCTCAATGGTACGTTTGGTATGGCATTAAAAGCAAGCAGACAGAACCGTTCTGATTGTTGTATGCATGTTTTTTTTATGCTTTCCTTAAGAGCTACTCTCCCCCTTGAAGGAATAACCGGTTTGACACTGTCATCGCAACATTATCTGGTGATTACTGCTCTGGGTGCCGATCGCCCCGGAATTGTGAACACTATCACCCGTCATGTCAGTAGTTGCGGCTGTAATATTGAAGACAGTCGCCTGGCGATGCTGGGAGAAGAGTTCACTTTTATCATGCTGCTTTCCGGTTCATGGAACGCAATCACCTTGATCGAATCAACGTTACCGTTGAAAGGTGCCGAGCTGGATCTGTTAATCGTGATGAAGCGAACGACGGCTCGTCCGCGTCCGCCGATGCCAGCATCTGTCTGGGTTCAGGTCGATGTAGCAGACTCACCACATTTAATTGAACGCTTTACCGCACTTTTTGACGCGCACCATATGAACATTGCGGAGCTGGTGTCTCGCACGCAACCTGCTGAAAATGAACGCGCTGCACAACTACATATTCAGATCACAGCCCACAGCCCGGCGTCTGCGGATTCAGCAAATATTGAACAAGCCTTCAAAGCACTATGTACAGAACTCAATGCGCAAGGCAGTATTAGCGTCGTCAATTATTCCCAACATGATGAACAGGATGGAGTTAAGTAATGAATCCACTGAAAGCCGGTGACATCGCACCGAAATTTAGCTTGCCGGATCAAGACGGAGAGCAAGTTAATTTGGCCGACTTCCAGGGACAGCGTGTTCTGGTTTATTTCTACCCGAAAGCCATGACCCCCGGCTGTACCGTACAGGCCTGCGGCTTACGCGATAACATGGATGAGTTGAAAAAAGCCGGTGTTGATGTGCTGGGTATCAGCACTGATAAACCCGAAAAACTCTTCCGTTTCGCGGAAAAAGAGCTGCTCAACTTTACGCTTCTGTCTGATGAGGATCACCAGGTGTGCGAGCAATTCGGCGTCTGGGGAGAGAAGTCCTTCATGGGCAAAACCTACGATGGTATTCACCGCATCAGCTTCCTGATCGACGCTGACGGCAAAATCGAACATGTATTTGACGATTTCAAAACCAGCAATCACCACGACGTAGTGATTAACTGGCTGAAAGAACACGCCTGATTACTTTGCTCCATTCCGTGCTGGCTGCGCTTGCGGCCAGCACATCTCACATTCCGGAATGAAGGTTAATCTTGTGCGATTTGGCCATCGGGCCAGGCATGAATCACCGCTTTAATTAGTGTCGCCAGAGGAATGGCGAAGAATACGCCCCAGAATCCCCACAGCCCACCGAAGATCACCACCGATAAAATAATCACCAGCGGATGCAGGTTGACCGCCTCGGAGAACAACACGGGAACTAACAGGTTACCGTCCAGCGCCTGGATAATCAGATACACCGCAAAGCAACTCCAGAATTCAGTGCCTGCTCCAAACTGGAATAGCGCCACCCCCACTACGGGAATAGTCACCACAAAAGCACCGATGTACGGGATAAGCACCGAGAAGCCGACCAGTACCGCCAACAGTAGTGAATAGTTCAGCCCGAAGAGTAAAAAACCCAGCCAGGTGGCTATCCCCACCACGATCATCTCCAGCACTTTACCGCGAATGTAGTTGGTGATTTGCTGGTTCATTTCCTTCCAGACCTGACCTGCCAGCCCACGGTTACGTGGTAGCACCCGACGAACGGCATTCAGCATTTGCTCTTTGTCTTTTAGCAGAAAGAAGACCATCAGCGGCACCAGCACCAGATAGACGGCAATGGTCAGCAATCCCACCAGCGAGGCGAGAGAGATTTTCACCACCGAATCGCCCATTGTGAGCATCCGACTGCGCATGTTGTCGGCCATCGCATCAATGATGCCCGCATCCATCAACGCCGGATAACGTCGCGGCAACGTGGCGGCAAAATCGGAAAGTTTATTGAGCATCCCCGGCATATCGCGGATTAAGTAAATACCCTGCTGCCAGGCAATAGGCAGTACCACGAATGCCATCAGTAGCAGGATGCCAACAAACAGAACCAGCACAATCGACGTCGCCCAACGGCGGGAACAGCCAATAGATTGTAGGCGGACGGTCGGCCATTCCAGCAAATAGGCCAGCACAATAGCCACCAGCAACGGCGCGAGTAGGCCACTAAAGAAAAAGATAATGCCAAAACCGGCAACTAAAATAACCAGCAAGGCAATCGCTTCCGGGTCGCTAAAACGGCGGCGATACCATTGCATCAACATTTCGAGCATAAAGACCTTCCCTGAACCTCAAGAGCGGGATTGCGATCCGCAATTGTATCGAAATGTCACAAAAAAGACTTCGCTTTTTATGACGGATTAAGGAAACTGAAAAGCCATTTGAGTGGGCTAATCTTCGTCGTTACACTCAAAGGCAGTGCGGTGGGAACGATATTTCACAGTATCGGTCAAATGACTATCTCCAGAAATACAGGACAGAGGTTATGTTCAGGCAGTTGAAAAAAAACCTGGTTGCTACCCTCATTGCTGCCATGACCATCGGTCAGGTAGCCCCGGCGTTTGCCGACAGCACAGACACCTTGCCGGATATGGGAACCTCCGCGGGAAGCACGCTTTCCATTGGTCAGGAAATGCAGATGGGCGACTATTACGTTCGCCAGCTACGCGGTAGCGCACCATTAATTAATGACCCACTGTTAACACAATATATTAATTCGTTGGGGATGCGCCTGGTTTCACATGCCAACTCAGTGAAGACGCCGTTCCATTTCTTTCTGATCAATAACGACGAAATTAACGCCTTTGCTTTCTTTGGCGGCAACGTGGTGCTGCACTCTGCCCTGTTCCGTTATTCCGATAACGAAAGCCAGTTGGCTTCGGTTATGGCGCACGAAATCTCCCACGTCACCCAACGTCACCTGGCGCGAGCGATGGAAGATCAGCAGCGTAGCGCACCACTGACCTGGGTTGGCGCGCTAGGTTCTATTTTACTGGCGATGGCCAGCCCGCAGGCGGGGATGGCGGCGCTGACCGGTACGCTGGCGGGAACACGCCAGGGGATGATCAGTTTCACTCAGCAAAACGAACAGGAAGCAGACCGTATTGGTATCCAGGTGCTGCAACGCTCGGGGTTCGATCCGCAGGCGATGCCGACTTTCCTCGAAAAATTGCTCGATCAGGCGCGCTACTCTTCGCGTCCGCCAGAAATTTTGCTGACGCACCCGTTACCGGAAAGCCGTCTGGCAGATGCCCGTAACCGTGCTAATCAGATGCGCCCGATGGTGGTGCAATCGTCAGAAGATTTCTATCTGGCGAAAGCTCGCACACTGGGGATGTACAATTCCGGGCGTAACCAGCTCACCAGCGATTTACTGGATGAATGGGCGAAAGGTAACGTTCGCCAGCAGCGCGCGGCGCAGTATGGTCGTGCTTTGCAGGCGATAGAAGCCAATAAATACGACGAGGCGCGGAAAACGCTTCAGCCATTACTGACGGCAGAACCAACGAATGCATGGTTTCTCGATCTGGCAACCGATATCGACCTTGGGCAAAACAAAGCCAATGACGCGATCAATCGGCTGAAAAATGCTCGAGATTTACGCACCAATCCGGTGTTGCAGCTCAACCTGGCGAATGCTTATTTACAAGGTGGTCAACCACAGGAAGCGGCCAATATTCTGAATCGCTACACCTTTAATAATAAAGATGACATTAATGGCTGGGATTTACTGGCACAGGCGGAGGCCGCGCTAAATAACCGCGATCAGGAACTGGCTGCGCGAGCAGAAGGTTATGCGCTCGCCGGGCGACTCGATCAGGCCATTTCCTTATTGAGTAGCGCCAGTTCGCAGGTGAAATTAGGCAGTCTGCAACAGGCCCGCTATGATGCGCGTATTGACCAGTTGCGCCAGTTGCAGGAACGCTTTAAGCCTTATACCAAGATGTAATTCGCATTAAAGGAAGAACAATGACCAAACAGGTAAAAATCTACCATAACCCGCGCTGTTCAAAGAGCCGTGAAACGCTGAACTTGCTGAAAGAAAACGGCGTAGAGCCTGAAGTAGTGCTCTACCTTGAAACCCCCGCTGATGCGGCAACGCTGCGTGATTTGCTGAACATGCTGGGGATGAACAGCGCCCGTGAATTAATGCGCCAGAAAGAGGATCTTTATAAAGAGCTGAATCTGGCTGACAGTTCGCTTAGCGAAGAGGCGCTGATTCAGGCGATGGTGGAGAATCCGAAGCTGATGGAACGCCCGATTGTGGTCGCGAATGGCAAAGCGCGCATTGGTCGTCCGCCGGAGCAGGTGCTGGAAATCGTGGGTTAAGATGTACCCCTTCGGTAGCTAAGGCATATTGCCGGATGCGACGCTTGACGAGTCTTATCCGGCCTACAAATACAATGAACTTGATTCGAGTAGGTCGGATAAGGCGCTCGCGCCGCATCCGACAATAAACGTCCCGTTTACAGCTTCAAAATCTCTTTCACAAACGGAATGGTCAACTTACGTTGCGCGGTAATAGACGCGCGATCCAACTGATCCAACGTCATAAATAGCGTGCGCATCTCTCTGTCGAGTCGCTTCAGCAAGAAACGTCCCACATCTTCCGGCAGTTCAAAACCACGCAAACGAGCACGTAACTGTAGCGCCTGCAACTTATCTTCATCAGAAAGCGGCTGCAATTTGTAGATCTGCCCCCAGTCGAGACGAGACGCGAGATCAGGTAATCCCAGATTCAACTGGCGCGGAGGGCGATCGCCGGTGATCAACAACCGCGTTTTGCCCGACTCCAGAATCCGATTGTAGAGATCGAAAATCGCCATCTCCCACAACTCATCGCCAGCAATACACTCAATATTGTCGATGCAGACCAGCGACAAATGCTCCATACCGTCGAGCACTTCCGGGACAAACCAGGTGCGTTTATCCAGCGGGACATAACCCACCGCATCGCCACGCTGCGACAATTCCGCGCAAGCCGCGTGCAGCAGATGGCTGCGCCCCGCGCCTTCGCGTGCCCAGAGATAAATGTAACCGCTATGTTCCTGACGCAGCACATTTTGCAGCGCGGCCAGTAGAGAGGAGTTATCCCCCGGCCAGAAACTTGCAAAGGTTTCGTCGTCAGGAAGATAAAGTGGCAAAGAGAGCTGTGCCGGTGTGTTCAGAGATACCTCAACCAGGGATTCCACAAAATCGCGAGAAGTTTACCACAGAATTCCATTATGTTTGAACCGGGCAGCAACACTGCCCGGTCTGTACATTATTTATCTGTTATATCCGCGTCTTCTGCGTCCAGCACCACTTCTTCAGGGCGCAGCACGCTAATCAGTTTGAAGATCAGGCTTAAGCCGATACCGACGATAGTCGCCAGCGCCATGCCTTTCAGCTCCGCCGCGCCGATGTTTACCTTCGCGCCACTGACGCCGATGATCAAAATAACAGAAGTCAGGATCAGGTTCTGAGCTTTGTTGTAATCCACTTTCGATTCAATCAGCACACGAATACCAGAAGCACCAATCACGCCGTAAAGCAGCAGTGAAACGCCGCCCATCACCGGCAGAGGGATCATCTGGATAGCGGCAGCCAGTTTACCAACGCAGGAAAGCAGGATGGCGAAAATCGCCGCGCCGCCGATTACCCATGTACTGTATACGCGGGTGATCGCCATAACACCGATGTTTTCCCCGTAGGTGGTGTTTGGTGTGGAACCAAAGAAACCGGAGATCACGGTCGACAGACCGTTAGCGAACATCGAACGATGCAGGCCCGGATCGCGCAGCAGATCTTTCTTCACAATGTTAGCCGTTACGACCAGATGCCCCACGTGTTCGGCAATCACCACCAGCGCCGCTGGCAGAATAGTCAGAATAGCAAACCACTCGAAGCGCGGTGTATAAAGGGTTGGCAGTGCAAACCAGTGAGCGTTAATAATCGGCGTGGTATCGACGATCCCCATCGCAAAGGAGAGCGCATAACCCACCAGCACGCCAATCAAAATCGGGATAATCGCCAGGAAACCACGGAACAGCACGGAACCTAAAACCGTGACTGCCAGGGTGGTAATAGAAATGATGACGGTTTTGGAATCTGGCGTTTGCCCTTCAGTCGGGAGTAAGCCAGCCATACCGGCAGCTACGCCTGCCAGCTCCAGACCGATGACGGCAACGATCGCGCCCATTGCTGCGGGCGGAAACAGGACGTCCAGCCAGCCGGTTCCCGCTTTCTTCACAATAAAAGAAACCAGACAGAACAGCACGCCGCACATAATAAAGCCGCCCAACGCGACTTCATAACCCAACGGCAACAACAATAATACCGGTGAAATAAAGGCAAAGCTGGAACCGAGATAAGCCGGGATTTTGCCTTTACAAATGAAGAGATACAGTAGCGTTCCGATACCGTTAAATAGCAGTACGGTCGCCGGGTTAATATGAAATAAGACGGGCACCAGGACGGTTGCACCAAACATGGCGAACAAATGTTGCAAACTAAGCGGGATTGTCTGTAAAAGTGGCGGTCTTTCACTCACCCCGATAGCACGGCGCGTCATAGTATATTCCTCTGTATTATGTGTTATAGGCGCTTTACTCAAAAAAAAGCCGACTCTTAAAGTCGGCTTTAATTATTTTTATTCTTTATTTTGTACCAAAGATTTTGTCACCGGCATCACCGAGACCCGGAATAATGTATCCGTGCTCATTCAGCCCTTGGTCAATCGATGCGGTATAAAGCTCAACGTCCGGGTGCGCTTTTTCCAGCGCAGCGATGCCTTCTGGAGCTGCCACCAGCACCAACACTTTAATGCTGCTGCAACCTGCTTTTTTCAGTAGGTCAATGGTGGCGATAACTGAACCACCGGTTGCCAGCATTGGGTCAACGATCAGCGCCATACGCTCATCGATGTTAGACACCAGTTTCTGGAAGTACGGCACCGGCTCCAGTGTTTCTTCATTACGGTACATACCGACTACGCTGATACGCGCACTTGGAACGTTTTCCAGAACGCCGTCCATCATCCCCAGACCGGCACGCAGAATCGGCACTACGGTAATTTTTTTACCTTTAATTTGGTCGATTTCCACCGGGCCGTTCCAGCCTTCGATGGTTACTTTTTCAGTTTCGAGGTCAGCGGTCGCTTCGTAAGTCAGCAGGCTACCCACTTCGGAAGCGAGTTCGCGAAAGCGCTTGGTGCTGATATCTTGCTCACGCATCAGTCCCAGCTTGTGTTTGACGAGTGGGTGTTTGACTTCCACGATCTTCATACTCTTTCTCCTTTGAGGGGCAGCCACAAAAAAAATCGACGGATTATACCGCCTTTCTTCAAGGCGGCAATATTATTTTCGTTGATTTTAGTCAAACCCATAGAAAATTTAGATAAATACATTTAACATTCAAATGGTTAAAAAAGATAATTATCCTGGCAATAAATCATTCGTTGCCTCTGCTCGCGCATTTTTTCACCTCTCGCTCAGCAAAAAGGGGGGAAAAAAGGTTGTGTAAAGCAGTCTCGCAAACGTTTGCTTTCCCTGTTAGAATTGCGCCGAATTTTATTTTTCTACCGCAAGTAACGCGTGGGGACCCAAGCAGTGACCGATAAAACCTCTCTTAGCTACAAAGATGCCGGTGTTGATATTGACGCGGGTAATGCTCTGGTTGGAAGAATCAAAGGCGTAGTGAAGAAAACGCGTCGCCCGGAAGTGATGGGCGGTCTGGGCGGCTTCGGTGCGTTGTGTGCGCTGCCGCAAAAATATCGCGAACCCGTGTTGGTTTCCGGCACTGACGGCGTAGGCACCAAGCTGCGTCTGGCGATGGACTTAAAACGTCACGACACTATCGGTATCGATCTGGTCGCCATGTGCGTTAACGACCTGGTGGTGCAAGGCGCTGAACCGCTGTTTTTCCTCGACTATTACGCAACCGGAAAACTGGATGTTGATACTGCCTCATCGGTGATCAGCGGCATCGCGGAAGGGTGTCTGCAATCGGGCTGCTCGCTAGTGGGTGGCGAAACGGCAGAGATGCCGGGGATGTATCACGGCGAAGATTATGACGTAGCTGGTTTCTGTGTTGGGGTGGTAGAAAAATCAGAAATCATCGACGGTTCGAAAGTCAGCGACGGCGATGTGCTGATTGCTCTCGGCTCCAGCGGCCCGCACTCGAACGGCTATTCGCTGGTACGCAAAATTCTTGAAGTCAGTGGCTGCGATCCGCAAACCACTGAACTCGACGGCAAACCATTAGCCGATCATCTGCTGGCCCCAACCCGTATTTATGTGAAATCGGTACTGGAGTTGATCGAAAAAGTGGATGTGCACGCCATTGCGCATCTGACCGGTGGCGGCTTTTGGGAAAATATTCCGCGCGTATTGCCGGAAAATACCCAGGCAGTGATTGATGAATCCTCCTGGCAATGGCCGGAAGTATTCAACTGGCTGCAAACGGCAGGCAATGTCAGCCGCCATGAAATGTATCGCACCTTCAACTGCGGCGTCGGGATGATTATCGCCCTGCCGGCTCCGGAAGTGGACAAAGCTCTCGCCCTGCTCAATGACAACGGTGAAAACGCGTGGAAAATCGGTATCATCAAAGCCTCTGATTCCGAACAACGCGTGGTTATCGAATAATGAATATTGTGGTGCTTATTTCCGGCAACGGAAGTAATTTGCAGGCAATTATTGACGCCTGCAAAACCAACAAAATTAAAGGCACCCTACGGGCAGTTTTCAGCAATAAGGCCGACGCGTTCGGCCTTGAACGCGCCCGCAAAGCCGGTATTGCAACACATACGCTCATCGCCAGCGCGTTTGACAGTCGTGAAGCCTATGACCGGGAGTTGATTCACGAAATCGACATGTACGCACCCGACGTGGTCGTGCTGGCCGGTTTTATGCGCATTCTCAGCCCGACGTTTGTTTCTCACTACACCGGGCGTTTGTTGAACATTCACCCTTCCCTGCTACCAAAATATCCCGGTTTGCATACCCATCGCCAGGCGCTGGAAAATGGTGATGAGGAACACGGCACATCGGTGCATTTCGTCACCGATGAACTGGACGGCGGACCGATTGTTTTACAGGCAAAAGTCCCGGTATTTGCAGGTGATACGGAAGATGAAATCATCGCCCGCGTGCAAACCCAGGAACACGCTATTTACCCACTGGTAATTAGCTGGTTTGCCGATGGGCGTCTGAAGATGCACGAAAACGCCGCGTGGCTGGATGGTCAACGCCTGCCGCCGCAGGGTTACGCCGCCGACGAGTAATGCCCCCGTAGTTAAAGCGTCAGCTCTACCGTTGGCGCTTTTCAATTCCCTTGTAAATCGCAAGCTCCAGCAGTTTTTTTCCCCCTTTTCTGGCATAGTTGGACATCTGCCAATATTGCTCGCCATAATATCCAGGCAGTGTCCCGTGAATAAAACGGAGTAAAAGTGGTAATGGGTCAGGAAAAGCTATACATCGAAAAAGAGCTCAGTTGGTTATCGTTCAATGAACGCGTGCTTCAGGAAGCGGCGGACAAATCTAACCCGCTGATTGAAAGGATGCGTTTCCTTGGGATCTATTCCAATAACCTTGATGAGTTCTATAAAGTCCGCTTCGCTGAACTGAAGCGACGCATCATTATTAGCGAAGAACAAGGTTCTAACTCTCATTCCCGCCATTTACTGGGCAAAATTCAGTCCCGCGTGCTGAAAGCCGATCAGGAATTCGACGGTCTCTACAACGAACTGCTGCTGGAGATGGCGCGTAACCAGATCTTCCTGATTAATGAACGCCAGCTCTCCGTCAATCAACAAAACTGGCTGCGTCATTACTTTAAGCAGTATCTGCGTCAGCACATTACGCCGATTTTAATCAATGCTGACACTGATTTAGTGCAGTTCCTGAAAGATGATTACACCTATCTGGCAGTGGAAATTATCCGTGGCGATACCATCCGTTACGCGCTGCTGGAGATCCCATCAGATAAAGTGCCGCGCTTTGTGAATTTACCGCCGGAAGCACCGCGTCGACGCAAGCCAATGATTCTGTTGGATAACATTCTGCGTTACTGCCTTGATGATATTTTCAAAGGCTTCTTTGATTACGACGCGCTGAATGCCTATTCGATGAAGATGACCCGCGATGCCGAATACGATTTAGTGCACGAGATGGAAGCCAGCCTGATGGAGTTGATGTCTTCCAGCCTGAAGCAGCGCTTAACCGCAGAACCGGTACGTTTTGTTTATCAACGCGATATGCCCAGTGCGCTGGTTGAAGTGTTGCGTGAGAAACTGACTATCTCCCGCTACGACTCCATCGTACCCGGCGGCCGTTATCACAATTTTAAAGACTTTATTAATTTCCCCAATGTCGGCAAAGCCAATCTGGTGAACAAACCACTGCCGCGTTTACGCCATATATGGTTTGATAAAGCCCAGTTCCGCAACGGTTTTGACGCCATTCGCGAACACGATGTGCTGCTCTATTATCCTTATCACACTTTTGAGCACGTGCTGGAACTGCTACGCCAGGCCTCGTTCGACCCAAGCGTACTGGCGATTAAAATTAACATTTACCGCGTGGCGAAAGATTCGCGCATCATCGACTCGATGATCCACGCCGCGCACAACGGTAAGAAAGTCACCGTGGTGGTTGAGTTACAGGCACGTTTCGACGAAGAAGCTAACATTCATTGGGCGAAGCGGCTTACCGAAGCGGGAGTACATGTGATCTTCTCTGCCCCGGGACTGAAGATTCACGCCAAATTATTCCTGATTTCGCGTAAAGAAAACGGCGAAGTTGTGCGTTATGCGCATATCGGAACCGGGAACTTTAACGAAAAAACGGCGCGCCTTTATACCGACTACTCGCTGCTGACTGCCGATGCGCGTATCACCAACGAAGTACGGCGAGTGTTCAATTTTATTGAAAATCCATACCGTCCCGTGACATTCGATTATTTAATGGTGTCACCGCAAAACTCTCGTCGCCTGCTGTATGAAATGGTAGACCGCGAGATCGCCAACGCTCAACAAGGGCTACCCAGCGGTATTACCCTGAAATTGAATAACCTGGTCGATAAAGGTCTGGTTGATCGTCTGTATGCGGCCTCCAGCTCCGGCGTGCCGGTGAATCTGCTGGTGCGCGGGATGTGTTCACTGATCCCTAATCTGGAAGGCATTAGCGATAACATCCGTGCTATCAGCATTGTCGATCGTTACTTGGAACATGACCGGGTTTATATTTTTGAAAATGGCGGCGATAAAAAGGTTTACCTGTCCTCCGCCGACTGGATGACACGCAATATTGATTATCGTATTGAAGTGGCAACGCCACTGCTCGACCCACGGCTGAAGCAGCGGGTACTGGACATCATCGAAATTCTGTTCAGCGATACAGTCAAAGCGCGTTATATCGATAAAGAACTCAGTAATCGCTACGTTCCCCGCGGTAACCGCCGCAAAGTACGGGCGCAGTTGGCGATTTACGACTACATCAAATCACTCGAACAATCTGAATAACCCTATGCCAATACACGACAAATCCCCTCGTCCACAGGAGTTTGCTGCGGTCGACCTTGGTTCAAACAGTTTCCACATGGTCATTGCCCGTGTGGTGGATGGCGCAATGCAGATTATTGGTCGCCTGAAACAGCGTGTGCATCTGGCGGACGGTCTGGGGCCAGATAATATGTTGAGTGAAGAAGCAATGACGCGCGGCTTAAACTGCCTGTCGCTGTTTGCCGAACGCCTGCAAGGATTTTCTCCTTCCAGCGTCTGTATTGTTGGGACCCATACGCTACGTCAGGCGCTGAATGCCACTGACTTTCTGAAGCGAGCAGAAAAGGTTATCCCCTACCCGATTGAAATTATCTCCGGTAATGAAGAAGCACGTCTGATTTTTATGGGCGTGGAGCATACCCAACCGGAAAAAGGCCGCAAGCTGGTTATTGATATTGGCGGCGGCTCAACGGAACTGGTGATTGGCGAAAATTTTGAACCCATTCTCGTGGAAAGCCGCCGAATGGGTTGCGTCAGCTTTGCCCAGCTTTATTTCCAGGGTGGCGTCATCAATAAAGAGAATTTTCAGCGCGCACGCATGGCAGCGGCGCAAAAACTGGAAACCTTAACCTGGCAATTCCGGATTCAGGGCTGGAACGTGGCAATGGGCGCTTCCGGCACCATTAAAGCCGCCCATGAAGTGTTGATGGAAATGGGCGAGAAAGACGGGATTATTACCCCGGAACGTCTCGAAAAACTGGTGAAAGAAGTTTTACGCCATCGTAATTTTGCATCGCTTAGTTTACCGGGCCTTTCCGAAGAACGGAAAACCGTATTTGTCCCTGGACTGGCAATTTTATGCGGTGTGTTTGATGCCTTAGCTATCCGTGAACTGCGGCTTTCTGACGGTGCGCTACGCGAAGGCGTACTTTATGAAATGGAAGGCCGTTTTCGCCATCAGGATGTACGTAGTCGTACCGCCAGCAGCCTCGCCAACCAGTATCACATTGACAGTGAACAGGCACGGCGGGTGCTGGAAACCACCATGCAGATGTACGAACAGTGGCGGGAACAACAACCGAAGCTGGCGCATCCGCAACTGGAAGCCTTGCTACGCTGGGCCGCCATGCTGCATGAGGTCGGGTTAAATATCAACCATAGCGGATTGCATCGCCATTCGGCCTATATCCTGCAAAACAGCGACTTACCGGGTTTTAATCAGGAACAACAATTGATGATGGCGACGCTGGTACGCTATCACCGTAAAGCGATTAAGCTCGACGATCTGCCGCGCTTTACGCTGTTTAAGAAGAAGCAGTTTCTGCCCTTAATCCAGCTATTGCGCCTTGGCGTATTGCTAAACAACCAACGTCAGGCAACCACTACCCCACCGACATTAACGCTGATTACCGATGACAGCCACTGGACTCTGCGTTTTCCGCATGACTGGTTTAGCCAGAACGCGCTGGTTCTGCTTGATCTGGAAAAAGAGCAAGAATACTGGGAAGGCGTGGCTGGCTGGCGGTTAAAAATTGAAGAAGAAAGCACGCCTGAAATCGCGGCTTAAGATGAAATGAAAACGGGCCAACATGTTATGTCGGCCCCAATAAATTACGCGCTTTCCCGGACAGGTTCTCTTTCATCCAGCATATCCACTAACAGTTGCGGTTCACCAATCAAAAAGCCTTGCAGGTAATCAATACCCAAAGAATGAACCGCCTGGCGAATCTCTTCATTTTCAACATATTCCGCAACCACTTGCATTTTCTTCATTCGCGCCAGATGACAAATTGACGCCACTATCTGGTAATCCAGACTATTCGAGACAATATTGCGTATGAAGCTGCCATCAATTTTTAATAAATTAGCATTCACATTTTTTAGCCGCGCATAACTGGCATAGCCGGTGCCAAAATCATCAATTGCAATTTGGCATCCTAACTCCTGAAGATGCTGCAACGTATTCTGTGCCTGTTTAACATTGGTCAGGATATTACTTTCTGTTACCTCAAAAATAAGCTGCCACGCTTCTATTTGATATTTAGCTAAAAAATGACTGACGTTCAAAGGAAAATGCGCCTGACAAACGGAAGTTGGCGACAGGTTAATAGCAAATCGGCGGGCAGGCATTTTTTCTCTATTTTCCGCCATAAATTGCAGTGTATGTTCGATGACCCACATGTCGATGCTGGACGATAAGCCAAATTCATGCGCAACCGGTAAGAAATTGTCAGGATTGATGAGTTCATCGTTCTCTCCTTTCATGCGCAGCAGAATTTCATGATAGACATCACCACGCACCCCAGTAATCGGCTGGGCCATCAGGCAAAACTGGTTATGCTCAAGCGCCTGCTGTAGCCGATTCATCATCGCCACTTTGTCTTTTAATTCCCGTTGTAAATACATTGCCCCACGACGTTGCATATTTTCCGGGGTATTGGTCACGATGGAAAGTTCGGCAACCGTATTTAACTCCCCGAGCAGCAGGTATATATGATTAACCGGTGAGCGGACATAGCAATAACTAACGCCAATCTGAGGTTGTAACGGTATTCCATCCCAAAAGAAACGAAACTGCTTCAGATGGTTATCCAGCGCGGTAATGCGCTCCTGGTGTGATTCTGTATTCAGTCGTAACGCAAGGTCGTTGCCGGAAAGCTGATAAACAGATTCGCCCGGCTCCAACAATGATGTCAGCCAGTGTGAAATTTTTTGTTTATATTGAATGCGTAGCATGATGCCATAGTTCTTTACCAGCATTTCCATGCCTGGGATGCGTAAATAACATAGCACGGACCAGGGTGCATCGCGCAGCGCGCGGTTCAGGGCGCTAATATTTGGCAGATGAACAACCGGGTCCACATAGGCAAGCCGTTGAATGCGTCTGACCACCGCTCGCTGACGGGTTGCCAGTACAGCCATATAATTGACAATAAAAGAAAAAACTAAATAACTGGAGGAAGTTATGGTCAGTTGCGTGGTATATCCTGGATAAAGGGGAATGTAATTCTGATAGCAGTGAATACTGATCATCAGCACTACCGCCCAGAGCAGCGATATAAACTTATAGCCGTAGCGCATTGCTCCCCACATCATCAGCGGCAACAATAACGATAACGTATAGTTGGTGCTAAAAATTGTGCTTTTTTCATTTAACGGCATACATAACAGCAACAGCAACGTACCTAAAGCCAGTAACCAGATCGCAAATTCTTTTTTGGTCACTTTTCTGTCAACCTGCTGTTTTAACTGCGAATAATAGCTACGTAAATAAAGTGGATTTCGCACCACCCGAATGATGAAATAGCACAGCGGGACACCGATAAGATTACCGACCAGCAGGGCCTGATAATTGATTAAGGTTCCAAGGTTAAAAGGCATGACGCCTACCAGATTTTCTTTGCTCGCCAGTAATCCTACAAACGCCGCAAACTGGAAAAGCACCAGGAACAACGTTGCAGGAAAAAAAATCTGCCAAAAAATTCGCTGGGAAATTAAGCGGGTATCGCCATGTGAAACGTTGTTACGCCGGGGAGTAAAGACCCTGTAACCGCCCCAACAAATAATAATAATGATAATAAAATTAGCCGTTAACGAAAGCGTTTCGTAAAGGCCAAGCTCCGCATACTTACGAACAAAAATGCCTAATGCTATACCCGGTAATGCTGCCCAGCCAAAAAACATCATCATGCTGATCATCAGAGCCAGGGGCAGATAAAAGAGAAATACTTCACCAGAGGAAATATGCGCGAAAGTATTTATTTGTGCGAAAACAGGTAAAATTAAAGAAGGCAGGATCAGCGGAAGCCCCCACCATTTATCACGTATTTTTATATAAGTTGCATTCAGTTTCATAGATGCTCAGCAGAATCCCCCACATCCTGAAGGGGTGTATTCAGACAGGCATCCCACCTGACTTCGAAAGATGATTACTCATCGCTATAGAGGACATTGATTCTAAGTGTCATATGAAAGTTCCAATTGATATATATCAAACAAAATAACCCTGATTAATGAATTATTACGTTTATTATGTTAATTCATCATTATTACATCAGCACTGTAAATAATTAAATTAATTTCCATAACATTAAAATATGTATCCACTGACGCTTTTTTACATAACGAAGAATTGACCATTTTTTCCTGATGTGCCTTAATGTAAGTACCGTCTCCTGAGTGGGACATACTTCAAGGAACCTTTTGTGAGTCAGGCAACCAGTATGCGAAAACGACACCGATTTAACAGTCGTATGACCCGTATCGTACTACTCATTAGCTTTATCTTCTTCTTTGGCCGCTTTATCTACTCGTCCGTCAGTGCCTGGCAGCATCATCAGAGCAAAAAAGAAGCTCAACAATCCACACTCTCTATCGAATCATCGGTACAACGTTAGCGGTTACCTTCGTCATCCTTCCTGAACAAGACGGCTCAATGTTGTCAGATGCTGTTGCTCTTTGTTGTTATCAAAGCGGCAAGCATTCTTTCACCTTAAATCTCGCCTCTTTGCCCTGACTGACGATCATCTTGCCTAAGGACGGAATAAACATTAAATTAATATATATATTTCAATTATATTTTTTATTAATTTATTATTCTGGTGAATTTTAATAAATTAAATCTATTCCTTTATCCGCAATACATTTACTTTCTTCTTTTGATGATCTTAAATGTCTTATTTTTCGTAATGTGTACAACAAGGAATAGTGATGAAATTTAAAAAATGTTTTCTGCCTGTGGCAATTTTAGCGTCATTCACCCTGGCAGGATGCCAGTCAAATGCTGACGACCATGCCGCCGATGTCTATCAAACCGATCAACTGAATACAAAGCAAGAAACTAAAACCGTTAATATTATCTCCATTCTTCCCGCAAAAGTTGCCGTAGATAACTCACAAAATAAACGGAATGCGCAAGCCTTTGGCGCACTTATTGGCGCTGTCGCAGGCGGCGTTATCGGCCATAACGTTGGATCTGGTAGTAACTCCGGAACAACGGCTGGTGCAGTTGGTGGCGGAGCTGTAGGCGCGGCAGCGGGTACTATGGTGAATGATAAAACCTTAGTGGAAGGTGTCTCTTTAACTTATAAGGAAGGCACCAAAGTGTACACCTCCACCCAGGTGGGTAAAGAATGCCAGTTCACAACGGGTTTAGCCGTTGTTATTACCACCACTTATAACGAAACGCGTATTCAGCCAAATACAAAATGTCCTGAAAAGAGCTAACTATCAGGAGGACTCATGAAGAAAGTTTTTCTTTGCGCCGCCATATTAGCTGCTGTTAGTAGCCCGGCTTTCGCCTCTTCATTACAGGATCAACTCTCTGCGGTCGCAGAAGCTGAACAGCAAGGCAAAAATGAAGAACAAAGGCAGCATGACGAATGGGTTGCGGAGCGCAACAGGGAAATCCAGCAAGAGAAGCAACGGCGCGCAAACGCTCAGGCCGCAGCGAATAAAAGAGCGGCAGCAGCAGCAGCGGATAAAAAAGCTCGCCAGGATAAACGGGACGCCGAATTCACTGCGGATAAAAAGCGCGATCAAAGTTATGAAGATGAGCTGCGCAACTTAGAGATTCAGAAGCAAAAACTGGCGCTGGCAAAAGAAGAAGCGCGCGTTAAGCGTGAGAACGAATTTATCGATCAGGAACTGAAACACAAAGCAGCGCAAACCGATGTTGTACAATCTGAAGCTGACGCTAACAGGAATATGACTGAAGGTGGTCGTGATTTGATGAAAAGCGTGGGTAAAGCAGAAGAGAATAAATCAGACAGTTGGTTTAATTAATCGTCTTTCCACTACCAGGCCTGTAATTCGTGAGGATTATGGGCTTTTTAATTGCATAAAAAAACCTCCAGTGGATGAACAGAGGGTTTTGTTACCAAAATATGCTGAAGCCTCGTACGAATAGAAAACCTCAGCATTTAGTGTTCGGGTTTATTCCCACTAAATTATTTACGACACACATAACCATTTGACTGATAACAACTTTCTGAAACCTGATTTTCACCGTACCGTTTTATATACCGTCACCGGAAATCAGTGCCACGATTTTTGCTTCTTCAGTGAATCGTATTGCTGTTCGCAGGATTCTCCTGCAATCCGATACTTTTCAGCCTCAGCTGCTGTTGCGTTGTAAACTCGGTTGCTTTCTTCAAGCATGTCGGCGAGCACACCGATGACCTTGCTGGCTGGCGTGCCAGTGGGGAAAGATCCGGTATAGTGTTCGGCGAGTCGCTTGGTTTTGTCAAGCTCGGCGCGCAGGCTGTCAGCAGCGGCATTAGCATGCTCAGCATCAACACGCGCCACATCGATACGGGATTGTGCTTCACGTTCAATTTGTGTTTTCTCCTGATCACGTTGTGACCTGGCCTTATCATCAGCCTGTTTCTGATCTTCCTGTGCCTGCGCATACCCGGCGTCGTACTGACGAATGCCGTGTGCATTCCAGGCTACAACTCCTGATATGACCAGAACAGCAAGCATCGCCATGATAACCAACTGTTTCCAGTATGCTTTTGCGAATGCCCAGATCATAACGCCAGCACCTTACTGGCAGTGATGTATCGCGCGCGCCGGTCATCAATGCCGTTCCGGCCACCATTGATAAGCAGAGTTACACGTGCAATATCTCCGGTATACTTCATGCAGCCTTTGCTGGAGAAGAACCACGCCGCGCTACGAGCCGCGTATTCGTCCTGCGCAAGCAGTTCAGGACTCTCCAGCAGGTCAACCTTAAGACCGTTTCCACAGTCACGATAGTTATTCAAACCGGTAATCTGGATAAGTCCGCGCCCACGGTAGTTCCAGCCATCGCCAGGAGCATTGTTACCCATGCGTTTGCTGTACACCAGATTGGCAATCGCTCTCTGGCGCTCAGGTGGCAATGGTGGTTCGCCTGCGCGTCGCCCCAATGCGTTGGCCTGTCCCTGAGTGAGACGCCCAGCCCGAACAAAGTTAGCCAGTCCGCTGACGCTGTAGTTGAAATTTTCCTGCAACCGGGTGAAACCTCCAGACTCATGCCCGACCTGAGCAATAAACATTGCCTGATCTTCTGGTTTGCTGATACCAAACTCTTTCATCGCAGAAGTTATATGCGAGAACCAGCGTGCGGCCAGCGCCTCGCTAATACCAGCAGCTCGCTGGAATTGTTTAATCTCCATGTTTAGACCTCGATACTTTAAAAATTTGAACGACGTTACCGCGCGTTTTAATAACCGCAGCGAGCATGACAGCGTTGATAATGACCTCAGATAAATCCACAGCCATTGGCGTGCGGAACCAGATTGCATAGGCAACACGAACCGGAATACTGGCCGCAGCAACAATCAGGAAATAAGCAAGCCACCCCCCCATCTTCGATGTTGAGATCCGTTACGCCGGAATGTGACAACACGAATTGCTATGCCAGTACAAATAACTGCATTGGTGATAAGCAAAAAAAACTCATGCGTTACCATCGTCTTTTCTCCCCGGAATTAACTCGCGTGGATTATCGGAACGGTGGTAGAGCCATATACCAATACGCACAGCAACAATTGCTGACACGAATGCGCCAGCAGAGAAAACAATCCCTTTTTCAAAAGAGTCCTGCGTGATAGTAGGGATCAGGCTGGCTATGCCGATAAGAATTGATGCTGCTGGTTTATAAAAAAGAAGGCCGCAGAGAAAGCTAAGCATCGACAAGAGTACACGACGACGAATGGGATACTCTACCGCAGAGGTAACAAAAATTACCGCTCCAGCCAAAGCCCCCAAAGCAACCTCAGGAGGAACTCCTGCTATCACCGCCGCCAGAGAACTCATGCTAAGCCACTGATTTAAAGTTTCACTGGTTAGTTGAGCTGACATGTTTTCCACCGTTTATATGCATAACTACCTCCTGAACAGTAAAGCATTATGCATGATAAACCATTTATGGTTTTTTGTTACTTCAACATCGTCAATCCCCTGTTTTCATGCCGATAATAAGGCTCACCTTTTACATAACACTGAAGAAACAACAGTACAGAAATGATTCAAACTATGGAGATCGGGTTGAATACCGCGCCATCAAATGGCGCGGTAGCGATCAAATAGAGAAATAAATACAAAAACAAAAAATGACAGGAACAGCAAAATCCAACAGACTTCCCACATCCCACACGCGTGGGTCAAAACCTCCCCACCATGGCATGTTGATACGTTTCCCTTTCCCAAACTTTTCTATCCAGCGATATTCTGCCTGGGTGTGTTCACGCGCAATGAAGAACGTACAACCGGCTATCGCACCGTAAGCCCAGTTTCCTGTTATTATTCCGAAGAAACATTGCACAATTATTGATGCAATAGCATGGACAAAAGGAGAATAGTCAATATTATTCATCATAACACCTTCATGAATAAACCATATTCTGCTTACACAGCACAAATCCTGATCGTTGCTGTGATATCAGTTTCAGTGCCATTATTGAGATATAACCTACCGCCTACAATTGACATCCCAATTTTGGTAGAAACTTCTTCATCTGCAGATGTCACCACCACGTTTGTTTTATTGTAATTACCAAGCGGAGATTCATCAGTCGAATGCCCTGGCCTCAATATCATTCCTACACCTGCAAAGAAATTAGGGTTCCCATTATTTATAACATCCACACAATAAGATAATGCGCTTTTACTAAGTGGGATGGATTGACTTGTATGTGCCTTAACCCACATTTCCCATACGTATTCACTTTTACGTATCGCCCCCTCACATGAACCAGATGCATGGAATAACTTTCCTGATGATACAGTGTTATTGGTGCCAACAAGAATCATCTGATTTCCACCACCAAAGCCAAAGTTATCACCAAGAGATGGTCCACCATTAATCCTTAACATATATGCATCAGTACTGCCTGATGAGGCGTCAGAGTTATCTATATATACAGTGCAATCACTTATAAGAACGCCATCAATCTTATCTGGCGCAACAGTATTAGTTTGGACAACGACGAACTCTCTGGTGGTAGATTTTGCCGAACAACCTTTAATAATTGTTGGTGTTTCAAGAGTATATGTTTGAGTAATAAAAATGAAAT
The DNA here is from genome assembly GCF_002965865.1 of Escherichia sp. MOD1-EC6098. Lineage (NCBI taxonomy): Bacteria > Pseudomonadati > Pseudomonadota > Gammaproteobacteria > Enterobacterales > Enterobacteriaceae > Escherichia > Escherichia sp. MOD1-EC6098. Next base: position 443,644 of record NZ_PTSN01000001.1, read on the forward strand.
TACTAGGACGAAGCTTCCGATTAACAGCATTTGTTGCTTTCCACCATTTATTGCTTGATTCGGTTGTTTCGCTAAAGCCATCAATATAGTGAGTATCGGTAATAGTAATTCCGCTACCATAATACAAACGAATCGGAAGGTTGCTAAATCCTCTAATCTCGCAACCAGATACTATCTCATTAAAACCACGTATAGTTGCGCCATAAAAACAGTCAACTGCCACATTGTCTTTATATTTAGACTCTGCGGCACCACCATGACTACCAAACCCATAGGAAAATTCAGTCCATCCTTCCGATGGAAATATAATCCCACCAGTATAACCAGTTCCGCCACCACGCATTGTAATGTTGGTTACATTATTGTAGAGAGAACTCCAGTTACTCCCTCCAATATCAACACCACGCCTACAACAAGATGCATTGATATTGTCCACAGTGCAGTAACTGCTATTGGAAACAGAAACAGCATTACCTGTACCACCATCACCATTGAAAACTCTATTGATTCCATACAGAGATGTATCACGAACAGTGCATCTTAAGCAGCCTAACAAGGTAATCCCAGCATTCGGGAAATTTTCCACACTAGCGAAACTGGCAATACCGTTTACGCAATATTCGAAGACAACCCCATCATAAGCTTTTTGTCCGCTAGTTGCATTGGTAACTAACCCGTGTATCGTCCCAACATGAAAATCTCCAGAAATATTAAATGTAGCAGGATAGACAGCCCAGGCCTCAGCTTGCCTAACCAAACGAAATGTATCTCCTGCAGCAGGTTTATTTGGGAATCCAGTGTCAGCATTACTACCAATAGTAAATGTTTTTGTGTCATCATCATATGCTGTAACCATTTTGGTTATACCAGCATTATCTCCCGTTAATCCAAGAATTTTATAGAGTGCATCACGAGGTGGTGATGTCACTGAGAAATTTGTAGATGTAAATGATTGCCCACTAGATGCGCCAGTAACTGTAACTGTAATATTCCCTCCTGAACGGTAGTAATAATATGCATCCTGATCTAATGTCACATTATTTCCACTAAGTGAAACGACTTCAACAATTTGCCCTTCCTGCCAACTTCCTCGGTTATCTCCACGAACAAGGTGGTTATTACGAATAACAAGCAAATCTCCGACAGAAATATCAGACACATCATCAAGAGTCACAGTCTTTTCGCCCAATGATATATCTCTCGTTATGAAATTATGCAATTTAGTACTTGCAATTCCACCAAGCTTTATTGCTGAACCTTCATATCCTACAACATTATTTGTGCAGAGCAATTCAACCTTTCCTGATGCCACCCAATCGAAGCAACCATATGGAATGGAAATATCTATTTGTGAAAACAGGTACTTTCCTGCTGTCCATTCCAAACGCTTTCCGTTAGATGCGCAGTAAATGATGGCATTTGTTATTGCGTCTGTATCGTCAGTAATGCCATCCCCTTTTGCACCAAAATCGCGAACATTGACGATATCCCGCATCTTATCCTGGAACGTTCTGTATACTGCTCCAGAACCATACTGAATAAACAAACCAAAACCACCAACAACTCCGGCGATTGCAGCATCGACATAATTACGCATTGAGCGATTATTTACAGCATCCTGCTCAAGTGATGGATCTGCAAGGTTAGAAATTCTGTTTTGTTTTGCATCGTAATATTTTGCAAGCAGAGAGGGCTTCATCAATGCACGTCTGAACCACCCAAAACATTGCTGGATCAGCATCGTCAGATAGTCAAAGGCATCCTCATGCACTTCGGGGAAAAATTTTCCCTGATTGCGAAGGTCTGTCTCCTGCACTACATCAAGCACACGATCTATCGTAATTCGCCATCCAGCAGCAAGCGGAGACGGAAGAACCACAGAACCGCCACTATAAGTGCCCGCCCCAGTTACCGTATAACCGGTATCCAGAACCAATTCTGTTACGTTCCCGTTCAGGTCAGACACCTGAACAACCAGGTCTGATTTTCTGAAAATTCGAAAAGTATACGGAAACGATGTCGTAACGCCGTTACCTGTGTATTCGTTGTGGTCAACTTCGGTTGAGACCGTCATGTTAAATCTCCAGATAGTCGCAGCACCCGTTGCGCCGCATATCTGGTTATTCTATTACCTGAAAAACCACATATGGATAGAAAGACTGTAAATACGAATAGATATTACCTTTCAGGTAATTTGCAAAACGTGCTGGATAGCAAACAAATTATTTGCTACTGTATAAATATACAGTTATTGCATGGAGAAGATAAGATGCAGCAGTATCACTATCCACTGGAAGACGGATTTACCGAAAGGATTCACACGCCGGGAGGCGTCAGATCACTGGTGGAGGGATCGCACTTGATGAAATTACTCCGGGATCTCGATAAGGATGGATTTAATGTCGATGGCCCACTTGCCGAACTGACTGCACTGATTAACTACGTCACCAGCTCACAGATGTCTATGCAGGATCTGCAAACACATCTCGACTATTGTGCCGAACAATTACGAAAACAAACCCGGTAAATTTAAAGGCCGCAAGAGCGGCCTATCGTTTCGCTTTGTGCTCGTCCCAGCACGTTTTGCACCATGCCATTAAGCCGTCCGCATTTTGATTATTAGGGTAAAAGCTGGTTCGTTTTCTGCGGACATTACAAATTGGGCACCACTTCATATGACGTGTATTCTTTGGGCCATCGAGACACCTTGCACACCACTTAGTCAATCCATCTGGATTTTTTGACGATTTCCTGAATTTTTCATATGGAAGGTTTATTCTGCATCGCAAGCACTGCTTGCTACCGCTTGAAACTCTGTTAGCTGATTCTTCTTTTGGCGGCGATACAGAAGATATTCTTGCTGGCTCTGATACTGCCTGAGGTGCTTTTTTAAATGACTGAGACGATATGTCATCACCAGGGAATCTTCCATGATATGCCGGACGCGTTGACACTCCAGGTGGAAGCTCAGCTGTAAACGGCTTTGGCTGAATCAGTTGCCTCTCTTTTGCTAACTCCTGCTGTTTATAATATGTCTGGATTACCGCACTATCATAAGCAGGAGGTGCGGAAATATTAGGCGCATTACCTCCAGTTTTTTGAAACTGAGTAGAGGTGTGTTCTATCACCTGTGTACGATTAATCGTTATCTCCCCATCTTCGGTCTTTATCGTTTTGTTATGATTAACGACCGTACGATCAGAGATCTTAGTCTTGTTCTGGTTGATAACGTAAATAATCACCGTAACCACACCAACAACTATCCAGAAAACTTCCATTGCTTTTCCTCACAATAACATTACCTTAAAGGTAATATCTTGCTTTCAGGTGATCAAGCATTAAACGCAACCAACCAAATACGGTTGATTTTAATATTTATTCGCGTTTATCATTACCTTTGCGGTAAATTTACATCGCACTCCTCTTGTGCCATAGTAATCGGGCACTGGCAAAATCCAGTGCCGGGATTGGCGTCCCGGATTACTAAAAGGCGCATTCACCGCGCAAGCGGTTTTTTTATGCGTATAGCACGGCCACATTCGTATTATGGTGGGCTGTGTGGGGGCACCGAAAGGTGCGCCGGGTCCTTTTAGCCGGTTACGCCAACCCTGCACAGTTCACCACCAACCGATTGGCGTCGGTAGTGGTGATTAACCAGACTAAAAGGTAACCACTATGACAGCTACAAAAAGCACGTCCATTTTTTCTTTCGAATCCCAAGCCGATATACGGGTAATCGTCATTAATGGTGAGCCATGGTTTATCGCTTCAGATGTTTGTCGGGCTATAGGCATAGCAAACCATCGAGATGCTGTTCGAAAACTTGATGATGATGAGAAGGGCGTCGCTTCAACCGACACCCCTGGCGGTGAGCAAGAATCGATCATTATCTCCGAGTCAGGCCTCTACACACTGATCCTCCGCTGCCGCGATGCGGTGACACCAGGCACTATCCCCTACCGCTTTCGTAAATGGGTTACAGGTGAGGTTCTTCCTCAGATCCGCCGCACCGGAAGTTACATTAAAAACTCGCTCCCGCAGGAAGAACGCATAAAGATGGTTGCCGACCAGGTTGCCAACGCCACGGCGTCAGCAGTAATGCAGGCGATGAAGATAGAGAACAAAACCTACAGCGCCCCGCTGAAGCCAGGATACCGCAGTCTGATTCACTCGCCGTCTGGTGTTCTCGGCCTGACGGAGAACTCACTGCTGATGAATCTGCTGAACCAGTTACAGGAAGACGGGCATGATGTATCGGGCGCGGCGGCGGAGCTGACCACCATGTTCTGCTACATCGTCGGTGTGAGTAAATGCCTGCGTGATATCCAGACGCATGCGGAGTACATCAACGACAAGGCTGGGTTCTTCTGACGGGCGGCGGCACAGGGATGTGCCTTTAAAATAATCATTGGCGATGTGATGTAGATTCGCGTAATATTACCTTAAAGGTAAACCATGTGTTTACATGAGGAGGAGATATGGGATTTTGGTTCGCTCGTACAAAAACGAGGGATAATGCACCCAGCCCTCAGGCAAAAAATGCAGAAGTTCCGGCGTCAGCGCAGGTTAACAAGCGTGGTGGAGTATATATCTCATCACAGCAAATTTCTGAGCTTCCTGAGGTTAAGGAGATGCGTCGTCTCGCTGCTGCAATTGTTAAACAGGATCTTGCCACTGTAAGGAAGTAGTGTTGCTAGCTCTTCTAATTATCCCAATCCTGGTTAGCGGTTATATTATGATAACCGCTAACCAGTATCATTATTTCCGTTTATACCGACACGAAGGCCAGCTTCTTTATATGAAAGTAGCGGCACTAGGTACATATTGCCTTGTTGCATCAGTAATAATTGCAGCCGCTATAAAATATAAATGGCCTGATTTTCACCTAGTTCACGATATGGTGGAAACTTTTAATGTAACATCAAAACCAGAAACAGATAGAATTTACATGTGGCTGCTTCTTCTCTCAGCCACATCCATTTGCTTCTCTTTGTGTTATGTGTCTGTTGTGTGGGTGAAAGATTTTCTTCTTGGTTGTTTTTATAAACGTGATATTTACGAGCAAAAAACAGAGGCAATGAAGGCCAGAGTACTGCGAAAAACTTACTCGCAGGGTTCTTTAGACTTACTATTGCTTGATGCTATTGAATCGGATCCTAAACGACCAATGCTGATTACTTTATCATCAAACAAAGTGTATGTTGGAATAATAAATGGTTCTGGTGAACCAACGGAAAATCAGGGTCCGCATCAGCACATATCTTTTGTTCCTTTAATGTCAGGATACAGGAACAAAGAAAACTTATCTGTCACATTCACTAATGCTTATCCAGGAGAAATACAGGTCAAGCGGACTGCAGCAATAAGAGGAATTAGCAGAAAGAAAGTGCCAGGACTTGAGATCATGGTGTCTATTGACGAAATAAGTTATATATCATGGTTTGATTTTGAAGTATATAAAGCAACAAATAACAAAGTAGAATCCAGGGGGCACGTTATTCGTGTTACCAAAAATGGAAGAAATATATATCAAAGAAATAGCAAAAAAGAATAGCCCGCGCCGCGGGCTTTTTTGTGGACGAAACAAAAGTCAGTGCTACACTCATTGACGCCACATTGAGATGGCTTATAGATGGAAATTTCACAATGAAAAAAGCATTTGCTGCACTGTTCGTTTTGTTGTCTCTGGTAGCTTCAACTCAGGCCTTTGCCGGTCGTTGTCAGCACGACAGCGATACTGCTGCTGACGGCTCCCGCTGCGGTGGGCGTTCTGCGGATTCCCGCCCGGGCGGCGGTGGCATCCGTTAAAAACAAGGCCGCGAAAGCGTCCTGTTTGATCACTGTGCAGTTTTCGCTGATCGATTTTCAGCTCTAAATTCAAGAACCGTTTCAATATTTCTTTCCTTCAGCATATCAATAACATTTTTATTCATTTGACTATCACTGGTTAATAACTGGTAAACGTTGCTTCTCTCTTTATCAGAGTTTTCTTTAACAGCTGCTTTGCATGCCAAATGCTTATTGAAATTTTCTACATCGCTAGTACAGGAATTTACGGCTGCTGATGAAATATCAGACGCTGAAGAAACACCATCATCCAAACGTTTTATAGCATTTTCTATACATGAGTTAAGGGAATAAACGACAACTGAGCGATACCCTTCAGACGCACACCATTCTAAATTTCTTGAAGGATCGAGTGGTTTTACTTCGCTGGATTGAATTAACTTGTCAAAAACTGACTTATATTCAATCTGTTTTTTATCTATAGCCCATACTTCAGTAGCTGATTTATAATTCCCCGTATGCCTATTAACATCAAATCCATGTTTTATAAGCAAATCTGCCCATGAAAGATTTATTGATTCATTGTTATGAGGCCATTTTCCTGTCAGAACCGCCCCCATAGACCCCATATATCCGCCATATGATGGTATAGCACCATGGCTCAGTAACTTCTCAGCAACCACAGGGCAATTAATTACATAAGAGGCGTAAAGCCCATTCCATAAAGCCCCTCTATAGTAATCGCCACGATTAGGTTCTTTTAAGTCGATAGCCTTTGATAATTGTTCACACGTTTTGCATGCATCAAAGTTATCCTTATTGCATTGCAATGAACTGGCAGCTGTAGGATTTACAGAGACTATTGAAAGCACTATGCCAAAAAACAAATTTATTTTTTTCATCCTATTTCATCTGCTCTTCAACTTTATTTAGTAATGGTGATATCGCCCACAGATTCTGAAAAGGTAGCATTTTACGGACAGCGTGGGTTTGCTGGCTGTCAAATTCTCCGTTAAGTACACCATTTGCAACCGTCGCGGCATCACCGCCAAGATCAAAGGTAGGACCAAGTAAAGCACCAATAGCATTACGACTCTGAAACCTTGATACCGGAGGCGCACCAAACATCGCGCCAAGACCAAACCTACCGCCGCTTATGTTCTCAACGGTATTCAGCGGCTCAGAGAGCCAGCCAAGCATTCCGCCCCGGTCGATCCCCTCTTTCACAAGGTTATTCCAGCTGTAGTCAATATCGCGACCGCTTAACTTCTGTTTCATCATATAGACCATTGAGCCAAGCGCAATCGTGCCAAGCGCACCAAGATAGAATGCAGCATCGCCCTGCTGGATACCAGATACCAGCACCCTGTTATGCTGTGCGAAGATAAACGTTTTAAACTGCGTGATCATCTTCCAGCCTTCTTTACTAAAAAACAGCGGGGTATCACCTACGCCAGGCGTTACAATCACTGAGTCTACATCTTTCAGCACTGCAGACTGGAAAATCTCTCTAGCGAAACGGTCATCCCACAGATGACTATGCCCGGTTAACAGCCCGTCCATATCCTCTCCGTGCTTCCCGAATTGCTCCCCGATTCGGCGCAGAACATCTTCATTGATGCCGACCTGTGCCATCTTCCGCATTTCACTTTTGGAGAGCGTGCCACCAGCAGAAACTTTGCGAGCCGCGTCAAGTATCCTCGACTGCACTATCATCCCGGACCATGATTTAAGTGCGCTGTTCCACTGATTCATCAGCGTCCAGTTACCGAATTTCTGCGTCATCCAGTTCAGACCTCGCTCAGCGGCGCTTCTCCGGCTATAGGGGTCAGTAAGATCCGCTATAGCCTTTGTACGCGTAGACAGGACATAATCAAGCCCAACGGCCATTTCTCGCAAATCCCTGGTTGCAATTTTCACTGAGTCCATATTTTTAAGCATGCTTACCATTGGTCCGAGAGATTTTCTCAGGCCATGCTGCATCATCGGTCGCATCAGATCAGTTGCAGCGGAGACAGTCATTCCACCAAGCAAACGGAGGAAGTTAATATTCCTAGCAACTCGCCCGGCACGAACAAAGAAACTGCGTGGATCTTGAGGTGCACCGTAAGTACCAAGCAGTCGATCACGCATAGCCGTAATATCCCTAATATCAGCCTCCCGTTGCTTCTCAAGAACTGCACGTCGTTTAGGTGTTTTAGCCTCTTTTATTAGCCGGGTATATTCCTCACTAACCTGACGGATTTGCTCCCCCATATCTTTACGGCCAAACTGCGCAGTCAGCTCAATTTCTGGTGCCACCTGCCGGAGATAACTTTCCATGATGTAGTTAACATCTGATTCAAGAAAATCTTCTATACGCTCATCAGGAATAAGCAGCGTTCTGCTTTTAGTGAAACCAGCCCGACCAACGAGTCTCTCTGGGATAATATCGGCTGGTACAAGCCCGGAAGGTGCGCCTATTATTTTATTCACGATCTCGTCAGCAGCGTCCTCTGCTTCCTCTCGGGATAGAGGCTCCATCTGCTTCAGTGCTCGTTCGCGGCTTGCATTCAGCCTTGTGGTTGAATTTGCCCGTTTTTGCAGTCGGCGAAGCTCAGAACGATATTTCCGTGGATTATCCAGCAACTCCATATGGCGCTGATAGACAGGAAGCTCACTCTTTGCCTGCGCTATATCATCAAGGCGTGTTTTAAGGTCAGAGCTTTCTTTCATCATTCTTGCCTGAAGTTTTTCTGATGAAGTCTCGGCCAACTCTTTTTCTATTCTTGTAAGACGCGCCTGTGTGTCAGTCTCCTGAGATATAAGCTTATTTCGTTTATCCAGTTCTTCCATGAGTAGAATTTTTTTACCAGACCATTTCTCCGCTTCAGCGATTTCACTAGCGAGAGCATCAGCGCGCGGTGCCGATTCCTCTGCAGTTTTTAGCAATGAATTTATCCTTTCAATTCGCTGACCTGCTTTGTCAGCACCTTTGGCACTAATCCCTTGTATCCAGTTGGCAATTCGCCCTCTGAATTCAGTGCGGTCGGAAAGTATCTTATCGAACTTATAAATGCGGGGAAGATAACTTTTCGCCGTCACGACATCGATATCTTCAGGAAGGATCCCCAGTTCCTGCATACGGGCTTTTGTGGTCTCGAAAATGGGGCGGATTCTGGCGGCTGCTTGTGAAACCTCAGGAATATCACTCTGATCACCACGGCGCATAGCCATGCCAACAGCTTCATTGAAATCAATAAAGTTCATCCTCTTCACGCCGCGGGCGCTAACAGATTTGCTGTACTGCTGGTAAGCATCACGAGTAGCTTCCATCTGCTTATAAAGCATGGCGTCGTATTGCTTAATCTTAGTCTCGACTGCTGTAAACGTAGCCAACCCCTCATCATTTTTGGCGAAGAAATAGTTATTTTCGGCAAGCTGCTGGTTAATCTGACGGGAGACAAGAGATGGTGATTGCGCCAAGCGGCCAGCAGGAGTGACACTCAACGTTTTGTTAGCAAGTCCAAGTCCAGCGAGCTGTTCCTGATCGAGTGTGGTATTGAAAACCTGAGCTGCACCAATGCTTTGAGGAGAATCCATACCTCGCAAATGATTACCTACTGAGTTAACCACTGCCTCGCGCGCGCCAGGTCCAGCAAGTAGCTGTGCACCAGCACCAAGAATCCCACCAACGAGAGCATCAACAACAACGTTCGATACGCTCTCCATCGGTGAGCGAGCTTCCTGAGTGGCCTGTAATGCGGCCTCTGAAGCAACACTGCCAGCAGCATTCGCCATGGCAAAACGCCCGGCTGTTTCTGCAATACGACCGCCACGAACGACAGCGCCGAACGGAATAAACATAGAAATCGCATTGAATGGATCTGCTAATCTCATTGCTACAGAAGAGACTGTACCAGCAAATCCCAAGCCTGAATTGTATTCCATGTCAGCTCTCTGCTGATCGATTCGATGTTTAATTGCCATTGTTTCTTCAGGCGAACCGGAGTTGATAAACGAATCTGCAAAATCTTCATAGCCTTTAATATCTGCTGCATCGTTATCAAATGGGTTATATCCTTCAACCCTGTCAAACTGACTGAAAGGAGCACTGGCAATAAAGCTACCCAGCGTGTTATCTATACGAAATGCTGCTTGTCTAGACCTTTGAACGCGTTGATCACTGGTAAATGGGTTCACAGCAGAAAGCAAAGAAGGTGTTTCCATATAGAAATTACTGTCATCAGGTGCTGCTATTTGCTGAATATCCTCGCCAAGCAACTCTTTAGGATCCTGTTCATATATCGGCATTATTTGCCCCCTGCGTATATATTGCTCGGAAGGTAATTGGCTGAACCATAACCGAATGGTTTGGTCAGATCTGGAGGAGTATATCCATCTTTATTGCTGAACTGCGGCAGCGGATTGCCTTCTCTCCGCACTCTAGCCTCATCAACACGCTGTTGCTGGAACTGAATGGTTTGCCTGTACATTGGAGATGTCAGCTGATCCGGCTTGAAACGAACAGGGAGACCATTTTCTCCAATATAATTTCTCGGTTCTATCGCTCCGTTTGCGTCAGGCTGTAAAACCATAACAGCATAACTCCTATCCCTTGCCGTAAGGCCATCAGAAACAAGTATTAAGTCCGTATCACTGCGAGGACCGCCAAAGGATTTTGATTTAAGCTCGCGTTTTTCCTGCTCCCACTGCCCCTGTATCCAGTTACCAGCACCATTATTTACTCCGTACAATGCCTCAGGTGCATACTTCATAACCTCTGCTTTGCCATTAACCGTAGAAACTCCCCAGGTGGTTCTGATCATGGCATTGGTCATTTTCTCAGCCTGTTCTGCATCGCCACCTGTCTGTACAAAGTTAGCATCGTAAATTGTCTGGTAATCTCGCTGATAGGCCGCATTTGATTTTCCTGGATCGGTAATATCCGGAGACCACGAACCAAAGGAAGTCAGACTGCTGGCGTTATTTTGTGCAGCAGTTGCCCTCGCCGCGACATATTTTTTGTCTCGCATGGCAGTGGAAAGCATCTGTTTCATTCGGTCATCCTGTTGGAACACCTGGCTGTAAGCCATATCAACAGCCTTATCCTCCGGCACGCCAGCGCGGGAATAATCGTAAACCTTGCCGTAAAATGCCATCGTACTTTTATCAAGTGTTGCCGCTGCCGCCGGATTATTATCGAATAACTGACCGTAGAATTTTGCCATCGGGACAACCAGCGCAGGATCTCTTGATGTTGCTCCACTGTTAAGCATTGTTTTAACCTGAGTTGGTATCATGCCGCTTTTAGTTGTGACGGTGACCAGTGTATTGATGCTCTGCGGATCAGATATGGAAAACGAAGGCGCAATATCCTGCGCGAAATAACGGTCTACCGCTGCCTGATTGTTTTTGTCGTTCGGGTCCAGCGGGAAGTTATTTTGCATTGAAGACACGAACCTGTTTCTTCCCTGCTGAATCTCCCAATCCCTATCCATCTCTTTAAATTTGGCCTGCATTTTCTCCCAGCGTTGCTGGTTAGCTGCAAATCCAGGAGCGTTTGGATCCTGTGGACGTAAACGTTCAAGAATGTCTTGTCGTCCTTCTGGAGTGAGGTCTTTAGCGGCACCAATGACACCTCCATATTGTATCTGCGCCTGCATATCCTTCCACTTCATAGCGCCAATGCGCGGACCATTGGCCCGGATAAAATCGTCCTCAGAAGGTAACTGCTCAGGTTTCAATCCTTCATCAAGGGCTGAATATGCATCTTTAACTACGGTGCTAAGCTGGTCCGCATACTGCTGGCGGTACTGATTTCTCAGCTCATTAGCCTGCCTCAATGCCTGTATTTGCATTTGAGGGCTCATAGCATCAAATGCCGCATTGCCCGTATAACGCTTAGGTGAATCAAGGTTAGTTAGACCAAGGGCTGCCGAGATACCAGTTTCAAGCTGTTCGGTGCTATAAGGCATACTGCCATTTTCGTGTTTAATAATCCCAGCAAATAAAGCAGCTAGTGTCTTTGGGTTAGAGATATCAAGCTGATCATTCTCCCCAACACCAAGCTCACCACACAATGCCCTAATATAAGCATCAGTATTATTACCATCACTAGCCGGAGCATAGCGATTAACAATCTCGCTAACGGTGTCATAGCCTTGACGCTGGTAAGACAACATATTTTTACCCAACGCGCGGATTCCATGCTCAGGGGTAGCAAACGTTGCAAAACGTCCATCGCTACCGATCTGACCTTCCCACGGGTTAGATTTGCTCGCTTCAATATTACCAGGGTTATTATTACGTAAACCACGAGCATCCAATGAATTACCATGTGACATTGCACGACTCACACCGTCAAGATCCCCTGGCTCTCCATTAACCTGAAGAAACTCGTTGTATTTTTGAGCGATATTTCCTATCCATGCTTGCTGCCCCATTTGTTCCTTGAGCTGAGTTTTCTGCTGAACACGCCACTCATCAGGAAGCCCATGCGCATCAGCGTATTGATCAATAGATTCAAATCGCTGCTTGGCTAAATCGACAAATGCTTGGTTATCGCTATATAGCCCCGCAGACTGAGTGACAGCCAATGCATTTCCTGACAAATACGTTTGATCTTGGAATTGCTGAAACTGCCCAACTTCATATCGACGTGCCTGATTGTAATAAGACTGCATAGACTGCTGGAGTTGAAAGGATAATTTATTCCTTTCCTCACTTTCAGGAATTGAGCCTAATAATGCCTGAGCCCTTTCCTGCATATTTTTCATAACAGCGTCACTCTGACCAAGAGCGTTTTTACCCTGTTTAGAAATCAGCCCATTTTCAGGGTTGTTAATCTGGTCATCTGCAAATTGGTTAAATTGCAGTAACGCCTCCTGGGCCATAGCAACATTCGCTTTCTGCCTGGCTTCACCATATGCCACCGCATACTGATCTGCGACATTCGCCAGCACCTGACCTGCTTGAGGAACATCGAAGGTCTGAAAACCACCGGTTTGCACACCACGACTTTGCACCTGGCGTCCGGATGTAGTAGGAACAACAGGCATCAGTAACCTCCTATTTTGAATCGGGAGTCAGAATTCATAAAACCTGAGTTAGATAACATTGGCGTCCCACCACTAGATGTACTTCCTTTAGAGAACGGACTCCACGTCCCACCAAACATCTGGTACGCACCGTATGCCTTCAGAGGCGCAGTGAGCAATGTTGTTGCTGCTCCCACATTCCCCTGTTTACGGGCTGAACTGGCTTCTGCTTTATAGTTGGCAGCCTGAACCTGATAACCGTAAGCCTCGCGTTGCGCGTTATTCACCGTCGTCAGCGAATCAAGAGCGCCAAACTGAGCAGTGTCACCAAATATATCCAGCGCGTTACCGGTAGATAAATCAGCGCCGGTAGCCCCCATTGTCGCCGCCTGTGTACCAAGCCGCTGTCGGGTCTCTCTGCGCCGTTGCTCAGCTTCAGCGTTACCCCTGTTTATTGCATCATTTGCCTGAGCTGTGGCTATATCTGCGTTCGCTTCTGCAACCTTCGAGGCATACTTTCCCTGTTGGTACTGGGTGTATGCCTGAATGCCACTCATGGCGAGCATTGCGCCACCAGCAATAACCGGATCGCAGATTATTTTCTCTCCATGTGAAATCTGTGGAAATTAAGACCAAGAGCACCATAAGGCGCGGCTTCTTCAAGCCTGAATCCAAGCCAGTGCAGCCATGCTTTGGCAACATGGTTTCGCTCGTCGACGTAGTTTTCCAGGCGCGGATAAACTGCCAGCATCTGCTGCAATACAGGGCGGCAGTGGCGAAGAAATGTCTTCTGATATTTTTCAATACGGCTGGTTCCGACCAGCCAGGGCGTACCATTGCCACCGATCATTGACGCCGGAGATACACCAAACATGGTTACCAGTTCTCCGTTCGCGAACCCTGACCAGGCCATAGTCGCAGTGCGCAGACCAACGCGCAGCGCATCTTCGGTAGTCATCAGCGATACCGCATACAGTTCGTCAATATCAGCCTGACGAACATCCGGCAAAATCATCTGAAGATGCTCTTCGGTAGCGGGAATAATTTGAACGTCGATCATCAGAATCCCCCAACAGTAAGGCGAGGAATAACGGCAAGAACAGACAGCGGCAACGGGTCAAGCTGACGGATTTTTACACGTCCGTTTTTGCCCCAGTTACTGTCCAGTTTCACTTCTACTTTTCCGGTAGCATCATCAACAGGATCATCGTAGAACTCGAATTCACGCTGTGGATATTCGTACCATTTACCGCCAGGCGTAGTCGCCCAGATGCCGCGGCTGGCATTCACAACCAGAGTAACGGAGGGGATCACCTGTTTTTTGTCCAGCAGCGTTTCCTGTCCGTTAATGTTGATATCCAGTGTTTCGAATTCAGCAGTTATTGGCAGACCGATGTGCACTACAGCCCCCGGAGATTCCAGCGTGACGGCACCTCCGGAAACAACTTTCTGTGGCTCAACATTCGCATCAGAAAGAATGTTTACGGTCTGTCCTTCAAGATGAGACAGGCCTCCAAATGTCCGGCGCGCCATCTGCCAGTTCGTGGTGGCCGCATTCCTGAGGGATGGCGGGAGGTTCCTGTTGGCACGAACCACTACAGCGGTATTGCTGGTTACAGAAATAATGTCGCAACGTAATTCTTTTGACACTTCATCGCCAGTATCAGGATCAGTTCCAGCATAAGGGAACTGTAGTTGCGCACCGACATCACTACTGGTGAAGTACGCACCACCAGAAACACTGATTGTATATTCCGCGCGGTAATCCCATTCACCAGAACCACCAGTGATGGTCATCGTTCTGTCAGACGTATTTCTTCCATCATAGCTAAGGCCAGAATCAACAAAGAAAGCGTCTTCATCGCTGGTAAATAAACGGCTGGACAGTCTCTCGATGTATCTCACTGCTTGCCCGTTAACGGTTCGGTTAACGACGAAATACACCGCATCTTCATTGCCTTCGCTGATACTGCATGTGCTTTCATATTTTCCGGTACTGGACTGTGGTGCCCATGCAAAAACCTGCTGATCACGCAAATAGGTCATCACCAGTAATTTACCGTCATCACGAATGCAGAAGGCGCTGGAGTAAGGGACAATCGAGAAGCACCAGTCAACAATGCTGTGCTTCTGAAAAAGATGATTGGCAAGGATGGTCAGGTCGTTCCCCTGATAGCCGTCAACATCGAATGAGTAGGCCAGATCACGGACAACGCTGCCTTTCTCCTGGACGAACAAAGCAATATTCGCCACGGCAATTGGCGGGACGTTGCTTGAGCCATTTGATCCCTGAGAGCTGAATGCAAATGATGATGGGGTTAACACTTTGTTCTGGTCGCCGGTGATGACGTACTCACCTCCGGAAGTCAGCGCCACCAGCGAACCAACATCAATCAGGTGACGGATCTCATTAACCTGACGCCCGGCATAGGTGTAGATAATTCTGTCGTCATCCTGCGTAGGATTGCTTTTGCCAAAATCCTTATAATCCCCAGTACGGCTGGCCCAGATAGTCTGAGGGAACGCAGTCGATGCGGCGAAGTAAAGACGTTGTTGATAATAAACAACAGTGCCAGGATAACCATTAACACTGTTCCAGGCATATTTAGCCCATTTATAGCTGGCATTATCCTCGCCAACGACCTGCGAAGGGATATAGGAAATCACCTCAGCAGTTGCAGTAGTGCCATTTACAGCAGTTATACGGGCAATGCCAAAACCACTGTGCAGATACTCCCACTCAATGCCAGTATCATCATCACCGGATCCGCCCCAGCCATCCCATGATGTGCCTTCTGTATGCGAAGGGCGCAAAGTGCCTGTTTTGCCTGCTGTAACGGCGCGATAGTAGTTACTGTCTGCACGGCGAATATCACCAATCGACGTACTCTTACTGGTTTCCCATACCGGCACTGAATCCACTGCAGGCTGTTCCAGATAGAACAATTTGCCTACCTGCTCCGCGCCAAAAATAGAGGCGCTTGCCGTTAACGTAATTGTCCCGGTGCTGGCGCTGGCATAAACCGTCACTGACTCGTCAATATTGATATCTTCAAATGGCCCGTTCTTCGTTACCACATCAACCAGTTGCCAGTTGTCATGAGCATAGCGGCGCAACTCTTTCGGCGGGTATGCCGGATGAACCAGCGTAAGCACGTCGGCGCTTTGCGTGAATTTAATTCGGAACAGATCGGCTTCAGTATATGGCGTGGCAATTTCATAAATAACATTGCTGCTGTTCAGCACCAACGCACCATCTTTGATAACGCGCATGTACTGGTGTCCGAACTCCAGAGCATAGGTCTGAACAGTCGAGAACTGGAACGGGATCAGGCGGCATTTCCGATTTGGGTATTTGGCGGCACCGACAAAACGCGTACCCGGTCGATTCTCAACGCCGCCATACTGCCGCACGATAAAGTTATCGCACTTGCGCAAAGCCACCTGGTACTTCGCCATGTCGATACGACCGTACAACGACGGTCCAATCTCACCACCGGCAAAGCTGGGCTGGATCCAACTGATAGCCATCAGGACAACCTCGCAATAGTAAACTCGTCAACCGGTGGCTGTGGTTCCTGTGATTCATTCTGGCTATGCGAGCCAGCACTAAGAATCACGCGATTGTACATATTGAGGGCAAACGTACCGAGGTCTGCATTCCCAGTCAGCGCCATGTTAATAGCTGCCGCAAGACGCCAGGCCAACGCCTCCATAAAAATGGCATCAAACATGTTCACATCTGAAACGCGAGAGACATACTTGAGCCATGCCTGAGGCTGGTCTGTGTAGATCAACTTTCCTGTTCCGTTGGTGTCTGCACCAACTTCGTACTGAACGCGCATTGCTGCTGTTGGATTGCGTACACCAGGAAGCATAATTTCAGTAATGCGCAGACAATCTGACGGGTACTGATACGCATATTCCCAGTCAGGCGGTGGATTGCTCGTATCTGCAAGCGCCACGCGTTTGGTAGCAAAGTTCCAGTCAAAATCAGAAAGCACAGCATCACGGCAGGCCTCAAAGTGCAGCGAACATTCCCCCGCTTCCTTGCTGGCTTCCTTCAGGCTGTTAATGCTGCGGCTATTGCCAATATTGGACAGCGCACGATTGCAGATCTCTACTACAGAGGCCATTACTCACCCCCATTGCCGTACAGGGTTTCAGCCGCTGATTTTTCTACATCCCCGGAAACAGGAGCGATCGCCATATCAGTGATCTGCAGATCGGCGCTGCGATTAACACCATCGTCAGTTTCTCTGGCAGACAGGCCTCGAATAACAGCCTTTGCAGTTATCATCTCTTCTGTTCCGACGCCCTGAGGTTGCGCCTTCAGCTTATTCAATGTGTCGTTATTCAGCGTGATGCACAGCCCCCACGGGTATTCATCGCGAGTTCTGGTTTCTCCGCTCTCATCCTGGTAGCTGTCAGTGCCGGTTTTGAGGTTTACGAGTTCCATATACACTCCTGCAATAAAGGGGCCGAAGCCCCTTGTCGGATTCGCGAGGCTTACACGCCCAGTTCTTTACGCTTATCTGCGATCTTCTCGCGGAGCGTTTCGGCTTTGGCGTTATGGTGTGGCTTCTCGTTAAAGAGCAATTCGTACTCTTCACGGAGCTTATCCAGTTCACCATCATCTGACACATCGTTGATGATTTTGGTGCTGGTTGCTGCCATAGACACCTTTCCTGCTACCTTTGCTTTTGCCTGTCTGGCTGCATCGTTAACAGGTTCCAGTGCGCTACCAGGCTCACCTTCGTATTCGATTTCTGCCCCCTCCGGCCACAGTGTGTTATGGATATGAGAGAGGCGCAGAACGCGGTATCTTGGTTTCTCACCTGACATCGATATCACCTTAACCAGTTACTTTTGAGCGGATCGGGTACGGCGTATTGGCATCAACATCAAGACTGATACCCGCAGTGAATTCGCCAGCCGTTAGTGGGCCAGTTGCGACGGAGTAGTTAACACGCAGATATCGCTGAACACCGGCAGGCACCTTTGCAGAAACAACTCGTTTACCTGCTGTCAGGGTGGTCTTTGCCAGTGCGCCACTATCATAAATAGTGGTCCATGAGCTGTTATTCTCACTCGTCTGCAACTGGATGTTTACAGTTGCATCACCGCTTGCCGCGGCGGCTGTGTTAACCAGCGCCCAAAATTCAAGCGGGTAACCCACGCCGATATCACGACGTTTTCCGTCAATTGGACCGAGATCGATTACGTCAGTAGAAGCCGCGGTATTCGTAACCGCCTGAGCTTCGGAGAACATCAACAGTTTGTCGGTGATCATCTTCTTTCTCCATTAGTGGGTCTGTTACGACCCACAGGTTAATAACAGGCGTTACACCACGCGGGCTTCTGTTTCCAGAAGCGCATCAGTTTCACGGATTGGTACACCACGGAATGAAGTCCACCACTCGCCTTCAGTCTCTTTTACGCTGATAGCCAGAGATGTTTTCTCCAGAGACTGTAGATCAAGAGCCTGGCCTACAGTGCGGTTCATGTAGAACACCGGGCGGCCCATGCCACGGTTTGGAATGCGATGCAGTGCTTTAACCATCAACTTCGCAATATTTGCGGCAGAGGAAGGTTCTGAAAGATTGCTGACATCGATGTTTGCAATGCGAACAACATAACGCCAGTCACGCAGAGCAAGTCCGTTGTCCCATTTGTAATGGGTACGGTAGCCTTCGTACTTGCCGCCATTCGCATCTTCCAGTGTCACCTGGCCTTTATCTTCCATCTGGATGCCAGCCTTCTGCCCTTTCGGGAAGATGCCATGCACGGTGTTTTCGCCCCACACCACTAACCAGATTGAGGTGTTATCTGTACCCGTGCCACCAGCATCAATGATGTTCTGAGCATTACCCGCAGACAGGCTGGAATAGCGGGAGGACAAACCCATAAACTGCTGAGGGTTAACGCTGGAATCACCATAAAACAACGTCTGCGCCATCTGCTGATTCATCGCTTCAATAAATGCGCGGTCTTCAGACAGGCGGAATTCGGCGGTATTACCGTTCAGATCAGCCAGTGACTTATCGACTTCAGCATAGGTTTCCAACATGCCAACGGAATCGGTGACCTGCACTGTGGTTGATTTGCTTGGTTGTACGCCATAGTTCAGCAAACGCCAGGTAGCTGAAGGTAAACCAGAACGAATGGTGGTTCGGTGTCCGGTAGGAAGGTTCCCTTCGACAAAAGGCATATCCTGAAGGATCGGGTTAGTTTGACCGAGAAGCTCGATAATCTTATCGACTTTCCCGTTTGGATCGACGCGCTTACCCCAGTCAGCCAGCGTTAGCGCAGTTAAGCCTTTAACAGCCATTGTCATTTCCTCTCTTATTTGCCATAGAGCACTTCGGCCGCACTACGCTGGCCTTCATTACCACCGGTGACCATGCCATCTTCAGACATCGCCTTTCCGATTTTCACGAACGTTTTGACCAGATCAGGGTGATTACCCAGCCCGGTGGTGTTCAGATATTCTTTGAGTTCAGGTGTCCCGAACTGGTCAAGCGCACGCTGTGCGGCGCTAAGGTTAGAAATCAACTTGTCGCCACCGATTTCTTTGTCAGCTTTTACATCCGCAGCCCACTGCTCGGTTGTTTTCTGCCAGGCTTCTGCCTGGCGCTGCTGAACACCTGCCAGAATCTTCGGATAAGCATCAACCAGCTTTTGCGCTTGCTCGTTGGTCAGGTTAAGTTCTCGCGCCACCGGCTCGAATTCCTTCAACGCTTCTGTATCCAGCTCTACGCCTTCGGCAGCCTGAAACTCGTACTTCTCAGGCGCACCCTCTGGTTTATCGCCGCCCTTTTTTTCATCCTGCTTATCGTTTTCAGGCTTTTTGTCATCAGCAGGTTTATCGCCATCAGCAACAGGTTGTGGCTTATCGCCTTCCTGTTGTGATGGATCACCAACTGGAGCAGGGGTATCACCTGCAGGCGCTGACGGTTCTGACGCAGCCGGAGCTGCTCCACCATCGACTGGTTGCTCATTGCAAAGACGGCGATACAGCAAACGCTCAAATAAATTCATGATCACTCCTGTTCACTGGCCTCTTTGGCCATCTTCAAATACTGTTCAGGGCAATGCGCCATAACGCGCTGAAACAGTTCCAGCGCCAGATTGCGTTGCCCCTCATTAAATGCCATTGCCATAGCGTCCATCGGTGAGATAGCGGAAAACACACGGCCTTTCTCCAGCACCGACCAGACAACGCGACGCCCCTGTTCACTGCTCATGACAAAGCGAATGTCATCAATTTCACGCTGCGCCATGTCACGTTGCTTACGGGCGTTTTCTTCTTTCAGTTGATCGTCTTCGTAATCTGTCATTGTGATTGCCCACCCTGACCACTAACTGCATTCGCCATAGCTGACAAAACACTCGGATCCGAAGTTTTAGCTTCGCTTAGCGTCTTGGCACCCTGTGCCGCCGCCATCCCCATCGCCATCATTTGTTGCTGCTGTTGCTGCTGTGCCCGTTGCTGGCGAGCCTGCTCAACCTGTTCCTGCGGAACAATGACGGTTGGAGACACTCCGGACATATCAGCGAATGCATCGATCGCCTGATCAACGTTGAGTTTGTCGAGAGCTTCTGGTTTCGCTTGCGCAAGTTGACCAATGAAGTTGACCGTAGACGCCAGACTGGACAAGCCGATAGACTTCTGCGCCTGAGCCATGACGGAAATGTATTCGACCTTCAGGGGCATACCTTCCATCGCGTCAGGCGGTGGCGGCAGCATGTTTTTACGCACCATCATCGAGAAAGCGCGGTCAATGAGAGGATTAAGACATTCGTCGTTCAGACGCTCCAGAACCGGCCCCAACATCAGAAGTTTTTCTTCTTTCATTTCGATCACCGCTTCAACAGGCATCGAGCGGGTATTGATGTTCTGCAACATCATGAACAGATCGACAAAGTAGGCGCTGTTAATGATTTGACGAGTGTCCTGAATGTCTGCCACCAAATCTGCTGTACTGGGGTTAACCAGATAAGCAGGCCTGAAGCCATCCTGACCAGTAATCTGATCGATATACGTGATGTCGCCAGGAAGAAGGGAGGCGCGCTGATTCTTGAGGGAAGTCGGAGCAACCATCGGCGGATTGGTGGCTTTATCAATCAACTGCGACTTGCGCTTCTGGAGAAGCTGCAATGCCTTAACAGGTCCAAGCGCCAGCATACCCGGGCATGATGATCCATAAACATCTTCGCCGTTAACTTCCCAGCGCGGAGCCATAATTGGAAACTCATCGAATCCGGACTCACGCAACAACTTGTCGTTATCGCCACCAACCTCGTAATAAACCGATTTGAATGGCTTGTTCTTGCTATCCAGCTTCGATGTATCGCGGTCAATGTTCGGGTAAACCGAATGCATCACTTCAATCCACTTCTCGTAGGTGCCGCTTTCCCACATGCTTTTTACGGATTCGCTGACGTTATTTAGCCCGAACTCCTGAACAAGCTGACGAACAGTCATAGAGAACTTACGAAAACATGTGTCCACACTGCCACGAGGTGAGTTAGCCAGGTAGTAACTACCTATCGGGAATGGCATTGTGCGAATTATGTCCTCGTCATCCTCCAGCACCGCCATTGCACCAGTGCTGTATGTGCCGAGGCTTCCGTATAACTGCGGAAGAGACTGGTAGAGATTCGACTTATTGAACATATCGTTCATGCGGTTCTGCACCGCCTCAAGCCACAACTTAACAGGGCCATAATCCATCATTTCAGGATCTGGCGTAGCCAGGCGAAACCACGGACGCGCGGGACTTGTGATGCCTGACATCATGCCGCTGGCGAGAGTGCGCGCCGCCATAGTCCCGGTCGAATCAATAATGCGTGTATTGCGTCGATCGTTACGGTTGACCTCAGAAGTCAGAAAGCGGGAACCACGCGGGTTGATGTAATCACTCAACTCGCGCCAGTGCGGCTCGAACGACTGACGCTCGCTTTCAAGTTGTGCGAACTGTTTGTTCAATCGCTCTTTAGTTGTTTCCGCCATTTCAATGACTCCGGTTACTGACCAAGCAGCGTTTTACCGCTGGTATTAGCGGTTGATGTGTCGCCCTGAGAACCGGTAAGCAGCGTAGAACTACGACCAGCAGCAGCGCGACGGCGACGAGTTTCTTCGTCGCGGGCATCAACAACGGCGGCATCCTGCTCCTGTGGTGCGGCCTGAACTTCTGGTGTTGCAGGCACTGATGGTGAGCTACCCATGCACATATCAATGACTCCGTACGCAATTAAATTATTACCAATTTAACCACATATGATTTATTTATCGTAGATAGTTGACATTTAACGCACGAATTATTACCTTTCAGGTAACCAAAGAGTTCATTCCGGTTACTAACCTGACTGGCTTGTCGTTAAATTGAACAGGTGGAGTGAGCTTTTATTTTGAGCAGTACGGCGTATGGCACATGCGCCGATAGCGGTCTGGATACGTTTAAGGGGCACCCTCCCTTGCTCGGGCAAACGAACCAGGTAGCCGGAATGTGCAAGTCGAGCGGTTTTATTCCGCGCACGGGGATTCACCATCCCGGCGATTCGGTGTGACACCTCGGAAGAGACGAGGGTACAACGATGAGGGCATTTATGGAGCCGCGACAAAGTGTGGTGCCTTAACAGGCTAAGTGCTCTCAGCGTTGTGGCATTAGCTCAGCTGGACAGAGCAACCGCCTTCTAAGCGGTTGGTCGCAGGTTCGAATCCTGCATGCCACGCCAGAATCACGCCTAAGGACCGTGATGCCAGAAGTTCCATGGGCTTGGCGGTGATGGTTTCCCTTGAAGGACTATCACCGCCCTTTTTACAGCAGGACGCCATTGCGATGACTTCATGCTGTAAACCAGTACAGCCACGGAAGGCATAACTCATTGCTTCCAGTTCGCCCGGTTCGCCGGGCATTTTTTTGCCTGGTGACTGAACGTTACCTTGAAGGTAAGATAACAAAAACATTTAACATCTGGTTTAGACATGTTCGAGCAATTTAAAGAGATCGCATCATCGGCTATTAGCACAACGTCAGAGAGAGTCCGCAACCCAGCACTTGGGGCATTTGTGTTTTCGTGGTGTTCTTTTAACTGGAATCCACTATTATTTTTATTCTTCAGTAAGTCAGGAATTGAAGAAAAAATAAATTATATATCTTCCCATAGTGATGCGTACCACTCACTCTTATATCCAGCTTTATGTGCATTCGCGCTGTGTGTAATAGTTCCATGGTTTAACAATATAGTGGTGATGTTTCAAAAAATTCCACTACAGAACATCGATAACTTCAAACACAACAAAAGCCTCAGGGATGTTAAAAACGCCATAGAATTGCGTAAGCTTGAGGCACAAAGGGACATTACATACGACAGAGTTAAGGTTGAGTTTGAGTCTGAGATTCAATTCTATAAAAATGATTTAATCAAGCACCAAGAGTCTTTGAATTCTTTTTTGCAGGAAAGAGATTCCCTTATTGAAAAAATAATGGCGCTTGAAAAAGAACTTGCAGAAGAAAAAATAAAATCCAATACCAGAATTGCAAATAAGTTTAACTCAAGGAACAATCGCAACACAGACAATGCTGCTTAAAACTTTATGAAAACGGATCGTACTCAGTAATAGCTTTCCCCTGCTGCTGCCGTGGGTCATTAGTTTTCTTGGCTACCGGGAAGGCGAACGTTAGCAGCAGCGCATCACCTTTACCCGGCGAACGCCCAAGTCGCTCTTTGATATCTTCCTTCGGTTCGATAACGATTTTACCGTCCACGCGAACTTTGTACTCTGCCGTCGACAGGTCGTCCGCTGTTTCCTGGTCATCCAGCATCCCGCCCAGCCTCAGCCATGTCTTGCATGAGTTGAACATCTCCCCACGCTTGTTGAGCATCTGCGGGTCAGTAGACGCGCCACCGAACGGAACAAGTTGCCATGTACGACCCCAGCCGTCACCGATTGACTTCAGACCAGTTCCGTAACCGAAGTCGATGAACACTGCGTCAGCCTGGTACTGGTCTTCAAAGTCAGCGATACGCTTCGCCATTATCAGATCGTCAGTGGTCTTGTTGCCAGTCCACAGCACCTTACTGTGCAGCCCCTGCCGCAGGTATATCACAGCGTCATCAACGCCGGAGTATGCAGGGTCAACGCCGATTATCACCGGAGCATGTGCCACCTGCGCAGCAGTTACCACCCGTTTCATTGCCTCGTCAGTAAGACCGGTAGGGATAAACTGCAATTCAGATGCATCAGGAAATATGCCGCGCACACGGATTTTAACGAAGTCGCTGTCTTCCCCGTAGTCATCAACCCATTTCTGTAATTGCTGCTTGTTAGTACCTTCCACCGTCCGGCTGTCAATCTGTGCAGTTTTCCAGCGGTGTTTATATTTGCGGAAACATTCGCGGAAACGCCCGGTGTTACGTGTCGGGTTTCCGAACGCCACCCAGATAATCTCAGTGTCTTCGTCCGTAAGCGCACCCTCAGCAACTTCCCACACCAGATCCGCAATGTTCGACGCTTCATCGAATACCACGATGATGCGTTTGCGCTCATTGTGTAATCCGGCGAATGCCTCAGTGTTGTGCTCAGACCAGGGGATTGCGTCAGCTCGCCACCGCTTGTCGTGCCCAGGGTCATTGCTGTACATCGCGGTAGCGGTACAGGTAAACCAATCTTTCGTGATAGCAAGGTTCGACCACTTGATAATTTCCGGCCAGGTCTTCGTTCGTAGCTGGTTGTCGGTGTTGGCGGTCACCACGACCTTACAATCCTCGCAAGTGGACATGCCCCAGTTGATCAGCATTGAGATGAATGCTGATTTACCAATACCGTGACCAGAAGCACGTGCCAGCATAAGCGGCTGATAGCGCGTCTCTGGATTCTGCAG
This sequence comes from Escherichia sp. MOD1-EC6098, assembly GCF_002965865.1. Classification (NCBI taxonomy): domain Bacteria; kingdom Pseudomonadati; phylum Pseudomonadota; class Gammaproteobacteria; order Enterobacterales; family Enterobacteriaceae; genus Escherichia; species Escherichia sp. MOD1-EC6098. The sequence goes on from NZ_PTSN01000001.1 coordinate 468,341, forward strand.
ATGATCACGTATCTCTCGGAACGCATCGGCCTGCCACTGACGTGGACCGGTGGCATGTGCCAGTTCAGTCCCCTCTTCCCCCCACGGGAACGCATAGAGGGCATAGCCAAGTGGATCGTGAGTGAACCCTGCAATATCCTCGATTAACTGCTCTTCAGGAGATAACGCTGTATCTGTCACTGATTACCATCCTGACGTTCTTTGAGTCGCTTCCTGGCTGCTGCTATGCGATCAGCAATTGTCACATTCACATTAACATCCAGACGTTCTTTGAACGCGTTGACATCAACATGCTTACCAATCAGCTCAAGGTTCTTCACCTTGTCAGGCCATTTAATTTTTTTGAGGATTGTCTCTATCGAATCCTCGTTCATGTTCATGATGGTCGATGACAGATCAAAGCCACTAAGCGTAGTACGCCAGATTTTCGGCCACTCACGGATTGGTTTAAGGCTCCCATCGTCGTTGAGGATGTCGATCACGTCCATCTGGTCGATCTCCACCAGGCGCATGAGAACGTAATCAGCACTGACGCGCATTCGTTTGTTGCGCTCCTCCATCAACTCGGCAATCCGTTTCTGAATGCGTTCATCGCGCATCATGACACTGGCTTTAACTGCCGCTGTATTTGGGGAGAATCCTGCGTTAATCGCAGCCTGAGTCTGGTTTTCAGGCGTTTTGATGTATGACTGGCAATAAGCCTCCTGCATTGCTGTGAGCGGCTTAAATTGCGTTGATTTGCGTTTATAGGTTTTAGGTTCAGCAGGCATCATAACCACCGTGGTAATTGTTACCGTTGTGGTAATAGTACCATGCAAAATAAAGCCGCCATAGTTGGCGGCAGTATTCAAAACCCATCAAATTCATCATGCATAATCTACTCGTGACATGTCACACTATTAATTTCGTTTCATGCCAGCCTTTAGTCACCCAGCATTGCGAGTCACCATTACACGGGCATGAATTAACTGGAACTCTCTCGCCGCACTTACCGCAACGTTTTCTGCTGATCGATTTTATACGCCCGCGCACGCGTGCATCATCCTGGCGGATCAGTAACGCTATATACTCACCAAATTCGTAAGGCGCACGCCCGGGGCGACGCGTGGCACAGTTACGCTCCAGCATTTCAATTTCCTGAGCATCAAGCACAATTTCCAGCTTACGCACACCAGATGCAGCTTGTCTGGCTCTCTGAGCGGCTTTGCGCTCTGCTGCTGATTTAGCCATCAATATTTACCTTTATCGCGAACACCTTTACCGGTTTATCGCCGAAGTGCGGATGTGTGATTGTCTTGATTTCATATCCGTCATACGGAACATTAATTCTGCGGCTGGAATCGTCGCGCTTCGGATATCCCTTTGTGATAATCAGGCGGTCGTACTCGCGGAACATAATTCGCTTATTCCAGTAGTCATTACACAGGCGATACTCTTCCGTTTTCTCTCCGCGAATCATGGCATCGAAGTATTCACCTTTGACGGCAAGTTGCAGGTTAGCCACGACCTTCCTCCTTTGGCTTGTGAATTTGTATCGTCATGCCGCTTTGAGTGGTGACTACAACGACAGAACCTGGCTGAAGGCTGTTAAGATTGAATGCTTCGTAAAACGAATCCAATGCCAGTGCTTTTTTATTCTTTCGGTTCCACCAACGCCATCCCTTGCTACAGGCTACATCGACAATCCACTGTCCACTCCTGTAAGCCATATAAAACCAGATGAGCAAAACCTGAAGGAAGGCTATCCAGTCAATAATCGTATATTTCGCGAAGGAGTCCATCACTTCACCTCCTGCGGCGGTTCCGGTAGCCGCATCCAGTCGGTTACATTGCGACTCTGTGTTTCGAAAAGTTCATCACCATTGCGGACAATATCGAAAAACTCTCCGTCTCGATATTGCGCATAAAGAACGAATGCGCCATCACATAAAATAATTACGTGCTGACCATCATCTGGCATTCGCTCACTACAGCTTATCCAACCATCCGGAGTTACCGGAGAATTGCCATTTACCAAGTCAGCTCGAACATATAGCGTGTCATCATGGTGCTGATTGTGGCTGCACCACGTTAATTCGCTTAACTCGCCATCTTCTGGCCATACTCCAGCTGTTTGCAGCCAGATATGGGCTGGCGCATCCTGGCAAGGTGTATTAACTGGAAACTTGTAAGTTTGGCTTACAGGTTGGCTACCCTGAAGCATGGCAGCGTGGCAGGCATCCTCTACGCCCTTAACTGCATCTGCGCAGTAGTTATAGCGATTGCATTCCACTAACTTCTGCTTGAGGATTTCAATTGTTTGCGCGACATCAGCCTGTATTACCGGCGCTGGCGGTGCAGTGTACACAGTACGAAATTCGGCGTTTTCACTGGCGTTATCTTTGACAAACTCGTATTCCTGCTCGGTCAATTCCTGCCATCCGGTCGTCATGCCATTGTAGGGATTTCGCTCGCGATAGAGAGTTACCTTTTCAGCTTCCAGAGATGCCAGTGCAATCCGTGCCAGTTCTTTAAGATTTTCGCTATATGGTGAAGTATTATCACGGTTGATTACGTGATTAGCTGTATCTATGAGAACTTGCTTTTGTTCTTCTCTGTTCATAGTGGTCATCTCACTCTCCTTTGATGCGAATGCCAGCGGCGCGTGGCACATTAACTTCCACGATGCGCACAGTTGGTTTGTACATCTCAATCGCTGTCAGCCAGTCAGCTCCTGTCATGCGCTTTTCCGCATCGCCATTAGTCCACTGAACCGGTACACCAATAGCCTTCATCGCGATTTCTATTTCCCCGGCAATGGCGCTTTTTCCGCAACCAGTAAAACCAGATACAACGACAAGAACTTCGCCTTTGGCTGGTTTTATTTCCCGTGCTTCCAGTTCTGCAATGCGCTTTTTGTCTGCTTCCCGTTCATCCAGTAGTGCCAGCAAGATAGCTGGACTGGCTGCGGCGATGAATTCAGCATTGGCCTGCTGTTCCATTTGGAAATCTTCATCGAAACCGCTTTCTGGATGCGCTCCTTCAATTCTGCAAATGGGAAGATATCCAACAACTTCACGATGAATTAGCGCATCACCAGCATCAAATCTCTCCTCTCCATATTCGAGCGACCACACACCACACGTTGCTTTCTCTGCCTTTTCACGCAGTGCCTGATAGTCAATCTTGCTCACTGGGTGCCTCCTTTGCTGGGCTTTCTAACTTCTGAGTGGTTGTATCAAACTCAAACAACTTAACCACGTCATCAAACAGGACATAATCTCCATCAGAATCTTCAGTCATGTCAGCGCCACAATCCTGACCGCACGAGTCACAACCATCCATATCAAGCTCGTATCGCTTGAGGTTTGCGATATTTGATAAATTCAGCGCCAGTACAGCTAGGTCATAAACCTCGTCAGCGGTATACCCTGCACCATGTCCATACATTTCAATGCGGGATATGATTTCTTCTACCCGTTGTTTTGTGATTGTCATTTTTGCTCACCTCCCTGTTCTTCCAGAAAAATACGCATAGCCTCAAGCATCTCTTCGGTGTCATACGGTGACAACTTGTCACGCAGGATGTGTTCAATGCTGTTAATGAACTTGCGGATTGCTTTGCGTTCAATTTCAGCCAGAAAAGCATCGGTGGCTGGCATATTTCCTGTTGCCTTCATGGCCTCCAAAATAACCAGAACGCCATCTCGCCCAACCTCATCAGCGATAATCTCGGTGTTGTCGCCAACAACATCGCAGAATGCCTGAACTGCCTTACGAGCCAGCTCATTCTCCGCCGCAAGCGCATTAGCACGCGCCAGTTGCACTTCCAGTTGCGTTGCCAAATCGCTGATCAGCTTTGCCACACTGCGCATATCAACGGCACCACATTCTGCTTTCAGTTCCGAAGCCATCTCATGCCCGGCGGCAACTAACCCTTTGATATTACTTTCCATCTTTACCCTCGCTTATCCACATAACTTATTGATTACATTGATAACTAAAAAGATCGTCGATTCAGAACTCTTCGATGTTCCAGCCATCACCCGCTTTCTTTGTCTTAACCGTTACCCCGATGATGCGAAACGGGTACTGGTCTGCTGCGACTTTGGTTTTCACCCTGGCGTCGTCGGTCCAGAAACCTTTCACTTCGTGTAGTTCCATCTCGCCGGTGGCGAGCATCACAGCAAAATCGGGCGTATAGAACGTGTTGTCAGCTAACCGCAGCTTGATACCCTCGAATCGATACCAGGCGATTTCCCCTGCACGTTTACGCAGCTCAAGGTGCTGGCAATACGCAGATTCTGTTTTGTTCATCTGGCCTGTTTTGAGTCGACCAAGAGCCTGTATCTGTTTTCTCATGATTTACCCCTGAGGTAATTAAAAACCACATAAGACACGAAATCAATAGAGTTTAGAATATTTTGTTACCAAACAGGTAATTATCAAGACGTAAAAAAATGCGCTATCGCGCTGGTATTACTTGATAAATCCTGCCGCCTTTCCCCGCCTGTATTCCTCCATCAGCCACTGCGCCGGTGTTATTCCCCCAAGGGTGGCGGCGTTAGGCATGCACCCGAAACTTCGCCCTGGTGGATGGTAAACGTCTCTCCCTGTGTCCGGAGGTGTACTCATGGGCTCTGGCTTTGCCTGTATGCTGATCACCGGATCGGGTATCTGCTGTCCGGAAGCCACCTTTTTCGCCCAATCATCGAGCAGCCTGCGCGCGTGTTTCTCAACCTCAATCTCGCTAAGCTGGCGCTGATACATTGCACGGCGGGTATCACATACGACCCAGTACATAACCGGATGCCGCCACGGGAATCTTTCGGGACCACCAGGATATAAACTTTTTTCCTTGCTGTACCGGTGAAACTCCGCCATCACATCGTCAATGGTGACGCCAAGAACCATCTTGCTGTCTTTACACCACTTGATAAATTGCCCTGGCGACGGCCAGAACGGAGATTCACTGGCGCGGGCGTGGCGCATACCAGCGTTAACCTGTTCCATTGTAGTGATCCCATTCTCCAGAAACGCAAGCATCCATTGCTTACGGAATTCATTAAGTTTGTTCTGCTCCCTTATGGTCGAAACGCTTGCAGGAAATGCAGCCTGTAACTGGACAAATAGTTCATTGAAAATTCTAGCGACCTGCTCCTTTTTGCCATTGCTGTCACGCCGCTCTTCATGCACAGCAACACCATGCTCACGTAAGCGATCGTACTCATTGAGAAGTTCTGGAGTTGATTTCATCCCACACCCCTTCTATCCAGTCAGTGTTATTCCAGTCAAGCTCATCGCTTTTCCCGACGTTTTTTGATTTTCCCCTGATATGATTTACGTGCCTGGCGAATTTTTGTTCCCACTGAACCTGCGTGAACACTTTGCCCTCAGCCATCCAGTAATCCCGGAATGCAGCAAGTTCAGCAGGTGTAAATTCCGGTTCCGGCAGGGCCGTTCCCCACAGCGCAGCACGCCGTCGAAAATCCGGCGACGGATGCCAGCCATCGGTCATCGGAAATTTCCCAATAGGTTCACTCAGGCCATCCAGAAATGCAGGTTCTGCCACCTGCAACGGCGTACCGTTCGCTTCACTGGTCGGATCACTCTCGCGCGCGTGTGCTATGTGTGGGGTTTTATATATATCTTCCTCTTCCTCTTCCTCTGGTAACTCTTTTTGTAACGCTGTTGGCGTTACTTTTTGCGTTACTCGTTTTCGATGCTCTGCCACTCTTCTATTCGTAAGTGCACGTTTTTTCGATGATTCTCCATTGTGTCGCTCAAAGTTTGGAAGAATTAGTTTGCCGTCATGATAAGCAAGCCATCCGACGCTAATGAGGGCGTCAGCAAATCCTGTAATAAAAGCGAGTCTATCAAGTACTCCTTTTGTAACGCTGCCAGCGTTACCGTCTATTGTTTGCTGGTCAGCCCATGCCCATATACGAACCAGCTTTCCAAGAACAGCATCTGGATCAATACCCAGAATTTCTGCTATCTGAAAAATTTCAGGTTTATCAGGAGTGATAACTTCAACCTTAATCCAGCTGCTTGCCATAGGTTTCCCCTCTTGCACTCTTTAGTGCACAAGCAAATTCATTACGATGGCGGTTGGCGCTATTCATTGCACATTCAACACATGTTCCGTTCAGAACATACCTTTCAGAGAGATGGCCGTGACGGCACCGCTTTCCTGTGAAATAGCGATTTAACCCGGCTTTTGCGGCCTCCATTCTGGTTACTATCTTCAATTTTTCCGCCCCTTTTTGTTATTGATATTGGCTATTTTGCACAATTGGAAAATTTGATCAACCAGATTTGGTTTTTTATTACCTTTGAGGTACGAATAGATATGAAAAGACCGCCGGATGGCGGTCTACAGAGGGTTGTGGATGGATATCATGAGTAGAAGAAGTATGCCAGTTCTGCTTTTGAGCGCAGCCATTGTCTTGTTTTACAGGCTTTAAAAAGCCCATTCATCAATACCTTACCTGGCATTTTGCGCTTACCTGTTAAGTGAGTCTGGATATAGTGACTCGTCGTTCCGGCTTCCTGTGCGAAGGCTTCACGCTCATCCGGAGTAAGTGCAAGCCAGTGCTTTTTGAAATCGAAATGTCCGTTATCGCTCATAGCTATTGCCTGATATTTATTTCAGATAATAAATATTCACCCATAAGGTAACAAAAATCAAGGATAGTTACCTATGAGGTGCATTTACCTGTTGGGTAATATTGCTTTAAATTGAATCATCTACTGATTCATATATGAGGCGATTTTCCAGAAAATGAAAAGTATCCAGGACGTCCGCAGGCAAAATCTCAACGACTTGATCGACCGTGAATTCAATGGTGTTCAGACGCGGATGGCAGAAAAACTTGGAACTCAGGCAAATCTGGTAAACCGCTGGGCTCTTGGCAAGAAGGTTATCGGCGACCAGGTTGCGCGAAAAATTGAAGCTGCCGCCAATAAACCCCGTAACTGGCTTGATATCGATCGCTCGCTTTCTCAGGAAGGTTTTCAGCCTGTCGGCCCAAGCGACATTGGTCAGCTGGCGGCTCACAACCTGGAACGCTGGATGAGCGAAAGCCGCGACCTTTCAACACAGGGAAAACTTCACCGCGCATCCGGCGTCGCCCAGGTAACAATCAGCCGCCTGTTAAACAATGAGGTCAGCGTTTCCATTTCCACCCTGGAGAATGTTGCATCCGCATTCGGGCGTCACGGCTATGAATTACTGATTCACCCGCACGACCCTGCGACCATCAACTATGACCGCTCGCGCTACGCATTGTTACCCGAAACCGAGAAAGCAAAGATCGAAAGTTACATTGAATTTGTCATCAACCAGAACGAAAAAAATAAACAATAAAACTATAGTTTTCAGCAAGTAAGCCGCCTCATGGCGGCTTTTTTATTGCCATCAAGATTACCTTATGGGTAATTTTTTTAGCTCATATCTATTGACATCAAACCAAATACGCATAATCATTACCCCAACGGTAACAGACCGAGGTAACAAATTATGCAGTGGAAAATCATCAACGGTTGGTACTGCGTTACTGCATGCGGATTCATGAGCTGGAAGTTCCGCACCTTACAGGAAGGCATTAAGTGGGCTTTCGTCAGCAAAGAAGCTCGCGATGTGGCCAACGATAACGAGATATGGGAGGGCTGATAATGAACGTTAATCAGCAGAAAAATCTTCAAAAAATCATGCTGGCATTCGACAAGGACTACCGCCTGTCAGAACAGCTATATGACCGACAAGTTGAACTGATTGAGAGCATCCGACTTCATCAACTGTCCTCAACTTTCGACGTTGTAACAGGCAAAGGCGTTCGTCAGGAAGTACTGGAGGCTGCTAAAGACAGCCCTGAGTTCGAAGAACTGATGGATGCCTACCGGCGCGAGGCAATGGCAATTATCGCCCGCTGGGATCTGGCGGATCAGCTTGATGGACAGAGGGACGCGGCATGAAAGCGGGAATTTATTTCGACATCAGCAACGAAGACTACCACGCCGGTGACGGCGTGAGTAAATCGCAACTGGACATGGTTGCCAAGAATCCGGCGCTTCTTAAATGGGTTCAGGCAGCACCAGAAGACGAAGAGAAAAAGTCTGCACTGGATATGGGAACCGCATTGCACTGTCTGCTTCTGGAGCCTGGAGAGTTCGACAAACGCTTCATTGTTTCACCGAAATTCGAACGTCGGACGAAACAAGGTAAAGCTGACGAAGAGGCATTTCTTCGTGATGTGGCGGATATGGGGATTACGGTACTTGATGCCGAGCAGTGGCGGAAACTGGAGCTGATGCGTGATAGCGCAATGGCTCACCCGGCGGCACGCTGGATGCTGGAAGCACCTGGTTACTGCGAAGCATCAATGTACTGGAACGATGAAGATACTGGTGAGTTGTGCCGCATTCGTCCAGACAAATGGCTGAACGAGCACAACGTGATCGTCGACGTGAAAAAGGTTGCAGATATGGACCGTTTTGCACGCCACATCGAGGAATTCCGCTACCACGTGCAGGACGCAATGTACCGCGAAGGCGCAATGAGGGTTACTGGTCAGCCGCATGGTTTTTTCTTTCTTGCCGTGAGCGAAAGCATTGATTGTGGTCGATATCCGGTACGCGTGTTCGAGCTGGATGCGCCGGATGTCGATGCCGGGCACGCTCTGTTCCGCCGGGATCTGAATACCTATCACGAATGCCGCATCAACGATGAGTGGGGCGGAGTGGAAATTATTAAACGCCCTGACTGGGCACGCAAACAGGATATGTACATATGAGCAACGACATCGCAAACATCAATGCACCAGTAGACACAGCAATCGCTGGAACTGCTGCAACTATTTTCAGCCCAGACGGCTTGAACCAACTGATGAAATTCGCCGAGGTAATGGCGCAAAGCCGCGTAACGGTACCGGCGCACCTCGCCGGGAAACCAGCTGATTGCATGGCCGTGGCAATGCAGGCTGCGCAGTGGGGAATGAACCCGTTTGCCGTGGCTCAGAAAACCCATGTTGTGAACGGCACGCTAGGTTATGAAGCCCAATTAGTAAACGCAGTTATCTCAACGATGTCGCCAACAAAAGATCGCATCAACTACGAGTGGTTCGGGCCGTGGGAACGCGTGATCGGTAAGTTTGTTGAGAAAACATCCAAAAACGGCAATCCATATATCGCACCAGGCTGGACTCTAAAAGACGAAGAAGGCTGCGGTGTTCGCGTATGGGCAACCATGAAGGGCGAGGATCAACCTCGAGTGCTTGAGTTAATGCTGTCTCAAGCACAGGTAAGAAACTCCACACTTTGGGCCAGTGATCCGAAACAACAACTCGCATACCTTGCGACAAAACGCTGGTCTCGCTTGCACTGTCCTGACGTAATCATGGGCGTCTACACACCAGACGAATTACAGGAAACGGCACCGCGCGTTGAGCGAGACATTACTCCGCAAACGACCACTGCTGCGGGAATGAACAGTCTGATCAACGCTAAACAAGTGAAAAAGCCTGATGAGCAAACGCGTAAAGCGGATAGCCGTGATCCAGAAGAAATGCTGATGGCCTTTACCAGCGCAGCGATGAATTACAGCACTGTCTCCGAACTGGATAAAGCTTACAAATACATTGCACAAAAACTTTCAGATGATGACGAACTGCTGGCAAAAGCCACCGACGTTTACAGCGTTCGTCGGGAAGAATTAAACGAAACATCTATGTAACCACCACCGCGGCGCCACGCGCGCCGCACTGCAACCAAGAGAGGTATTTATGAAAGGTGCATTAGGTAAGAAGGAACTCCTGGCGGTGGTGCCACTGTCATGGAGCACTATCGACCGCATGGAGCGCGCAGGGGAATTTCCTAAACGCTGGTATATCACTGACAAACGCTGCGCATGGAACCGTGATGAAGTTGAGCGTTGGCTTGATGAACGTCAGGCAGCAAGCCCGGCAGAGTTCCAGGGTAAAAAGCCTCCTGTTCAGCAACGTGTATATCGTCCTGTGAGCAACGCTGCATGAGTGTGCTGCTAAGGCACTGGAGCAAATGGTCAGGATGGTACTTATTCCTGGCCTCTGTTTCAGCATGGCTTTATCTGCTGGCATTAATTTTCAGAGAGGGTTGGATTAAGTGAAAAAGTTAAGCCGACTTGAAAAATATCACATGAACAAGGTTTCAATGCGCAGTCCGTCAAAGATTGTCGCCGTTACTCCTGCGGCGATAGAGATCGAAAAACGCGCGATTGAAAGAGAGAAAAAAGGGCAGTTCCGCATTGCCGCTCACCTTTGGCTTCAGTGTATGGATGTTGCTTCTGGTGATGTTGAGCGTGCGAGGATCGCGGTTCGCAGGGACCAATGTATCACAAAAGGTAACGGCCTTCGCCGTGGCGACTATAGCGGCATAGGATGTTGTGGGGTGGTTTATGACTAAGAAATACACACTAATCTATGCAGATCCACCCTGGGTATACCGGGACAAAGCCGCAGATGGTAATCGCGGTGCCGGTTTTAAATATCCGGTTATGAGTGTGCTGGACATCTGCCGCCTTCCTGTGTGGGATTTGGCCGATGAAAACTGTCTGTTGGCCATGTGGTGGGTGCCAACACAACCACTCGAAGCACTAAAAGTTGTTGAAGCCTGGGGATTCCGTCTGATGACCATGAAGGGATTCACGTGGATAAAATGTGGTAGTCGACAACCAGATAAACTGGTTATGGGTATGGGACACATGACTCGCGCCAATAGTGAAGATTGCCTGTTTGCGGTAAAGGGAAAACTACCTCCGCGCATTAATGCAGGTATCGTTCAGTCATTTACCGCACCGCGGCTTGAGCATTCAAGAAAACCAGATATTGTTCGTGAAAAACTTGTGCAATTGTTAGGCGATGTTTCTCGCATTGAACTGTTCGCCCGCCAGACGTCTCATGGCTTCGATGTTTGGGGTAATCAGTGCGAAGACCCGGCAGTGCAACTACACCCTGGATACGCGTTGGATATTGCCGGATTAACAAATGCATTCAGCAATGCTCCGCTGTCACCAACAGACAACCAGGGGCGGGAGCGTGCAGCATGAACAGGGCATCACCAGCAGATTTAAGGAAATGCCTTGAAACTGCAAACATGCTTGCACACAGCGGGATCAGGTTTGTTCCAATTCCCGCTGTCACTGATGCTGAATTTGCAACGCTGTCAGCAATATTCGCAGACAAAATTGAATCACTGGCAGCAGAAGCCGAGATGGAAGAAAATCAGCAGAACTATTAAACGTTATTCTCCCGCCATCCACTTCTCAAACTTCGACGGGGAGAACGGAATCAAATCCGTATGCTCCCCGTTAATCCAGGAATCAATCATATCGGCCCACTGCTGCAACATGTAGGCGCGCTGTCTGGCGTATTCCGCTTTGTTATATACGGCGCGCACACTTTTCTGCTCATGTGCCAGGGCCTTTTCAATCCAGTCTGAAGGATAACCAGCCTCATGCAACAACGTACTGGCTGTACGGCGCATATCGTGTACGGTGAAGTCCTGAATATGCTCACCATCTTCATTTATTATTTTCACCGTTCTGTCGATCAGAGAGTTCAGCGCGGCATTAGATAATGGCTTCCGGAAGTTGTAACGACCAGGAACCAGATATTCACTTCCACCAGCGCACATCTGCAACCCGACCAATATATCCTGTGCCTGTTTAGGCAGGTAAATAACGTGCGCCCGGCTTCCCTTCATGCGGTCTGAAGGAATTGTCCATGTCCATTTTTTAAAATCTATTTCATCCCACGTTGCATTGGTGAATTCGCCTTTACGAACCATGGTGATAAGCACCAGCTTTAAAGCCATTTTCATAGTGCCCATAGCACCAATGGCATCCAGCGTGCGGAAGAACAGGCCAACTTCTTCTGGTGTCAGTGTTCGCTCTCGTGGTTTAAATATGGCGATAGACGAAGGTTTAATGTCAGCCGCAGGATTAAACAAACCATGACCACGGTCATTGGCGTGACGGTATACGCTGCTGATGATCTCCCTGGCCTGCACTGCTGTTGCCCGGCCACCGCGTTCGACAATCCGGTCACACAAATCACGAACCATCGATGTGGTAATTTCAGCCATCATTTTGTTGCCAAGAACCGGAAGTATGTCACGGTCGATCACTGCCTTCTTCATTGCGCGGGTACTTTCAGCAAGGATGACGTGTTTCATATAACTGTCGGTATGTACCGTAAACGTCTCGGCACCACGAATCTTTTTGATACCGTCACGTTTAGCCGCAGCCGGTGACTGGCCTGCTTTAAGCAGCTTTTTTGCAGCAATCAGTTCTTCCCGCGCTTCTGCCAGGCTGATACCGTCACGCCCATACTGCCCGATTACCAGTGTTTCGCGGCGACCGTTGATACGGTAGTCATAGCGAAATGAGACCGTACCTGACGTAAGCACAGCTACATACAGCCCGTCACGATCGGAGACTTTGTACAGTTTGTCCTGCGGCTTGAGGTTTTTTAATTTTGTATCGGTAAGCACAATTCACCCGTATAGAAACCATTTTCATGACGGTATGAGAGTATACCTTTAAGGTAATACCGTCACCTGTACCGCCGAAAAATATGGTGTAGAGTGAATAGAAATGAATACATAAAAACAAAAACCCCCTGCAAAAACAGAGGGTTGTATTAGTATCTGAATAGGAGTGAGTTACTATGAGTTAGCTGTTAATCATTCCCACTCAATAGTAGCTGGCGGCTTACCGCTGATGTCATACACCACGCGGGAAATACCATTCACTTCATTGATAATACGGTTGGAAACGCGCCCTAAGAAATCATATGGCAGGTGCGCCCAGTGTGCGGTCATAAAGTCGATGGTTTCGACAGCACGCAGAGAGACAACCCAGTCATATTTACGACCATCGCCCATTACGCCTACGGAGCGTACTGGCAGGAAGACAGTGAATGCCTGGCTGACTTTGTCGTACAGATCAGCTTTACGCAGTTCTTCAATGAAGATGGCATCCGCACGGCGCAGCAGGTCGCAGTACTCTTTCTTCACTTCACCCAACACGCGAACGCCAAGGCCAGGCCCCGGGAACGGGTGGCGGTACAGCATGTCGTACGGCAGACCCAGCTCCAGACCAATCTTACGCACTTCGTCTTTGAACAGCTCTTTCAGCGGTTCAACCAGGCCCATCTTCATCTCTTTCGGCAGGCCGCCTACGTTGTGGTGAGATTTGATAACGTGCGCTTTACCCGTCGCAGAAGCGGCGGATTCAATAACGTCAGGGTAGATAGTCCCCTGCGCCAGCCACTTTACATCTTCCAGTTTCAGCGCTTCTTCATCGAATACTTCAACGAAGACGCGACCGATGATTTTACGTTTAGCTTCCGGATCGTTTTCACCCGCCAGCGCAGCCAGGAAACGCTCTTCTGCCGGAACGTGAATGATGTTCAGGCCGAAGCGATCACCAAACATATCCATTACCTGTTCAGCTTCATTCAGACGCAGCAGGCCGTTGTCGACGAATACACAGGTCAGGTTTTTACCGATAGCACGGTGCAGAAGCATCGCAGTAACAGAAGAGTCCACGCCACCAGAGAGGCCAAGGATCACTTTATCATCGCCCACCTGCTCGCGAATGCGGGCTACGGCGTCATCGATAATTTTTGCTGGTGTCCACAGTGCTTCACACTGGCAAATATCGCGCACAAAACGCTCCAGCATACGCATCCCCTGACGGGTGTGAGTCACTTCCGGGTGGAACTGTACGCCATAGAAACGTTTTTCTTCGTTAGCCATTATGGCAAACGGGCAACTTTCGGTGCTGGCTACGGTAACGAAACCCTCAGGAATTGCAGTTACCTTATCGCCGTGGCTCATCCACACGTCAAGCAGCGGTTTGCCGTCTGCACTTAACGCATCTTCGATACCACGAATGAGCGCGCTATCAGTTTGTACTTCAACCTGTGCATAACCAAACTCACGCTCGTTAGAGGCTTCAACATGGCCACCTAACTGCATCGCCATGGTCTGCATACCATAGCAAACGCCGAATACCGGTACGCCTGCTTCAAAGACATACTGCGGCGCTCGCGGGCTGTTTTCTTCGGTGGTGCTTTCCGGGCCGCCGGAAAGAATAATGCCGCTTGGGTTGAAGTCACGAATTTGTGCTTCTGTCACATCCCATGCCCACAGTTCACAGTAAACGCCCAGCTCACGCACGCGGCGCGCAACCAGTTGGGTGTACTGTGAACCGAAGTCCAGAATGAGGATGCGATGCTTATGAATGTTTTCCGTCATTGACGCTTATTCCGAGGCAAGTGAAACAGATAATATAAATCGCCCGACATGAAGTCGGGCGAAGAGAATCAGGAGCCCATACGGTAGTTCGGGGACTCTTTGGTGATGGTCACGTCATGAACGTGGCTTTCCTGAATGCCAGCACCGCTGATACGTACAAACTCCGCTTTAGTACGCAGTTCGTCGATAGTACCACAGCCGGTCAGGCCCATACAGGAGCGCAGACCGCCCATCTGCTGGTGGATGATCTCTTTCAGGCGACCTTTGTAAGCCACACGGCCTTCGATGCCTTCTGGCACCAGTTTGTCAGCGGCGTTGTCGCTCTGGAAGTAACGGTCAGAAGAACCTTTGGACATCGCGCCCAGAGAGCCCATACCACGGTAAGATTTATAAGAACGGCCCTGGTAGAGTTCGATTTCACCCGGAGATTCTTCCGTACCTGCCAGCATGGAGCCTACCATCACCGCGCTTGCGCCAGCAGCGATAGCTTTAGCGATATCGCCGGAGAAGCGAATACCACCGTCAGCGATAACTGGAATACCGGTGCCTTCCAGGGCTTCTACTGCGTCAGCAACGGCGGTGATCTGCGGAACACCTACGCCAGTGACGATACGGGTGGTACAAATAGAACCAGGGCCGATACCAACTTTAACCGCGCTACAACCGGCTTCCGCCAGCGCACGAGCGCCTGCAGCAGTGGCGACGTTACCGCCGATGATTTGCAGATCCGGGTATTTGGCTCGGGTTTCGCGAATACGTTGCAGAACACCTTCAGAGTGACCGTGAGAGGAGTCGATCAGCAGAACGTCAACACCAGCGGCCACCAGCGCATCAACACGCTCTTCGTTACCTGCGCCAGCACCAACCGCCGCACCAACACGCAGACGGCCTTGCTCGTCTTTACAGGCGTTCGGTTTACGCTCCGCTTTCTGGAAATCTTTCACGGTGATCATGCCAATCAGGTGGAATTCATCATCAACCACCAGCGCTTTCTCAACGCGTTTTTCGTGCATTTTGGTCAGCACAACTTCACGGGCTTCGCCTTCACGCACGGTCACCAGACGCTCTTTCGGCGTCATGTAAACGCTAACCGGCTGATTCAGGTCGGTCACAAAACGCACGTCACGACCGGTGATGATACCAACCAGTTCGTTTTCTTCGGTTACTACCGGGTAGCCAGCAAAACCGTTACGCTCGGTCAGTTCTTTCACCTCGCGCAGAGTCGTGGTTGGCAGAACAGTCTGCGGGTCAGTCACCACGCCAGACTCGTGTTTTTTCACGCGGCGAACTTCTTCCGCCTGGCGTTCAATGGACATGTTTTTGTGGATAAAGCCAATACCGCCTTCCTGAGCCAGGGCAATAGCCAGGCGCGCTTCCGTTACGGTATCCATTGCTGCGGAAAGCATAGGGATGTTCAGACGAATAGTTTTCGTCAGTTGAGTGCTGAGGTCAGCGGTATTCGGCAGGACGGTAGAATGAGCAGGAACGAGGAGAACGTCGTCAAACGTCAGAGCTTCTTTAGCGATACGTAGCATGGGCAATATCTCGACCAGAGTGGTTAATAAATATTGCCGCGGCATTATACAGAGCGTAACCGATTGCATCTACCCCTTTTTGCAAAAAATGCTTGCTATCCCCTGCTGGCGGGTTACTATCGACTGAATAACTTGCTGATTTAGAATTTGATCTCGCTCACATGTTACCTTCTCAATCCCCTGCAATTTTTACCGTTAGTCGCCTGAATCAAACGGTTCGTCTGCTGCTTGAGCATGAGATGGGACAGGTATGGATCAGCGGTGAAATATCTAACTTCACGCAACCGGCTTCCGGTCACTGGTATTTTACGCTCAAAGACGATACCGCCCAGGTGCGCTGCGCAATGTTCCGTAACAGCAACCGCCGGGTAGCCTTTCGCCCACAGCACGGGCAACAGGTGCTGGTTCGCGCCAATATTACGCTGTATGAGCCGCGTGGTGACTATCAGATAATCGTTGAAAGTATGCAGCCCGCCGGTGAAGGCTTGTTGCAACAGAAGTATGAACAGCTAAAAGCGAAATTGCAGGCTGAAGGTTTGTTCGATCAACAGTTTAAGAAGCCACTCCCCTCCCCCGCGCACTGTGTAGGTGTCATCACCTCAAAAACCGGTGCCGCGTTGCACGATATTTTGCATGTGCTTAAACGCCGCGATCCGTCTCTACCCGTGATCATCTATCCTACCGCCGTACAGGGTGATGATGCGCCTGGGCAAATTGTTCGCGCCATTGAACTGGCGAATAAGCGCAACGAGTGCGACGTATTGATTGTCGGGCGCGGCGGCGGGTCGCTGGAAGATTTATGGAGTTTTAACGACGAACGCGTAGCGCGGGCGATTTTTGCCAGTCACATTCCGGTTGTCAGCGCCGTTGGACATGAAACTGATGTGACCATTGCCGATTTTGTTGCCGATTTACGAGCACCCACACCATCGGCTGCCGCCGAAGTGGTGAGCCGTAATCAGCAAGAATTACTCCGTCAGGTGCAATCTGCCCGTCAGCGACTGGAGATGGCGATGGATTATTATCTCGCCAATCGCACCCGGCGTTTTACACAGATTCATCATCGATTACAGCAGCAGCACCCACAGCTACGGCTGGCGCGTCAGCAAACCACTCTCGAACGTCTACAAAAGCGGATGAGCTTTGCACTGGAAAATCAGCTAAAACGTGTCGGACAGCAACAGCAGCGATTAACACAGCGACTAACCCAGCAAAATCCGCAGTCACGTATTCATCGCGCGCAAACGCGGATTCAGCAACTGGAATATCGTCTGGCGGAAGTGTTACACGCACAACTTAGCGTAACACGTGAACGTTTTGGTAATGCAGTAACACACCTGGAAGCCGTGAGCCCGCTGTCAACACTGGCGCGTGGATATAGCGTAACCAGCGCCGCCGATGGCACAGTGCTGAAACAGGTTAAGCAGGTCAAAGCGGGCGATACGTTGACCACGCGGTTAGGTGATGGCGTGGTGGTCAGCGAAGTCAGTTCAGTTATGAAAACCCGCAAACCACGTAAAAAAGCGGCTAATCCGTAGGCCGGATAAGATGCGCCAGTATCGCATCCGGCAATATCACCATGCCAACACCAGATATAATCCGGGCATCACTGAATGTACCCTGCCGTATTACTCATACTTCCACACTGTTTTGCTATATCACATTTGCCTGAATCAACTCAGTGTCCCAACGCCCAGGTTTCGTTGGCGACATTTGGTGCCACCACAACAACTGCACCAGAAGGTAATTCTGTTTTCAACAGAGGTCGATGTGTTTTTCAAACCCTTGTGTTGCAGAGTTGGTGATGTAATCGGCACTGCGTTCTTTAAATGAAGTTCCTTTATTATTTTGTGCTTCTTGTCGGGTCGCTTCGCTGCCGAACTCGAGCTATGGGTCGTTATTTTGTTTAATGTTTGTCTCCGGTGCGGTAATGGCTGCACCAGAGATCAGCATCATTACAATACAGCGCCCCCAATGCACCATCCCTGAATAATATATCAATACAAAAAATTAATAATGACAGGCAGTATATTCCACACATAAAGGAAAAATCACTCAAGCAAATATAAATACAATTTTAATTAAAATGGTCTAACCGATCTGTTTATCGACCAGACACTGATAAATCTAATTTTTATAGTGTGAATATAAATTTTAAATAAAACTTAATATTCAGGAAGGACAAACTCAACACGTTTGCGGGAAATAAGCCCGTGACCATTCTGACAGAAGTAATCTACCGCACCGCAGGCTTTGAGTACCTGCAAAGGCTGATGGCAATCAGGGCACAATGCCTGGAGAGAGAAATTTTTGTCACAGGTTTCACAATGAGCGATGTCACCATTACGCTCGAGAGGTTTCTGACAGATTGGGCAGTTGAGTTCCATATAAACTCCTTCGATAAGTTTCCCCCTACTTACGAGAGGGAAACTATAGATAAGTACTTACCTACTATTACTTATTTTTTTTGATGTGCTTCATCAGACGCTTGCGCTTACGCATCTGGGTCGGCGTCAGGGTGTTACGCTTGTTCGCATACGGGTTTTCCCCTTCTTTGAACTGAATACGAATCGGCGTACCCATCACATCCAGAGATTTGCGGAAGTAATTCATCAGATAACGCTTATAGGAATCCGGCAGGTCTTTTACCTGGTTGCCGTGGATTACCACAATCGGCGGGTTGTAACCACCGGCGTGGGCATATTTCAGCTTCACGCGACGACCGCGAACCAGCGGCGGCTGGTGGTCTTCAACAGCCATAGTCATGATACGCGTCAGCATAGACGTGCCTACGCGACGGGTAGAGCTGTCATACGCTTCACGCACTGATTCAAACAGATTGCCAACCCCGCTACCATGCAACGCAGAGATAAAGTGCACGCGAGCAAAATCGATAAAGCCCAGACGGAAGTCCAGCGTCTCTTTCACCTGCTCCTTCACTTCCTGGCTCAGGCCATCCCACTTGTTCACCACAATCACAAGTGAGCGCCCACTATTGAGAATAAAGCCCAGCAGGGAGAGATCCTGATCGGAAATACCTTCGCGTGCATCAATCACCAGCATCACAACGTTGGCATCTTCAATTGCCTGCAACGTTTTGATTACCGAGAACTTCTCTACCGCATCGGTAATTTTGCCACGTTTACGTACGCCTGCTGTGTCAATGAGTACATACTCACGTCCATCACGTTCCATTGGAATGTAGATGCTGTCGCGCGTAGTCCCGGGCATGTCGTAAACCACCACGCGCTCTTCACCGAGAATACGGTTAGTGAGTGTAGACTTACCCACGTTCGGACGACCCACTATCGCCAGTTTGATCGGCAGACTTTGCGGATCGAAGTCGTCTTCCTCTTCTTCTTCCTCGCCATTCTCTTGCGCTTCAAATTGCGCCCAATATTCCGCGTCTTCATCCACTTCTTCTTGCGGCGCGATATCTTCCATCCACGGCAGCAGAACATGCTCAAGCAGACTCAAAACACCACGACCATGCGAAGCGGCAATCGGGTAGATTTCACCTAAACCAAGTGAATAAAAATCAACGATTGCTTGATCCGGATCCAGTCCGTCGGTTTTATTCGCCACCAGGAAGGTTGGCTTTTCGCGGGAACGCAGATGTTTGGCAATGGCTTCATCCGCTGGCATCAGACCCGCGCGTGCATCCACCATAAACAGCACCACATCCGCCTCTTCAATCGCCAGCAGCGATTGTTCCGCCATGCGGGTTTCTACACCGTCTTCTGTGCCGTCAATCCCGCCGGTATCAATACAGATAAACTCGCGGCCTTCAATTTCCGCACGACCGTACTTACGGTCACGAGTCAGACCCGGGAAATCCGCAACCAGCGCATCTCGGGTGCGAGTTAGACGGTTAAATAACGTGGATTTTCCTACGTTAGGGCGCCCGACAAGCGCGACCACAGGTACCATGTTTAAAGCCTCATTTTTATAAATCATCAGACAACGCCCGCAATTTTCGCGTCGTTGTTAAAAACAGGAAAACGGCCCCTGTCCAGGAGCCGTTTTCAAAGTGAACGACAGAGACGATTAACGTGTAATGGAATACACGGTCCCGTCTTTTGCCTGGATCAGCAGTTTGCCATCAGCGGCAACCGGGTCAGTCTGGAAACCGGAGCTATCAACTTTTTGCTGGGCAACGAAACGGCCATCTTCAACGTTAATCCAGTGCAGATAACCTTCGCTGTCACCCACCACCAGATTGCCATTATACAGCACCGGGGACGTCAGCAGGCGATGCAGCAGATCGCTTTGAGTCCACAGTGTAACGCCACCGTCGATGGTCAGCGCCATCACCCGGTCATTTTGATCGACCAGATAGATGCGGTTGCCGTCGACGATGAAATCATTCACCGAACCCAACTCGCGTTTCCACATAATCTGACCACTGCGCAAATCAAGCGCCGTCAGGTTACCATTATAGGCCAGCGCGAAAACAACACCGTTCACCACAACCGGCGTAGTATCAACATCGCTCAAACGGTCAATTTCGGTAGAACCGGTCGCCTGGGAGATACGCTGCTGCCAAATCATCTGTCCCTGCTGCATCAACACAGCACTGACGCGACCATTATCACCACCGACCACTGCCGCACCAAATGCAGTTGCTGGCGCAGACTCGCCACGCAGAGAGAGCGAAGGCATATCGAGGTTAACTGTCCATTTAACAGCGCCGTCAGCTTCGTTCAACGCCTGCAACTGACCGTTGCTGGTGTGAATCAAAACCAGACCGTCACTGACTACCGGACGAGAAAGTGCTTCACCCGCTACTTTGGTTTGCCATGCAACAGTACCATCGCTGGTGTTCAGCGCGTAAACCTGCGCTTTTTCGCTGCCAATATAGACATGACCACCCGCGACGGTCACGCCGCCGGAAAGTAACGCAGGCTCTTTAGATAACCAGCCATCTTTCTCGGCCAGACTGACAGACCAGATTTCTTTGCCGTCATCCGCATTCATCGCTTTAACCAAACCAGCGCGATCGGCAGCATAGACAACGTTATCCGCCAATGCCGGATGAAGATTAGAGTAGAAGTTACCAATGCCGCTACCAACGGAAGTGCTCCACGCCGTGGTCGGCGTAAACTGGTTTTCAACGGTCGGTAATGGGGACATCTTCACCACATCTTCTTCACTGTTAAACAGCGAACAGCCGCTTAAAAGGGTAACGGAAAGCATTCCTGGCAGCAGTAATTTACGCAATTGCATCGGGTCCCTCTCAGATGGACAAATTATTAATTTTCATCTGCATCATTTCACTCAGTGCCGGGGTAACATCGCTTTTCACGCCTGTTTCCCACGCACTACGCGCACCTTGCTTATCACCTTTGCTCAGCAATGCTTCACCACGCAGGTCAGCAACAATAGCAGCCCAACCTTCACCTTTAATGGTATCGAGGGTTTTCAGCGCGGCATCAGCCTGCTTGAGCTGCACCTGAACTCGGGCAAGACGCAGATTTATCACGGCTTTGAGATTTTCATCGCTCGTGTCCGCCAACCCTTGTTGTAATTGGGTGGCAGCTTTCTCTAGTTCATTTTTGTCAACAAATTGCTGCGCAAGTTCCAAAGAAGCCAGCGCGCCATAAGTATTTTTATTTTCAGCAGCGAATTTTTCCGCCGCCGGGATGCTGTCCGGTTTGCCTTCGCTCACTGCGGTAACCGCATTTTGATAAGCAAGAGAAGTGGATCGTGAGGACTCAACCTGATGGCTGTTCCAGTAGCGCCAGCCAATCAGTGCGCCAACACCTAAAATCACCCCAACAGCCAGTGCTTTGCCATTTTCAGCAAAAAAGCGTTTAACTGCTTCAACCTGGTCGTTTTCGTTCTCGTAAATTTCCACGCTGTCCTTCTCCTTCCTTAACCCAGTAACGTGCGCAAATGCGCGGCCACGCTATCCTGCGCAACTGCCGTTTGCTCACCAGAGCGCAAATCCTTCACCACTGCCGTGCCGTTGGCCACTTCGGACTCACCCAGCACCACAGCAACACATGCGCCCCATTTATCAGCACGGGCAAACTGTTTCTTAAAGTTGCCGCCGCCGTGGTTGGTCATCAATTTCACGCCAGGTAATTCATCACGCAGACGCTCAGCTAATGCCATAGCCGCAGATTGAGTATCAGCACCTGAGGCCACCAGGTATATATCGACAACAGGATCGGCTTTAAATTCCGGATTAACTGCCTGAACTAACAACACAAGACGTTCGAGGCCCATTGCAAAACCCACTGCCGGTGTTGCGCGTCCGCCCAGTTGTTCCACCAGACCGTCATAACGACCGCCTGCGCACACTGTGCCCTGAGAACCAAGACTGTTAGTCACCCACTCGAAAACGGTACGGTTGTAGTAATCCAGACCACGAACCAGACGCTGATTTACGGTGTAGGCGATACCTGCGCTCTCCAGCAGTTTGCAAAGACCAGCAAAGTGCTCGCGAGACTCTTCGTCCAGATAATCGCCCAACGCCGGAGCATCGTTAAGTAGCGCCTGCACTTCCGGATTCTTGGAGTCCAGCACGCGCAGCGGGTTGGTATACATGCGGCGTTTGCAGTCTTCGTCCAGCTTTTCTTTATGCTGTTCGAGGAAAGCAACCAGCGCATCGCGGTAATTGGCACGCGCTTCCAGCGAACCAATTGAGTTCAGCTCGAGGGTAACGTGTTCAGAGATACCCAGCGCGCGCCACCAGCGGGCGGTGAGCATAATCAGTTCGGCGTCGATATCCGGGCCTTGCAGACCGAAGACTTCGCAGCCCAACTGATGGAACTGACGATAACGCCCTTTTTGCGGACGCTCGTGACGGAACATTGGCCCGATATACCACAGACGCTGTTCCTGATTGTACAGAAGACCATGCTCGATGCCGGCGCGTACACAGCCCGCCGTCCCTTCAGGGCGCAAAGTCAGGCTGTCGCCATTGCGATCCTCAAAGGTGTACATCTCTTTTTCAACCACGTCGGTGACTTCACCAATCGCACGTTTGAATAGCGGGGTCTGCTCTACAATCGGCAAGCGGATTTCACTGTAACCGTAGCTGCCGAGCACGTTTTTCAGTGTGCCTTCAATGCGCTGCCAGATGGCCGTTTCGCCAGGCAGGTAATCGTTCATGCCGCGAATGGCTTGAATGTTTTTTGCCACGTTTATTCTCTTTCTGAATATAAAAATGAACCCTCAACGCTTCCCTCAATATTTCGGGAGCCATGCGGGTTCAATCATACACGGGAAGCGAGACGCTTCCCATCACGTTATTATTTTTCAACCTGCTGAACGTCAATTCGACGCGCTTCGTCCAGTTGGCTGGCTTTTGCACGAATGCGTGCTTCCAACTGGTCGATCATGTCGTTGTTGTCCAGACGGTCTTTGCGCACGCCATCTTCATAAAGGCCGCTTTTCTTGTTGCCGCCCGTGACGCCAAGCGTGGAAACCAACGCCTCGCCAGGACCGTTCACCACACAGCCGATGATAGAAACGTCCATCGGGGTGATGATATCTTCCAGACGCTGCTCCAGCGCGTTGACCGTACCAATAACGTCGAATTCCTGACGAGAACAGGTCGGACAGGCAATGAAGTTGATCCCGCGCGAACGGATCCGCAGCGATTTCAAAATATCAAAACCGACTTTGATCTCTTCAACCGGATCTGCCGCCAGTGATACGCGCAGCGTATCGCCAATGCCTTCCGACAACAGCAGACCTAAACCAATAGCGGATTTCACTGCCCCGCTACGTGCGCCACCGGCTTCGGTAATACCCAGATGCAACGGCTGATCGATCTGTTTTGCCAACAGACGGTAAGACTCCACGGCCAGGAAGACGTCAGACGCTTTCACGCTGACTTTGAACTGATCAAAGTTCAGGCGATCGAGATGATCAACATGACGCATAGCGGATTCCAGCAGCGCCTGCGGCGTCGGTTCGCCATATTTTTCTTGCAGATCTTTTTCCAACGATCCGGCGTTAACGCCAATACGAATCGGAATGTTTTTATCGCGCGCGCAGTCAACCACCATGCGAATACGCTCTTCATTGCCGATATTACCAGGGTTAATGCGCAAGCAATCAACGCCATATTCCGCCACTTTCAGCGCAATGCGATAGTCGAAGTGGATGTCGGCCACCAGCGGCACATTAACCTGCTGCTTGATAAGTTTGAACGCTTCTGCAGCGTCCATCGTCGGTACAGAGACGCGAACGATATCGGCACCGACACGTTCCAGCGCCTTGATTTGATTGACCGTCGCTTCGACATCCGTCGTGCGCGTATTAGTCATGGACTGTACGGCGATGGGAGCACCATCGCCAATCGGCACATTCCCAACGTAAATACGTGTTGATTTTCTACGTTGAATTGGAGCCTGGTTATGCATGAAAAATCTCCCGCGTTACCCGTCTGTTACTGCGCCGGTGATTGTTCGGCATTTAGGGTCAGACGCGCAACCTGGTTAGTTCTGATAAAACGACTCAGATCGACAGGTTTCCCTTGATACTGGATCTGCACTGCGGCTGGCGCACCAATTTTCAGTTTATACGGTGCCTGACCGGCTAAATTCAAATTACCGCCTTTACGTTGCATCCCGCTGAACAGTTTTTTACCGGTAGCATCGGTAACTTCCAGCCAGCAATCGGCGGTAAAGTTCATGACCAGTGCATTAGGATCAGCCGCTGGCGTTGTTACAGCAGCCTGATCGGTTGGCAATGGTGCTGCGGCATCTGGCGTCGTTGTTGCAACCGGAGCCGCCGGTGTAGTAGTGGCCGCAGTATCAACATTCGCCTGTGAAGGAGGAACAACCGCGTTCTGCTGTGGATCTACAGCAGGAACTGGCGTCGTCACGGCTGGCGCTTGCGTGTTCGTAACGGTGGTCTCCGCCGCCGATGGCGACGTAGCGGTACTGTTCTGATCAGTAGCCGTATCTAACGGTACACTCTGGCTCTGGTTATTATTCAATTCCGCGGTAGATTGATCAGCCATCGTGGTGATCTCTTCCTGCTGGGCTTTGTGATCCTGCCACCACCAGGCACCGCTCAGGCCAATCACTACAAACAGAACCAGCCAGGTAAAGGTCATCAACCAGCCATCGCGTTTTTTACGTCGCTTCCCGAGGGAGAAACTCTGCATCGGCGCAACTTTTGCGGCCCGCAGAGGTGCCTGCTTTTCCAGCCCTGGCAGCAGTTCTTCTTCTGGAATATGGACCAGACGCGCATAAGAGCGGATATACCCGCGCAAGAATGTTGAAGCAAGATCGGCTGGTGCCTTATCTTCTTCAATGTCGCGTACCGTGGAAACCTTCAAACAAAGTCGTTCGGCAACGGCTTGCTGGCTAAGTCCAATTTGTTCACGGGCATTACGCAAGCGAGCGCCGGTGGTAAGTGCTTCATTTTGGTCGTGCGTGGCTTCAGTATTCATTCGCTGCAGGTACGTTTAAATGAGAATTGGGATGCCGGTGAACCATCACGCCCACCCACACCGCGAAACATCTGTAAGGTTAACCTTTATCATACAGTATAAGACTGTCTGTGTGCTCGTGACAAAGCCCACGTGAATCAAAGCTAACTTACTGTTGCATCGTTACATACTGCCTTAAAGTCAGCAAAAACGCACCGTTAATATTGATCAGACAATTGCAACTTAATGCGACATTCATAAAACATTACGCCACGGTACATAAAGTAACCGTGGCGTAATGGCTATCAGACCGTTTTAATGTCGATGGTTTCACCCTGCATCCGTTTACGCAGAGTACGTTTAGTACGGTCGATGACATCTCCCGCTAACTGGCCACAAGCGGCGTCGATATCATCACCACGGGTTTTACGCACAATGGTGGTGAAACCGTAGCTCATCAGTACTTTTGAGAAGCGATCGATACGGCTGTTCGAGCTACGACCATACGGCGCACCCGGGAACGGGTTCCACGGAATCAGGTTGATCTTACACGGCGTATCTTTCAGCAGCTCCGCCAGTTGGTGCGCGTGTTCAGTACCGTCATTAACGTGGTCGAGCATCACGTACTCGATAGTAACACGGCCCTGGTTAGCGTTGGATTTCTCCAGATAACGGCGCACCGCAGCAAGGAAAGTTTCGATATTGTACTTTTTATTGATCGGTACAATTTCGTCACGAATTTCATCATTTGGTGCATGCAGAGAGATTGCCAGTGCAACGTCAATCATATCGCCCAGTTTATCCAGCGCCGGAACCACGCCCGAAGTAGAGAGCGTCACGCGGCGTTTAGACAGGCCAAAGCCAAAGTCATCGAGCATGATTTCCATCGCCGGAACCACATTGTTCAGGTTAAGCAGCGGCTCGCCCATGCCCATCATAACAACGTTAGTGATTGGGCGCTGACCGGTGATTTTTGCTGCGCCGACGATTTTCGCCGCCCGCCACACCTGGCCGATAATTTCCGACACCCGCAGGTTACGGTTAAAGCCCTGCTGGGCGGTGGAACAGAATTTACACTCCAGCGCACACCCTACCTGCGAAGAGACACAAAGTGTGGCTCGGTCATCTTCCGGGATATACACCGTTTCGACGCGCTGATCGCCCACGGCAATCGCCCATTTAATGGTGCCGTCAGATGAGCGCTGTTCTTCAACCACTTCCGGTGCGCGGATTTCCGCCACCTCTTTCAGCTTGCCGCGCAACACTTTGTTGATGTCGGTCATCTCATCAAAGTTGTCGCAGCAATAATGATACATCCACTTCATCACCTGATCGGCGCGGAAGGGTTTTTCACCTAACTCTTTAAAAAACTCCCGCATCTGCTGACGGTTGAGATCCAGCAGGTTGATTTTCCCATCTTTCGTGGTGACGTTTTCAGGTGTGACTAATTGTTCAGACATATGCTATTCCGGCCTCGTTATTACACGTTATGGCCCCTGGAGGGTTGAAAAAAGAAACGCCCCGGTGAGCGGCTGCTCGTCCGGGGGCGCTGCATTGTACAAATTCTGGCGCACGGATGCCACGTTTGCACGCGGCATTTACGAAATTATTAACGCGTGCGCGGACACACTTCGCCTTCACCGAAGAAATAAGCGATTTCGCGAGCGGCAGATTCTACGGAATCAGAACCGTGGGTGCCGTTTTCAGTCAGGCTGTCAGCGTAATCAGCACGCAGAGTACCCGCCAGCGCATTTGCCGGGTTGGTTGCGCCGAGCAGATCGCGGTGACGCTGAACCGCATTTTCGCCTTCCAGCACAGAAACCACGATCGGGCCAGAGGTCATGAACTCAACCAGACCATCAAAGAACGGTTTTCCATCGTGTTCAGCATAAAAACCACGAGCCTGTTCAACGGTCAGGTGCAGCATTTTAGTGCCGACAATTTTGAACCCTGCAGCTTCGAAGCGCGCAAAGATACTACCAATGACGTTTTTTGCTACCGCGTTCGGTTTGATGATGGAAAAAGTACGTTCAATAGCCATTTTTACCTCTGTAAATTGTTCTGTTGTTGTCTGTACCAGCGTACGAGATGGCGCGGATTATAATGAGCAACAAGGCCGTTGACTATTGATGAAGGTAACATTTTTTTAAAATAAACCGAGCTTAAGCAACAAACCGTCGTGAAACAGACTACTGCATGGAAAATCTCACCGTCGCTACTTGCCCCATTTCATCCATCACCAGTAATTGATAATCGCCTTTTTCACTCAAACGCAGCGTAACGTTACGCCCACGTTCAGTTAACGGCTCACCATTAAGAAACCACCAGCGTTCACCTGCGCCACCACTGGTTTGCACAGGCAAAGAAGCATCAGCAGCGCCAGGTAATCGCTTAATAATGGTGCCATCACGTACTCCTGTTAGTTGCAACGGGAGTTGAGCATCGCGACCGTATGGCGGGCATATTGTCGATGCCGGAGGCAAACGCACAGCCCGGCGTTCCGGAGCAGGCAGCCAGGGTTCCAGCGGTAGCGGCCAGACATTTATCATTTCTTGTCGCGCCTGTGGACAATCGGCGGCGCCTCGTTTGCCATTTTCATCCAGCCAGATAGGGAAACGTATGCCATTAATCCCTTCCTGCTCCGGCAGTAACAGAGTTGGCGGCTGGCTTCCATCCAGTAACCAGGTTGCCAAGCGACGCCGACAGTTACTGTCACCTTCCGGCAAAGACTGCCCGCCCGGCCAGCAGATAACACCACGGCTTACAGAGTTCGGACGTGGGTCTTCTGGCAGATTTGCACTGCGCGACAGTAAGATATTATTGACCTGATTCAACAGCGGTACGGCGCTGGCAAAGCCAAACTGACCAACAACAGGCGTACCGTCCGGCCTGCCGGTCCAGATACCGATGATATAGCGAGCATTTATACCTATCGCCCATGCATCTCGATAGCCATAACTGGTGCCAGTTTTCCATGCCAGTGGTACGATGCGCGGCAAAGCGCCATCCGGCAAGGGTTGCGCTTCATCAGCCATGATCCGGCGGATGATCCACGCAGCCCCCGGCGACATTAAGGGGCGTTCAAGCAGGGGGTCGTCAGGCTGTAAGCGCAATTTACCTGCCTTACCGCGGCGAGCAAAAGCGGTATACGCTGCTGCCATATCTTCCAGTTTTGCACCTGCGCCGCCGAGAATGAGCGACAGATTCGGCGCAGCACCGTTGGGCAGAAACAGCGGTAACCCGATGTTACGCAGCTTTGCCGCAAACCGTTTCGGACCATAGGCTTCCAGCACCTGCACGGCGGGTAAGTTCAGCGAGCGCACCAGCGCCTCGCTCATGCTGATCGGGCCATGAAATCCGCTATCAAAGTTACCTGGTCGATAATCGCCGGTGCGTCGGGGGACGTCCTGCAACAACGATGCCGGATGGATCAATCCCTCATCCAGCGCCAGACCATAGACAAACGGTTTAAGCACCGATCCCGGCGATCGGATCGCATTAACCATATCGACATGACCAAAGCGTGAATCATCATTGAGATCAACCGATCCTACCCAGCCGCGAACACGCATATCAGTATGATCAACCACGATCATCGCCAGTGAACTGCGCGGCGGCAATCGTCCTTTCCAGTTTAGCGCCAGTTCTTCCAGACGCCGCTGAAGGCCTGCATCCAGTGTAGTAACGATTTTGTCGCTTTTACTTTTACCGAGCATCATCCGCGAAAACAGCGGTGCCAGTTTTGGCATCTGTCTGGGTGCCAGCCAGACAGGTTCTTCGATTGACTCTTTTACCTGCTCACGGGACCATACACCTTGCACTGCCATCCGTTTGAGCACTTTATTACGCGCAGCCTCGGCACGCTCCGGCCAGCGATCCGGGCGCAGCCGACTGGGTGCTTGCGGTAATACCGCCAGCATTGCTGCCTCGGAATAGCTTAAATTTGCAGGCGATTTCCCAAGATAAGCCCAACTTGCTGCCCCAACTCCCTGCAACGTACCGCCAAACGGGGCGCGATTAAGATACAAAGTCAGAATTTCACGTTTAGACAGATGCCACTCCAGTTGAAACGCGCGCCAGAGCTGACGAATCTTGCCGCCAAACGTTTTGGGGTGAGGATCAAGCAGACGCGCCACTTGCATGGTGAGCGTGCTACCGCCAGAGATAACCCGACCAGAAGTCAGATCCTGCCAGGCTGCGCGCGCCACCGAGAACGGGTTTACGCCAGGATGCTTCCAGAACCAGCGATCTTCGTAATTAATCAGTGCTTCAATATAACGTGGAGAAACATCTTCGATTGCTACCGGATAACGCCAGATACCATCTGCATCAGCAAAGCGCCACAGTGGCGTACCGTCCTGCGCCACAACCACGCGTGCGGGATTGACTTCATGTAGCGGCAGAGGCCAGAGTTTATCTGCTCCCCACGCCGCCAGAATGATGATAAAAGGCGCGGCTGCCAGCGTTATCCAGCAGCCGCGTTTTGTTAACAGACGAGGCATTTACGGTCTGACAATCAGCAAATCTTCAGTCGCACCCGTCGCCCGCCATTGGGGAACATACATCGATTCCACCATCGGCTGCGGCATCTGATACGTTCCCGGCGTTACCGCCCGCGCCAGATATACCAGCGTTACCGGTTGATATTCATCAACGGCAACCGCGGCCACAAAGCGATCGTCACGGAACTCAATGTGCTTAATGCTCGCTTGCTGCATTTGATTGAGCAAGTTTTGCACTTCGCCACCACTTTGTTCCAGACTGGCGCTGCCGTTCGCCAGGTTCTGGTTTTCCAGTTCCAGACCCGCTGGCAACAAATCAACCACCAGCGCATCCGGCACGCTGTTACTGGCTTTTACCTGCAACCAGACCAGCACCAGATCGCCACTACGCAACGAGTCCAGAGACTTGCTCTTACCATCAGTACCTAATATATGGCGCTCAATTTGCAGAACATTATTCGCTGGAAGCGGTGCAGACTGCGGATAACCGCTGGCATCCACACGCAGCCATAGCGGTTGGTCGCCACTGTTGGTTACCTGCAAAGTTGCAAGTTGATCGCTATTCAGATTGCTGTTTTGCGCTTTCTCGCCTGTCAGAGGTGCGGCAGAGAAAGACGTTTGCGCCTGCCATTTGCCCGGTAAATCCTGAATCGCACGGGCAGCCAGGAACAACGCGTTACTTTCCTGAGTTGATAGCCAACGTTCACCAAACGCCTGCTGCGAAAGCGTGTTCAATAAGGTGTTCTGATCATCTGGCAATAGTTTGTTCTCTTCCAGCAAGGAGAGCATCAACGCGTTGTCGCGCAGTGGGCTACCGTAATCGCCCAGCCATTTCCGCTCATCATTGCGCGGCGTTTTCAGCGCCAGTGCAATCGCTTCTTCACCACGCATCGCATCGCCCATCGTTTTCAGCGCAACGCCAAGTTGCAACAGTGGCAAACCCGAAGCAGCATCTGCACGACGCTCCCAGATTTCACGCAGTGCACCCAGCGGTGCTTTTTGCTGCCGTGCCAGTACCAGCGCAGCATAAGACTGTATGGCAAACTTGCTGGCTTTGAGGTTATCCGCATACGGAATCGACATCATGCCCGGATCTTGTAAATAGCGCAGCAGACGCTCATTTCCCCGGTTAATGACTTCTGTCGGCACGCTGTAACCCTGCTCACCTGCGCGAACCAGAAAATCCATCACGTAGGCAGTCAGCCAGTACTCTTCGTCACCGTTTTTATCCCACAGCGCAAAGCCGCCGTTATCACGTTGCATTTGCAGCAAACGCGAAATGCCAATATCAACTGCCGCACGGCGTTTATCATCACTGTCGCCTTTGATACCCAATGCCTGTAGCTGGGCGGCATTGGTATAAAGTGACGGGAACAGGCCGCTGGTGGTTTGCTCCAGACATCCGTAAGGATACGCTTTTAACTCTTTAATATAACGAGCAATGTTCAGCGGTGGTTTGCCGCTCAACAACAACTGTCCTTCCAGCGTAACAGGCGAGAAGTTTTGCAATCCATCAGTTGGCATCGCCCATGTTTCACCAGGCTGCAACGCCGTACCATAATTGACCGTTTGTGCCGGGAATGCCGGACGGACGCCAATTTTCCACTGCTTATGCTGATCGGCAACGGTTTCACCCGGTAACACTAACCCGCTAATGGTGGCCCGAATTTCGCCATCGCCATAGCCCGTCAGTGCGCGTACCGGGATAAACAGCGTAGTTCGCACGCCTGGCGCTAATTCAACGCCTGCGGGCGAGTTACTCACCAGTTCAAGTAAACCGCTGGCGGTCAGAGCAACGTTCAGTTTTTGCGGTTTATCGGTAAGATTAGTGATATCCAGCGTCAGACGCGAGGTATCGCCGCTGGCCATAAAGCGTGGCATATTCAGTTCCGCTATCACCGGTGCGGCAACAACCACTTTACTTTCGCTGCTGCCGAAGTCATCCGCTGTCCAGGCCTGCGCCATGACTCGTAGCTCACCATTAAAATCGCCAATGGGTAGCGTAACCGTGCCTTCCCCCTGTTCATTGAGCGTTACCGGCTGTGCCTGTTGCGCAACAATATTGACGTGGTTCACGGGCGGTTTACCCCCGCGTTTCAGCTCATCGCCATCGCCACCAAAGCGCAGCGCTGCCAGACGTCCCTGACCTTCAATAACCTGACCGTAAATATCGTAAATATCAGCACCATAACGTTTCTGACCAAAGAATGCCTGCCACGGATCTGGTGTAACGTAATCAGTGATATTCAGCACACCACTATCAACGGCCGACACCAGCACATTCACCTGTTTTGGCATCTCACCATTTTTATTGCTGGCTTTGATTTTCACGGTTAATGGCTGATTGGGGCGCATTTTTGTTGGTGTTTCCAACGCCAGATCGAGGCGACGGTTTTCATCGCCAAGCGGCAAATGCAACACGCCAACCGCACGTTTTGGCGTCGCGGAACGAGATTTATCTCCCGGACGAACCACCAGCGTACTTAAATAGAGGTCATGTCGATTCCAGGTTTTATCGACCGGAATCGTCAAATCCAGCCCTTGTGCCGGGACATCAATCTCTTGCCACCACAGCGGCCCTTCACTGGACTCGACCATCGCGTAGCCTTTACCCGCCGTTGGCGCAGCAATATGCAACTTGATCGTATCGCCAGGTCGATAACTGGCTTTATCCAGTTTCATCGTGACACGGTCTGGTCGTACCGCACCGCTACCATCGCTATTATCCTGCCAGCTATATCCGGCCCAAAAACGCACGCTACTGACCGCTTCATTCGGCGCTTTGACTTCCAGACGATAAGCGCCCCACTCTACCGGGAAACTCACTTTGCCGGTTTCACCCGCTTGCAGATCCAGTGTTTGCTCATTTTCGATCAGATCTTTTTGATCAAACTGCGACCGCCAGCCTTCATCTTCCGACCAGTTCCAGTAGTAATCACGACGTTCACGAATCAGTCTCACCTGCAAGCCCGACACGGCTTTTTTCACGCCCTGTGCATCGCTATAAACGATATCAAAAGCAGCGTTACTGTCTTCATCAACAATGGGCTGTTTTACCGTGCTGTCAGTGCGGTAATCGTAAACCGATTTTGACGAGAACTGCGGGCGGATCCCTGGCAACGCATCCGCAGGCCAGATAGCCTGTTCAACACGGCGCGTCACCGGGCGGCCGCCGGATTCCAGTAAACTCCCCTGGAAAATAACCTGCAATGGAGAATGTGTTTCTTTCCACTGACTTTCTGTAGAAACTTCGCCGCGCCCTTTATCATCCAGCGTCAACTGGACTTCATCCAATGATCGGGAAAGGTTTTCGGCAGCAATATCACCAAATTCGAAACCGGGTAATGCAGCAACCGCTTCACGCAGTGGCCGCAGGAAAAGCTGCCCCTGCAAGGTATTACCGTTAGCAGGCGCTCCGTACAGGTAGTAACCCACCACAGAGAATTTCACCTCATCTTTCGGCGTTAACGGCGTTTTCTCGCCACTCAGATTCAGCGCCATACGCTCAGGCATGAAATCTTCGACGTGGAAATCCCACATTCGATACTGGTTATCGCCCGTGTTAGCGCGGATATGCCACATGCCTGTTGGCGCACTGCTATCGAGTGGCCAGGTAAAGTGATAGAGGCCATTTTGCGGCTGACTAACGACGCTCCTAAGAACCTGCCCGTCGGGTTTAATCACGTCCAGTTTGACAGGTTGATCCGGTAACATTTTACCGTCCGCATCCCGCAATAACCCATTGAGAATTACCGTTTCGCCAGGGCGATAAAGATCGCGCGGGCCAAACATAAAGAACTGCTTGCTGTAGCCTGGCGCGCCTGCAATGTTAAATTCCGCTAAGTCCAGCGCCGGAAGTTTTAAATCAAGCAACGTTGTCTGACCGTCTTTACGCGCCAGCAGCAGTGCCGCGTTTTTGTCATTTTCCAGTTGCACATGGCCCTGTGCATCACTGGTCGCCTGAGTCAGCGTTTGCCCTTCCTCATTTAATAGCGAGACTTCAATTCCTTGCTGGGCCGCGCCGTTTTCCAGGCTTTGGGTAAAGATATCCAGACGATTGTGATAACGGTGGGCCGATACGCCAATATCACTTAACGTAAACAACGTAGCCGGATTACTGTAATCGTAACGTCCGGCCTGATTCATCACCGCCAGATACACGCCCGCCTGCTGAAGCGGCTTGATATCGCCCAGCGGCAGCAATAATTTTTCACGAGTGTTACGCGCAGGATTGAGATCAAAACGCCCGGTGTAGACCAGATCAGCCATCTGCAATAGTTTGTCCGATTGCCAGTTCGCCAGCGAATTGCGGTATTCCCACTGGCTAATGAAAGCAGGCAGAGATTCAGGCTTCACACGGAAGAAGTTAACATCGACATTATTAACGTTGAGCGCCATTACCGGCAGCCCTTCAACGACTTTCCCGGGCAGCAGCGAACCACGGCTGGCAAAACCGACGCTGGGTTGGATATCGCGGGTAGAAATCGTTTTTTCGTAATCTTTACTGAAGGTTGCGTTATTGAGAGCTTTGACCTCCTTGCCAATAGTGACGATCAAATCACGTTTAGGTTCAAGGTGGCGCAAGCGTAGCTCTTTGAGATTATCTGATAGCTCCCAGGCACCATCCACTTTGCCGCTCTTTTTATCGACGACATGGATAACACGCGAGAAATCCTGATCCGGGTCGAGGGGGATGGAGAAAGTCAGCACCAGCGTGGCTGCGCCATCGAGTTGTACTTCAGAGAGATCCAGCAATGTCAGTGCTTTACCGGCACTCTGTTGTGCCAGTTTTTGTCGCTCCACCGCGGAGGTTTTTGCAGAATTCGTATTTCCCGACGATGTGTCTTTAGCAACTTCTGAGGACGCGTCTTTTTTCACCTCTATTGGCGCGTTATCGTTGTTGTCGCACCCTGCCAGCGCCAGCATTAACATGCAGGCGGCTATGCGTAACTTTTTCATCTCTCATCCCTGCCACAATGGCCCGTTAGCAACATCGAATAATTATTATGCGTGAGAAATGACGTTATGTAATTCACTATCACGCCTACAGAATCCGAATTTTAGTGAGAAATGTGGCTCAGACAGCCAAATCAGTCTCTTTTGCTTGTCGCTTTTCGGCAAACATCCGACAATTTAGCTTAACCCCGGCAAAAATGGAGATGCCTATGTCCACGACATGGTTTGTAGGAGCCGACTGGCTCGCTGAACATATAGATGATCCGGAAATTCAGATTATTGATGCCCGTATGGCACCGCCCGGACAGGAAGATCGTGACATTGCCCAGGAATATCTCAATGGACATATCCCCGGCGCAGTATTTTTCGATATCGAAGCACTTTCCGATCACACTTCCCCGCTTCCGCACATGCTGCCACGCCCGGAAACATTCGCAGTGGCAATGCGTGAACTGGGCGTTAATCAGGACAAACATCTGATTGTCTATGATGAAGGTAACCTTTTCTCTGCACCGCGCGCATGGTGGATGCTGCGCACTTTTGGCGTGGAGAAAGTGTCGATTCTGGGCGGTGGACTGGCGGGCTGGCAGCGCGATAGTCTTCTGTTAGAAGAGGGCGCGGTGGTATTGCCGGAAGGGGAGTTTAACACCGCGTTTAACCTGGAAGCCGTGGTGAAAGTGACCGATGTGTTATTGGCAAGCCATGAAAAAACGGCGCAAATTATTGATGCCCGACCGGCAGCGCGTTTTAATGCTGAAGTTGATGAACCTCGCCCAGGTTTACGTCGTGGGCATATTCCCGGCGCGCTGAATGTTCCGTGGACGGAGTTGGTGCGCGAAGGTGAACTGAAGACGACCGATGAACTGGATACAATATTTTTTGGACGCGGCGTCAGCTATGACAAACCGATTATTGTCAGTTGCGGTTCTGGCGTAACGGCAGCCGTCGTGTTGCTGGCACTCGCTACGCTGGATGTACCAAACATAAAACTGTACGACGGTGCATGGAGTGAATGGGGGGCACGGGCAGATTTGCCGGTCGAGCCAGTGATATAAGCTTTTTATTGCTGGTCTGGTTCGCGGCCTTTCCAGCAGATTGACTTGTGTTGCATAAGCAACGCAGGTGCTTCACAGCGCTTGCTATCGCGGCAATATCGCCAGTGGTGCTGTCGTGATGCGGTCTTCGCATGGATCGCACAATGAAGATACGGTGCTTTTGTATCGTACTTATTGTTTCTGGTGCGCTGTTTTCCCAGGTAAATAATAACCGGAGTTTCTCTGGTAATAATTTACTGGTGGCTAACAACCTTCAGTGCAGCAAGTAAGCCCGAATGCCGCCCTTTGGGGCGGCATATTTTATATTATCCGATTCTGTTTAAAATCACGCAGGAATCCACCCCAGCGACGTTCATAGAATGGCGCAATATGTTCGGTAATAAAGTGGCTAATTCCTTTTTCCCCTTTTTTCACCTGACAAATATCGATAGGTTCATCGCCCGGTAACGTATCGGTCGCCACACTTCCCGCCGCCTGAATAATTTCTTCGATATCGCCATCTGCTTCAATACCAATAAGCAAATTAGGTTGTGCCTCTTCGCTTTCTTTAATTGAACAAATAAAAGCGCGCTTCACCGGCTTAATGGTTTTAAATAAGGTGGTGAGCGAATCAATCATTTGTGCTGGCGGCTCTGCGACTTCCGATAATATCAGCGACTCGCCACCTTCCAGCACTTCCTGACTGCTCAGTGGGTTTCCCTCTTCACCGATCAGCAAACTGATTTCACGCGGCATAAACTCTTTGCCGGTGGGCAGTTTTGCATTAAGGAAGAGCGTTTCACCAAGGGTCATCTCAAACAGCGTGCGAACGGGCATCACGACAAATGCTTGTTCGTCTTCAACCGCCTGTTGAAGTGCTTCTAACGAGGTGAAAAAAGGAATGACGCTGGTGCCATCTTCTTTTTCCCAGTGCTGTAAATCAAGTGCACTATCTTCAGCTACTGCCTCGCCCTGCGCCGCTGTACCCGGCACCCAGACAGTGGATTCCAGTAGCGTACGGAAAAAGGCCGGACGGTGTGCCGGTTCGGTTGCTGCTTTTTCCAGCAGGTCTTCAAGTTCATTTTTTGTTTCGGACATAAGAACCACAATTCATTCAACGTTCTGGGCGCAAGTGCCTGATGCGCTACGCTTATCAGGCCTACAAGTGAATCGCAATTTGTTGAATTTGCAATACTTTGTAGGCTGGATAAGGCGTTTACGCCGCATCCAGCATGAACAAATGCACTTTGCCAACGGTCTGATAAAAAAACCGGATGTGGCTTGAACCGCATCCGGCATAAAAGATTACGCAGTTAACAGATTGGCAATCGTGCGCACACCCAGCCCGGTCGCGCCCGCAGACCACTGCTCAACCGGCGCTTTACGGTAAGTCGCTGAGCAGTCAATGTGCAGCCAACCTTGCTGATAGTTCTCAACAAAGTGCGACAGGAAGCCCGCCGCCGTACTCGCCCCTGCCGGATAAGCCGCGCTTCCGGTATTGTTAAGTTCGGCAAAGTTTGACGGTAACTGGTTACGATGGAACTCCGCCAGTGGCAGACGCCAGAATGGTTCATTCTCCTGCGCGGCACTCGTCAGCAAACGCCCTGCCAGCGCATCGTCAAAACTGAACAGTGCGTGATAATCATTACCCAGCGCGGTTTTCGCCGCTCCGGTCAGGGTCGCAGCATCAATAATCAGTTCCGGTTTCTGCGCGCTGGCATCAATCAGGCCATCTGCCAGCACCAGTCGCCCTTCCGCATCGGTGTTCATCACTTCGACTTTTTTACCGTTGCGATAGGTGATGATATCGCCCAGTTTGAACGCGTTGCCGCTGATCAGGTTATCCGCACAGCAGAGGAACAGTTTCACGCGTTTATTCAGACCGCGCGTAATAGCAAATGCCAGCGCTCCGGTAACCGTTGCAGCACCGCCCATATCGGACTTCATCGAGTCCATAAACGCGGTCTGTTTGATACTGTAACCGCCGGAATCAAAGGTGATGCCTTTGCCTACCAGGCAAGCGTATACCGGCGCTTCTTTATCGCCCGTTGGGTTATAGTCCAGCGCCAGCAATACCGGGGAACGTTCTGATCCGCGTCCAACGGTGTGCAGCCCCATATAACCCTGCTCGCGCAGATCTTCGCCTTTAGTGATCCGGTAAGTCACACGATCGCCCGCAACGTTGCTGATCAGATCAACAGCACGCTGCGCCAGTTGTGATGGCCCCAGTTCTTCAGCCGGTGCGTTGATGGTGTCACGCACCCAGTCGATGATCATCAGGCGGTTATCCAGTTCCTGGCGTTGTGCATCGTCCAACTCCGGCCACTCGACTTTACGCGTACCTTTAGGCGCTTTGTAACCCTGCCAGAACGCCCAGCAACGATCCACATCCCAGCCTTCACCACTTAACTGAACATGCTTAATGCCCAGACCGTCAATCTTGCGCGCCGCACGCTGGATCAGCCCCAAATCGTCAGCCCCGGTCAGGTGCAGGGTAATGCCATCATTATTAATGCTGTAAGTCGCTTTTTCTCCCCAACGCGCATCAGCAGGTTGGGAAGAAAGGGTAATTTTCATCGCTTCTGTCATTTTAGTTATCCTTATTTGTTTAACAGCAAAACGGGCTACCCCCAGGCAGCCCGTTTATTCACTCAGCTTCGTCCAGCCAGACTAACAAAATCGCTTCGAGGATTTTCTCGTTAGATGCCTGCGGGTCGTCGTCGAAATCTTCCAGATCGCAAATCCACTGATGCATATCGGTGAATCGAACCGTTTTCGGGTCGAGATCGGGATACGCATCGTACAGTGCTTCGCCAATTTCGCGGCTATCGGTCCACTTAAGTCCCATACTAACCTCTGTTAATGCTCACGCGCATGGTTGATAGTGTAACGCGGAATTTCGACCACTAAATCTTCATCGGTGACGCGCGCCTGGCAGCTTAAACGGCTTTCCGGCTCCAGCCCCCAGGCTTTGTCCAGCATGTCGTCTTCCTGCTCAGAGCTTTCCGGCAACGAGTCAAAACCTTCACGAACGATACAGTGGCAGGTGGTGCAAGCGCAGGATTTTTCACAGGCGTGTTCAATCTCGATGCCGTTACGCAGCGCAGCGTCGAGAATGGTTTCACCGCTCTTAGCTTCCAGAACAGCACCATCAGGGCAGAGATCCTGATGAGGCAAAATAACAATCTTTGGCATATTAAACCTCGTCCACGGAATGGCCTTTCAGCGCACGACGAACCGACTGGTCCATGCGGCGAGCGGCGAAATCCTGGGTTTGTTTGTCTACGTTTTTAATCGCTTGTTCGATGGCGTCAACATCATCGCCCTGCGCTACTTCACTCAGGTGAGCAGCGGCATCGTCGATGACCTGACGTTCTGCGGTGCTTAACAGCGCGGCATCCGCAGCCAGCGCGCCGTTCAGACTTTCCAGTACGCGCGCCGCTTCGACTTTTTGTTCAGCCAGCATACGGGCTTTTACGTCCTGCTCGGCATAGCTCATTGAGTCTTTAATCATTGAGGCGATTTCGCTGTCGGTCAGACCATAAGAAGGTTTGACCTGAATAGACGCCTCAACGCCGGTGGATTTCTCCATCGCCGTCACACTTAAAAGACCGTCGGCATCGACCTGGAACGTTACGCGAATATGCGCACCGCCAGCCGGTAACGCCGGGATCCCACGCAGCGCAAAACGTGCCAACGAGCGGCAATCCTGCACCAGTTCACGCTCACCCTGCATAACATGGATAGACATTGCCGTCTGACCATCTTTAAAGGTGGTGAAATCCTGGGCGCGGGCCACCGGAATGGTGGTATTACGTGGGATCACTTTCTCCACCAGGCCGCCCATAGTCTCAAGGCCCAGCGACAGGGGGATCACGTCGAGCAGCAGCATTTCACTGTCCGGCTTGTTACCCACCAGAATATCAGCCTGAATCGCCGCGCCAATGGCGACAACTTTATCCGGGTCGATGGAGGTCAGTGGCGGACGACCGAAAAATTCGCCCACCCGTTCACGCACCAACGGCACACGGGTAGAACCGCCAACCATCACCACTTCCAGAACTTCATCAGCCTCAACGCCCGCGTCTTTCAGCGCGCGACGACAGGCCAGTAAGGTTCGTTTAACCAGTGGTGCGATCAGTTCGTTGAATTGTTGACGGCTGATTTCGCCCTGCCAGCCCGCAACATTAACAGTCACGGAATCGGCATCGCTCAGAGCGATTTTGGCCGCAATGGCGGCATCCAGCAGTTCACGCTGAACGCGGTTATCGCTACGGTCAGGAATGCCCGCCTGCTCGCGAATGTAATCCGCCAGCAGATGGTCGAAGTCATCACCACCGAGCGCAGAATCACCGCCGGTCGCCAGCACTTCAAACACGCCGCGACTTAAACGTAGAATGGAAATATCAAAAGTCCCGCCGCCGAGGTCATAAACGGCAATCACACCTTCCTGACCGGAATCCAGCCCGTAGGCGATAGCCGCAGCGGTCGGTTCGTTGAGCAAGCGCAGGACATGCAGGCCAGCCAGACGCGCTGCGTCTTTGGTGCCCTGACGCTGGGCATCGTCAAAGTACGCCGGAACGGTGATAACCACACCATCCAGCTCGCCTGCCAGGGCTTCAGTTGCCCGTGCTGCCAGTGCTTTGAGGATGTCCGCAGAAACGCGCACCGGGTTCAGCAGTCCCGCCGCCGTTTCAATCATCGGCAGACCATTCTCGCTGGCCTGGAATTGATAAGGCAAATGCGGATAGCGTTGCTGGATATCAGCCAGCGAGCGCCCCATCAGGCGTTTAACAGAACTAATGGTGTTGGCTGTGTCAAGCGCTGCATTAGTACGCGCGTCATACCCCACCGAATGCCCTTGCTGTTGATAGTGAACAACAGACGGCAGCAGGTGACGGCCTTCATGGTCGGCTAACGTTTCGGCCTGACCGCTGCGTACTGTCGCCACCAGCGAGTTGGTTGTGCCCAGGTCAATACCGGCCGCCAGACGACGCTGATGCGGCGCAGCACTCAAACCAGGTTCACTAATTTGTAATAAGGCCATGTTTAGCTTCCAGAAATTAAAAATCGAGCAGTTTTTCTTCGAGTTGTTCGGCACTGCTTCGCAGTTTATCGAGAAAACGCAGCTTACGCACGGTATCCGCCGCCGCGTCCCACGCCTCGTTGTCTAACTGTTCAACCATCAACTGATGGCGGGTATCAAACATCTTTTTGACGCGTTTGATAAAGCTTTCCAGCCGCGCTTCGTCTTTCGCCTGTTCGATCTCGTCCAGCTCCTCGCGCAGCTCCAGTTGTTCCATCAGGAACGCGGTGTCGCGCACTGTATGCTGCTCGCTGGCAAGATCAAAACCGTGCAGCGAAAGCAGGTATTCTGCCCGCATCAATGGATGACGCAGCGTTTGCCATGCCTGGTTAATGGTTGCGGATTGCTGGACGGCGGCGAGTTGTTCCGCCTGGCTTCCGCTGGCGAATTTATCAGGATGATACTGACGTTGTAGATCCTGAAAACGCAGGCTCAATGCCTGGGTATCGAGTTGATAACGGGCAGGCAAGCCAAAGAGGGTGAAGTAATCCATAACATTCTCAGGGCTGCGATCCGCCGCAATGACGGCGAATCAGGTAAAACAAACCCCACGCGCAGGCGACCACGGTGGGGTTATCGGTATGCGCATCAGACGTGGAAGCTTTCGCCGCAACCACATTCATCTTTTACGTTCGGGTTGGTGAATTTAAACCCTTCGTTCAGGCCTTCTTTTACGAAGTCCAGTTGCGTACCGTCCAGAAATTGCAGGCTTTTGCCATCGACCACGACTTTCACGCCTTTGTCTTCAAACACGATGTCTTCCGGCGTCGGTTCGTCAACAAATTCCAGTACATACGCCATACCTGAACACCCAGAGGTTCTCACACCCAGACGCAGGCCAAACCCTTTACCGCGGTTAGCCAGAAAGGTATTTACTCGCGCTGCTGCACTGTCGCTCAGTGTAATCGACATAACCAAACCTCAACTCTTATTTTGCTTCACGTTTGCTTTTATAGTCCGCAATGGCGGCTTTGATCGCGTCTTCTGCCAGAATAGAACAGTGAATTTTCACCGGTGGCAGTTCAAGTTCTTCAGCAATATCGGTGTTTTTGATCGCCTGTGCTTCGTCGAGAGATTTCCCTTTCACCCATTCGGTCACCAGAGAACTGGAAGCGATAGCGGAACCGCAGCCGTAAGTTTTAAAACGCGCGTCTTCAATGATACCTTCATCGTTGACTTTAATCTGCAACTTCATCACGTCGCCACAGGCTGGTGCACCCACCATGCCGCTGCCCACGTTTTCGTCGTTGTTGTCGAAGGAACCCACGTTACGCGGATTCTCGTAATGGTCGATAACTTTTTCGCTGTAAGCCATTATAAATTCTCCTGATTCCGATACCGATTAATGATGAGCCCATTCGATGCTGTTCAGATCCACGCCCTGCTTGTACATTTCCCACAGCGGAGAAAGGTCACGCAGACGACCGATGGATTTACGAACTAACTCGATGGTGTAGTCGATCTCTTCTTCAGTAGTAAAACGACCTAAAGAGAAACGGATAGAGCTATGTGCCAGCTCGTCGTTCAGCCCCAGCGCGCGCAGCACGTAGGACGGTTCGAGACTTGCCGACGTACAGGCGGAACCTGAAGAAACCGCGAGGTCTTTCAGCGCCATAATCAGCGACTCACCTTCAACGTAGTTAAAGCTGACGTTGAGAATGTTCGGCGCACCGTGTTCCAGGTCACCGTTCAGGTAAACTTCTTCGATATCTTTGATGCCGTTCCACAGACGGTTACGCAGGCCGCGCAGACGTTCCATCTCGGTCGCCATCTCTTCTTTTGCGATGCGATAGGCTTCGCCCATACCCACGATCTGGTGAACCGGCAGTGTACCGGAACGCATACCGCGCTCGTGACCGCCGCCGTGCATTTGCGCTTCAATGCGCACGCGTGGTTTACGACGCACATACAGCGCGCCAATACCTTTCGGACCGTAGATTTTGTGACCGGAGAAAGACATCAGGTCAACTTTCAACTGGCTCAGGTCGATAGGCAGTTTACCCACGCTCTGGGTTGCATCAACGTGATAGATAATGCCGCGGGCACGGCACATTTCACCGATAGCCGCGATATCCTGTACCACGCCGATTTCGTTATTCACGTGCATGATAGAAACGAGGATGGTGTCATCACGCATCGCCGCTTCGAGTTCTTTCAGATCGATAATTCCGTTACGCTGCGGCGCCAGGTAGGTGACTTCAAAACCTTCACGCTCAAGCTGACGGCAGGTGTCCAGTACCGCTTTGTGTTCGGTTTTGCTGGTGATGATGTGCTTGCCTTTTTTCTGATAAAAGTTGGCTGCACCTTTAATTGCCAGGTTGTCAGATTCGGTTGCGCCAGAGGTAAAGACGATTTCACGCGGGTCAGCACCGACCAGATCGGCAATCTGATTACGGGCGATATCTACTGCTTCTTCAGCCTGCCAGCCGAAACGGTGAGAACGGGAGGCCGGGTTACCAAAGGTTCCGTCCATCGTCATAAACTGCATCATTTTCTCGGCAACACGCGGGTCCACCGGCGTGGTTGCGGAGTAATCGAGATAAATCGGTAATTTCATTGCTCTATAAACTCCGTACATCACTCAATGCAAGGAATCAGGCTACCGGCTGGATGTACGACCGTGTTTACGAAGTGATAAACACTCCGGCCTGACTCTGAATTCTTTTTATTAAGCGCGTAACTTAACGTCGATCGCGTCTTGTGTGCGGGTACGTGGCGCGTCGTGAGTATGTTGACGACCAGACACATCCAGCACTTCCTGGTTATTGACCAGTTCGCCTAAAGTAATGTTGTTGAGAAAACCGGTGAGACGGTCGCTCAAATCACGCCACAGCGCGTGGGTCAGGCATTTATCGCCGCCCTGGCAGCCGCCTTTACCCTGACAACGGGTGGCATCTACAGATTCGTCAACGGCGCTAATCACTTCGCCAACGGCGATGCTGCTGGCATCTTTGCCCAACAGATAACCACCGCCAGGTCCACGTACGCTGGAAACCAGACCATTTTTACGCAGACGGGAAAACAGTTGTTCCAGATAAGAAAGGGAAATTCCCTGACGTTCAGAAATATCAGCCAACGGAACCGGGCCTG
This sequence comes from Escherichia sp. MOD1-EC6098, assembly GCF_002965865.1. NCBI lineage: Bacteria > Pseudomonadati > Pseudomonadota > Gammaproteobacteria > Enterobacterales > Enterobacteriaceae > Escherichia > Escherichia sp. MOD1-EC6098. The sequence goes on from NZ_PTSN01000001.1 coordinate 512,215, forward strand.
CTTCGGAGTTGAGCGCAACGTCCAGCATTGCGGTCACGGCATAGCGCCCTTTAGATGTCAGTCTCATGTCTTACTTCACCTCAAACTCGCCCCTGCCCGGGGTTTTTTATTGTAAAAGTGGGGGTATTGCATAGCAGGGTCAAGTCTGACATTCCCGAGTAAATTGGTCAACTATTTACTTGACTGATTTAGTCAGGTATTTAGCCTTCAGTGCCATTTTCTTATCGTGGCATTTGTACCTGTTGTCGGATGCGGCGTAAACGCCTTATCCGACCTACGGTTCCGCGCACTTGTAAGCCTGATAAGACGCGTTAAGCGTCGCATCAGGCAATGACTGTCGGATGCGGCGTAAACGCCTTATCCGACCTACGGTTCCGTGCACTTGTAAGCCTGATAAGACGCGTTAAGCGTCGCATCAGGCAATGACTGTTATTCGGCCTTATTGCCTTTATTCTGCTGCTCAATAGAAGCCAGAATCCCACGCAGGATATTCAACTCCTGACTTTCCGGGCGCGCACGCGTAAACAGACGACGCAATTTATTCATCACCTGCCCCGGATGGTTTTCACGAATAAAACCGGTTGCCAGCAACGTTTGCTCCAGATGACCGTAAAAACGTTCCAGATCATCCACCAGCGGATACGGCGTCTCTGCATGCTCAACCTGCTCGCCGTTTTCCTGGGTCGCCAGCCAGGCCATACGCACTTCATAGGCGATAACCTGTACTGCCATCGCCAGGTTCAGCGAGCTGTATTCCGGGTTCGCGGCAATCGCGACATGATAATGGCATTTCTGCAGCTCTTCATTGGTCAAGCCGACGCGCTCGCGACCAAAGACCAGCGCCACCGGCGTGTTTGCCGCTTCAGCGACGCTTTTCAAACCGCATTCGCGCGGGTCGAGCATCGGCCACGGCAGCGTACGGGAACGCGCGCTGGTGCCAACGACCAGGCTACAACCAGCCAACGCTTCGTCGAGTGTATCGACAATCTGCGCATTACCAATCACATCACTGGCTCCCGCTGCCAACGCGATCGCTTGGGAGTCAGGTTTCACCAGAGGATTAACCAGCCACAGATTGGTTAATCCCATTGTTTTCATGGCTCGGGCAACAGAACCCATATTGCCGGTGTGTGACGTCTCCACCAGCACAATTCGAATATTTTGCAGCATTGTCTTTCTTCGTCTAAAGATTATTCGCGCATCTTATCATAAAACGAAGACAGATGCCGATCTCGCTGCTATACTCTGCGCCGTTTTCCCGTTCTTTAACATCCAGTGAGAGAGACCGATGCATCCGATGCTGAACATCGCCGTGCGCGCAGCGCGCAAGGCGGGTAATTTAATTGCCAAAAACTATGAAACCCCGGACGCTGTAGAAGCGAGCCAGAAAGGCAGCAACGATTTCGTGACCAACGTAGATAAAGCTGCCGAAGCGGTGATTATCGACACGATTCGTAAATCTTACCCGCAGCACACCATCATCACCGAAGAAAGCGGTGAACTTGAAGGTACTGATCAGGATGTTCAATGGGTTATCGATCCACTGGATGGCACCACCAACTTTATCAAACGTCTGCCGCATTTCGCGGTATCTATCGCTGTTCGCATCAAAGGCCGCACCGAAGTTGCTGTGGTTTACGATCCTATGCGTAACGAACTGTTCACCGCGACTCGCGGTCAGGGCGCACAACTGAACGGCTACCGTCTGCGTGGCAGCACTGCTCGCGATCTCGACGGTACTATTCTGGCGACCGGCTTCCCGTTCAAAGCAAAACAGTACGCCACCACCTACATCAACATCGTCGGCAAACTGTTCAACGAATGTGCTGACTTCCGTCGTACTGGTTCTGCGGCACTGGATCTGGCTTATGTCGCTGCTGGTCGCGTTGACGGTTTCTTTGAAATCGGTCTGCGTCCGTGGGACTTCGCCGCAGGCGAACTGCTGGTTCGTGAAGCTGGTGGTATTGTCAGCGACTTCACTGGTGGTCATAACTATATACTGACCGGTAACATCGTTGCGGGTAACCCACGCGTAGTAAAAGCCATGCTGTCAAACATGCGTGACGAGTTAAGCGACGCACTGAAGCGTTAATTTCTCTGGCGGGTGATTTCTCTCACCCGCCCTCGCCTTTCAGGCGCTATTCCGAAATACTTTCTCGCCGCTTTACTTTCCCTCACCGCTCTCCCACCATCTTTCCCCGATTAATGGATTACAAAAAAGTCGCAAGGAAAGGTTATGGTCCTGCCAGTAAACAAGCGCGTTTTCAAGATTCTGTTTATTCTCTTTGTTGTTGCCGTCTGCGTTTATTTAGTGCCGCGCGTCGCTATCAATTTTTTCTATTATCCTGATGACAAAATTTATGGCCCTGACCCCTGGTCAGCAGAATCCGTAGAGTTTACCGCTGAAGATGGCACACGCCTGCAAGGCTGGTTTATTCCGTCATCGACTGGCCCCGCTGAAAATGCCATCGCTACGGTGATCCATGCTCATGGCAATGCCGGAAATATGTCTGCACATTGGCCACTGGTCAGTTGGTTACCCGAACGCAATTTCAACGTGTTTATGTTTGATTATCGTGGGTTTGGTAAGTCTAAAGGAACGCCTTCGCAAGCCGGATTACTGGACGATACACTGAGCGCCATCAACGTGGTGCGCCATCGCAGTGATGTAAACCCGCAGCGACTGGTACTGTTTGGTCAGAGTATTGGCGGTGCGAATATTCTTGATGTTATTGGTCAGGGCAATCGTGAGGGCATCCGCGCGGTGATCCTCGACTCCACATTTGCCTCTTACTCAACCATCGCCAACCAGATGATCCCCGGCAGTGGTTACTTACTTGATGAAAGTTACAGCGGTGAAAATTACATTGCCAGCGTCAGCCCCATTCCGCTTTTACTGATTCACGGCAAAGCCGATCACGTTATCCCCTGGCAGCACAGTGAAAAGTTATATGCTCTGGCGAAAGAGCCAAAACGGCTGATTCTGATCCCCGATGGCGAACACATTGACGCTTTTTCCGATCGTCATGGTGATGTTTATCGCGAACAAGCGGTAGATTTTATCCTCAATACGTTGAGCCCATAGAATTAACCTTAAGATTAAAACCCGATAAAACAGCATGAAATCACCTTAAGACATGGCATTCAACTGGCCATTGCTGTTTATATCGATAAAAATTCTGTGACGCCTGCCCGCATTTCTGATAAATAGCGTTCCATTCACCATTTCCCTAAGCAAACTTTAGCTATCCTTATCAATTATGCTTATGGGAGATCAACAGATGATGTCTACACTTGCTCCACCATCTGCCCTTTCTGCTCCCCAGCGCCGCTGCCAGATCTTGTTAACGCTATTTCAGCCGGGGTTGACCGCCACCACGGCAACGTTTAGCGAGCTTAATGGTGTGGATGATGATATTGCCAGTTTTGATATCAGCGAAACAGGACGGGAGATCCTGCGCTATCATCAACTCACGCTCACTACTGGTTATGACGGTAGCTACCGGATTGAAGGTACAGTACTTAATCAACGTTTATGTTTATTTCACTGGCTACGACGCGGTTTCCGTTTATGCCCGTCATTTATCTCCGGTCGTTTCGCCCCTGCCATAAAGGAAGAATTGAAGCGTCGGGGGATTGCTCGCAACTTTTACGACGATACCAACCTACAAGCTTTAGTTAATCTGTGTTCGCGACGATTGCAAAAATGCTTTGAAGCTCGTGATATTCATTTTCTGTGCCTGTATCTGCAATATTGCCTGCTACAACATCATGCCGGGATCACGCCACAATTTAACCCACAGCAACGTCGATGGGCTGAATCCTGCCTTGAATTTCAGATAGCACAAGAAATTGGCCGCCACTGGCAACGCCGGGCGCGCCAGCCTGTACCACCAGATGAACCGTTGTTTATGGCATTGCTCTTTTCCATGTTGCGGGTTCCCAATCCGCTGCAGGATACCCATCAGCGCGATCGGCAATTGCGTCAGGCTATTGTCCGTCTGGTACAACATTTTCGTGAGCTGGGAAATGTCCGTTTCTATGATGAACAGGGGTTATGCGATCAGCTTTATACTCATCTCGCTCAGGCATTACGCCGCAGTTTGTTTGCCATCGGTATTGATAACACCTTGCCAGAAGAGTTCAGCCGACTTTACCCACGCCTGGTTCGTACAACCCGCGCGGCGCTGGCCGGGTTTGAAAGTGAATACAATGTCCGTTTTTCCGATGAGGAAAGTGGTCTGGTGGCGGTGATTTTCGGCGCATGGCTGATGCAAGCAAATGAAGTTAACGAAAAACAGATTGTTTTACTGACGGACAATGACAGTGAAAGAGAAGCAAGTATTGAGCAACAATTGCGCGAAATTACGCTACTGCCGCTCAATATTAAACATATATCGGTGAAGGCCTTTTTACGAAATGGCGCACCGAGAAACGCTGTGCTGATTATTGCACCTTATACCATCCCGTTACCGCTCTTTTCGCCGCCGCTGATTCATACGAATCAGACCCTGACCGCACACCAACAGGAGCAGATCCGTAAAATGCTGGAATAATCAGCATGAAGGAACCACTTTTGGGCGCAGAAACATTGCCGGAAGCGCCACCAATGCCATCACCCAGAACACGCCGTGCCCCAGATATTGATACAAGAATCCGGCGAAGACGGTCATGATAGCGATACTGCCGCCCATCGCGACGGCAGAGTAAACCGCCTGCAAACGGATCACCTCACTACCCTGACGAGCGGCGATATAGCGCATGGCGGCCAGGTGGCACACGGTAAAAGTGCCGCAATGCAGGATCTGCACCAATATCAACCACGGTAACTCAGTGGTTGCCCCCATAATGCTCCAACGCGCCACTCCGCAAATCGCTGAGATCAACAACATATCGCGAGCGCTACAGCGACGGAAAAGTTTGTTACTCAGCGCAAAGATGATCACTTCCGCCACCACCCCAAGTGACCACAAATAGCCCACCGCCGAAGCCGAGTAACCCGCTGCCTGCCAGTAAATGGCGCTAAAACCGTAATACGCCGCGTGCGCTCCCTGCAATAGACAAACACAAGCCAGAAAGCGCCAGTTCTGGCGAACCAGCGCCAGCCAGGCCGGCCATCCCGTGCTCTCCTGCTGGCGGCTTACCCCTTGTGGTTGAATGGTCGGGCGAATGAGAAAACCAAGTAGCATGGATGCCACGCCCAGCGTCAACATCGCGAGGATCACCCGATAATCAAACACCGTGACCAGTTTGCCCGTCAGCGCCGAACCAATGACAAATGCCACCGAGCCCCACAGCCGCACTTTGCCGTAATCAAGCGGAAACTGCTTTTGCCAGGTATTCGCCAGCGCGTCAGTCAACGGCACCAGCGGTGAGAAAAAGAGGTTAAAACCGACCATTACCACCATCAGCCACGCGACATGCGCGCCAGCCCAGAAGGCAACGGCAAACAGCAGCGTCAGCAACGCCAGCACCCGCAGCGCGGAAATCAGACGAGAAGGATCGCTGACGCGGGGCGCGATTATCAAACTACCGAGAAAACGGGCAACCAGACCGGCCCCTAACAACAGACCGATGGTTTCTGGCGTTAAGCCAATCCCCTCAAGCCAGACGCTCCAGAAAGGTAGAAAAATGCCGTAGCTAAAAAAGTACGTGAAATAACCGAGCGCCAACCAGCGCGTGGATTGCAAAACCATGAGTCCCTCCCGTCAGGAGGCGTTAGTCTGGAGTTAATCGAATGTTGTTGCAAGTTGGAAAATAAGAATATTCGAGCGAGCTTCCCGGCATGAAGCAGCAAGCACATTGTCAGCGACCTGCGCTATGCCGTTATAGCAAACCAGGATAATTAGCGAATATCTCAACGCCTGGGGCGTGGCGAGGTGCCAGAGTGTGTATTACGTTTAAATCACATCTTTTTGCAAAGGGATTGGTTATGAACACACTACGTTATTTTGATTTTGGCGCAGCCCGCCCCGTTTTGTTATTAATTGCCCGTATTGCCATCATCTTAATTTTCATTATTTTTGGTTTTCCCAAAATGATGGGCTTTGACGGTACGGTCCAATATATGACCTCGCTGGGCGCGCCAATGCCGATGCTGGCGGCAATTATTGCGGTAGTTATGGAAGTGCCTGCCGCGATATTAATCGTGCTTGGTTTTTTCACTCGTCCGCTGGCGGTGCTGTTTATTTTCTACACGCTGGGTACAGCGGTGATTGGCCATCATTACTGGGATATGACGGGGGATGCGGTCGGGCCAAATATGATTAATTTCTGGAAAAATGTCAGTATTGCAGGCGCATTCTTGCTGCTGGCGATTACCGGACCGGGGGCGATCTCTCTCGATCGGCGTTAAAAACATGCCGGATGCGGCGTGAACGCCTTATCCGGCCTACCGTTCCGGCACCCATTGTAGGCCTGTGCATCCGGCATTTTATAAATTACAGCAACTCAACCCGCAACGACATCTCTAAGGTTGTTGACTCCCCCGGCGCAAGCGCAATGAGATCTCCGCCTTCGGGACGATGATGGTCATCCGGCGCATGACTCATCGGCTCCAGGCAGAAGAAATCAAACGCATACCCTTTATCAAACGTCGGATCCGAAACAAAGATGAAATAACACGGTGCGGGCGGCGTCGTTTCCATAGTGATGGCGTAACCCTGCTGTGGCTGCTCAATGCGTGCCTGACCATTCCATCCGGAAAAACCATTGTTCACCCACTGACGCGGCAACGGCGCGAGCTGATTGAAATCCAGCTCCAGCGGTAACTGCGCGCAAAACGCCCCCGCCAGCCACTGTTCCCGCTCCAGCCAGTAACCGCTCGCCTGCGCCTGAATCCGCGTTTGCGACGACAACGGAAAATAAGGATGCCAGCCCGTACCAAACGGCAGCGTCTCTGCACCTTCATTGGTGACAGAGAGCGTGACCGTCAGCGCATCTGCCGTTAAATGAAACGTCTGACTTACCCGATAATGATAAATGCCACCGCGATGTTCATACTCCAGACATAAACTATCATCGCTGCACGTTACACATTGCCACTGGCCCAGCCAGCCATCGCCGTGCAGATAATGCGCGTCCCATTCAACGTTAGGATGTAGCGGATACTCACGCCCTTGCCAGACAAAGCGGTTGCCGCTCACCCGGTTAGCAAACGGCACCAGCGGAAAACAGGAGGCATCGGTTGCCACACCGTTTTTTTTACCCGGACGTAGCAACGCCGTCGTGTCGTGCCAGAAGCCTTCTATGACTCCGCCCTGGTCAGAGATATCCAGCTTTAGCGCCCCATGAAATAAGGTATAGATGGTCATCCGCTAACTCCTTAATCCGGGAAATTAATCACAACTTTCCCACATTTGCCACTTGCCATCAGCGCATACGCCTCACCCGCCTGTTCCAGTGAGAAGCGGTGGGTAATGGCGTTACGCGGCCACAGTTTCCAGTCCGTCAGATCGTGAGCGCATTTTTCCATATGGAACAGGCTGGTCACCCAGGAGCCAATAATCCGCCGTTGATGGTGCATCAGATCGGCGCTGACCTCGAACTCCACTTTTCCAGTTTCCCCGATGTAAACCACGCGTCCCCAGTCGGCGGTGGATTGCAATGCCAGCAAGCGCCCCGCAGCATTACCGGAACAATCGAGCGCAACATCCGCGCCGCCGTGGGTGAGCTCGGCAATTATCTGCGGCAGACCTTCAGTGGTTGCTAAATAACCGTGATCCATCACACCTAACTGTTTCGCCATCGCCAGACGTTCCGGCAACATATCAACGCCGATGATCCGTTTCGCACCGCGACCTTTCGCCAGCATCATCGCCATCATCCCGACCGGCCCCAGACCGACCACCAGCACGTTATCGCTGCCGGAGACTTCGCCGCGCAAAATCCCTTCATACGCCGTGCCAACGCCGCAACTGATAAACGCTCCATCTTCGTAGCTCAGTGCGTCTGGCAGGAGGATCAGATCTTTTTCTTCCGCCAGCAGATATTCGGCATGACCGCCGTCACGCTGCCAGCCGTAAGCCGCTTTTCCTTTGCCAGTACAAGAGATAGGAAAGCCGCGGCGGCAGTTCGGGCAAAAACCACAGCCGGAAATGTGATACACCAGCACGCGGTTACCCTCTTTAAAATGACGACAGCCTTGCCCCATAGCCACAATCTGCCCGCACGGTTCATGACCGTTGATAAATCCCTGATACAACGGTTTATCGGGCGCCGCCGCCGTGGCGCGGTGTTGATGATAGATATAGTGGACATCGCTTCCGCAAATCCCGGAGGATTTCATTTTGATCAGTACCTGGTTAATCCCCGGCGTCGGCACCGCAACTTCCCGTAGATCAACGGTCGAATTTCCTGGTAAGTAAGCTGCCAGCATCGTTTTCATAAGTCCCTCATTAACAATACGATTAATTTTCATCCCTGCCGCACCCGCGCCAGGGGCGTTAATATTTAGCGTTTCGCTTTACTGCTTCGCTGGGTCAGCAAGATATTCGCCAGTACCGCCACCACGATGATGACGCCGCGAACCACCTGCTGGAAAAAGGAGTTAATTCCGAGCAGCACCAGACCGTTACCGATTAGCGTAATGACCAGAACGCCAAGCAGCGTACCGAACAGGGAGCCGCGACCGCCGGAAAGCGCCGTACCACCAACTACCACGGCTGCGATCACGTCAAACTCCAGACCGTTTGCCGCGCCTGCGTTACCAGAACCGAGGCGCGCCGCCAGTAAAATGCCGGTCACCGCCGCTAATAATCCTGAAAGGGTAAAAATAAGAATGCGTACTCGCCGGACGTTAATCCCGCACAACTGCGCCGCCGTGGCATTACCGCCCACAGCAAAAACCGAACGCCCGAAGGCAGTTTTACGGCTGATGAACACAAACAGCGCAAACAACACCATCATGATCAGCGCGGATACCGGCACGCCGAGAAATTGCCCACCCAGCCAGTCCAGTACCTCGTTTTCGTCAATCGGCACAGGCAGGGCGTTAGTCATAAACAGCCCCATACCGCGCAGGGCGCTCCACAACCCCAGCGTGGCCACAAAACTTGGCACGTTAAACACGCCACGTAACACCCCGGCGAGCGTTCCCATCAGCGCGCCTAACAGCAACACCAACAAACACGCCACCGCCAGAGGAACCTCAAATTGCAGTAAAAATGCCAGGCACACCGAGACAAAAGCCACCATTGGCCCAACGCTGACATCAATTTCACCGGAGATAATAATCAGCGTCATCGCCCAGGCGGCAATACCGATGGTGGCGGCATCGCGTAGCACGTTCATCTGGTTATTTAATGAGATAAAGCCTGGTGCGTTCAGGGAGAAGACCAGATACAAAATGGCTATCACCACCAGCAAACCGATCTCATTAATGTGGCGACTGACAAATTGTTTGAGCGAGACGCTCTTGCCCTGCGGCAATGGTAATGACGAAGCAGACATCTTCAGGTTCCTCGGTAAAATTCATCAGTGCACAGACAGAATGGCGGACATCAGCTCATCCACATTGACCGGCGAGTGAAACTCCTGCGAGAACGTGCCGTGCTGTAACAACAGGATGCGGTCGCACACCAGCGGCAACTCTTCCACTTCACTGGAGATAAACACCACGCTTTTTCCTTCGGCGGCCAGCTCGCGGACAATACGGTAAATCTGCTGCTTGGCTTCGATATCGACGCCGCGCGTTGGCTCGTCGAGCAACAGAATCTGGCTGGCGGCATAGACCCAACGACCGATCACCACTTTTTGCTGATTACCGCCGGAAAGCGTACCAATCGGCGTTTCGCTACTGGCAGCCTTGACTGTCATCCGTTGCATCACCTCTTCGGTCAGGCGGCGGATGGTGGACCATTGCAGCACGCCGTTAGCGCTGATTTTTTGCCGGTTGGTCAGCACTGTATTTTCGTCAACGCCCAGCCAGGGAATGATCCCCGCTTCTTTGCGATTTTCCGGGGTATAGCCGATGCCGCGTTTCAACATGTCGCCGTAATCCGGGCGCGTGATTTTCTCGCCGTTGATAACAATTTCGCCCTGCTCAAACGCTTCCAGTCCAACAATCGCTTTCAGCAATTCACTGCGCCCGGCTCCCAGCAGGCCAGCAATACCGAGCACTTCACCACGACGCAGTGAAAAATTGATCTCCGCAAGTTTTGGTCTGTGGCGTAACGCACGAACATCCAGCACGATCTGGTCAGCAATTTCCTGGGCGGCAACCGGCGCAATATCAACGTGATCGCGTCCAAGCATCAGCGACACAATATGACGGGTGGAGGTGTTTTCGAGCATCACATCGCCCGCCACCTGACCATCGCGCATGACGGTGGCGCAGGAAGCGATACGGCGGATTTCTTCCATCCGGTGGCTGACATAAATCACCGCCACGCCCAGTGCCGACATCTTTTTCACGGCGCTGATCACCAGTTCAACTTCCGCACTGGCAAGCGAACTGGTAGGTTCATCAAGAATGACCACGCGCGGCTCGCCCTTCATCACTCGCGCAATTTCCACCAGTTGCTTTTGCGCCGGACTTAGCGTCGATACAAGTTGTTCAGGGCTAACGTCGACACCCAGCGCCTGTAAGCAACGTTGGGCATCCTGCGCCATTTGCGGGTAATCAATCATGCTGTTGCGGCGTGGCCATTGACCAAGGCAGAGGTTTTCCGCCACCGTCAGCCCCTCCACCAGACTTAACTCCTGATAAACCGCGCGTACCCCCAGTTCAGCGGCACGGCGAGTCAGCGTAGCTTCGTCACCTTCCAGCCGCGTCTCGCCAATCCAGATATCGCCGCTGTCCGGGCGTTCGCTGCCGGTGAGCATTCGAATGAGGGGCGATTTGCCCGCGCCATTTTTACCTAACAGCGCGCGAACTTCGCCTTTATTGAGCGTGAAATTAACGTTATCCAGCGCAACGACGCCGGGATAACGCTTATTTCCTGCCACCACTTTTGCTACCGGGACTGCCTCTGTTGCCGTGAACATAGGGACCTCTGCGAATCAGCTATTAGGGCAGACCATCAACATGCGTTGCCAGCCACTGCTTACCGTCTTCCGTTTTGGTATAGAGATCGATAGGCACCTGAATCACTTTTTCACCGTCGGCTTTTTTATCGATAACCTTCAATGTTTGCGCAAAAACAGCGTTACCCATTTTCTTACCGGAAATATCCACTACCGCTTTCAGCACCTGGTTGTTTTCCAGTTCCTGGGCAATTTCAGTCGTCATATCTGAACCAAAGACGGCAATTTTCCCGGCCTGATTTTGATTACGTACTGCTTTAACTGCGCCGAGTGTCGCGCCGCCCGATTCTCCCATAATGGCGTTGAGATCCGGCGTGGAGATAATCAGTTTTTCACCGACAGAAATCGCTTTATCTAAAACAGTACCTTCCTGATTCGCGACAATTTGCGCTCCGGGAACACGGGCTTTTAATACTTCTTCAAACCCTTTACGCCGCTGCACACAAACTTCAAAAGCTTCGCAATTTATGACGGCAATTTTTGGTTGTTCAATTTTGTTGGCAATAAAATAATCGGCGGCGGCATTACCCAGTTTTTTACCGAATTCCAGAGGATCGCCCACCAGATACGCCGAGACATATTTATCGACCCCTTTCTGATTAATACAGGTGTTGTAGCAAATCACTGGAATACCCGCCTCACTGGCGCGTCGAACGGTGCGGCTACTGCCATTTTCAGACACTGCCGACAAAATAATGGCATCAACATTACGCGCCACGAGGGTATCAACAAAAGTACTTTCTTTTGAAATATCCCCCTGTGCGTTGGTTTCTATTAACTGTACCTGTACTGAGGAATCTTTTGCCGCATCCTGAACACCCTGACGTACACCGGCGTAATATCCCTGAGTATCAAGATATATTGCGCCAATGGTCATTTCTTTTTCCACAGCCCTGGCGAATAGTGCGCTACCCAAAAGCGTAGCTATTAAAATTATATTACGGGTTGCTCTCATTTTTTCAGGCATAGTGCCTCCTGTAGGGTTTTTATTTACAACGGCTTATTTTAATTATTTAGTGATGAGCGGCAGCGCATGCCGCTCAAATATTACAGTTAATAGGGTTTAGTGAACGTAGTTAAAAATAAAAGGCATCACGGTGGTGAATAATGCCGCTTTCGGCCAGGCCGGATTAATCGCCGTCAGTTCAGCGCGCACAGATTCATATTGCGCAATCTCCCCTAATCCCGCAGCCGCCAGCATCGACACCATCAGGCATTTTTCTTTATGCTGCTGTTGTAAATCGCCATACAGCGACAACAAGTCCGGTTGTGAAACAGCAAAGAAATCCGCTTCGATACTGGTTTTCGCCATCTGTTGCGCCCACTGTTTCATTTCACTGAACAGTTGCTGTGCCGTTTGTTGTTCGCCCAGCAATCGCAGTGCCATCCCTTGCCAGAAGAGATAATCGACCGGCTGATCGTTGTAATAACTGTGGATGTTAATGGTGCGATCGCCGGTCGCCGCCATTCGTAAGCAGCGCGTCGCCTCAGCTTCATCGCCCTGCGTTTTCGCGCATACTGCCTGCCAGAACCAGATGTCGTTATCAGTCTGCCCAGGTAAACGACCTTCGCTTAAATTCTCCGGATAATGCAACGCGGCATGAAGCAGTTCGCTTGCCTGCTGCGGCTGTCTGGCATCAAGGTGTTGCCAGGCGCGTAACAACTGGTTGAGGATAAACTGGCAGGTAACTTTCCCTTCCCCGCCTTCCCACGGATGGAATTTGCGCGTGGCGAGAATGTCCGCCGCTTTGTCTGCCTGACCGGTGAGATGCCACAAATTGAGCAGTTCTGCGGTCATGTCGTCGCGTTTCAGGGCAATTTCCAGATTATTTTCCAGACGCGCCAGTCGTTTCTCCGGCGAAGATCCGGTTAACTTATCCAGCAAATCGCGTTCGAAAAGCAGACGTGCATCCTGTGGCGCAAGCTGATAAGCATTATCAAGATAACGTGCGGCCAGTTCATCATCGTGCTGCTTATTCCACGCATGGATCGCCAACCCGCGCCAGCCGTCGGCAAACTCCGGCGACATCTCTACGCAACGCTGCCATAAGGCAATGGCTTTGTCGTAGCAACGCTTGTTGTAGTAGAAGCAGGCCAGTAAATGACGGGCGAACCAACACTCTTCAATGCTCTCCAGTGCCGCCACTTCCTCCAGCGTATTCGGGAAACGGACAAACTGCGGAAAGACATCAATGGCTCTTGTCACCAGTTCGCCACGATCAGCTTTCGGCAATAAGCTCGCTTGCAGATAAAGCGGCAACGTGCGTTGGCAGTCCAGTGCGTTCAGCATCTCTGCCGCCAGGGCGGGCATTCCCCAGTTAATCAACTGCCCGGCAGTCATCAGGGCGTTCACGTCGCGCCCCTGACACAGACCTCGCCACTGCGTGAAGGCAGATTCAGAACGACCATCGAACCAGTTCAACCACCACAGGGTGGCGTTCAGCGGATAATCGCGCAGCAGTTTCTCGCGCTGTAAACGCGCATTATCCTGACGGCCGCTTAATACCAGCAGCAGATTATGCAGGCAAAGCACTTCCTGATTAGTTGGGCAGGCGCGCAGGCTTTGTTGGCAAAAATCCAGCCCTGCCTCGAAGTTGCCATTACGCGCCGCCAGTCGTGCCAGACCGTAATAGCCGCCCGCTTTACTGTTGCCGCTCCAGACTGCACGCCAGAAATCCTCTTCGGCTTGTTGATATTGCCCCTGACGTTCGTAAGCACTGGCGCGAATCAAACTTGCCTGTCCGCACTGCGGGTTTTTATTCAGCGCATGTGCGCGTTTTAGCGCCTGACTGGCATATGCCACCGCTTGCGGGAAATCTGCGCGGTTATATTCCAGCATCGCCAGCGCCAGGTTGCAGCGATAATCGAGCGGATCCAACGCCACGCCGCGCAGGTAGTAATCGAACGGCGAACGGCTGGCGTGATGGTATTGCTCCAGATGCTGACCGACAAACCAGGCTTCATCTGTACTGGTAATGTCTTGTGCTGCCAGTGGCGCTTTAGCAACGTCCGGCAACGGTAGTTCTTGCGGCTGATGTTCCTGATAACTCAGTACAATATTGCCGTCAGCATCGGAAAGTTCGATAGTCAATCTGCCCGGATCAATACCGCGTAACACGCCCTGGATGGCGGTCGCTGGTGTCAGGGCTACGGCATCGTCAAGTAACACGTTGCATTTGCCGATTTCGCGGATCGCCAGACGATATCCACTCAACGGGGAGATGGCATACAGCCCCCACTCAATCCCCCGCTCGCTACGCTCTAATTTAATCACCGCGTCGCGGGAGGCGTTTTGCACCATGCCCAGAGAATGATAAGGCAGGAAATACTGCTCGAAACGCTTCTCTTCGTAAGCATCAAGCCAGGTAAAATCGGGCTGGTTGTCAGCAAAAATGCCAGTCATCAGTTCGATATACGGGCCGTTATTGTCGGTCAGGCTCTTATCCCACGCCTGACCAAATTCACTGTGTCCCCAGCTCCACTGTTTTTTACCTGGTGCAATATGGTGGTTGGCAACGTGAAGCAAACCGCCATCTTCATCGTGACACCACGCGCCAACAAAATCGTACTGTGATTTTTCGGCCATATATGATGTTGGAACGGGTACATTTTTATAACGAGAAATGTCCACTCCGGCGGAGTAGTCCACTTTGTAATAGGTTCCGGTGGCAATGGGGAAAGCTGAAACGGCCCGTTTGCCATGATCGAATACCGCAGTCACATCCGGTGGGAAAACACTCTGATGCCCTTCACCACCTTTCACCGCCGGATTGGCCCACCACAAAAAATGACGCGGCGTAGCATTGCCGTTATAGGCGCGGCTGGCAATTTCCAGTGCGGCACGGTCAGGGCGCAGCGTGAAACCAGTCATCACCTGTAAACCGTGCATCGGCTCCGTTTCGCCAACCCATACAGTCTGTGCGCCATCTTCATGTGCTTCGATGGCGAAATCAACGGGCATAAAGGTGGTCGGGCGATGGTGTTGCGGCCAGTTAAACTCAATCCCGCCCGAGATCCACGGCCCCAGCAGCCCTACCAGCGCCGGTTTTATCACCTCATTGTGATAGACAAAATCGCGCTGTTTTACTTTATCCCACGCGCGATGCACACGACCGCCCAGTTCCGGCAGGATCATCACTTTGATGTAGTCGTTTTCCAGCCATACCGCCTGCCACGATTTCAGGGTTTTCTGCTCGCTCAGCGTATCCGTCACGCCATAGGGATAAACCGCGCCGGACGATCCCTGATAAACGCGATTTTCCAGAAACATGGGATGTATATCCTGCGGCCCGGTTTCATAGGTCGGGATCTCAACGCGCTCTTGCCACACTTTTACTGGAGTCATGGTGCCCTCAATATTAACAAGACATACTGAATTAAAAGATTTGTGGCAGTGTATTGAACAATCTGGCAATGTTTTCGCGGAATAATCACGCAATTAACTAAACAAGGTTTAGTGAAGATGAGAGCCTGCATTAACAATCAACAGATCCGCCACCATAACAAATGCGTGATTCTGGAGCTGCTGTACCGGCAAAAACGTGCCAATAAATCGACGCTGGCCCGACTGGCGCAAATTTCAATTCCGGCAGTCAGTAATATTTTGCAGGAGCTGGAAAACGAAAAGCGGGTGGTGAATATCGACGATGAAAGCCAGACGCGCGGGCATAGCAGCGGCACATGGCTCATTGCACCGGAGGGTGCCTGGACGCTGTGTCTGAACGTTACGCCCACCAGCATTGAGTGTCAGGTCGCTAATGCCTGTTTAAGTCCGAAAGGTGAATTTGAACGCTTTCAGATTGACGCTCCGACACCGCAGGCGCTATTGGCGGAGATCGAAAAATGCTGGCATCGCCATCGCAAACTGTGGCCAGAGCGCACTATCAATCTGGCGCTGGCAATTCACGGCCAGGTTGATCCGGTCACCGGCGTATCGCAAACCATGCCGCAAGCGCCGTGGACAGCGCCGGTTGAGGTGAAATATCTGCTGGAAGAAAAGCTCGGCATTCGGGTAATGGTCGATAATGACTGCGTGATGCTGGCGCTGGCGGAGAAATGGCAAAAAAATTCGCAGGGGCGTGATTTCTGCGTGATCAACGTTGATTACGGCATTGGCTCGTCGTTCGTGATTAACGAGCAAATTTATCGCGGCAGTTTGTATGGCAGCGGACAGATTGGTCACACCATCGTTAACCCCGATGGCGTCGCCTGTGATTGTGGACGTTACGGCTGCCTGGAAACCGTCGCCTCGTTAAGCGCATTAAAAAAGCAGGCGCGGGTATGGCTAAAATCACAGCCGGACAATACTCAACTTGATCCCGAAAAACTGACTACCGCGCAATTAATCGCTGCCTGGCAAAGTGGAGAACCGTGGGTCACCAGTTGGGTTGACCGCAGTGCTA
This sequence comes from Escherichia sp. MOD1-EC6098, assembly GCF_002965865.1. Lineage (NCBI taxonomy): Bacteria > Pseudomonadati > Pseudomonadota > Gammaproteobacteria > Enterobacterales > Enterobacteriaceae > Escherichia > Escherichia sp. MOD1-EC6098. Next base: position 528,642 of record NZ_PTSN01000001.1, read on the forward strand.
ACGCCATTGGTTTAAGTCTGTATAACTTCCTCAACATCCTCAATATTAATCAGATTTGGCTGTATGGTCGTAGCTGCGCCTTTGGCGAGAACTGGCTTAATACCATTATTCGCCAGACAGGGTTTAATCCGTTCGACCGCGATGAAGGGCCTGGCGTGAAAGCGACGCAAATTGGCTTCGGGCAATTAAGCCGCGCGCAACAGGTGCTGGGGATTGGCTATTTGTATGTTGAAGCGCAGTTACGGCAAATTTAATGCCGCGATAACGTAACAAGGCTTCCCGAAGGAAGCCTCGCGATGATCACAAACGTAAGATTGCCTGATGCGCTACGCTTATCAGGCCTACACGGATATTGCAATGTATTGAATTTGCAAAGTTTTGTAGGCCGGATAAGGCGTTCATGCCGCATCCGGCATGAACAACGAGCACATTGTCAGCAAACCACCGTTTCGCTTATGCGTAAACCGGGTAGCGAGCGCAGATGTCGAGAACTTTACCTTTGATGCGCTCGATAACCGCTTCATCATTGATGCTGTCCAGCACGTCACACATCCAGCCAGCCAGTTCTTTCGCTTCTGCTTCTTTAAAGCCGCGACGGGTAATCGCCGGAGTACCCACACGAATACCGGAGGTCACAAACGGGCTCTTCGGATCGTTCGGTACGCTGTTTTTGTTCACGGTGATGTTAGCACGGCCCAGAGCGGCGTCAGCTTCTTTACCGGTCAGGTTTTTATCAACCAGATCAACCAGGAACAGGTGGTTATCAGTACCGCCGGAAACCACTTTGTAGCCGCGCTCGAGGAACACTTCTACCATCGCTTTGGCGTTTTTCGCGACCTGCTGCTGGTAAGTTTTGAACTCCGGCTCCATCGCTTCTTTCAGCGCTACTGCTTTACCGGCGATTACGTGCATCAGCGGACCGCCCTGCCCACCCGGGAAGACAGCAGAGTTCAGTTTTTTGTACAGATCTTCGCTACCACCTTTCGCCAGGATCAGGCCGCCGCGCGGACCCGCCAGGGTTTTGTGAGTGGTAGTAGTGACAACGTGAGCATGAGGAACCGGGTTCGGATAGACGCCAGCAGCAACCAGGCCCGCAACGTGCGCCATATCAACGAACAAGTAAGCACCGATGCTGTCAGCGATTTCACGCATTTTCGCCCAGTCAACCACGCCGGAATATGCTGAGAAGCCGCCGATGATCATTTTCGGTTTGTGTTCTTTCGCTTGTTTTTCCAGATCTGCGTAGTCGATATGACCTGTTGCATCGATACCGTAAGGAACGATGTTGTACAGTTTACCGGAGAAGTTAACCGGAGAACCGTGAGTCAGGTGACCGCCGTGTGCCAGGTTCATACCCAGAACGGTATCGCCTGGTTCCAGCAGCGCGGTGTAGACCGCAAAGTTAGCCTGGGAACCGGAGTGCGGCTGAACGTTAGCGTAGTCAGCGCCGAACAGCTCTTTCGCGCGATCGATCGCCAGTTGTTCGACGATATCAACATACTCGCAACCGCCGTAGTAACGTTTACCCGGATAACCTTCAGCATATTTGTTGGTTAGCTGAGAGCCCTGTGCTTGCATTACGCGCGGGCTGGTGTAGTTTTCGGAGGCGATCAGTTCGATGTGCTCTTCCTGACGTACTTTTTCCTGCTCCATAGCCTGCCACAGTTCGGCATCATAATCGGCAATGTTCATTTCACGCTTTAACATCCGCATCTCCTGACTCAGCTAACAATAAAATTTTTTCGCCTAATTTTGGCGGTCCTGATGGACAACGGCGAACAGTATAACCGAATCATTCTGCGATAACAGGTCTTGACAAAGGAATTTACGCAAACGATTACCTTCAAGCACGTCAAGGCTTTGGTGAATAAAGGACTTACTACCGGAAACGGATTTCTTTTCAGGTTTGTGATGCAAATTTTTCACTTCATCACATTCCTAATGAAAAACACCAAGGAACCATTTACAGGACAGGGTTATTTTTTATAAGATGCATTTGAGATACATCAATTAAGATGCAAAAAAAAGGAAGACTCTATGCTTGACGCTCAAACCATCGCTACAGTAAAAGCCACTATCCCTTTGCTGGTGGAAACAGGGCCGAAATTAACCGCCCATTTCTACGACCGTATGTTTACTCATAACCCAGAACTCAAAGACATTTTCAATATGAGTAACCAGCGTAATGGCGATCAACGTGAAGCCCTGTTTAACGCCATTGCCGCCTACGCCAGTAATATTGAAAACCTGCCTGCGCTGCTGCCAGCAGTGGAGAAAATCGCGCAGAAACACACCAGCTTCCAGATCAAACCGGAGCAGTACAACATCGTAGGCGAACACCTGCTGGCCACCCTCGACGAAATGTTCAGCCCGGGTCAGGAAGTGCTGGACGCATGGGGCAAAGCGTATGGCGTACTGGCAAATGTGTTTATCAATCGCGAAGCAGAAATTTATAACGAAAACGCCAGCAAAGCCGGTGGCTGGGAAGGTACGCGCGATTTCCGCATTGTGGCTAAAACACCACGCAGCGCATTGATCACCAGTTTCGAACTGGAACCGGTCGACGGTGGCGCAGTGGCAGAATACCGTCCGGGACAATATCTCGGCATTTGGCTGAAGCCGGAAGGTTTCCCGCATCAGGAAATTCGTCAGTACTCTTTGACCCGTAAACCGGATGGCAAAGGCTATCGTATTGCAGTGAAACGCGAAGATGGCGGACAGGTATCCAACTGGCTGCACAATCACGCTAACGTTGGCGATGTCGTTAAGCTGGTGGCTCCGGCTGGTGATTTCTTTATGGATGTAGCGAATGACACGCCAGTGACCTTAATCTCTGCGGGTGTCGGTCAGACGCCAATGCTGGCGATGCTCGACACGTTGGCAAAAACAGGCCATAGCGCCCAGGTGAACTGGTTCCATGCTGCAGAAAATGGCGATGTTCACGCCTTTGCCGATGAAGTTAAGGAACTGGGGCAATCGCTGCCGCGCTTTACCGCGCATACCTGGTATCGTCAGCCGAGTGAAGCCGATCGCGCGAAAGGTCAGTTTGATAGCGAAGGTCTGATGGATCTGAGTAAACTCGAAGGTGCGTTCAGCAATCCGGCAATGCAGTTCTATCTCTGCGGCCCGGTTGGCTTCATGCAGTTTGCCGCAAAACAGTTAGTGGATCTGGGCGTGAAGCAGGAAAACATTCATTACGAATGCTTTGGCCCACATAAGGTGCTGTGATTTGATATTGCCGGATGGAGACATCCGGCAACCCCGACGCGGTTTAAATTGCCGCGTCGTCCTCTTCACCGGTACGGATACGAATGACCCGTGCCACGTCAAAGACGAAGATTTTACCGTCACCAATTTTACCGGTTTGCGCTGTGCGAATAATGGTGTCTACACAGGTATCCACAATGTCGTCGGGTACGACGATCTCAATTTTCACCTTCGGCAGAAAATCCACCATATACTCCGCGCCGCGATACAGCTCGGTATGGCCTTTCTGGCGGCCAAAACCTTTCACTTCGGTTACCGTCATACCGGTAATGCCGACTTCAGCCAGTGCTTCGCGGACATCGTCCAGCTTGAAGGGTTTAATAATCGCATCAATCTTTTTCATGCTATTCCTTGAAAAGGTCGCCTGTCTTTTGATCTGCTAAACGTAACACATTACGCCAATTCATTCCTTGAAATCGTTTGCATCCAGTTCGTGTCGGGAAAGCAGTTTATAAAATTCTGTCCGGTTGCGCCCCGCCATTCTCGCCGCGTGGGTGACATTGCCTTTGGTGATTTGCAGCAGCTTGCGCAAGTAGTTGAGTTCAAACTGATTACGCGCCTCAACAAAGGTGGGTAGCGCCGTGTTTTCTCCTTCCAGCGCCTGCTCCACCAGCGCATCACTAATCACCGGAGATGACGTCAGCGCCACGCACTGTTCAATCACATTCACCAACTGGCGCACATTGCCCGGCCAGGTGGCGGTCATCAGGCGCTTCATCGCATCGGTGGAGAACGCACGGACAAACGGTTTATGTCGCTCTGCCGCCTGACGCAATAAATGGTTTGCTAACAACGGAATATCTTCCGTGCGTTCCGCCAGTGCGGGGATCTTCAGACTAACAACGTTGAGGCGGTAATAGAGATCTTCGCGGAACTCACCTCGCGCCATCGCTTTTGGCAGGTCGCGATGAGTGGCGGAAATAATCCGCACGTCGATATCAATATTGCGGTTGCTGCCCAGCGGACGGACTTTGCGCTCCTGCAACACGCGCAGCAATTTTACCTGTAACGGCGCGGGCATATCGCCAATCTCATCGAGAAACAGCGTACCGCCTTCCGCCGCCTGGAATAAACCTTCGCGATTGCTGACGGCACCAGTAAACGCGCCGCGTGCATGACCAAACAGTTCTGACTCCAGCAACTGTTCAGGCAATGCGCCACAGTTAATGGCAATAAACGGTTTGTTGTTGCGTGGGCTGGCGTTGTGGATCGCCTGGGCGAAAATCTCTTTCCCCGTGCCGCTCTGGCCGTTAATCAGCACACTAACGTCAGACTGCGCTACCAGCCTCGCCTGTTCCAGCAAACGCAGCATCAGCGGACTGCGGGTGACAATAGCCTCGCTCCAGCGTCCGTCGGTGGCTGGCGCGGATTGCTCCAGCGCATCGTCAATTGCCTGATACAACGCGTCTTTATCGACGGGTTTGGTGAGGAAACTAAACACGCCTTGCTGTGTCGCGGAAACGGCATCGGGAATGGAACCATGCGCGGTGAGGATGATAACCGGCATCCCCGGCTGCACTTTCTGGATTTCGGCAAACAGTTGCATACCGTCCATTTCATCCATCCGCAGGTCGCTGATGACTAAATCTATTTTTTCGCGATTCAGTACCCGCAACCCTTCAGCGCCACTTTCCGCCGTGACCACGCTGTAGCCTTCGCTGGTCAGGCGCAGACCAAGTAATTTCAACAATCCGGGATCATCATCGACCAATAATAAATGCGCAGGTTTATGGCTCATCAGGGGTGACCTCATTGGTAGATGGCGCGGGCTTTTCACTCTCGTGCGTCGCGTCCGGCGCGAAATTTCCGGCAGGTTTACGGGTCGAGAGCTGACGTTCAATATCGGTCAGATTTTCCAGTTTACGGGTGGTAAGCTCCAGTTGCTGCTGTAGAACGTGATGTTGCTGGCGCAAAGCATCCAGCTCGCTATCGCTGGACTGCTGGAGTTTACTGTAGCGTTGACGCTCTTCCGCCAGTTGCAATTGTAACGCCTGACCATCGCGCCAGAGCTGATACAGCGGGCGAACCTGCGCCGGGATCTCGGTACTTAACGCGTCAATGCGCGCAACTAACTGGCGGCGTTCAAAAGGCGTAATTTTAGCGTCGGCCAGCAAAATTCCCTGTTTAAAGGTATTTTGCCAGCTACCGTCGCCATACTTGCGGGCTTCCTGACGCGATTGCGCTGGCATTAAGCGGTTGGCACAATCCATCGCCCGTAGCCAGTAAAGCGGGTTAGTTTCGGTTGATTTCCCTTGCAGCGCCCAGATGTCACTACATTCAGTAGGAAGATAATCAGCCAGTTGATAAACCGGAATTTTTTCTTCTGCTGGCGTATTAAGAGCTGGTTTATTGTAACTCTGCACGCAGCCCAGCAATGCCAGACAAGGCAACCCCGCCAGCCATAGCCGCCGGGGCAAAATTTGTTGAAAAATGTGTCGCATATTCACCAGACTTAGAGCCTTTCCCAGTGGGCGTAATTGTTGCAGGAAGTTTGGACATGGACAGCGCGGAGAAACCGGAGCGTACACGTAGTACGTGAGGATTTCGAGCACTGCCCGGGGCCAAACTGGCAAATAAAATAGCCTAATGGGATAGGCTCTTAGCATTATTTCGTGTTTTTTGACGCAGGCAATTCAATACGGAAACAAACGTCTTGCCCGCTCTCATCGACCAGATACAGTTCCCCTTGCATACGGCGAATACAATCCCTGGCAATGCTTAATCCCAGACCGCTGCCCTTCACCGCCCCTTTTCGCTGGTGACTTCCCTGAAAAAAGGGTTCGAAGATCATGGCGCGTTCCTCTTGCGGAATGGGCGTACCTGTATTGATGACATCAATGTAAACCCGCGCACCATGTAAGCTGCTGTGAAGGCAAATGTTACCGGATTCAGCCCCGTAGTGCACCGCATTGGAGTAAAGATTATCCAGCACGCTCATCAACAACATTGGCTCTGCCTGGCAAACTGTTGCCTGCAGATCGACGTCGGTATGCATCATTTTAGCCCGTGCAGGCAAGCTGTGAGCGGAAACTACCATCTCCACCAGTGGTGCAAGCTCGACGCTCTCCAGTGCCACCGCGCCGTCCGCCTGTTTACGGTTGTAATCAAGCAGTTGTTCGATCAGCTTTTGCAGATTGCGACTGCTGTTATCGAGAATGCTCACCACCTCTTTCTGCTCTGCCGTGAGCGGCCCAACAACCTGATCAGCAAGTAATTCAGTACCTTCGCGCATACTCGCCAGCGGCGTTTTTAATTCATGAGATAGATGTCTTAAAAACTGATGGCGTTGAGATTCCAGCCATGACAGGCGCTCGCTTAACCAGATAATTCGTTGCCCGACCGAACGTAATTCACGAGGGCCGCTGAACGAAACGCTATTCCCCAGAGAACGCCCTTCCCCCAATCGGTTGATCATCCGTTCAATATTTTTTACCGGACCGATAATCATCCGTGTGAAAAGCAGCACCATTACCAGGCTTACCAGAAACAGTACCAGCGATTGCCAGCCAAAATATTGCCCACGTTCGGCAATTTCTCGTTGCAGTTGCTGCCCACGAGAGAACACCACGGTGCGCGTGGCCTGTACCATTTCAGTATTCGCGTTGGCGAAGGCTTCCAGACGCGCAGCAGCGGCGGCATCGGGGCCGCTGTTGTTGCACTGAAGTTGGGCGAGATTGTTCAAATCCTGACGCAATGCCTGGTAGAGTTTATCGTCCGGCAGCACGCCTGCGTGGGCGTCGAGCATTTCGCTGTAACGCTTGCGCTGGCTTTGGTAGACCTTCGCCAGGGTGGGATCGTCCAACACGCAATACTGACGGTAGCTACGCTCCATCTCCAGCGCCGCGTTGGTCATCGCTTCACTGCGCCGGGCATCGATAAGCGTCGTGCGGTTGACCAGCGCCGCCTGATCGCTAAGTACATTCAGGCTTTGCCAGGCTTGCCATGCCAACACTAACAAGGGCAGCAGGATCAGCAGGAATGCCAGCGTTACCAGTTGTCGTAATGAATGGGGAAAAACGGGCCAGCGTTTCAAGGCATTACTCTCGTCAGACGCGAATAACGTGATGCTAACCGAGGGGCTGTTCAGATACAACAAAGCCGGGAATTACCCGGCTTTGTTGTGGAATAAGGCGGTGCCTAACTCGACGTTTCGCCCGATGGTTGATATAGCTACGCTGATATCAGAAGTTGGACGGCAGGCACCTTGTTGTGCGTCATTCGGTTTTTATGTAGCACGTCCCGAAGGGGCTGACATAAGTGGGTGAATGAGCCACTGTTTACTATTATGCATTAACTGTGCCAATAAACAAAATAGTTTGATAACGTACTGATTGTACGTTGTTTTGATAGGTTTATGAGTGCTTCACGATTTGACTATAAATCAGCCGTTGTGTCGCCTAAAAGAGACGGTCAAAGATAAAATTATTAGTCTTAAATAAAATCAACAGGTTAAATGTCGCCAATAAGCGACACGGTAAACCACCCATTGTCGTGATTTACAGACACAAAAAAGCTCCCGGAGTTGGGAGCATATGATAGTGGTTGGTGTTTAATGCCGGATGCGGCGTAAACGCCTTATCCGGCCTGTAAAACCAATGCGTTGCGTAAAATACCCGCAGTCTTACCCCAACTGCTTACGCGCATTGCGGAAAATACGCATCCACGGGCTATCCTCACCCCAGTTTTCCGGGTGCCAGGAGTTGCTGACAGTGCGGAAAACACGTTCCGGGTGCGGCATCATGATGGTGACACGACCGCTTTCAGTCGTGACCGCCGTAATGCCGTTCGGGGAACCGTTCGGGTTAGCCGGGTAAGTTTCAGTGACTTTACCAAAGTTATCAACATAGCGCAGCGCCACCAGCCCTTTGCTTTCCAGTGCCGCCAGATGCGCAGCGTCACGCACTTCCACGCGCCCTTCACCGTGAGAAACAGCTATCGGCATCTGTGAACCCACCATCCCCTGCAACAGCAGTGACGGGCTTTGGGTCACTTCAACCAGGCTGAAACGCGCTTCAAAGCGATCGGAGGTGTTACGCACAAAACGTGGCCACAGGTCGCTACCAGGGATCAATTCACGCAGATTAGACATCATCTGGCAACCGTTACATACCCCCAGCGCCAGCGTTTGCGGACGATGGAAGAAGGTTGCAAACTCATCGCGCACACGGTCGTTGAACAGGATAGACTTCGCCCAACCTTCACCTGCGCCCAGCACGTCACCGTAGGAGAAACCACCGCACGCGACCAGGGCGTGGAAATCCTCCAGGCCAGTGCGTCCAGCCAGCAGGTCGCTCATATGCACGTCGATAGCATCGAAGCCCGCACGGTGGAACGCTGCCGCCATTTCAACATGCGAGTTCACACCCTGCTCACGCAGCACAGCAACTTTCGGGCGCGCGCCAGTGGCAATAAACGGTGCCGCCACATCTTCGTTGATATCGAACGACAATTTCACATTCAGACCCGGATCGGCATCGTTATATTTCGCCTGGTGTTCCTGATCGGCACACTCCGGATTGTCACGCAGACGCTGCATCTGCCAGGTGGTTTCTGCCCACCAGACACGCAACGTGGTGCGACTTTCGCTGAATACAGCCTGCCCGTTGGCCGTAATCACAAAACGGTCACCAGAAACAGCCTGACCGACATAATGGACACAATCAGCAAGTCCGTGCTGTGCCAGTACGCCTTCTACGGCTTCACGGTCTGCAGCGCGTACCTGAATCACCGCCCCCAGCTCTTCGTTAAACAACGCGGCCAGGCGATCTTCACCCAGAGTTGCGATATCTGCTTCAATGCCGCAATGACCGGCAAACGCCATTTCCGCCAGCGTCACCAACAGGCCACCGTCAGAACGATCGTGGTAGGCGAGCAGCTTACGTTGGGCGACCAGCGCCTGAATGGCGTCGTAGAAACCTTTCAGTTGAGCAACATCGCGCACATCTGCCGGTATATCGCCAAGCTGACGATATACCTGCGCCAGCGCCGTTGCGCCCAGCGCGTTATTGCCTTTGCCGAGGTCAATCAGCAGCAGTGCGTTATCTTCGGTAGAAAGCTGCGGCGTAATGGTGTGACGCACATCTTCCACACGGGCAAATGCAGAGATTACCAGCGACAGCGGGGAGGTCATTTCGCGCTCTTCATTACCTTCCTGCCAGCGGGTTTTCATCGACATAGAGTCTTTACCGACCGGGATCGTCAGGCCGAGCGCCGGACAAAGTTCTTCGCCCACCGCTTTCACTGCTTCATACAGGCCCGCATCTTCACCAGGGTGACCTGCCGCCGCCATCCAGTTGGCGGAAAGTTTGATGCGTTTAATATCGCCAATCTGCGTAGCAGCAATGTTGGTTAACGCTTCACCGACCGCCAGACGAGCAGAGGCGGCAAAATCCAGCAGCGCAACCGGCGCACGTTCACCAATTGCCATTGCTTCACCGTAGTAGCTGTCGAGGCTGGCGGTAGTAACCGCACAGTTAGCTACCGGTACTTGCCACGGACCGACCATCTGATCGCGCGCCACCATGCCGGTTACGCTACGGTCGCCAATGGTAACGAGGAAGGTTTTCTCTGCCACGGTCGGCAGATGCAGCACGCGTTTCACCGCGTCAGCAATAGTAATCCCTTCACGAACCAGCGCGTCGCCTTTCGCTTTCAGCGTTTGTACATCGCGGGTCATCTTCGGCGTTTTACCAAGCAACACGTCCAGCGGCAGATCGATCGGCTGATTATCAAAATGACTATCGTGCAGAGAAAGATGCAGTTCTTCGGTTGCTTCACCAATCACCGCATATGGCGCGCGTTCACGCTTACACAGTTCGTCAAACAACGGCAACTGATCGGCGGCAACAGCCAGCACGTAGCGTTCCTGGGATTCGTTACACCAGATTTCCAGCGGACTCATCCCCGGTTCGTCGCTAAGAATATCGCGCAATTCGAATTTACCGCCACGCCCGCCGTCACTCACCAGTTCCGGCATAGCGTTAGAAAGACCACCTGCACCAACGTCATGGATAAACAGGATTGGGTTTGCATCGCCCAACTGCCAGCAGCGGTCGATCACTTCCTGGCAACGACGTTCCATTTCGGGGTTGTCGCGCTGTACAGAAGCGAAATCGAGGTCGGCATCAGACTGACCGGAAGCCATAGAAGACGCTGCTCCGCCGCCAAGACCGATGTTCATTGCCGGACCACCGAGGACGACGAGCTTAGCACCAACGTTGATTTCGCCTTTCTGCACATGATCGGCGCGGATGTTGCCGATCCCGCCCGCCAGCATGATCGGCTTGTGATAACCACGCAGCTCTTCGCCATTGTGGCTGTTCACTTTTTCTTCATAAGTACGGAAGTAACCGTTCAGTGCCGGACGGCCAAATTCGTTGTTAAACGCCGCGCCGCCCAGCGGGCCTTCGGTCATAATGTCCAGTGCGGTAACAATACGTTCCGGTTTACCAAAATCTTCTTCCCACGGCTGTTCAAAGCCTGGAATACGCAGGTTGGAAACGGAGAATCCAACCAGGCCGGCTTTCGGCTTCGCGCCGCGTCCGGTTGCGCCTTCATCACGGATTTCACCACCGGAACCGGTCGCCGCACCCGGCCACGGAGAAATTGCCGTCGGATGGTTGTGGGTTTCCACTTTCATCAGGATGTGAGCCGGTTCCTGATGATAATCGTAGCGCCCCGTTTCATGGTCGGCAAAATAGCGGCCTACTTCGGAACCTTCCATCACGGCGGCGTTATCTTTATATGCAGAGAGAACGTGATCTGGTGTGGTTTCGAAGGTGTTTTTAATCATCTTGAACAGCGATTTTGGCTGTTGTTCACCGTCGATAATCCAGTCGGCGTTAAAAATCTTGTGACGGCAGTGCTCAGAGTTCGCCTGGGCGAACATATAAAGCTCGATGTCGTTCGGGTTACGACCAAGCTTTGTGAAAGCGTCTTGCAGATAGTCAATCTCATCTTCTGCCAATGCCAGGCCAAGACGCAGGTTAGCGTCGATCAGGGCCTGACGACCCTGTCCCAGCAAATCAACGCTGGTAACCGGAGCCGGTTGATGATGAGCAAACAACTGCTTTGCATCATCTAACGCAAAAAAGACCGTTTCCATCATGCGGTCGTGTAGTTCAGCGGTAATCTGCTGCCATTGTTCGTGAGTCAGCGTACCGGCTTCAACATAGTAAGCAACGCCACGTTCAAGACGGTTTACCTGTTGCAGCCCGCAGTTATGGGCAATATCGGTCGCTTTCGAAGACCAGGGAGAGATGGTGCCAGGACGCGGGGTCACCAGCAGTAGTTTGCCTTGCGGGGCATGGCTGGCGAGTGCCGGGCCATATTTCAGCAGGCGTTCAAGTTGCGCGTGCTCATCATCGTTTAACGGTGCATTGAGGTCAGCAAAATGGACATACTCGGCGTAAATGTTGTGAACCTGGAGCCTGGCAGCCTGAAAACGTGCCAGCAGTTTATTGATTCGGAATGCCGACAGTGCAGGCGAACCACGCAGAATTTCCATCATAAGTCTCTCGTCTTCTAAGCTTTCGGTGTACCCAAAGGGGGGAAACGGGCGTCATTATAAAGAATCTGGCGTGCTGACGAAACCGTTTGCGTGGAAATAAAATCGCCGCCGTGGATTAGCAACGCGTGCCGCCAATATCTGTAATAAGTTGCCAACTGGCGCGGGTTTACGCAAAATGCCGCTCATTTATGATGAAACCTTTCTACATTATTACGATTTTTCAGGCAGGGAAAAGCACGACGCAGAGAATTAACTAATTGAAAAAATTAAAGATTAATTATCTGTTCATCGGTATTCTGGCACTGCTTCTCGCGGTCGCTCTCTGGCCATCCATTCCCTGGTTTGGTAAAGCCGACAACCGTATCGCCGCCATACAAGCGCGGGGAGAGTTGCGCGTGAGTACTATTCACACACCTCTCACCTGGAACGAAATCAACGGCAAACCCTTCGGGCTGGATTATGAACTGGCCAAACAGTTTGCTGACTATCTTGGCGTTAAACTGAAAGTCACCGTGCGGCAGAACATCAGCCAGTTATTTGACGATCTCGATAACGGTGATGCCGATCTGCTGGCTGCAGGGCTGGTCTATAACAGCGAAAGGGTTAAAAATTATCAACCCGGCCCAACCTATTATTCCGTTTCACAACAACTGGTCTATAAAGTGGGTCAGTATCGACCACGTACGCTGGGTAATCTGACGGCGGAAAAGTTGGCCGTCGCACCTGGGCATGTTGTCATTAATGATCTGCAAAAACTGAAAGAGACTAAGTTCCCGGAATTAGGCTGGAAAGTGGACGACAGAAAAGGGTCTGCGGAGTTAATGGAAGATGTTATCGAAGGTAAGCTGGATTACACCATTGCCGATTCTGTCGCTATCAGCTTGTTCCAGCGCGTTCACCCGGAACTCGCCGTGGCGCTGGATATTACCGATGAACAACCCGTGACCTGGTTTAGTCAATTAGATAACGATAATACGCTTTCTGCTGCCCTGCTCGATTTCTTCAATGAAATGAATGAGGACGGCACACTGGCGCGTATTGAAGAGAAATATCTCGGGCATGGCAATGATTTTGATTATGTCGATACGCGCACGTTTTTACGCGCCGTTGATGCTGTTCTGCCACAGTTAAAACCGCTATTTGAGAAATACGCCGAGGAAATTGACTGGCGTTTGCTGGCAGCGATAGCTTATCAGGAATCGCACTGGGACGCGCAGGCGACTTCTCCGACTGGCGTGCGCGGCATGATGATGTTAACCAAAAATACCGCGCAAAGCCTGGGCATTACCGACCGTACTGATGCCGAACAAAGCATCAGCGGCGGCGCGCGTTACCTGCATAATATGATGAGTAAAGTGCCAGAAAGCGTGCCAGAAAATGAGCGGATCTGGTTTGCGCTCGCCGCCTATAATATGGGCTATGCACACATGCTGGATGCCCGTGCCCTGACGGCAAAAACTAAAGGTAATCCTGATAGCTGGGCCGATGTTAAACAACGTCTGCCTTTGCTTAGCCAGAAACCCTATTACAGCAAGCTGACTTACGGCTATGCACGTGGGCATGAAGCCTATGCTTATGTAGAAAATATTCGTAAGTACCAGATTAGCCTGGTGGGTTACTTGCAAGAAAAAGAAAAGCAGGCAACAGAAGCGGCGATGCAGTTGGCTCAGGATTATCCGGCGGTATCGCCAGCGGAATTGGGTAAAGAAAAATTTCCCTTTCTCTCATTTCTTTCGCAGTCGTCATCTAATTATCTGACGCACTCCCCTTCTCTACTGTTTTCCAGGAAGGGAAGTGAAGAGAAACGAAATTAATCTGTCGCGGATTGCGCTTTTTTCTGCGCTTTGATTTCCTGACGGCGCATTCGGAAAAAATCGCTGAGTAGCGCCGCGCACTCATCCGCCAGTATTCCTTCCGTAATTTCCACTCGATGATTCATGCCCGGGTGGTGAAGTACATCCATTAATGATCCGGCGGCGCCAGTTTTCGCATCACGCGCGCCAAAGACCACGCGACCAATACGGCTGTGGATCATCGCTCCGGCGCACATCACGCACGGTTCCAGCGTGACATATAATGTCGCGTCGATCAGGCGATAGTTTTGCAGCACCAGCCCTCCCTGCCGCAGCGCCATGATTTCTGCATGAGCTGTAGGATCATGGCGACCAATAGGTCGGTTCCAGCCTTCACCGATTACCCGGTTGTTATGCACCAATACCGCGCCGACCGGCACTTCCCGCTCGTCCCAGGCACGTTTCGCCAGCGTCAGCGCATGACGCATCCAGTATTCGTGACTAAATTCGACTTCAGACAAAAAGAAAACTCCGGTTATAAAAGCGCGGCGCATTATACACGGACGCTATGCGTTACTCTATTCCAGTTGCTGGAGTTCGCCGCGAGGCGTTACCCGCCAGCGATGCTGACAGAAATAGAGTAGCGGGTTGTCCTGGTTACTATCACTATAGCCACTGTAAAGTCGCAGCGGCGTGCCGATTTTGCGTTCCAGTTGCGCGACCTTTTCATGGCCGAGACAGCGCATGGTCAGCACCCAGCCGCCATAGCCGCGCTGGATCTGACTGGCGATAAGATTAACGCGTGGTAACCAGGGCGTATCGAAATAAACCGCTTCGACCAACGGCTGAGGGGAACCGGTAATCAACCAAATGTCGGCATCGGAACTTAACAGATAGCTGGTCAGACGTTCCTGCACTAGCGGAAAGGCTGTAACATTGTCGCGAAACCAACGCACAAAATCGGCCTGCAACGCCTGTATACGCGCTTCGCTATGACCAAAGGTACAACCCCATAGCAGCAGGCTCATCGGCCAACGTGCCGCTCGGCCCTTGATTAATAATGCAATGACAATGATCGGCAACAGCGGCAGAACAAGTAGCGCATTCTGCGGCTGGCGGCGCAGTAAGTAGCGCAGAAAACAGCCAAACATATCCTGTTGATGCAATGTTCCATCTAAGTCAAAAAACACCACACGACGCTCGTGAGTTGCCAAACCATACCCCTCTGGACTGATACATCCTGATTAATTTTTGCTACTACATAGCCTAACAGATAGATCATCACTTTTCCGGCATCAATCTATCGCATAATGGCTGACTGGAATTTTTAATTCATGGTAATTGACTGTGATGGAATATAATATTCGCTCGCTTGTGTCTCATATTGCCTGTTGTCGCCATTAATTCATCGCGAGGAAAGATATGAACGGCTTACTTCGTATTCGTCAGCGTTACCAGGGACTTGCCCAGAGCGATAAAAAGCTGGCGGACTATCTCCTGCTACAACCTGACACTGCCCGCCACCTTAGCTCCCAACAACTGGCCAACGAAGCCGGAGTCAGTCAGTCCAGCGTAGTGAAGTTCGCGCAAAAACTCGGCTATAAAGGTTTTCCGGCCTTAAAGCTGGCATTGAGTGAAGCTCTGGCAAGCCAACCGGAATCTCCCTCCGTACCCATTCATAACCAAATTCGTGGTGATGATCCGTTACGGCTGGTGGGCGAAAAACTGATTAAAGAAAATACTGCTGCCATGTACGCAACACTGAACGTCAATAGTGAGGAGAAGCTACATGAATGCGTAGCGATGCTTCGTTCTGCACGGCGGATTATTCTGACCGGCATTGGCGCTTCCGGCCTGGTGGCGCAGAATTTTGCCTGGAAGCTGATGAAGATTGGTTTTAATGCTGCCGCTGAGCGTGATATGCACGCGTTACTCGCTACAGTACAGGCTTCATCGCCGGACGATTTGTTATTAGCCATCTCATACACGGGCGTGCGGCGCGAGTTAAACCTGGCAGCAGATGAGATGTTACGAGTGGGCGGTAAAGTGCTGGCCATCACCGGTTTCACCCCCAATGCCCTGCAACAGCGCGCTTCTCATTGCCTGTATACCATAGCCGAAGAACAAGCGACGAACAGTGCTTCGATCTCTGCATGTCATGCTCAGGGAATGCTAACGGATTTGCTGTTTATTGCACTGATACAACAAGATCTCGAGTTAGCCCCAGAACGCATTCGCCACAGCGAGGCTCTGGTGAAAAAACTGGTTTGAGTAAAGAATGCGCGTATAATGCCCGCCCGGTTTGTGTTGTTTTGAGAGTTTCCTTATGGCGCTGTTAATCACTAAAAAATGCATCAATTGTGATATGTGTGAACCTGAATGCCCGAATGAGGCGATTTCAATGGGCGATCACATCTACGAGATTAACAGCGATAAGTGTACGGAATGCGTAGGTCACTACGAGACGCCAACCTGCCAGAAAGTATGTCCGATCCCCAATACCATTGTGAAAGATCCGGAGCATGTCGAGACGGAAGAACAGTTGTGGGATAAGTTTGTGCTGATGCATCACGCGGATAAAATTTAGTATTTTGCTTCTGGAGCAAAATATTGATTATTTACTCTTGTAAAACGAAATTATTATATTTATTTTCATGTTGCCATTAATAAACACATTCATTAAATAAAACTCCATAATATCTGCGCAGACACTTAATTATCATTATTAAAGGCGCGCCCGGCGGGTTCACCCGACGCGCCTTAATTACGTTTTCTGGTGTTACAAGAACAGAGGGATCAACTGTAAAATAGCAATGACGACTTTAATGCCCTGTTTAATAAGGTATATCGACAATCCGTCATTTGTTTTTCCTTAAACAAGGAATACAGCCATTCAGATTAGCCCTTACATCTCCCCAAAACTGAACGTGCGAGTTACTGGAATCGAGTGCCGCAAGCTTTGATGACACCACTCGTTTCAATGGGGGAATTCAGTAATATAGTGTAGAACACAGCAAAATCTCCAATAACGACGCCAATTCTAATGTATTTATGAAAAAGTGGTCACGTTAATCTTCTCATCAATATTAAATTCTTCGTCCCGGCTCGCATTTTTATGCCAGAAATTGCAAGTTGCTTATACAGACCAACTAAACTGCTCCATAATCATTTCTGTTGGAATCGTGTGCTGCACAATATTAAAATAGTAAAGTACCCCCCTGCTCCTTACCTGTTCGGGGGTTTTACTTTTTAAAAAGAACGGTACTTTTTTGATATTCAGGAAGGGCTTTTAACTTTCAATGATTACCGTGGCACAAGCGTAGTGGCGTTCATCTGCCAGCGTTACATGCATATGTGCGACGCCCAACTTTTCTGCCAGTTTTAACGCCTCGCCCCACAACCGTAGTCTTGGCTTGCCGAGCTCATCGTTAAACACTTCAAACTGATTAAATGCCAGGCCATTACGGATCCCAGTACCAAACGCTTTTGCCGCCGCCTCTTTCACAGCAAAACGTTTTGCCAGAAAACGCACCGGCTGATGATGCGTTTTCCAGATCTCCCATTCATTATCGCTTAATACACGTCGTGCCAGGCGATCACCGGATCGCGCGATTACCGCTTCTATGCGAGCGATCTCCACGATATCCGTGCCTAAACCTAATATTGCCATTAGCCACGCGCTTCCAGCATCAGGCGTTTCATTTCTGCCACGGCATCTTTCAGTCCGGTCATTACTGCGCGACCAATAATGGCATGACCTATATTCAGTTCGTGCATCTCTGGGATAGCGGCAATAGCTTTCACGTTGTGATAGGTCAGACCGTGACCAGCATTAACTTTCAAACCGAGGCTTGCGGCAAAGGTCGCGGCTTTCTCGATTCGCGCCAGCTCTTGCGCCTGTTCAGCGTCCGTTTTGGCATCAGCGTAACAACCGGTGTGGATTTCGATAAATGGTGCCCCCACCTCTGCTGCAGCTTTGATCTGCTCTTCGTCAGCGTCGATAAACAGAGAAACCTGAATCCCGGCATCTGCCAGACGTCTGCAGGCATCGCGCATTTTGTCACGCTGACCCGCGACGTCCAGGCCGCCTTCGGTTGTCACTTCCTGACGCTTTTCCGGCACCAGACAGCAGAAATGCGGCTTCGTCTCAACGGCAATCGCCAGCATCTCTTCAGTTACCGCCATCTCCAGATTCATGCGGGTATCTAGCGTCTGACGGAGGATGCGCACGTCACGGTCTGTAATGTGGCGGCGATCTTCACGTAAATGCACGGTAATGCCGTCCGCCCCCGCCTGTTCTGCAATAAATGCGGCCTGAACCGGGTCCGGATAAGCAGTACCGCGTGCATTGCGCAGCGTTGCGATATGGTCAATGTTGACGCCCAACAGTAATTCAGCCATGACAATCCTCATCAGTCATTAAATGTTTTCACTGTCCGCTTAGGTATAAACTGCCGGAACAGTTCCCTGCTTTTTAAAGGTTTACCGCCAAGATAAGGCTTAAGGGCCATACGGGTAAAGCGTTTCGCGGCGCGCAATGTGTCTGCGTCAGGAAATTCCCGCGCATGTAACGCTTTCAACTGCCGTCCGGTAAAGGTTTTATTGTCGATAACCACACTGGCGATAAATCCTTTTTCTTCGCGGTAACGATACGTCATGTTGTCATCCACCGGCTCACCGCTACCTGCGCAATGGGTAAAATTGACGCCATAACCCAGATGCCCAAGGAGCGCCAGTTCAAAACGACGCAACGCCGGTTCTGGCGTACCTGTGATCCCTGCCAGTGCCTGGATACAATGCAAATAATCGAAAAAAAGTTCCGAAAAGCGTGTTTCGTATTCCAGTACGCGGGAGAGGAGTTCGTTGATGTAAAGCCCGCTGTAAAGCGTGATACCGCTTAGCGGCAGTGCCAGCGAGACGGCTTCAGCACTGCGCAGCGTTTTGACTTCACCGCGCCCGCCAAAACGAAGCAAGAGGGGGGTGAAAGGCTGCAATGCGCCTTTCAGGGTAGAACGTTTTGAACGTGCGCCTTTAGCAACCAGACGCACGCGTCCCGATTCCTCCGTGAAGACGTCCAGCATCAGGCTGGTTTCGCTCCAGGGACGACTATGCAGTACGAATGCGCGCTGCCAGCCTTCCATCGGTGTAACTCTTAGAGATCGTCAACGTAACCGAGACTACGCAGTGCGCGTTCATCGTCGGCCCAACCAGATTTCACTTTCACCCATAGCTCAAGGTGGACAGGCGCTTCGAACATTTCTTGCATGTCTTTACGCGCTTCAATACCGATGGTTTTGATCTTGGCCCCTTTGTTGCCAATTACCATCTTCTTCTGCCCTTCACGCTCAACGAGAATCAAACCGTTGATGTCATAACCACCGCGCTCATTGGTGACAAAACGTTCGATCTCCACGGTTACAGAGTACGGCAGTTCTGCACCGAGGAAACGCATCAGCTTTTCACGAATGATTTCAGAGGCCATAAACCGCTGCGAACGATCGGTAATGTAATCTTCCGGGAAGTGATGCGTCGCTTCTGGAAGGTGTTTGCGTACAATTGCCGCGATAGTGTCGACGTTTAGCCCAGTTTCGGCTGAGATTGGCACGATATCGAGGAAATTCATTTGGCTTGCCAGAAACTGTAAGTGCGGCAGTAGATCGGCTTTCTCCTGCACGTTGTCTACTTTGTTCACCGCGAGAATCACCGGCGCTTTACCGTCACGCAGCTTGTTGAGCACCATTTCATCGTCCGGCGTCCAACGGGTGCCTTCAACGACAAAAATAACCAGCTCAACGTCGCCAATGGAGCTGCTTGCCGCTTTGTTCATCAAGCGGTTAATGGCACGCTTCTCTTCCATATGCAGGCCCGGGGTATCAACGTAGATCGCCTGATACGCACCTTCAGTATGGATACCCACAATACGGTGACGTGTAGTCTGCGCCTTGCGGGAGGTGATGGAGATTTTCTGCCCTAACAGTTTATTCAACAATGTGGATTTGCCAACATTCGGACGTCCGACGATGGCAATAAATCCGCAGTAACTTTTATCGATGCTCATTCCAGCTCCAGTTTTTTCAACGCCTGTTCGGCGGCAGCCTGTTCAGCCTTACGACGGCTTGAACCTGTGCCAACCACCGGTTCGCTCAGGCCGCTAACCTGGCAGTGGATCGTAAATTCCTGATCGTGCGCTTCGCCACGTACCTGGACCACCAGATAAGTTGGCAGAGGCAGATGGCGCCCCTGCAAATATTCCTGCAAGCGCGTTTTCGGATCTTTTTGTTTATCGCCCGGACTAATTTCGTCCAGACGAGTTTGATACCAGTTAAGGATTAATTTCTCGACAGTCTGAATATCGCTGTCGAGGAATACGCCGCCAATTAATGCTTCAACGGTGTCAGCAAGAATTGACTCGCGACGAAATCCACCGCTTTTAAGTTCACCCGGCCCTAAACGCAAGCACTCGCCTAACTCAAATTCACGAGCCAGTTCTGCCAGCGTATTACCGCGTACCAGCGTGGCGCGCATCCGGCTCATATCCCCTTCATCCACTCGCGGGAAACGGTGATACAACGCATTAGCGATAACGTAGCTTAGAATAGAGTCGCCTAAAAATTCCAGACGCTCGTTATGTTTACTGCTGGCACTGCGGTGAGTTAATGCCTGCTGCAGCAGTTCCTGATGATTAAAAGTGTAGCCCAGCTTCCGTTGAAGCCGATTAATTACGATGGGGTTCATGCGATACCAATAAATAAATGCGTCAACAATTCAGCACACGAAACAGACCTGATATGCAGGGTTCTGCTAACAGCTTTTCAGCAGTTTCAGTTGACCTGTATATGGGGACCAACGCTGTTTCGTGTGCCGTGGCGACCAGAAGGCGCCAACCTGAAACTTCGGGGGAATATTCTATACACAACGACAAGGGATGTCGTTAGCCACGGGAGATTTATCTCATAAATAATTCACGTTGCCACCATAACAGTGACAACGTGAACGGATAACGACAATTAGTGAATGCCGCCGATGCGACTTAAACGAACGCCAGTTGGCCATTCGCCTTCCTGTTTATCGAAACTCATCCAGATAGCCGTCGCCCGACCCACCAGGTTAGCTTCTGGCACAAAACCCCAGTAACGACTGTCCGCGCTGTTATCGCGGTTGTCACCCATCATGAAGTATTGGCCCGGCGGGACAATCCAGGTTGCCAGTTGTTGCCCTGGCTGCTGGTAATACATCCCTACCTGGTCCTGAGCGATAGGTACTGTCAGGATGCGGTGTGTAACATCACCCAGTGTCTCTTTACGTTCAGAAAGACGAATACCGTTTTCTTTAGTTTCGTTTTTCGGCACTTCAAAGAATCCGCTGGTCGCTTCCCCACCATTACGACGAGAGAAGGTTTGAACAAAATCGCTCGGCTCCACGTTGGAATACGTTACCGGTAGCGCGTTTTCACACGCCTGACCGGAACTGCATCCAGGTTGAATAGTCAGCTCTTTCGCAACCGGATCGTAAGTGACTTTATCGCCCGGTAAGCCAACCGCACGCTTGATGTAATCAAGCTTTGGATCTTCCGGGTATTTAAAGACCACAATATCACCACGTTTCGGATGGCCGGTTTCGATCAGCGTTTTCTGGTAGATAGGATCTTTAATACCGTAGGCAAATTTCTCCACCAGAATGAAGTCACCGATTAACAGAGTCGGCATCATCGAACCTGACGGGATCTGGAACGGTTCATAAATAAATGAACGCACAATTAACACAAGTGCCAGCACCGGAAATACAGAAGCACCGGTTTCCAGCCAACCTGGTTTTGGCGCAACTTTTTTCAGCGTAGCTTTATCCAGTGAGTCTCCAGCAGCCGCCTGCGCTGCTGCCTGACGTTCCCGCCGTTTAGGTGCGAAAAAGAATTTATCCACGCACCATAAAATGCCCGTCACCAGTGTGGCAATCACCAGAATCAGGGCAAACATATTCGCCATGCCAACTCCTAAAGATTATTTGTTGTCTTTGCCGACATGCAGAATGGCGAGGAACGCTTCCTGCGGCAGCTCGACGTTACCGATCTGCTTCATGCGTTTCTTACCTTCTTTCTGCTTCTGCAGCAGCTTTTTCTTACGGCTGATATCGCCGCCATAACATTTGGCCAGTACGTTTTTACGAAGCTGCTTCACGGTGGAACGCGCGATAATGTGCGTACCAATCGCTGCCTGAATGGCAATATCAAACTGCTGGCGTGGGATTAGATCTTTCATCTTCTCCACCAGCTCGCGACCACGGTTTTGCGAATTATCACGGTGGGTGATCAACGCCAGCGCATCGACACGTTCACCGTTGATTAAAACGTCAACACGCACCATGTCGGAAGCCTGGAAGCGTTTGAAGTTGTAATCCAGAGACGCATAACCACGCGAGGTAGATTTCAAGCGATCGAAGAAGTCGAGCACCACTTCCGCCATCGGGATCTCGTACGTCAGCGCCACCTGATTACCGTGGTAAACCATATTGGTCTGTACACCACGTTTTTCTACGCACAGCGTAATAACGTTACCGAGATATGCCTGCGGCAGCAGCATGTGACATTCCGCGATCGGCTCACGCAGTTCGTAGATGTTATTCACTGCTGGCAGCTTAGACGGGCTGTCGACGTAGATAACTTCTTTCCCCGTAGTTTCTACTTCATACACTACTGTCGGTGCCGTGGTAATCAGGTCAAGATCGTATTCACGTTCCAGACGTTCCTGAATGATCTCCATATGCAGCAGGCCGAGGAAGCCGCAGCGGAAGCCAAAGCCCAGCGCTGTAGAACTTTCCGGCTCGTAGAACAGAGAGGCATCGTTCAGACTCAATTTGCCCAGCGCGTCGCGGAAGGCTTCATAGTCGTCGGAACTTACCGGGAACAGACCGGCATAAACCTGAGGTTTAACTTTCTTAAAGCCTGGCAGCGCTTTTTCTGCCGGATTACGCGCCAGCGTTAAGGTATCGCCTACTGGTGCGCCGTGAATATCTTTAATCGCACAAACCAACCAACCTACTTCACCACATTTCAGTTCAGTACGATCAACTTGTTTCGGCGTGAAAATACCCAGGCGGTCGGCGTTATAAGTCTGCCCGGTACTCATGACTTTCACTTTATCACCCTTACGCAGGGTGCCGTTTTTAATACGGATAAGTGAAACAACGCCCAGGTAGTTGTCGAACCAGGAGTCGATAATCAGTGCCTGCAATGGGCCTTCTGGATCTCCCTCCGGCGGCGGAATGTCACGCACCAGACGTTCCAGTACATCCTGCACACCAACACCTGTTTTTGCCGAGCAACGCACTGCGTCGGTAGCGTCGATGCCGACGATATCTTCGATTTCTTCCGCAACGCGTTCAGGATCGGCTGCTGGTAAGTCAATTTTGTTAAGTACCGGCACCACCTCGAGGTCCATTTCCATCGCGGTGTAGCAGTTTGCCAGGGTTTGCGCTTCTACGCCCTGCCCTGCATCGACCACTAACAATGCACCTTCACAAGCAGCCAGCGAACGGGATACTTCATAGGAGAAGTCCACGTGACCCGGGGTGTCGATAAAGTTAAGTTGATAGGTTTCGCCATCGGACGCTTTATAGTCCAGCGTCACGCTCTGCGCTTTGATAGTAATACCACGCTCACGCTCAAGATCCATGGAATCGAGAACCTGTGCCTCCATTTCACGGTCAGACAGGCCACCGCAGATCTGGATAATACGGTCAGACAGCGTCGATTTACCGTGGTCAATGTGAGCTATGATCGAAAAGTTACGTATATTCTTCATAAAGTATGATTATTGTGCCTTAATGCCCGGTTAACCAGGCTTTTAGAAGTCGCTGTTCTGAGCTTAACGTCTGTATTAATAGAAACGCCGCATTCTACACTACAACATTGAGGCGAGGAAATGTTCATACCGTATGGATTGTGGTATCTGAAAACGTCCTCGCATTTGTTATGCAAAATACAATAAAGCCAGTGAAATCACTGGCTCGCGTCTTCCGAAGATGCTTCATATCGCACAAGGCCAGGCGGCAATGCCACACTTAAGATGATCGGTTGCCATTCTGTTCGGGCGGCAAACTTACGTGAGTATCCTCGCGCAATAAGGAATCCACCAACGCCGCCGAGGATTGCTCCGCATAATGCTGCAATATCTGAAGCAAAGAGTAGCTGAAATAACGAAGCGACAAGGAATAATCCCACCAGCGGCGACATATAAACCAATAATGCGGAGCTAAGCAGGCTGCTTTCAGCGATTCCCAATTCAACTTTCTGCCCCGGCACTAACGGTTCATCACAGGATACGACGATGGTATGTGTGGTTTGCGGGCCTAGTTTATTCAACACGCGACTGCCGCAACCTGCGCGGGAAGCGCAACTGCTGCATGAAGCTTTAACATCGCAACTGACCAGCGCCTGCCCGTTTTGCCAGGAGACGACAGTAGCCCACTCTTTGATCATTCCGCTGCCCCAAACTTAATATTCTCGGCAATTCGTTTCGCCGTTTGCGGTGGCAGTTCACCAACAATGGTGATTTCCGCGTTGTCGCGTATGCTGGTGCTGACCGTTCGGCGTCCGGTTCGCAACATCTGATCGGTACTGGATGGCGTAGCGCGGTTAACGTTTACCGAGAAGCTGAACAACCCGTCGGAATAGAGACGCGATTCGATGGGCATGTTATCCATCGTCGGTAACGGACGTCGACTGCTGGAAACTTCGCTAAAGCCCTGTGGCAACCAGGTTGGAGCCCAATTAAATTTGGCTTTCTCACCAACAGGTACAGAAAGCAGAGGCGGCAAGTTTGCCTTCGCCAGTGTCTGCATACTGTTGCTGATATCCTGATTAACGTTGAAAGCGATCACGCGGAATTGCTCCAGTGTCTCACCATCGCGATCAAGGAGATCAACCCGCATCGGTAATTTCGATTCGGTGTCCATCCACACGATGTAGCTGTAGCGTGTGCCATCACGGGCTACCACGCGGATTACCTCACATAAGCGGTCAGCAATACGGGTGCGCCCCACAGAGATAAAGTCGTAGTAAGGAGAAAGGCGTTTGAAATCGGTATAGATGAGCGATGGCAGAGAATCAACAATGTAATCGCCATTAAGAGTGAACGGTTCAAGACCCGGTTCAAAGTAGCTGATTTCATTGCCGCGCTGTACCACTTCCCGGCGCGGGCCATCCATTTGCAACAACTGTGCAAGAGGACGGTTATCGAGGCGTGCATGTCGATAACGCAGAGACTCAACACCTTGTTTATTGATGCTGATGAATGACAGCTCGTAATTCAGTGACTGGCTAGCCAGGTTCATCTGCTGTAATAACGCCCCGGACGCGGGAGTGGCCGAGGCGTTAGCAGAGAATAACAGGCTACCTGTCACTAATGACATGGCAAACCAAAGTTGCTTCATTACTGCGATTGCGTTCCTAAAGTTTGAATTCCTGGCACTTGTACAGCGGCTTGCTGTGTCTGTGCCTGCTCAAACTGAAGCTGTTCGGAGTGGAGTCGACGTTGCAATTCGTAATCCTGCAACATGGCATTAATGCGACGACGCTGCTCCTGTACCTGCTGCTGTTGACCATTGTTCGCGGTCGCTTCAGAAGGTACTCCCAGGCTTACCGGACTGGCTTTACCCATCATCGGCAGAGTATTAAATACCGGTGTTTCGGGCTGCTGGGACGTTTCAGATTGTCCATTATAGTGCTGGACGCCAACGATAACTGCAAGCGATACGCATGCCGCTACACCCATTTGGGTGAGCTGTGCCGCCCACGGACGAACTTTCTGCCAGAATGGTATTTTCTGCCATTGATGCGGCGCAGGCTGAGCCTCTGGGATCAATATCGTCGGTTGGCGAACGGGCTCTTCTTCAATGGCGGCCATCACGCGTGAAGAGATATCGAAATGGAGTACCTCGGGAGTATCACCCCGCATAGAGTCACGGATTAAGTGATAATTTTCCCAGGTTTTCTGCATCTCCGGGTTGTGAGCCAGTTCGTTAAGCAGCTCACTATCCAGCGTTTCGCCATCCATTAAAGCGGAAAGTTGTTCTTTCTGCATGCCTAATACCCTTATCCAGTATCCCGCTATCGTCAACGCCTGATAAGCGGTTGAACTTTATTATCAATAGCTTCCCTCGCTCGGAAGATACGTGAACGCACCGTACCCACCGGACAATCCATGATAGCGGCTATCTCTTCATAGCTCAGACCATCCAGCTCCCGCAAGGTTATTGCCATGCGTAAATCTTCCGGGAGGGACTCAATAGTTCGGAAAACTATCTGTCTCAGTTCTTCTGACAACATTAAGTTCTCAGGGTTCGAAATTTCTTTCAGCGCGCCGCCACTTTCGAAGTTTTCTGCTTCAATGGCATCCACATCGCTGGAAGGTGGACGACGCCCCTGAGCAACCAAGTAATTTTTTGCCGTATTAACAGCAATCCGATACAGCCATGTATAAAAAGCACTATCTCCCCGGAACGAATCCAGCGCACGATAGGCTTTAATAAAAGCTTCTTGTACCACATCGGGAACATCACCCGACGGCACATAGCGGGAAACCAGACTCGCCACTTTATGCTGATAGCGCACTACCAGTAAGTTAAAAGCTTTCTGATCTCCCTTCTGGACCCGTTCAACCAGGACCTGGTCCGTTAACTGCTCGCTCATCCGAGGTAAAGTCTCCCCAAACCAAATTTCCACGCGCTGTCGAAACGCCACTCCATTAGCTGCAATTTGAGCAAGCAAAAGATTAGAGTGTCTCGTTTTTGTAAAGTTCCGTAACGCATCTGTTTTTGTTTGTCATGCTGTAGACGGATCATTATCTATCATTATAAGTCTACAGAATCTGAATAACGCATTATCTGTGCAGAAATGCCCATTTAACTGCCTGAAGAGTAACCCAACGGCCTTTTTATTTCACCACCTAATCCTCCGTCGACGAGCAACTTCCCTTTTTTCCGCCTCCCAGAAACAATATGTTTAGCCATTGTAACAAACATTAAAATAGCAGGTGTTTAATTGTACAACATGATGCTATGCTGACCGGACTGTGTTTAGTAAATTAAACAACAAAAATGAATACTTTCCCTGAATATTCTTGTGATGTGTTGATTATCGGTAGTGGCGCTGCCGGGCTTTCACTGGCACTACGTCTGGCAGATAAGCATCATGTCATCGTTCTTAGCAAAGGCTCTGTTACTGAAGGCTCGACGTTTTACGCCCAGGGCGGAATTGCTGCCGTGTTTGATGAAACTGACAGTATCGATTCACATGTGGAAGATACGTTGGTTGCCGGTGCCGGAATTTGCGATAGCCATGCGGTTAAGTTTGTTGCCAGCAATGCGCGTTCCTGTGTGCAATGGTTGATCGATCAAGGGGTATTGTTTGATACCCAGGTGCAACCAAATGGGGAAGAAAGTTACCATCTGACCCGTGAAGGCGGTCATAGCCACCGCCGTATTCTTCATGCCGCCGACGCCACTGGTAAAGAAGTAGAAACTACGCTGGTGAGCAAGGCGCAGAGTCATCCGAATATTCGTGTACTGGAACGCAGCAACGCAGTCGATCTGATTATTTCCGACAAAATTGGTCTGCCGGGGACGCGACGAGTGGTCGGAGCATGGGTGTGGAATCGCAATAAAGAAGCGGTAGAAACCTGTCATGCGAAAGCTGTGGTGCTGGCAACTGGCGGCGCATCGAAGGTTTATCAGTACACCACCAATCCGGATATTTCCTCTGGTGATGGTATTGCCATGGCCTGGCGCGCCGGTTGCCGGGTTGCTAATCTCGAATTTAATCAGTTCCACCCAACGGCGCTGTATCATCCACAGGCGCGGAACTTCCTGTTAACGGAAGCTTTACGTGGCGAAGGCGCTTATTTGAAGCGCCCGGACGGCACACGCTTTATGCCCGATTTTGATGAGCGTGGTGAACTGGCTCCGCGCGATATTGTTGCCCGCGCTATTGACTATGAAATGAAACGCCTCGGCGCGGATTGTATGTTCCTAGATATTAGTCATAAGCCTGCGGATTTTATTTGTCAGCATTTCCCGATGATTTATGAAAAGTTGCTGGGTCTGGGTATTGATCTCACTAAAGAGCCTGTGCCGATAGTACCTGCTGCGCACTATACTTGCGGCGGTGTAATGGTGGATGACTATGGGCGTACTGATGTTGATGGGCTGTATGCGATTGGCGAAGTGAGCTACACAGGATTACATGGCGCTAACCGAATGGCCTCTAACTCATTGCTGGAATGTCTGGTCTACGGCTGGTCGGCGGCGGAAGACATTGAAAGACGGATGCCTTATGCACGTGGCGTCAACCGCTTGCCGTCATGGGATGAAAGCCGCGTTGAGGATCCTGACGAGCTGGTGGTGCTCCAACATAACTGGCATGAGCTGCGTCTGTTTATGTGGGATTACGTCGGTATTGTGCGCACAACAAAGCGCCTGGAGCGTGCCCTGCGACGGATCAATATGTTGCAGCAGGAAATAGACGAATATTATGCCCACTTTCGGGTGTCGAATAATTTACTGGAACTGCGTAATCTGGTGCAGGTTGCCGAGTTAATTGTTCGCTGCGCGATGATGCGCAAGGAGAGTCGGGGCTTGCATTACACGCTGGACTACCCGGAGTTGCTCACGCATTCCGGTCCGTCGATTCTCTCGCCTGGCCATCATTACATAAACAAATAAAAAGCCTGGGTCAGCGCCGTATACGCTTCAGAATAGTTCTGGTCTGGCCCACGAATCACTAACCGATCGCTAAAGTATTCCCCCGCCAGTGGGGAGAATGCCAGTAGCACCCGATGCGGTAATCGAGCCTCGTTTTCCGCCACGTCCGTCCGTAAACGTAAATGCCATCCCATGCTTAATGCCAGTTCAGTAAAACCATTACCAATCTGCTCCGGCAGCACCACGCAGAAAAATCCCTCTTCGGTAATGCATTCTGCCGCACAAGTAAGCAACGTCTGGTGATCCAACGTAGTGGTATAGCGCGCCTGTTCCCGTTGCGGCGTCGCGCACTCAACCCCCTGCTGATAATACGGCGGGTTACTGATAATTAAGTCAAAACGCGCGGCCTGCTGGGTTATCCACTGCTGAATATCCGCCGTATGGATATTAATCCGCTCTGCCCACGGGGACTGCGCGATATTTTCCTGCGCCTGAGCCGCTGCCTCACTTTCCAGTTCAACTGCATCAATCATCACGCTGTCATCAGTTCGTTGCGCCAGCATTAGCGCCAGTAGCCCGCTACCACTGCCGATATCAAGGCAGCGTTTTACCCCTGCCACAGGAGCCCATGCGCCCAGTAAAATTCCATCCGTTCCCACTTTCATCGCACAGCGATCGTGCGCGACAAAAAACTGTTTAAAAGTAAATCCATTACGACGAAGCACGGATGTAGACTGTGACATGAAAATAAAACCTTGCTGTAAAAACGGCGATAGCACCGGGTAAGAACAATACCTGAGAAGCGATATCCATACAAACAGATGAAGATTGCAGCCGTAACGTCTATAATCAGCGCCCCACACAGAGGTAGAACATGACTGTAACGACTTTTTCCGAACTTGAACTCGACGAAAGCCTGCTGGAAGCCCTCCAGGATAAAGGTTTCACTCGCCCGACCGCCATTCAGGCTGCCGCCATTCCGCCTGCGCTCGATGGCCGTGATGTACTCGGTTCTGCGCCGACAGGCACCGGTAAAACGGCGGCGTATCTGCTGCCAGCGTTGCAGCACCTGCTCGATTTCCCGCGTAAGAAATCCGGTCCACCGCGTATTTTGATCCTCACCCCAACTCGCGAACTGGCGATGCAGGTGGCCGATCATGCCCGTGAACTGGCGAAACATACACATCTGGATATTGCCACCATCACCGGCGGCGTGGCCTATATGAACCACGCGGAAGTGTTCAGCGAAAACCAGGACATCGTGGTCGCCACGACCGGACGTCTGCTGCAATACATAAAAGAAGAGAACTTCGATTGCCGCGCGGTTGAAACACTGATCCTTGACGAAGCAGACCGTATGCTGGATATGGGCTTCGCCCAGGATATCGAACATATTGCTGGCGAAACTCGCTGGCGTAAGCAAACCCTGCTCTTCTCAGCTACGCTGGAAGGCGATGCCATTCAGGATTTTGCCGAACGTCTGCTGGAGGATCCGGTGGAAGTTTCTGCTAATCCATCCACCCGTGAGCGCAAAAAGATTCATCAGTGGTATTACCGTGCCGATGACCTTGAGCATAAAACTGCGTTGCTGGTACATCTGTTAAAACAGCCGGAAGCGACTCGCTCAATCGTATTTGTGCGCAAGCGTGAGCGTGTGCATGAACTGGCAAACTGGTTGCGCGAAGCAGGCATCAACAACTGCTATCTCGAAGGTGAGATGGTACAAGGCAAGCGTAATGAAGCGATTAAGCGTCTGACTGAAGGTCGCGTAAACGTGCTGGTTGCCACCGACGTTGCCGCACGTGGTATCGACATTCCGGATGTCAGCCACGTCTTTAACTTCGATATGCCGCGCAGTGGCGATACCTATTTGCACCGAATCGGGCGTACCGCTCGCGCCGGTCGTAAAGGGATCGCGATTTCACTGGTTGAAGCCCATGACCATCTGCTGCTGGGCAAAGTTAGTCGTTATATTGAAGAGCCGATTAAAGCTCGCGTCATTGATGAGTTACGCCCGAAAACGCGTGCGCCAAGCGAGAAACAGACGGGTAAACCATCGAAGAAAGTCCTGGCAAAACGCGCCGAGAAGAAAAAGGCTAAAGAGAAAGAGAAGCCACGGGTGAAAAAACGCCACCGCGATACCAAAAATATTGGTAAGCGCCGCAAACCAAGCGGAACAGGCGTGCCGCCGCAAACGACAGAAGAGTAAAAATAATGCCGGGTTTTATCCCGGCATTATTTTTGTCTATAGATAACCACCAGCCTGACTGATGGTTATCTATATAGACAAAAAGCGGAAGAGGTCACCCTCTTCCGCTTCTGTAATATCTTGCTACTTAAGCCTTACAGGCTTTCAGTAAAGGTACGAGCGATAACGTCGCGCTGCTGTTCCGGAGTCAGAGAGTTGAAGCGAACTGCATAACCGGATACACGGATAGTCAACTGCGGATATTTTTCCGGATGCTTAACAGCATCTTCCAGAGTTTCGCGACGCAGAACGTTTACGTTCAGGTGCTGACCACCTTCCACGCGAACTTCTGGTTTAACTTCTACTGGAACTTCACGGTATTCAATATCACCCAGTTTGCTTACTGCAACCACTTCGTCTTCTGCAAATCCTGCTTTCGCAACGATGCAACGCGCTTCGCCTTTTTCGCTGTCCAGCAGCCAGAAAGAGTTCAGCAGATCGTCATTAGCGGCTTTAGTAATCTGGATACCTGTAATCATGTGATGCCTCCCCGGCAAAATTATTTGATTTGTCAGCCTGTCGCGGCCAATTGGTAAAACCATTGTTGTTTGAGTGTATATATACTCCTCAAACACTCTTGATTCTTTGATTTAAATCAATAAAAACCACACGGTAAGCGTGGTCGCAAATAGATTTTATTGTTTTACATCAACTTATGCGGGTGTGAAATTTTACCAATTTACATTTTTTTGCACTCGATTGTGTCTAAAAAATGAGCTTGATTTTGTTCTGTAGAAAGAAGCAGTTAAGCTAGGTGGATTGAAGATCCGCAGGAGAGCGAGATGGCTAACGAATTAACCTGGCATGACGTGCTGGCTGAAGAGAAGCAGCAACCCTATTTTCTTAATACCCTTCAGACCGTCGCCAGTGAGCGGCAGTCTGGCATCACTATCTATCCGCCACAAAAAGATGTCTTTAATGCCTTCCGTTTTACTGAGTTGAGCGATGTCAAAGTTGTGATTCTCGGCCAGGATCCTTACCACGGACCTGGACAGGCACATGGTCTGGCATTTTCTGTTCGTCCCGGTATTGCGACACCGCCGTCACTGCTGAATATGTATAAAGAGCTGGAAAATACCATCCCAGGCTTTACCCGCCCGACGCATGGTTACCTGGAAAGCTGGGCGCGCCAGGGCGTGCTGCTGCTCAATACCGTATTGACTGTACGTGCAGGTCAGGCGCATTCCCACGCCAGCCTCGGCTGGGAGACGTTCACCGATAAAGTCATCAGCCTGATTAATCAGCATCGCGAAGGCGTGGTGTTTTTACTGTGGGGGTCGCATGCGCAAAAGAAAGGGGCAATTATAGATAAGCAACGCCATCACGTACTGAAAGCACCGCATCCGTCGCCGTTATCGGCCCATCGTGGATTCTTTGGCTGTAACCATTTTGTACTGGCAAATCAGTGGCTGGAACAACGTGGCGAGAAGCCGATTAACTGGATACCTGTATTACCGGCAGAGAGCGAGTAAATTTGCGGGAAAATGCCGGATGGCAGAACTGCCATCCGGCTGATTTATCAGGCTTTATTCTGACGCCACCATTCACCAAGCAGAACACCCGTTGCGACAGAGATATTCAGACCAGCAACATTGCCAGTACCGTCAATCTTCACTCGCAGATCGTTTGGATCACGCGCAGCATCTGGTAACCCTTCATATTCCTGCCCCAAAACCAACACCATTTTCGCTGGCAAACTGGTTTTGAACAGTGGTTGGCCCTGTTCGCTGGAAGTGGTCACCACGGTGTAACCCGCCTGACGGAAATCATCCAGCACATTAACAATGTTGTCGCCAGTAATCGGTTGCACATGCTCTGCGCCACCTTCTGCGGTACGGATAGCCGCACCCGATTCCAGCAACGCCGCATCCTGCACAACAACACCTTTCACGCCGAAGTGCGCACAGCTACGCATCATCCCGCCCAGATTATGTGGGTTAGATTCATTTTCCAACGCCAGTACGCAATCCTGTGCACCTGCCTGGCTTACCCACTGCTGCACGGTTGTGCCGTTGCGCTTTTTGATCAGGAAGCAAACGCCGCCGTGATGTTCCGTGCCTGACGCTTTTGCCAGCTCGGCTTCATCTACCACGTGGTACGCTTTGCGGTTTGCCGCCATCCAGCGCAATGCTTCTTTAAAACGCGGCGTTACACTCTGGATAAACCAGGCGCGAACAATCGCTTCCGGACGGCTCTGGAACAGTGCCTGACATGCGTTTTCGCCGTAGACGCGGGTTTCTTCCGCACGCTGACGACGCAACACTTCCGGATCAATAAAACTTTTACCACTGATGCCACCGTGATCGGCCTTTTCCGGTGCCTCATCACCCGGCGCGCGGGAAACAGTTCGCCACGGCGACTCTTCCCACTTGCGGTCACGGGGCTGACTCTGTTTGTCATCGCGGGCGGGGCGACGGCCACCGTCGGCACGAGATTTTCCTGGACGCCCGCCCCCTTTCCCGGTTCGCGGGTTGTGGGTTCGTTTATCAGAATCATCATCACTGCGGACATACATCACTTTGACCTTGCCGCTTTTGCTTTTCATTTCATCGTTCATGCTTTTCTCCACCAGCGCTGCGCGAAGCGCGCAGATTACCCGAAGTGCGCGCGGTTCGCCATGATTTCGTTCCAAAGCCTGCGACTATCATACCCATTGAATAAAACAGATTGTTGTCTGGAACAATGCCCTCGATAATATGTAACATATTAGAAACATACCGGCGTCGTTGCCGATAAGTCTCCTTACTCATCCCGAGGTTAGTTATGAATACCGTTTGTACCCATTGTCAGGCCATCAACCGCATTCCCGACGAACGGATTGACGATGCGGCAAAATGCGGACGCTGCGGTCACGACCTGTTTGACGGAGAGGTGATTAATGCGACCGGTGAAACACTCGACAAATTGCTGAAAGACGATCTGCCTGTGGTGATCGACTTCTGGGCACCGTGGTGCGGCCCTTGCCGTAACTTCGCACCGATTTTTGAAGATGTTGCACAAGAGCGTAGCGGTAAAGTGCGTTTTGTAAAAGTGAATACCGAAGCTGAACGTGAATTAAGCAGTCGCTTTGGTATTCGCAGTATTCCGACGATCATGATTTTCAAAAATGGTCAGGTTGTCGACATGCTTAACGGCGCAGTGCCGAAAGCACCGTTTGATAGCTGGCTGAACGAATCTCTTTAATCTTATCGGGGCGCATCTTGTGCCCCGTTTTCTCCTCTGCGACAATGGCATTTTTTCGACGCTCTCTTATGACCGAAAACGCTGTTCTCCAGTTACGCGCCGAGCGTATTGCGCGCGCAACACGTCCTTTTCTTGCCCGTGGTAATCGCGTTCGTCGTTGCCAACGCTGCCTTTTGCCAGAGAAATTATGCCTCTGTTCAACCATCACCCCAACGGAAGCAAAAAGCCGCTTTTGTTTGCTGATGTTTGACACCGAGCCAATGAAACCCAGCAATACTGGACGTTTGATTGCCGATATCTTGCCAGATACCGTCGCGTTTCAATGGTCACGTACCGAACCATCGCAAGAACTGCTGGATCTGGTGCAAAACCCGTATTATCAGCCAATGGTGGTTTTTCCTGCCTCATATGCGGATGAGCAACGAGAAGTGATCTTTACGCCTCCTCCTGGTAAGCCACCGCTATTTATCATGCTCGATGGCACCTGGCCGGAAGCGCGGAAGATGTTTCGTAAAAGTCCGTATCTGGATAATCTTCCCGTCATTTCCGTCGATCTTTCGCGTTTGTCTGCCTATCGCCTGCGTGAAGCTCAGAGTGAAGGCCAATATTGCACCGCTGAGGTAGCCATCGCACTTTTAGATATGGCGGGTGACACCAAAGCCGCAACGGGCTTAGGCGAGCATTTCACTCGCTTTAAAACGCGCTATCTGGCAGGAAAAACGCAACATCTGGGTAGTATCACAGCAGAACAGTTAGAAATCGTTTAAAATCATTCGGTCACTTCTGCGGGAGACCGGTATGAGTCAGCGAGGACTGGAAGCACTACTGCGACCAAAATCGATTGCGGTAATTGGCGCGTCGATGAAACCCAATCGCGCAGGTTACCTGATGATGCGTAACCTGCTGGCTGGAGGCTTTAACGGACCGGTGCTGCCGGTGACGCCAGCCTGGAAGGCGGTACAGGGCGTGCTGGCATGGCCAGACATCGCCAGTTTGCCTTTTACTCCTGACCTCGCAGTGCTATGTACTAATGCCAGCCGCAATCTTGCTCTTCTGGAAGAGCTTGGAGAGAAAGGCTGTAAAACCTGCATTATTCTTTCTTCACCGACATCACAACACAAAGACCTACGCGCCTGCGCTCTGCGCCATAACATGCGCCTGCTTGGACCAAACAGTCTGGGATTACTCGCTCCCTGGCAAGGGCTGAATGCCAGCTTTTCGCCAGTGCCAATTAAGCGCGGCAAGCTGGCGTTTATTTCACAATCGGCTGCTGTCTCCAACACCATCCTCGACTGGGCGCAACAGCGTGAAATGGGGTTTTCATACTTTATTGCGCTCGGTGACAGCCTGGATATCGACGTTGATGAATTGCTCGACTACCTGGCACGCGACAGCAAAACCAGCGCCATCTTGCTCTATCTCGAACAATTAAGCGACGCACGACGCTTTGTGTCGGCTGCCCGTAGTGCCTCGCGAAATAAGCCGATTCTGGTGATTAAAAGCGGACGTAGTCCGGCGGCGCAAAGATTGCTGAACACCACAGCGGGTATGGATCCGGCGTGGGATGCAGCTATTCAGCGTGCCGGTTTGTTGCGAGTGCAGGACACCCACGAACTGTTTTCGGCGGTGGAAACCCTTAGCCACATGCGTCCGTTGCGTGGCGACCGGCTGATGATTATCAGCAACGGTGCTGCTCCTGCCGCACTGGCGCTGGATGCCTTATGGTCGCGCAATGGTAAACTGGCAACGTTAAGTGAAGAGGCCTGCCAGAAACTACGCGATGCCCTGCCAGAACATGTAGCAATCTCTAACCCGCTTGATCTACGCGATGACGCCAGCAGCGAGCACTATGTCAAAACGCTGGATATTCTGCTCCACAGCCAGGATTTTGATGCGCTGATGGTTATCCATTCCCCCAGCGCCGCTGCGCCTGCCACAGAAAGCGCACAGGCATTAATTGAAGCAGTAAAACATCATCCTCGCAGCAAGTATGTCTCTCTGCTGACTAACTGGTGCGGCGAACACTCCTCGCAAGAGGCGCGACGTTTATTCAGTGAAGCCGGGCTTCCGACCTATCGCACACCGGAAGGAACTATCACCGCTTTTATGCATATGGTTGAGTACCGTCGAAACCAGAAGCAGTTACGCGAAACACCGGCGTTACCCAGCAATCTGACCTCCAATACCGCAGAAGCGCATATTCTGCTACAGCAGGCCATTGCCGAAGGAGCGACATCGCTCGATACCCATGAGGTTCAGCCAATCCTGCAAGCATATGGCATGAACACGCTTCCCACCTGGATTGCCACTGACAGCACCGAAGCTGTGCATATTGCAGAACAGATTGGTTATCCGGTGGCGCTGAAATTGCGCTCGCCGGATATTCCGCATAAATCGGAAGTTCAGGGCGTGATGCTCTATTTACGTACGGCTAATGAAGTCCAGCAAGCCGCGAACGCTATTTTCGATCGGGTAAAAATGGCCTGGCCGCAGGCACGGATCCACGGCCTGTTGGTGCAAAGTATGGCTAATCGTGCTGGCGCTCAGGAGCTGCGTGTAGTCGTGGAACACGATCCGGTTTTTGGGCCGTTGATCATGCTTGGTGAGGGCGGTGTGGAGTGGCGTCCTGAAGATCAAGCTGTCGTGGCGCTGCCACCGCTGAACATGAATCTGGCTCGCTATCTGGTCATTCAGGGAATCAAAAGTAAAAAAATTCGTGCACGCAGCGCACTGCGTCCACTCGACATCGCGGGCTTAAGCCAGTTACTGGTGCAGGTTTCCAACCTGATTGTCGATTGCCCAG
Organism: Escherichia sp. MOD1-EC6098; assembly: GCF_002965865.1. Taxonomy (NCBI): domain Bacteria; kingdom Pseudomonadati; phylum Pseudomonadota; class Gammaproteobacteria; order Enterobacterales; family Enterobacteriaceae; genus Escherichia; species Escherichia sp. MOD1-EC6098. Next base: position 565,139 of record NZ_PTSN01000001.1, read on the forward strand.
AAATTCAGCGGCTGGATATTCACCCTTTACTGGCTTCCGGCAGTGAATTTACCGCGCTGGATGTCACGGTGGATATTGCACCGTTCGAAGGCAATAACGAAAGTCGCCTTGCTGTGCGCCCGTACCCACATCAGTTAGAAGAGTGGGTAGAATTAAAAAACGGCGAACGTTGCTTGTTCCGCCCGATCTTGCCGGAAGATGAGCCACAACTTCAGCAATTCATTTCGCGAGTCACCAAAGAAGATCTTTATTACCGTTACTTTAGCGAGATCAACGAATTCACCCATGAAGATTTAGCTAACATGACGCAGATCGACTACGATCGGGAAATGGCGTTTGTGGCTGTACGGCGTATTGATCAAAAAGAAGAGATCCTTGGCGTCACTCGGGCGATCTCCGATCCTGATAACATTGATGCCGAATTTGCCGTACTGGTGCGCTCGGATCTCAAAGGGTTAGGCTTAGGTCGACGCTTAATGGAAAAGTTGATTACCTATACGCGAGATCACGGACTGCAACGTCTGAATGGTATTACGATGCCAAACAATCGTGGCATGGTGGCGCTGGCCCGCAAGCTCGGGTTTAACGTCGATATCCAGCTCGAAGAGGGGATCGTTGGGCTGACGCTAAATCTTGCCCAGCGCGAGGAATCATGAGTAAGGTACTGGAAATGTTGACCACTTAATCGGGACTGGTGTTATTATTGCCCGCTTATGTCGTCTGCATTGCACAGAGGACCCTTCAATGAACAGAGAAGAAATGCACTGTGATGTTGTCAAAATTTAAGCGTAATAAACATCAACAACACCTTGCCCAACTACCCAAGATTTCTCAATCAGTTGATGATGTCGATTTTTTTTACGCTCCCGCCGACTTCCGGGAGACACTGCTGGAAAAAATAGCCAGCGCGAAGCAGCGCATTTGCATTGTCGCCCTGTATCTTGAGCAGGATGACGGTGGCAAAGGCATTCTGAGCGCGTTGTATGAGGCTAAACGGCAGCGTCCGGAACTGGATGTGCGGGTGCTGGTCGACTGGCATCGTGCACAACGTGGGCGCATTGGCGCTGCGGCATCTAATACCAATGCTGACTGGTACTGCCGCATGGCGCAGGAAAACCCGGGCGTAGATGTTCCGGTTTATGGCGTTCCGATCAATACCCGTGAAGCCCTGGGCGTTCTGCACTTTAAAGGCTTTATCATCGACGATAGCGTACTTTATAGCGGTGCCAGCCTGAACGATGTTTACCTGCATCAGCATGATAAATACCGCTACGACCGCTATCATCTGATCCGTAACCGTAAAATGTCAGACATTATGTTTGAATGGGTTACACAGAATATTATGAATGGTCGCGGTGTTAACCGTCTGGATGATATTCACCGTCCGAAAAGCCCGGAAATCAAAAACGATATCCGCCTGTTCCGCCAGGAGTTGCGTGATGCTGCTTATCATTTCCAGGGCGATGCCGATAACGATCAACTCTCCGTAACGCCATTAGTGGGTCTGGGAAAATCGAGTCTGTTGAACAAGACTATTTTCCATCTTATGCCGTGTGCCGAGCAAAAACTGACCATCTGCACACCATACTTCAACCTACCGGCCATCCTCGTGCGCAATATCATCCAATTGCTGCGCGAAGGGAAAAAAGTCGAAATTATTGTCGGTGATAAAACCGCAAATGACTTCTACATTCCGGAAGATGAACCTTTCAAGATTATCGGCGCACTGCCGTATCTCTACGAGATTAATCTGCGTCGTTTCCTGAGCCGTTTGCAGTATTACGTCAATACTGACCAGTTAGTGGTCCGGTTATGGAAAGATGACGACAATACCTATCACCTGAAAGGGATGTGGGTTGATGATAAGTGGATGCTGATCACCGGTAATAACCTGAACCCTCGCGCCTGGCGTCTGGATCTGGAAAACGCCATTTTGATCCACGATCCGCAACTGGAGCTTGCGCCGCAGCGTGAGAAAGAGTTGGATCTGATCCGCGAGCATACCACTATCGTTAAGCACTACCGCGATCTGCAAAGTATTGCCGATTATCCGGTGAAGGTTCGCAAGCTTATCCGTCGCTTGCGTCGTATCCGTATCGACCGATTAATTAGCCGTATCCTGTAATCTGAACCCCGTCCTGTACGGGGTTTGTTTTTTGGAGGCCACGTTGCGTATTCTTTTTGCCTGTTCGCTATTGTTGCTTTCTGGTTGCAGCCATAGGGCTAACGATGGCTGGAGCGGACAGGATAAAGCGCAACACTTTATCGCCTCGGCAATGCTTTCAGCGGCTGGAAATGAATATGCACAGCATCGGGAGATAAGCCGCGACCGCAGCGCCATGTTCGGGTTGATGTTCTCTGTAAGTCTGGGCGTGTCAAAAGAGCTGTGGGATAGCCGCCCCGAAGGGAGCGGCTGGAGCTGGAAAGATTTTGCCTGGGACGTAGCCGGTGCCACCACCGGTTATACGGTCTGGCAAATGGCTCATCACTAAAGACGCATCCCCTTCCCTTTATGATGTAGCATCAAAGAAACCAGAAACGCGACTACGGCCATCAATGTCACATACCAGAAGAATGCCGTTTCCATTCCTATCGATTTTAGCGACAACGCCACATACTCCGCTGAGCCACCAAATATGGCATTCGCGACCGCATATGACAGACCAACACCTAATGCGCGAACCTGTGCCGGGAACATTTCCGCCTTCAGGATCCCACTAATTGAAGTGTAAAAACTCACAATCAGCAGGGCACACATCACCAAACCAAAAGCCGCATAAGGTGAGGAGACGTTCTGCAATGCCGAAAGAATGGGGACGGTAAAAATAGCGGCCAGAGAGCCGAAACATAACATTGAAGTCCGACGGCCAATCTTATCCGACAATGCTCCAATTATCGGCTGGATGAGCATAAATACAAACAGCGCCGCCGTCATAATGCCGCTTGCTACGTTGGCGTGCATACCCGCAGTATTCACCAGATACTTCTGCATATAGGTGGTGAAGGTATAGAAACAAAGAGAACCCGCAGCCGTAAAGCCGAGAACCATGATGAATGCACGGCGATTGCGCCATAATCCCTTCATTGAACCCGCTTCTTTTAGAGCTCGCGTTTCTTGTTGCGAAGTTTCATCCAACTGACGACGTAACCATAACGCCACAACGGCTAACACCGCGCCTAATGCAAAGGGAATACGCCACCCCCACTCTCTAAGCGCGATATCTTCCATTGTATGCTGTAAAACCACCACAACCAACAATGCCAGAAGTTGCCCGCCTATCAACGTGACATACTGAAATGAAGCGTAAAACCCTTTGCGTCCTTCTACTGCAACTTCACTCATATAGGTGGCGCTGGTGCCATATTCTCCACCTACAGATAATCCCTGGAATAAACGCGCGAGAAGTAACAACGCCGGAGCCCAGGTGCCAATTGTTTCATAGCCTGGCAAGCAGGCTATGACCAGTGATCCAAAACACATCATACATACCGATAGCAGCATCGATTTCTTGCGGCCATGTTTGTCAGCAATACGACCAAATAACCAGCCGCCTATTGGACGCATCAGAAATCCTGCGGCAAAAATACCGGCAGTTTGTAGTAGTTGAGTGGTTGTGTTATCTGAAGGGAAGAAGATGTGGGCGAAATAGAGGGAACAAAATGAGTAGACATAGAAATCGAACCACTCAACCAGGTTACCTGATGAGGCCCCTACAATTGCCCAAATGCGGCGACGAGTATCACTACTTGTCAGTTTGCCGTCTGCCGTTACAGTGTTTTCTGCCATGCCATTATTTCTCCTGCCATAATCCGATGCTTTTGTCGGTTGTTATTTATTTTTTAGTAAGACAAATGTTATACATTTGTTATTTTGCTTGCACAACCATAACTGAGAATTTAGTTAGCAGAAGAATAATTATTGCGGATATTAAGGATGGATTGCAGGTGAGGCGATCGTATGGAAGCGGGCAGGTTGGGGAAACCGTATCCGCTACTGAATCTGGCGTATGTGGGGGAATAATGCGCTGCTGACCCCTACCGTAACCCTGCGCAGGACAGATAAGGCTCGCCAGCATTGCATCCGGCATTTTTTCCGCACCAGCGCAAAAAGGCCATCCTTACGGATGGCCTTTCGCTTTATTTGATGCCTGGCAGTTCCCTACTCTCGCATGGGGAGGCCCCACACTACCATCGGCGCTACGGCGTTTCACTTCTGAGTTCGGCATGGGGTCAGGTGGGACCACCGCGCTATCTCCGCCAGGCAAA